>NZ_QNVJ01000088.1 GCF_003350345.1 Alkalilacustris brevis
TCGCTGACACGCGCCCTGCGCGGAATCGAGGCCGAAGGCCGCCGCGCATCGCCGGGCCGCCCCAAGGGCCACGGCGATCTGGCAGAGCCAGGCGCCTCGACCCGATCAAACACGGCGTTTGCAGGCATAAAGTGCAGCAGTTCAGCCGATGGATCGCCGCACCGCGGCCCGACGATGCGCGGCTCGACACCGGAAAGCACATATCCGCATGGCCGCCCCGCGGAGGTTCGTCCAGGCAAGCGGGGGCGCAGCAGAGTCAGACGGGGAACTTTGTGTCAGGTGTGGAACACTAGGGCCAGCGAGGTTCGGCGCGTCGCGCAAGCCGAAATACCAAGGGAGCCGCCCCTCCCCCCATGACCGGAAGCCGACTTCGGGCTGACCCGCGACCTCAGCCCAGATAAGCCAGCCGCGCCGAAGGGAAGGCGCCGAGGCAGCGTGCGATATCCGGTCGCTCCATCAGGCAGAAAGTGGTGGAAAGCGCATCGGCCAGAGCCGCCGACGGCGCCGTCACCGTGACCAGATCCCAGCGTGGCTTCGCCGGCATCCCGTCCCGCGGGTCGAGGATATGCCCGGCCTGCCCGGCGCTGTCGAACACCGTGCCCAGCGGGGCCGAACTGGCCAGCGCCCGATCGCGCAACCCCACCTGGTGCAAGGGGTCCGCCCCGGCGCCACCACCCTCCATCGCCGTGCCGCCCGTTTCTTCCGGTCCGTCCATCGGGCCAGCCGCAAGCCACCCGGCCCTTTCCTGCGGCGCCTTCGCGGTGGCATCCGTGGCCCAGACCCCCTTGCGGGCCTGGCCCGGTCGGGCGTCGAGCGTGACCCTCCACGCGCCGCCGCGCGGATCGCCACCCAGGGCGCGAAACTCGCCGGTATTGACCAGGATGTCGCGCAAGCCCTCCCGCTCGAGCAGATGCGCCACGCGGTCGGCCACATAGCCCTGCGCCACGCCGTTCAGCGTAAGCGCCATGCCGGGCCGGTCGACGCGCAGCTCATCCGGTGCGATCCGCAACCCCGCCCAGCCCAGCTTGCGCCGCGCCGCGCGCAACGCATCGGCGTCGGGCGGGGCGCCACGCGCGTAAGCCTCGGCATGGGCGGCCCAGAGCGGCTGCACCGTCGGGTCGAAAAGCCCGTCGCTTGCCGCATGGACCGCCCCGCAGAGCGAGAGGCATTCAAGTAGTTCGAAAGGCGGCGCGGCCAGCCGCCCCTCGGCATTCAGGCGCATCAGCGCCGAGTCGGGCCGGTGGAGGCTGAAGATGTTTTCCAGCCGGTCGATCTCGGCCCGCGCGGCCAGGGCGATCCGGGGCGCATCGGGGTGATCGGCCAGGGTGATGGAGGCCCCTGCCCCCATCGCCACCCCGCGCCACTGGTAAAGCCGGCCCGATGCCGTGCCGGCCCCGGCACGCGACCCCACCGCAGCGGAGGCCAGGCCGGCGGCGCTGATGCCGATGAAGCGGCGGCGGCTCAATCCTGATGGCATGGTCAGCTCTCCTCGTCTCGGGTCAGGGCGCGCAGCCGGTCGGTCAGGCTGTCATCGGTGCCGGGGTCTATGTCGTCATCGCCCGAGGGCGCGCCGGAATGGCCGATCTCGGCCGGCGCCAGCACGTCGGTATCGGCGATATCGGACAGGCGCCGCACCTCGCCGCCATGTCGGGCGGCGAAGGCCTTCGCTGCCTCCGGATCGGAAAAGGGCACAAGCTCGGGCGCGCCCATGCCGCCCGCCACCTCGGCGCCCAGCACGTAATGCGCCCCCGTAGCCTCGATCCAGTTCTCGGCGCCCGGGTTTTCCCAGCCTGGCGCGGCGCCCATGTCGCTGACATAGATGACGGCGATCATGTGGCTCTGTTCGGGCATCCGCTGATAGGCAATCGCGTCGCGCACCTGGCTGAAGAACAGCGGATCAGGCAGCCCCGTCAGGTGCACCTGCGCCTTGGGTCCGGGATGTTCCAGCAGTTCCATCTGGCAGTAATGGCCCACGGCCTCGGCGGTCATGGCCACGGGCGGCGGCAGATCGGCGGCGGTCTCCTCGCGGCAGCCCGCCAGGGCAAGCAGTATGGCCGCAGACAGGCAGAATGCACGGGTCATCATGGCGTGAGCCTCCGCAATGCGGCGACCGCCAGCGCAAAGGCCAGCAGCGGCCAGAGCGCGATCGCTCCCAGCGACTGCCACAGCGGGATGCTGCGTGCCGCGCCGCCGATCCCGGCCGCGGCTGCCGTGGCCTCGGACGCCGCCAGATTGTAAAGCCGGAAGGCATCAGCCGGGTTGGCCAGCAGCAGCCAGGGGAATATGTCGGTGGTGAAGTAGCCGCCATTGTCGGCCACTACCGCCGCCAGCAGCCCCAGGTCATAGAGCACGATCAGCACCAGCCACAGGGCAATCGCCAGCCCCGCTGCCGCCCCGGGCCGCCGCGCCAGCGCCGAAAGCGCATAGCCGATGCCCAGGAAGGTGCCGCCCAGCAAGAGCGATGTCCAGTAAAGGCGGGCAAGCGCGGGCAGCCCGGTGGCTGCGCGCGGATCGCCGTAAAAGGCCGCTGCGGCGGCGATCCCGTAGCCCACCGCCAGCGCCAGCGCCAGCGTGAGCAGATGCGCCAGCGCCTTGCCCGCCAGAAGCTCGGGCCGCGAAAGCGGATAGGTCAGCATCAATGGCAATGTTCCGCGCTCGACCTCGCCGGCGATGGCATCAAAGGCCATGAGCAGGGCCACCAGCGGCACCAGATAGACAGCAAGGCTGGTCAGGCTCGCCACCGTGACCGAAAGCCTGTCGGCCCCCAGCGCCCCGGTGGGCGCGCTGCCGGCGGCCGAAAGCACCAGCGCGAAAAGCGCCATCATCGCCACCGCGATGGCGACCCAGCGGTTGCGCAAAGCGATGCGGAATTCGGCCTGGGCTATGGCGGCGATCCGGGTCATGGGGCGGCCCTCCGGCTGAAATGGCTGTAGATGTCTTCAAGGCTGGGGGGCACGATCTCGACATCGTCGATCAGCGCGCCCAGCCCGGCCACCTGTTCCAGGCGGGCGAGCTTGTCGTCGTGGTGGCAATCGAGGCGCACCTGGCTGCCATTGACGCGCCTGCCATCGAGCCTGCGCGCCACCTCGTCGGCCTGACCTTCGCGCGCGGCCACATGCAACTCGATGGGCAGCGCGGCGCGCTTGCGCAGCCCCGCCAGCGTGTCATTGGCCACCATGACCCCATGCGACAGGATCACGATGCGGTCTGTGCGGGCCTCCACCTCGGTCAGCGCATGGCTGGACAGCAGGACCGCCGCGCCTTCGGCGGCCAGCCCGTCAAGAAGCGCGTAGAACTCGCGCCGCGACACCGGATCCAGCCCCGATGTGGGTTCATCGAGGATGAGCAGATCGGGCTTTCCGATCAGCGCCTGCGCCAGGCCCACGCGCTGGCGCATCCCCTTGGAATAGGTGCCGATGCGGCGCCGCGCCGCCGCGCCCAACCCGACACGCTCGAGCAATGCCTGCGCGCCCGAGGCGGGCTCGCCGCGCAGGCGCAGATACTGGCCGATCTGCTCCAGCCCCGTCAGCGCCGGGTGGAAGGCCACGTTCTCGGGCAGATAGGCCACGCCCCTGCGCGCCCTGCGGCTGCCCGGCGCGGCGCCGAGCACGCTGATTTCACCGCTATCGAGCGGGATCAGCCCGAGCACGAGTTTCATCAGCGTCGACTTGCCCGCGCCGTTATGGCCCAGAAGCGCCACGCGATCGCCCGGCGCGATGCCGAAGCTCACATCATCGAGCGCCACCTGCCCGTCAAAGCGTTTAGTGACTCGTGAGAGCGTCAGACGCGTCATCTTCCGTCCTTTCGTATTGCCAGGCGGGCCGGGCCTCGGCCTCCATGGCGGCTATGTCCTGCGGCACGTCGATGACGACCGGATGCGCCAGCGGAAAACTGTCGATCACCCCGCCCGGCAGGGTCGCGGGGAAATGCGCCTGTGCCCAGCGGATAAGTTGCACTGCTGGCGCGCCCATCAGCAGCCCCGCCGCCGGCTGCGACCACAGGATGTGATCCATCAGGTCGTTGGGGCGAAAGGCGGAATCGGCGATCCCGTCGCCATCGAGATCAAAGGCCGGATGGTCCGACCAGTAGTTGCCGCGGCCCTCGGCGCTCCATTCGATATCGCGGGTGCCGACATATTTCACCTGCGTCCGGTTGCCGATGAAGGCGTTTCCGGTCAGCAGGTTGCGCTCGGACCCGGCGGTGAAATGAATGCCGATATCACAGCCCTCGAAACGGTTGCCCACGATCAGGTTGCGGTGGGCATTGTAGATGAAAGTGCATTTCTCGGCACCGCCGCGCACCAGGTTGCCCGCAACATCGGCATTGTTGGCATAGTTGAGCATCAGCCCGTGGCTGCGGTCGCGCAGCGAGAGGTTGTCGCGCACGGTGATGCGGTCGGAGAACATCAGCGCAAAACCCAGGTGATTGCCGATCGAGACATTGCCGGTGACGTCGCTCTGATGCGTGTACATGTAATGCACGGCAAAGCGCAGATCGCGCATGATGTTGTCGCGAAACACGTTTCTGCGCGAGGCATTGGCAAAGATGCCGTCGCGGCCATAGCGGATATCGTTGCGCTCGATCACCGTGCCCGGCGCGTTCCAGACATAGATGCCGTTGCCCCGGTCGTTCATGCGGTGGTCGCGGCGGCCGATGATGACATTGTCGCGCACCAGGCTGTCGGCGGCTCCGAAGACATGCACGCCGACAAGGTTTTCGATCAGGCGGTTGCCTTCCACCAGCGCGCCCGTGGCGCCGCGGTCAAGCTTGACGCCTGCATCGATCGGCTCATGCGTCGAGCCGGAGCCGCGCAGCTCCAGCCCGCGCAGGGTGATGTCGGGGCCGGCCACGGTGACGACGCTGCCGGTGCCGCCGGCGTCGATGACCGCCTCGCCCCGCCCGTCAAGGGTGATTGGCTGTTCAAGTATCACCGGGCCGTCGTGGCGGCCCGGTGCAAGGATCAGCACATCGCCGGGGGCAGCCCCTGCAATGGCATCGGCCAGCGCCCCCGGCGTGGCGGGCACGATCTGCTGCCCCGCCCGCAGCGCCGCGGGGGAAACCCCCGCAAGCACCACGGCCAGCACAGCCAGCAGGAACCGGAGGCGCCAGCGCATCGCTCAGGCCTCGCGCGGCTCGACCAGCATCCGCCCGCGCATCTCCATATGCAGCGCGTGGCAGAACCACTGGCAGTAGTACCAGTAGACACCGGGCTTTGCCGCCACGAAGGTGGCCGAAGCGGTCTGACGCGGCCCCAGTTCAAAGGCGATGCCGTGATCGCCCATGGTGAAGCCGTGGTGCAGGTCTTCGATATCATCGAGGTTGGTGATGATGACTGTCACCTCGTCGCCCTCGCGCACGGTGAACTTGTCGAGGCTGAACGCCGGTGCCATCGACGACATATAGACACGCACCTTGTTGCCATCGCGGATGACCGTTTCCATCCAGTCGTCGATATCCACCCCGTCGGCCTCGGCCTGGGCGCGGGTATCGGCCCAGGTAGGGTCGTTGCGGTCATAGACATGCAGCGGGTTGACGATATCGCGCCGCACCAGGATCGAGTCGTGCGGCTCGGCGAAGGTGGGGCCATCGTGCACCAGCGTCATCCGGTCGCCATCGAGCTGGATGAGCTGCTCGTTCTCGGCCTTCAGCGGCCCGGTGTTGAGGAACCTGTCCTTGGAGAACTTGTTCATCGAAACCAGCCATTTGCCATCGGCCTCGAGCGTCTCGCCCATCGAGGTGGAGTTGTGCCCCGGCTGGTAGTGCACATCGACCTTGGTGATGATCGGATCGACGTTTTCACCGTTGAATTGCCGGATTGCGGCCTCGATGTTCCACTTGACCACCTGGCTGTCGAGAAACAGCGTGGTGAAGGCGTTGCCGTCACCATCGAAGGCAGTGTGGAGCGGCCCCAGCCCCAGTTCGGGTTCGGCGACCAGCACGGTCTCGCGCGGGTCCAGGCTGTCATCCTCGAACAGCAGGTCGAACTTCGTGACATCGAGCACGCTGACCGTGGGCGAAAGCTTGCCCGCGATGCACAGGTGCTTCTTGTCGGGGGCCATGTTGCAGCCATGCGGGTTGTTGGGGATCGGCACGTAGCGGGTGTATTTCTTGTTTTGCCCCTTACGCCCGTCGATCACCTTGACGCCGTTAAGCTCGATGTAATCACCCTCGGCGATGCCCTTTTCGATCTCGGCGATGTTGAAGATCACCACATGGTCCATCTCGGCCGCCGTCATCTCGGGCAGGGTCATGCCCATTTCCGAGTTGTACGAGGTCGAGAACGCCCATTTGCCCTCATAATCGGCATCGGTATTGTCGAGGTTGCCCGACACCATCACCTGCCAGGCGATCTCCATCGTGTCGCCGTCGATGGCGGTGAAGAAGTTCACGTACTTTTCAGGCTCATCCAGCACCGAGCCGTCATTGACCATCGGCACCTCGTCCTCGCCATTGGCAAAGACATAGCCGGTGCGCGGCCATTTCTGCGGACGCAGGCCGTGGATCGCCTTGGCGTTGGGGATCTCGACGATCTTGTCGCATTTCATGATGTCGCAACGCACCCGCGCCACGCGCGTGTTGGCCTTGTCGTTCATGAACAGGAAGCGGCCGTCATAGGTGCCCTCGGTGAAGGACATGTGGACGTGATGCAGATCGCCGTTGTCATGCACTTTCTTGCCGTTGGCCTCCAGATAGGCCTTGGTCTGCGGCAGCATGTTCTCGGTCATGATCTTGATCGACTCGTTGGTCTGGCCCCAGCCGCTGGCCGAGCAGCGGTTGAACACCGGAATGCGCATCAACTCGCGCATCGAGGGCACACCGATGATGCGCATCTCGCCGGTCTGGCCCGAGGACCAGAAGCCATAGTATTCATCCAGCTCACCCGGTGCGAGGTGCCATTCCTCGGCCGCGGCGGGGCGGGTGCCGGCCACGCCGGCGACACCGGCCGCGCCCGCAAACAGCGCGGCCTTTGGCAGGCCCACCGATCCCAGGGCCGCGCCCCCTACCGTTGCGCCCAGCAGGCCGCGACGGCTGATGCCGGCCTTTTCGGTCTTGTCGGTCATTTCTCTTCTCCTTCTGTGGGTGTCTCATGGAGACGCTTTTGCGGCCCGGGGCGGGTTGCCCCGGCCGAATTCTCGGCCCGGTCGGGTGCGGCGGCCGCGTCGCCCTTCACTGGCGGGCGGGCTACCGCCGCGCGGCGCTTGAGCTGCCGGATCACCACCGGGCATTTCGTTTCGGACTGGTAGAGCACCTGGCAGTTCAGGCAGTTCAGGCACTCGTTGGGGTTGATCTCGCCGGTGGGGTGGATCGCCTGGACCATGCACTCATGCGCGCAGGTCTGGCAGGGGTTACCGCATTCCCGATACCGCTTGAGCCAATCGAACATCCGCAACCGCGCCGGAATGGCCAGCCCCGCGCCCAGCGGGCACAGGTAACGGCAGTAGAAACGTTCGACGAACAGCCCGATGCCCAGCAGCACCAGCGCATAGAGCACGAAGGGCCAGGCGCGGTCGAACTTGAGCACGATCGCCGTCTTGAAAGGCTCCACCTCGGCCAGTTCCTCGGCCCGGTCGAGCGAGGCCAGCGTCACCGCGAAAAGCCCCAGGAAAATGATGTATTTCACCGGCCACAGGCGTTCGTGCAGCCCCCAGGGCAAGGTCCATTGCGGCACCCGGAACCAGCGGGCAAGGCGGTTGGTCAGTTCCTGCAGCGCGCCGAACGGGCACAGCCAGCCGCAATAGGCCCCCCGCCCCCAGAAGATCAGCGATGCCGCCACCGCCCACCAGAGGATGAAGGTCAGCGGATCGAGCAGGAACGCCTGCCACGAAAACCCGTAGGTCAGCGTCTGCGCCAGCGCCATCAGGTTGACGATGGAAAGCTGCGCATTGGCGTACCAGCCCAGAAACACCAGCGTCACCGTCAGGAACGACATGCGGAACCAGAATGTCACGTTTTCCGAACGGGTCAGGAATCCCTGAAAGAAGAACGCCCCCGTCAGCACGGTCAGCATCGCCAGAAGGCCGACGACTTCCCAGGTCTTGTCGCGCCAGATCCGCTCGATCAGCGCGGCCTGCGCGGCACGTTCCTCGACCGCATCGACACCGCCCGCAGGCGCCGGCGCGGCGGGGCGGATCAGGAAGGATTCGGGCAGGCGATAGGTCAGGTCGAAGGTGGTGAACACCCGCTCGATCGCCGCAACATCGCGCTGCACCAGCAGTTGCAACCGCCACGGCGCCGCAGGGTCGAACCCCGCATCGGCCGGGATGCGAAAGAGATCGATCTCGGAAAGGCGCGGCACGCCCGGCGCGGCAATCGCGCCCAGCCTGCGGTGGTCGCGATCCTGAAAGCGCACCGAATCGTCGCCCTGGACCAGCGCGACCCGATCGAACAGCCCGCCGCGCACATAGCCCGACCCCTTGAACGAATACTGCCCCCGCGCGGCAATCAGAATCGCGTGCTCGCCCTCGTCCAGCCAGCTCTGAAGGTTGCGGTATTCGGCGGGGCCGAGCAGCCGCTCGCCAATGTCGGAGATACTGACAAGCGCGGTATACATGTCGATGAAAGAATCGCCCGGATCGCCCGCCAGGGGCCGCGCGGCGGCGCGGGGGTCGTCCATCTGCGCGAAGGCCGCGTTCACCTGCCCCACATCCAGCGAAAGCCGCGCCACGGTGCCCTCGCCCAGCAGGCCGAGCCAGTCGCCCGCGGCGCGGGCCTCGAGGTTGATTTCGGGCGCAGGGCCGTCGCGGGCCTCAAGCGGGGCAAGCCCGCCCAACCCCAACGCGCGCGCCACCCGGATGCCCGAACGCACGATGGAATCGTCGATCACCATGATGGTGACGGTCACGCCCGAGATGATGCGCAGATCATGCGCACCGCCGCCGGTCTCGGCCGCCGCCACCAGGTCAAGGCCGCGATAATCCTCGGTCAGGGCGGCGATGCGGGCCTCGGGGATGCCGATCAGCACGATGGGTTCGGAATGCTCGGCCAGCTTGACGCCGATCACCTGCGCCGCGTCATCGACGGCGATCAGCACATGAATCGGCTTGCCCGCGTACCCCGTAGTGCCCACGTAATCGGAATTCACGAACGCCCAACCGATGGTTTCGCCGCCGCGCAACACGGGTGCGGCCGGTATGTCGCTGCGCACGGGGCCATAGGCTTCGGCGCCTTCGACCAGCTCGGCCGCCGGCACCTTGGCCAGAATGCGTGGCAGGTGCGAGGGTTGCTGCGCCATGGCCGGAAGCGACGCGAAAAGCCCCAGAATCAGCACGCAAAACGCCGCCAACAACCTGAAAGTTGGCCTTCCAACCCGGTGACTTCCGCTGAAATGATCTGCTGCACCGGGCATCGGCACCTCCGCTTGAATTGCGCCCATCTAGAACAGAATCGCGCGCACCAACCTTGATTAGGATCAAATGAAATATCCTTTTTAGTGTTAAAGTCCGTTCTCTGCTCGGCACGGGCCACAGCCACGCGCCTGCGGAGCTGCCGACAGCCAGAAAACTTGCCGGTGCATGGACACTGGCGGCCCTTGCACCTAGATGCGAAAGCATCGGAGAAAACGCCATGCGCCTGACGAAATTCAGCGACTATGCCTTGCGAACGCTGCTCTATGCCGCGAGCAAGGGCGACAGGCTGGCCACCATCGAAGAAACCGCGCAGCTTTACGGCATATCGCAGGCGCATCTGAAGAAAGTGGTGCTGACGCTCACGCAGCACGGCATACTGTCCGGGCGGCGCGGCCGTTCAGGCGGGTTCACGCTTGCGCGCCCCCCCGAGGCGATCAACCTTGGCGAGGTTCTGCGCGCCACCGAGCCGGATTTCGGGATGGTCGAATGCTTCCTTGCTGAAAATAGCTGCGCAATCACCCGCGCTTGCAAGCTGCCCCCTGTCATCAACGAGGCGCTTGCCGCCTTCATCAGCGTGTTCGACCGCTACACCCTGGCCGACATGCTGATCGACCCGCAGCGCTTCGCTACGCATTCGGCCACGGCTCAGCCCCGGCGCGGCCCTTACCTGCCCGCGCGCCCCGATGAAGCCGAAAGCGGCCCCGACCCAGATGCGAAAGCCGATGCAAAAGCGGTGGATGCCCGCCGGCGAATCCCTTAAACCCCGGCGCAGACCAGCCCGGGATGAGCCCATGTCAAACACGATCATCGACCGCTGCGAAGCCAGGGGGCTGCGCCTGACAGGACAGCGCCGCATCATCGCGCAGGTGATCGAGCAGGCGCATGACCACCCCGACGTGGAAGAGCTGCACAACCGCGCCACCGCGATTGACCCGCGCATCTCGATCGCCACGGTCTACCGAACCGTCAAGCTGTTCGAGGAGTCCGGCATCCTGGAAAAGCACGAATTCGGCGACGGGCGCGCGCGCTACGAGGATGCCGAGCGCGAACACCACGACCACCTGATCGACCTGCACAGCGGCGAGGTCATCGAATTTGTCGACACCGAAATCGAAGCCCTGCAAGAGCGGATCGCCGCGCGCCTCGGCTATCGGCTCAAGGGTCATCGGCTGGAACTCTATGGCGTTCCGCTCTCTGGAAAGGAAAAGAAATGAGCCTGATCATCGACATTCACGGCCGCGAGATCCTCGACAGCCGCGGCAACCCCACGGTCGAGGTGGACGTGACGCTGGAAGACGGCACGCTAGGCCGCTTTGCCGTGCCCTCGGGCGCCTCGACCGGCGCGCATGAGGCGGTGGAGCGGCGCGACGGCGACGCCACCCGCTATGGCGGCAAGGGCGTGCTCGAGGCCGTGGCCGCCGTGAATGGCGAAATCGCCGAGGCCCTGCTGGGCGTGGATGTCACCGATCAGGTGGGTATCGACGAGGCGCTGATCGAGCTAGACGGAACGCCCAACAAGGGCCGGCTGGGCGCCAATGCGATTCTCGGCGTGTCGCTTGCCGTGGCAAAGGCCGCCGCCCAGGCCAGCGCGCAGCCGCTTTACCGCTATGTCGGCGGCACCTCGGCGCGGGTTCTGCCGGTGCCGATGATGAATATCGTCAATGGGGGCGAGCACGCCGACAACCCGATCGACATTCAGGAATTCATGATCATGCCCGTGGCCGCCGACAGCGCGGGCGAGGCCATCCGCATGGGCGCCGAGGTGTTCCACACGCTCAAGAGGGAACTCGCCAGCGCCGGGCTGTCCACCGCCGTGGGCGACGAGGGTGGCTTTGCGCCAAACCTGAACTCCACCAGGGATGCGCTTGATTTCATTCTTAAATCTATCGAAAAGGCCGGCTACCGCCCTGGCGATGACATCATGCTTGCGCTTGATTGCGCGGCGACGGAATACTTCAAGGGTGGCAAGTATGTGCTTGCCGGAGAAGGGAAAACCCTGACCCCCGAAGAAAATGTCGCCTATCTGGCCGCGCTGGTGGCCGATTACCCGATCCTGTCGATCGAGGATGGCTGCTCGGAAGACGACTGGGAAGGCTGGGCCATGCTGACCACTGAGCTGGGCGGCAAGGTGCAGCTTGTCGGCGATGACCTGTTCGTCACCAACGCCGCGCGGCTTTCGGAAGGGATCGCAAAGGGTTGCGGGAACTCCCTGCTTGTCAAGGTCAACCAGATCGGCACCCTCACCGAAACCCTGGCGGCTGTGGACATGGCGCATCGCGCGGGCTTCACCTGTGTGATGAGCCACCGCTCGGGCGAGACCGAGGATGCCACCATCGCCGATCTGGCCGTCGCCACCAATTGCGGGCAGATAAAGACCGGCAGCCTTGCGCGGTCGGACCGGCTGGCCAAGTACAACCAGCTCATCCGTATCGAGGAAGCCCTGGGAGAAAGCGCGCGCTTTGCCGGCCGGTCGATCCTGCGCGGCTGACCGTCCCCTCGCACTGGCGCCCCGCCCGCGTTCATGGCGTTTGACGCGGGCGGATATTGGCGTGATGATGCGTCGAAGGGGCCGGAGACAAGGGCCCAAACGTTTCGCATAGGGGAGACTGCCGCATGTATAAATCCATTCTCGTGCCCGTGGCACTGGGCGGCGAAGGTATCGGCCGCAACCTGATCGAGAAGGCGAAGAAGCTGCTCGCGGACGGCGGCAGCATCACCATCGTGCATGTGATGGAGGAAATCCCCGGCTACGTCGCGGCCTCGATCCCGCGCGAGAAGCTTGCGAACCGGCGCAAGGAGGCCATGACCAAGATGGAAGCGATCGGCAGCGCCGCGCGCGGCATCAAGGTCGAATACGACGTGCGCTCGGGCAACGCGCCCAACAACATTCTCAACGCCGCCAAGGAGAGCGAGGCCGACCTGATCATCATCGGCTCGCACAGCCCCGGCCTGCAGGATTATTTCATCGGCTCCACGGCCGCGCGGGTGGTGCGCCATGCGCAATGCTCGGTGCTGGTGTCGCGCTGACCCTCTCCAGCCCTTTTGCGCAAAGGTCGCTCGCCGGCCGGAACATGCCGCGCACCGGCCTTCGCGCCTGACATCCGCAGGGTAAGACCTTTGCGGAGGGGCCGCCGGCCCCGCAGGTGAAAGGGCCGCGCATGGGCGATGCTTTGGTGATCTTCATGCCCTCGGGCAAGCGCGGGCGCTTTGCCATCGGCACGCCCGTGCTGGACGCCGCGCGGCGCCTCGGGGTCGATCTCGATTCGGTCTGCGGTGGGCGGGGGATCTGCTCGCGCTGCCAGGTCACGCCGGCCCATGGCGAATTTTCCAAGCACGGGGTCACGGTGCGCGAGGACGCGCTGTCGGAATGGAACGCCGTGGAAGAGCGCTATCGCCAGAAACGCGGCCTGGCCGAGGGGCGGCGGCTGGGCTGCCAGGCACGGGTGATGGGCGATGTGGTGATCGACGTGCCGCCGGAATCGCAGCTGCACCGGCAGGTCGTGCGCAAGGCCGCCACCCAGCGCGACATGGTGATGGACCCGGCCACCAGGCTTTACCTCGTCGACGTGGCCGAACCCGACATGCACGAGCCCGCAGGCGATTTGCAAAGGCTCGCTCAGTCCCTTCAGGAGCAATGGAAAATCAGTGGATTGCGCGCTGATATTGAGGTTCTGAAGAAACTTCAGCCCGCGCTGCGCAAGGGCGCCTGGCGGGTCACGCTGGCGGTGCACCGGCCGCAGCCCGAAGCCGCGCCCGAATTGCTGGACATCTGGCCGGGTTTCTACGAGGGCGGGCTTTACGGCCTGGCGGTCGATCTCGGCTCGACCACCATCGCCGCGCATCTGTGCGACCTGCGCGACGGGCAGGTCGTCGCTTCGGCCGGGGCGATGAATCCGCAGATCCGCTTTGGCGAGGATCTGATGAGCCGGGTCTCCTACGCCATGATGAACCCCGGCGGCGCGGCGGAAATGACGCAAGCCGTGCGCATCGCACTCGACACCCTTGCGCGCGACATGCTGGCAGAGGCCGGCATCGAGCCGCGCGCCGTGCTCGAGGCCGTCGTGGTCTGCAACCCGGTGATGCACCACCTTTTTCTGGGGATCGACCCTGTCGAACTGGGCCAGGCGCCCTTTGCGCTGGCCACCTCCGAGGCGGTGCGCGCGCCCCTGCGCAGCCTTGACATCACCGGCCTCAACCCCGCCGCGCGGCTTTACATGCTACCCTGCATTGCCGGACATGTCGGCGCCGACGCGGCGGCCGTGGTGCTTTCCGCGGCGCCCGAGCGGCAGGAGGATCTGGTGCTGATCGTCGATGTCGGCACCAATGCCGAGATCATCCTGGGCAACCGCGAGCGGGTCCTGGCCTGTTCCTCGCCCACCGGCCCGGCCTTCGAGGGCGCGCAGATCAGCGCCGGGCAACGCGCCGCCCCCGGCGCCATCGAACGGCTGGAGATCGACCCGGCCACGAAGGAGCCGCGCTTTCGCATCATCGGTTGCGACCTGTGGTCGGATGAGCCGGGCTTTGCCGCGGCCAGCGCCGCCACCGGTGTGACCGGCATCTGCGGTTCGGGCATCATCGAGGCGGTGGCCGAAATGCGCATGGCCGGGCTCGTCGATGCCTCAGGGCTGATTGGCAGCGCCGCGCAGACCGGCACGCCCCGCTGCGAGCCCGACGGGCGCACCCACGCCTACCTGATCCATGACGCCAGCGCCGCGGGCGGGCCGCGCATCCGGGTCACGCAATCCGATATCCGCGCAATCCAGCTTGCCAAATCGGCGCTCTATGCCGGGGCGCGGCTCTTGATGGATGAACTGGGGGTCGAGCGGGTGGACAAGGTGGTGCTGGCCGGGGCATTCGGTGCGCATATCTCGCCCAAGCACGCGCTGGTGCTGGGGATGATCCCCGATGCCGCGCTGGAGCGGGTGCTTTCCGCCGGAAATGCCGCCGGAACCGGCGCGCGCATCGCGCTGTGCAGCCTGGCGGCGCGGACCCATATCGAGGCGCTGGTACGGCGCATTCACAAGGTCGAGACCGCCATCGAGCCGCGCTTTCAGGAACATTTCGTCGCCGCCAACGCCCTGCCCCATGCCAGCGCGCCCTACCCGGAACTTGCGCGCATCGTCACCCTGCCCGCGCCGCGCTTCAACCCGCGGGACAACGGCGGCGACGGCACCGGGCGGCGACGGCGTGGGCGCGCGGGCTGATGAAGCGCGGCCGCGCGGCCTGATGGGGTCGCCTGCGCCTGTGGCGGGCCGCGGGAGACTCCGGCGGGGATATTTTTTTCACAGTGAAGGGCGGGCCGGGGCAGTTTACTCTGCAAGCCAGTAGCGCAGCAGGTGCAGTTCATGCATCGGATGCACGCCGGCGCCGCGTACCTCCGGGCGGGCGTGGCGGAAAAGCCTGCGCCAATAGGGCTGGATCATCACCCCTTCGTGCTGCAGGATGGCCTGCAGCCGCGCCATCACGAGGCGGCGCTCGTCGGCATCCGCAAGGCGGTTGGCCTGATCGAGCAGGCTGTCGAATTCCTCGCTGGCGAAGCCGGATTCGTTCCAGGGCGCATCGCTGCGATAGGCCAGGTTGAGGACCTGCACCCCGAGCGGCCGCATCAGCCAGCTTGTCGCCGAGAAGGGGAATTCGGCCCAGCCGGCGAGGTATTCCTGCGCCGGCAGATTGCGCCGCCGCACCGCGATGCCGGCATCGTGCAATTGTGCGGCGACGGCGTCGCAACTGGCCACCTGCCAGCTTTCATCAGCGGCGATCAGCTCGAAGAGGTGATCCTCCTGCCCCTCGGCGCGCAACTCGACAAGGGCGCGGGCGGGGTCGGTCTCGGGCGGGGGGAGTTCGGCATATTCCGGGTGCAGCGGGCTGACGTGATGGTTTTCCGCCACCGCGCCGCGGTTGCCGTAGCCCAGTTCGAGCACGACGGCATTATCGACGGCAAGCTGCGCCGCGCGGCGCAGCGCGCGATTGTCATAGGGGGCGATGCGCTGGTTGAAGCGGATGCAGAGGGTCGAAGCCGTGAGGGTTTCGCTGCGCCGAAGGTCGAGCGCGTCGAACGCCGCGACAAAATCGGGCGCGGTCTCATCGAGCATGTCGATCTCGCCCGCGCGCATCGCCGCGAGCCAGCGCGAGGGGTCGGCGCCGAGATCGACGAACGCGATCTCGTCGAGCCAGGCACCCCCGGCCGCGCCCCACCACTGGTGTTCGGGGTTGCGCACCAGTTGCGCGCCCAGGCCCGGCTCGTGCCAGACCGGCAGGTAAGGCCCTGTGCCCAGCGGGTTCGCTACGGGGTCTTCGCCCTCGAAGGCCGGATGCACGATCGCCGCCGGATAATCGACGGCGTTGACCATCAGCGTGATGTCGGGGGCGGAAAGGTGCAGGCGCAGGCTGTGGTCATCGAGGATTTCGACGGCATCGGGGCGTATCCGCCGACTCTCCGGGTCGCGTAGCGCATTGAGTCGCCCGGCCATCGAATTGCCCGGCACCGTGCCGTCGCACCAGCGCGCGAAATTATGCGCGACATCGGCGGCGGTGAAGGGATCGCCATTATTCCAGCGCACGCCCCGGCGCAGCTGCAGGGTATAGCGGGTGGCGTCGTCGCTGACCTCCCAGCTTTCCAGCAGGCGCGGAACGAGCGTTCCGTCAGGCTGATACTCGGCCAGGTATTCTAGCCAGCCGCGGCAGACATTGGCCAGCTCGGGCCAATCCCAGCGGCGGGGGTCTTTCTGCGGGCGCAGGTTCATCCCAATGCGCAGGCGTCCGCCGCGCCGGGCCGCGTTGGCGGCGGTCTGCGCGGCAAGAGGGGCCGCCGTCAGCCCGAGCAGGCTGCAGGCGCCCCCTGCCCCCAGCCCGAGCGCCGTCGCCCGTGTCAGGAAGCTTCGCCGCCCGATGAGGCCCGCGCGCGCATCCCGTAGCGATTGCCGGATCGCGGGGTGCAGGCCGGGGCGCGCGGGGTCGGACATGCAAGGCTCCTTCATGGCGGGCCGGACGAGAGGCGGCGCGGCCCTGCAGGCCGTGCCCGGGCCGATGGTAACCCAGTCAGCCGCCGCTGTGCAGGGGGATTACCCTGCCCGCACAACAGTTTCTCTATCCGCGGGGATCAAAGCTTCGCAGCAGGGGCGCGGCGCAAGACGCATGGCACCTTCAGGCGATTTGGCCGGTAATGTGCATTTTTTCCTTGGGCGCGCCGCGGTGATTCCCTAGTGTTGCCGCACGCCCAGGTGAAAAGATGCAGATGACCGTCATTCCCGATCCCTCCTTCGGCCCGCGTATCGTGCCGATCCCGCGCCTTGCCTCGGGCGGGCGCTGGCGCGTGGAGGCCATGCGCAGCCAGCGCGAGCCAGTGCTCTTGTGGTTCACCCAGGGGCAGGGCCGGATCACCGTATCGGGCACCACGCGCGGCTATGGCGCGCATAACGCGATCTTCCTGCCGCCGCGCACGATGTACGGGTTCGAGATGCTCGGGCGGGTTTTCGGCAATGCGGTGTTCTTCGGGCATACACCCGATGTCGCCCTGCCCGGCGCGCCGCTGCATCTGCGGGTGCGCGATGTCGCCGTCCAGAACGAACTGAACGCGATTCTCGACAATACGCAGCGCGAATTGTCGGACACGCGGCCGGGACAGGATCGCGCGGTGCATCATTACATCGGGCTGCTGGGCGTCTGGCTGGAACGTCAACAGGCCGAGGCCAGCGAGGCCCAGGGCAAGCCCCCCCGCCCCGATGCCGCCCGCCGGCTGGCCGAGCGCTATGCGCGGCTACTCGAGCGCGACTTCAGCTCCGGTATGAACGTGGCCGATTTCGCCGCCGCACTGAACGTGACCCCGACCCATCTGAGCCGCGCCTGCAAGGCCTCCTGCGGGCGACCGGCACACGCGCTGCTGCAAGACAGGGTGCTGTTCGAGGCACGCAAGCTGCTGGTCGAAACCCAAAGGCCGATCAAGGATGTCGCGCGGCAGCTCGGCTTTGCCTCGCCGGCCTATTTCACCCGGGCCTTTCAGGCGCAGGTCGGCAAGACACCATCGGCCTTTCGCCGCGGCGGCTGAAGGGATTCGGAGCGGGGCGGGCCTGCGGCCCTTGCCCCGCGCCCGTGCCTCCGGCGGGGATATTTTTGCCAAGAAGATTGACCCGCCCGCGATCTCAGGGGGCGCGCGCGAGCACCTGTGTCGGAGGATGCAGGGGCCCGGGCTGCGCTAGTTGCGTTGAGCGCCGCCCTCGGGTCAGGCCCGGGCGCGGTCGGGACTGGCGGCGCGCAGCCGCCCCGCCGCCACCGTGGAAAGCGCGATCATTGCCGCGGCCGTGCCCAGCATCAGCGCAAGCCCCCCGATCTGGTAGGTCAGCCCCGAAAGCAACGTGCCCAGAAGCCGCCCGCCCGCATTGGCCATGTAGTAGAAGCCCACATCCATGGTGACGCGCTCGTCCCGACTGAAGGCGAGGATCAGGTAGGAATGGAGCGCGGAGTTCACCGCAAAGATCGCGCCGAACACCAGCAGCCCGGCCACCAGAGTCGCGGTCAGCCATGTCTGCGGCCCCGGCGCCAGCAGCGCGGCCGCCGTCAGAACCAGCAGCACCAACAGCAAAAGCGCGGCCCAGCCCCGCGCGGCGCGGATCAGCTCGGCCTCGTCGCGGGTGGCAGCACGCATCAGCCTTGGCGCCGCCGCCTGCACCGCGCCGTAAAGGATGACCCAGAGCGCCATGAAGCTGCCGATCAGGAAGAAGGCCGCGCGGTTGCCCTCGGCCGTGCCGTCCGAGAGCACGGCGTAGAAATAGACGGGGATGCCGACGACAAACCAGACATCGCGCGCGCCAAAGAGGAACACCCGCGCGACGCTCAGCCAGTTCACATTGGCCGATTTCGAGAAGACCTCGGAAAATTTCGCCCCCTTGCGGCCTTTGGGCAGCCCCGGCGGCATCCAGGTGGCCACCGCGGCCAGGATCAGCCCCAGCACCAGCGCCATGGCAAGCACCGCCCAGACAAAGCCCAGCGTCGCCAGAAGCGCAGCCCCCAGAAGAAAGCCCAGGCCCTTGACCGCGTTCTTCGAGCCCGTCAGCACCGCCACCCAGCGGAAAAGTCCGCCGTTTTCCTTCGGCGCGAGCAGCTTGACCGCGGATTTCGACGACATCTTGGCCAGGTCCTTTGCCACGCCGCTCGCACCCTGCACGGCCATCACATAGATCACCGAAAGCGTCACCGCCCAGCCCGGATCGAGCTGTGCCAGCGCGATCAGCGCCGCCACCTGCAGCCCCAGCCCAGCATAGAGCGTCGCCGTCAGCCCGTAGCGTGTCGCGATCCAGCCGGCCGAGAGGTTGGTGATCATCCCCGCAACCTCGTAGAGCACAAAGAGCCAGGCCAGTTGTAGCGGGCTGAAGCCCAGCGTGTGGAAATGCAGCAGCACCAGCATGCGCAGCGCGCCATCGGTCAGCATGAAGGCCCAATAGGCCGCCGTGACCGCGATATAGGCCGACAGCCCTTCGGGGCGGTGGCGCGCCGCCGTGCTCACAGCGACTGCCCGACCATCATCGCCACGTCGACCAGCCGGTGCGCATAGCCCATCTCGTTGTCATACCAGACATAGAGCTTCACCTGCGTGCCGTTCACCACCATGGTGCAGGGCGCATCGACAATGCCCGAGCGGGTGTCGTTGGTGTAGTCGGCGCTGACCAGCGGGCGTTCCTCATAGCCCAGGATGCCCTTGAGCGGCCCTTCGGCGGCGGCCTTGAGCAGCGCATTGACCTCGTCCTCGGTGGTGGCGCGCTCCACCTCGAAAACGCAATCGGTGAGCGAGGCGTTGAGCAGCGGCACCCGCACCGCATGGCCGTTCAGCCGGCCCTTGAGTTCGGGGTAGATCAGGGTGATCGCCGTGGCGCTGCCGGTCGTCGTGGGGATCAGCGAATTGAGCGCCGAGCGCGCGCGCCGCAGATCCTTGGCGGGGCGGTCCACGATGGTCTGGGAATTGGTCACGGCGTGGATCGTGGTGATCGAGCCGTGGCGGATGCCGAGGCTCTCGCGCAAGACCTTGACCACCGGCGCGAGGCAGTTGGTGGTGCAGCTTGCGGCGCTGACGATCCGGTGGCGCGCCGGGTCGTAGGTGTCGTGATTGACACCGAAGACGATATTGGCCGCCTCTTCATCCTTCACCGGGGCGGAAACGATCACCTTCTTCGCCCCGCCGTCGAAATAGGGGGCCAGCTTTGCGGCGGTCTTGAAGGCGCCGGTGCAGTCGATCACCACATCGATCCCGTCCAGCGGCAGCGCGCCAAGATCGCGGGTGCCGATGAACGGCAGCCTTTGGTCGTTCACGGTGACGCTCTTGTCGTCATGGGAGAATTCCGCGTCCCAGCGCCCGTGCACGGTGTCGAATTCCAGCAGATGCGCGTGCATCGCCGGGTCGCCGGTGCCGTCATTGATCCAGGCGATTTCGGCGCCGCGTTCAAGAAGCGGACGCAGCGCCAGCTTGCCGATCCGGCCCAGGCCGTTGATTGCATAGACTGTCATGGGGGCTCTCCGTGTGGGTCAGGCGGCCGATCTCGTCGGCGGCGTGTTGCAGGGCGATCGGGTCGAGCCGGGCGAAGGGCAGCGCGGCAAAGGCGCGGATCCGCGCCGCGAGCAGGTCGTAAGCCTGCTCGAAGCCCACCCGCCCCTGCGACGCGGCGACCGGGTCGGGCACGCCCCAATGCGCGGCAAGGGGCTGGCCGGGCCAGGCGGGGCAATCCTCGTTCGCGGCCCGGTCGCAGACGGTGATGACGAAATCGAACCCTTCCGCGCCCTCGCCGCGCAGGCCGTCGACATGGCGCGATTGCAAACCGGCGGTTTCGTGCCCGCGCCGGGCGAGAAGCTCGAGCGCCAGCGGATGCGGCCCGGGCGCGGGGCTGGTGCCCGCCGAGGCTGCGGCAAAACGCCCATCGGCCAGATCGCGCAGGATCGCCTCGGCCATGATCGAGCGGGCCGAGTTGGCGGTGCAGACGAACAGCACCGAAAGCCTGCGGGCCTGCCCCGCTGCCCGGGGCGCATCGAGGCACAGGCCGGGCCGGCCCCGACAACAGTCGCGCAGCAGGTAATCGAAAGTGCCCTGCACCCCGTCCATGTCGATGCCATAGCGGCGCAGCGTGCCCGCGCGTTCCTGCGTGACCAGCCCGGCCTGCACCAACGCGGCCAGATAGGCCGAAAGCGTGCTGGGCCGCAAATCCAGCGCGGCGGCGATCTCGCCCGCGGGCAGGCGGTCGGGAAAGCGCCGCATCAGCAGCCGGAAGATCGCCAGCCGCTGCGGGTGACCCAAGGTTGCCAGACGGGCGGGAATCACTGTTTCCATATTTCCAGAATATGTGAAATATGGTAGGATGCAATCGTGAAAGCCCCTTGCCCTGCAGGCATGTCACAGCAATGCGGCCAGCCCGCGCGCCAAGAAGGTCAACACCGCCGCCTGCACCCCGAAGACCCCCAGCGCCAGCGCACCCAGCACAGGCAGCGGCGGCACGGCAACGCCCCGCCACGCCGCGCCAATCAACGCCATGTGCAGCGGCAGCGCGCTGGCCAGCGTGGCGTAAAGATAAACGCCCGAGAGGTTGCCGAACATGGCCGCCTGCATCAGCGTGGGGCCCACCACCCGCAGCCCCAGCCACGGATCGCCCCCGAACGAGCCGAACATCAGCGCCGAGGCCGGGTAGATCGCCAGATGCAGCCCGATGAAGACAGCCAGCCGCACCGGCAGGTCCAGGCCCATCACCTGCACGGGGCTGAACGCCCCGGCCCGTAGCCGGGCGAACATCAGCAGTCCCAGCCAGTTGACCGTAAAGACCACGGGCAAGCCATTGGTCAGTATCTGCCGGGCAAACCGGGCCAACACCTCACCGCCGCCGGCCAGATGCGCCCAGAAGCCCGAAATCGTCGCAATATAGACCGCCAGCACCACGCCCAGCCCCGCCAGGCTGAGCACCGCGGTGTTCAGCGCAAAGCGCAGCGCCGGCAAATCCGGCGAAAAATGCCGATCAAACAGCGCCATCAGGGGGTCTTCGACAGGCGCGGCCATGTGCTGCTTCCCCTCACTGCATTACGCTTGCCGACGGCCAGGCTTAACGGGCGCGCTCGGCCTCGGTGCGCTCGGCCTCGGTGCGCATGGCTTGGAATTCGCGGATATTCTCGGGCCAACTCGCGCGGATAAAGGCCAGGATCGCCTCGATCTCGGCATCGCTCAGGATGCCCTCGAACGCGGGCATCCCCGAATCGAAGCGCACCCCCAGGTCATCCAGCACCGCCTGCCCGCCCCGTCTGGTGTAATCGAGCAGGAAATCATCGCCGTGGTGCCATGTATGGCCGGTTTCGTCATGCGGCGGCGCGGGCAGGCGCCCGTCGGGGCCGGGCCGCCGCCAATCAGGGGCGCCTTCCAGGTCCGCACCGTGGCAGACCGCGCAATGCGCGGCGTAAAGCGCGCGCCCCTGCGCGACTTCGGCAGCCGCCGGCGGCGCGGCCAGCCAGCCCGCCATCGGCACCAGCAGCGCGGCAACGATCCCGGGTCGAAACATCATCATTCTGCCCTGTTATCTGGCCGGTTTTCCGGTGCGGCTGGCCCCGTGCTGCGGCCGTATGGCCGCATATCCTATCAGGCGGGCCGGGGCCGGTCGATATGCCGGCGTCAAGGATCATGCCGCACCCCGGCGCCACGCAACAGCGCGATCATCGCCGCCACCGCATGGGCCGGGTGACGCGCGCCATGCCGCAAGATCGAGGGTCAGCGGAACCTGTCGATCAGCCTCTGCAGGGGCGAGCGCGTGTCCTCTCCCGGCGCATCTGGCGGCGCCTCGGGGGCCTCGCGCCCGTCCGGCGCCCCGCCGCCTCCACCTTCCGCAGGCTTCTGCCGCCCGCCGCCCCCGCCTGACGAGCGCGGCGGCGCCACCCGCAACGCCACGGCATTCATGAAACGCGGCGCGTCGCCCGCGGCCAGCGCGGGGGCGCCATCGGCGATGCCGCGCAGCAGGTCGTCCAGCCATTCCTGGTCGGCCTTGCCAAAATCATGCAGCACATAGGCCGAGACCATCTCCTTGCGCCCCGGATGCCCGATGCCCAGCCGCACGCGCTGGTAATCGTCGCCGACATGGGCGTGGATCGAGCGAAGGCCGTTATGCCCGGCATGTCCGCCGCCCTGCTTGACACGCAGCTTGCCCGGCGCGAGGTCAAGCTCGTCGTGAAACACCGTCAGCGCCCCGGCATCGAGCTTGTAGAACCCCAGCGCCGCCGCCACCGACTGGCCCGAACGGTTCATGTAGGTTTCGGGCTTGAGCAGCAGCACCTTCTCGCCGCCCAGCCGCCCCTCGGCCACCTGCCCCTGGAACCGCGCGCGCCAGGGGCCGAACCCATGCGTCTCGGCAATGGCCTCGACCGCCATGAAGCCGATGTTGTGACGGTTGCGGGCATATTTCGCCCCCGGATTGCCCAGCCCGGCAAAGACACGCATCGCAGCCACTCCCTCTTTCGCCGACCTCTCGCGGGGCTTGACCCCGCCCCGGTCATGCCCTGAACTGCACCCGATTTCCAGCCCGCCTTGCCGCCGGCCGAATCCGCCCACCCCGAGGAGACCCCATCATGCACCTGACGATGAACCGCTTTCGCGTGAAGGAAGGCCAGGAACACGCGTTTGAGGCCCTCTGGCGCAGTCGCGAGACGAAACTGCCCGAGGTGCCGGGATTCGTCTCGTTCCACCTGCTGCGCGGGCCGCGCCGCGACGGGTATGTGCTCTATGCCTCGCATACCTTCTGGGAAAGCCGCGCCGCGTTCGAGGCCTGGACACGCTCGTCCGCCTTCCGCGAGGCCCATCGCGACGCAGGCCGCCACGGCGACATGTATGACGGCGCGCCCGAGCTCGAGGTTTTCGACTCGGTCCAGCATATCGCCGCAACCGCCGGCTGACCCTGCCCTCCCCCGCCAATGCAAAACGCGGGACCCCGGCAAAAGGGCCCCGCGTCGATCCTGCCTGCCGGCGCGGACAATCGCCGCGCGGCGGCGTCAGCTTTCGGTTTCGGTTTCGGCTTCGGCTTCGCCTTCTTCGGCGGCGCCTTCCTCTTCCTCGTCCTCGGCGGCACGCAGGCCCGAGGGCGCGCTGACATTGGCGATGACGAAATCACGATCGATCGTCGGCTTTGCGCCGGCCGGCAGACCGACCATCGAGATGGTCGCAGTGTCGCCTATTTCGAGCGACGAGATGTCCAGCGTCAGGCTTTCGGGAATGTCCCCGGCGATCACGCTCAGTTCCACCTCGGGGCGCACCATGGTCAGCACGCCGCCCTTGCGCAGGCCGGGGCACTCCTCATGCCCGACCACCTCGACCGGCACGAACAGCTTGACCCGGCTGGTGCGGCGCAGGCGCATCAGGTCCACATGGGTCGGCAGCCCCTTGACCACGTCGCGCTGCACGCTGCGGCAGATCACGCGCACATCCTCGTGACCCTCGACCTTGAGGTTGAACAGCTGCGACAGGAAACGCCCTGCCTTCAGGTGCTTGACCAGATAGTGATAGTTGAGGTTGATCGGCAGCGGATCCGCGCCGCCGCCATAAACGATACCGGGCACCTTGTGCTCTCTACGAGCCTGACGGGCGGCCCCCTTGCCTGTCCCCGTCCGTGCCTCGGCGACAAGATCCTTGATCTCACCAGCCATTGAGGGTCTCCTTCAATTTCAACGGCGGACATCCTCCAAGGGTGCATGCCCGCATGAAGCCGTGCGTATAGGTGAGATCATCGCGCTTGAAAAGGCAAAAAAGGCCGGGCCTATCGCGGCGCGCAGCCTGGAAGCCGGGCGGGCACGCCCCCCCCATTCACTGTGAAAAAAATATCCTCGCCGAAGGCATCCGACAACAGCGGCGAGGCACCAGGCGCCGATCATGAAGCGCGCCGCTGGATGCTCCCTCACAGGGCAACCGACGAGTCGCAGAAATCGCGCGGCAGGATCAGGTTGTGGCGGCCCAGATCCTGCACCCGGCGTTCGCCGCACAGCGCCATGGTCATGTCCAGCTCGCGCCGGACGATATCCAGCGCCTGCGTGACGCCGGCCTGCCCCAGCGCCCCCAGCCCGTAGACATAGGCGCGGCCCAGATAGACCCCGCGCGCGCCCAGTGCCAGCGCCTTGAGCGCATCCTGCCCCGAGCGGATGCCGCCATCGAGATGCACCTCGGTGCGCCCGCCCACCGCGGCCACCACCGAGGGCAGAACGCGGATCGCGCTCAGCGCCCCGTCAAGCTGGCGGCCACCATGGTTCGAGACCACGATCGCCTCGGCGCCGATTTGCGCGGCCTTTTCGGCATCTTCCGCATCCAGGATCCCCTTCAGGACCAGCCGTCCGCCCCATTGATCGCGCAGCCGCGCGATCTTGTCCCAGTCAAGCTTCAGGTCGAACTGCTCGGCGGTCCAGCTGGCCAGCGACCGGGTGTCGCTTACTCCCTCGGCATGGCCAACGATATTGCCGAAATGGCGCCGCTTCGTGCCCAGCATCCCCAGCCCCCAGCGCCAGCGCAGCGCCAGGTCGGCCAGCACCCGCGGCGTGAGGCGCGGCGGCGTCGAGAGGCCGTTGCGGATATCGCGGTGGCGCTGGCCCAGCATCTGCATGTCCAGCGTCAGCACCAGCGTCTCGCAGCCCGCCGCGCGGGCGCGCGCCATCAGCCGGGCCACGAAATCGGTGTCCTTCATCACGTAAAGCTGGAACCAGAAAGGCCGGGTCACATGCGCGGCCACATCCTCGATCGAGCAGACCGACATGGTCGACAGCGTGAAGGGCACGCCTGCGGCTTCGGCGGCGCGCGCGGCCTTGATCTCGCCATCGGCCGTTTGCATTCCGCACAGCCCGATCGGGGCGAGCGCAATGGGCATCGCCACCTCCTGCCCGGCCATGGTGCTGGCAAGGCGGCGGTCCGACATGTCGACTGCCACGCGCTGGCGCAGGCGGATGCGCGCGAAATCGGCGTCATTGTCATGCAGAGTCTGTTCCGACCAGCTGCCCGATTCGGCATAATCGCGAAACATCCGCGGCACGCGGCGCGCGTAAAGCGCGCGCAGATCATCGATGGTGCATATGACGGGCATGGGGCTTGTTCCGGTGCTGGCCGAGCTGACTGTTCAAGCGTTAGCAGCCCTTTGCATGCCCGCGCAACGGATTGCTGCGCCTTCCAGGGCCCGGTGCGGCCGGTGAAAGGCTTGCCACGCGGGGCTTTCAGGCGCTGTGCACGCCCCTGGCCAGCGCCTCGATCCGTGCAAGCACCTCGGGCACCGGGCGCCGCTCGCCGATCAGCTTGACGATGGCCGAGCCGACCACCGCGCCATCGGCCACGCCCGCGATCTCGGCCGCGCCCTCGGGGGTGGAAATGCCGAACCCCACCACCACCGGCAGTCCCGCCGCCGCGCGGATTCGCGCCACATCCGGCGCAACCGCCCCGGCACTGGCCGCCGCCGCACCGGTGATGCCGGTGATCGAGACGTAATAGACGAAGCCCGACGTGTTGCGCACCACCATCGGCAGGCGCCGGTCATCGGTGGTGGGCGTGGCAAGGCGGATGAAATTGAGCCCCGCCGCCTGCGCGGGCAGGCAGAGTTCCTCATCCTCCTCGGGCGGCAGATCAACCACGATCAGCCCGTCGATCCCGGCCGCCCCGGCATCGTCGAGAAACCGGGACACGCCGCGATTGTAGATCGGGTTGTAATAGCCCATCAGCACGATCGGCGTGGTGCTGTCATGCTCGCGGAAGCGCGCGACCATGTCGAGCGTGCGCTGCAACGTCTGCCCCCCCGCCAGCGCCCGCTGCCCGGCCAGCTGAATCGTGGGGCCATCGGCCATCGGATCGGTGAAGGGCATCCCCAGTTCGATGATATCGACCCCGGCGGCGGGCATCCCGCGCAGTATCTCGAAGGAGGTCTCGGCATCGGGATCGCCCGCCATGATATAGGCCACAAAGGCCTTCTTTCCTTCGGCCGAAAGGCGCGCGAATGTGTCGTCGATTCTGGTCATGCCCGGATATTCCCCCTTGCGCCTGCGCGGTTTGCGCGATTGGCGCGGGAAAATCAATGGCCGCGCGCGCCGGGGGGCACTGAAGGGGGCTGTCTGCCCCCCTTGCCCCGCTCGCGCGGGGCAATTCCCCCCGAGGATATTTTCATCACAGTGAAGGGCTGCCTGTGAAACCGGCCCTTCGGGCCTTTTGATACAGATCAACGCGGGGTGCGCCGGTGCCGGGCAGGCTGAGTCAGCGCAACCAGGCGGGAGGACCGAACATGGAAGCCACATTTGAACTGGGTGATCGTATCGAGTTGATGAAGCGCATGGGCGAAACGGTGGATGGCGACATCTTCGAGGCGCTGAGCGAAGGGCAGATGAGCGGGTGGGAACTTTTCGAGGCTGTGCAGCGCTGCGCGGGGTGCCGCGATGCGGGGCCTTGCGCCGTCTGGCTTGCGCAGGCGCAGCCGACTGCGTCCGCGCCGCCGGCCTTCTGCCGCAACCGTGCGCTGCTGCGCCGGCTGTCGACGGAGCACGCGCCCCGGGCGGAAGTGGCCTGACACGGGATCCGGCGGCGGTGCCGGATCACGCTACTTTTCAGAGGGCAGTCCAGCCGCCATCGACGCTGATCGTGGTGCCGGTGATCTGATCGGCCGCGGGCGAGCAGAGGAACACCGCCGTGCCGCCCAGCTGTTCGACAGTGGCGAACTGTTTCGAGGGCTGGCGTTGCAGCATGACCTCGCGAATCACGGTTTCACGGTCCATGCCGTGGGTTTTCATCTGATCGGGGATCTGCGATTCGACCAGCGGCGTGAGCACGTAGCCCGGGCAGATCGCGTTGGCGGTGATGCCTTCGCCCGCAACCTCGAGCGCGGTGGTCTTGGTCAGCCCGACGACGCCATGCTTGGCCGCGACATAGGCCGCCTTGAAGGGCGAAGCGGTCAGCCCGTGCGCCGAGGCGATGTTGATGATGCGCCCCCACCCGCGGGCGCGCATCCCCGGCAGTGCCGCCGCCGAGGTGTGAAAGGCCGAGCTGAGATTGATCGCGATGATCGCATCCCATTTCCCGGTGGGGAATTCCTCGATCCGGGCGACATGCTGGATGCCGGCATTGTTGATCAGGATATCGCAGCCCCCGGCCCTTTCAACCAGGGCACGGCAGGCCAGCGGGTCGGACATGTCGGCGGCGACATAGCTTGCGGCGACACCGAATTCGGCGGCGATATCCTGGGCGAGCGCGTGGTCTTCCTCGCGGTCGGTGAAGGAATTGAGCACGACCTCGGCCCCGGCGCGCGCCATCTCGCGCGCGATGCCGAGCCCGATCCCCGAATTGGAGCCGGTGACGATGGCACGTTTGCCCGAAAGCGGTGTGGTAGACGGCATGGCGCGAACCTCCGGATGCTGCGTTTGCAAACAACTTACCCGCTGCGCGCGCGAATGAAAGCCGGCCCGGGCCTGAGCAGCAAAAAAAACGCCCGCACAAGGCGGGCGTCAGTTATTGAGGCAGGTTTCATACAGGCAAGAAACCTATCGAGCAGTGCCCCCTTTATACGCCTAACGCGCGGGCAGTCCAACCGAAAAGTTTGAAAACGTGATCCCGGCGGGGTAGATTACGTGCAAAACAAGAGGCCGGGCAGAAGGATTGTTTCGATAATGAGGACCACCCTGCGTGCATGTATGCCTGCGCTGGCGCTGGCAATCGGTCTGATGTCGGCCGGGCCGCTGCTGGCCGAAGGGCCGCGCCATGGCATAGCTATGTATGGCGACCCGGCCCTGCCACCTGATTTTGTGTCTCTGCCACATGTGAACCCCGATGCGCCCAAGGGCGGGCGAATCGTTTTCGGAGAGGCCGGCAGTTTCGATTCCCTCAACCCCTACATTCTGCGCGGGCGCGCGCCCTGGGGGGTGCAGGTGCTCACGGTCGAGACCCTTCTGGGCCGCAACTATGACGAACCCTTCACGCTTTACGGCCTTCTGGCCGAATCGGTCGAGACCAACGCGGCGCGAGATTTCGTGGAATTCACGCTGCGCGAGGGGGCCCGATTCTCGGATGGCAGCCCGGTCACGGTCGAGGATGTGATGTGGTCGTTCGAGGCGTTGGGCACCGACGGGTCGCCGCGCTATCACGGCGCCTGGGCCAAGATCGAGACGATGGAGCAGACCGGGCCGCGCTCGGTCCGGTTCACCTTCACCGAGGAAGATCGCGAATTGCCGCTGATTCTGGGGCTGCGCCCGATCCTCCAGAAGGCCCAGTTCGAGGACCGTGACTTTGCGCGCTCGTCGATGGAGCCGATCATCGGCTCGGGCCCCTATGTGGTGGACCGGGTCGAGGCCGGACGCTTCATCAACTTCCGCAAGAACCCCGACTGGTGGGGCGCCGATCTGCCCTTCTATCGCGGCCAGCACAATTTCGACGAGATCCGCTACGAGTATTTCGCCGATGCGGGCGTGATCTTCGAGGCCTTTACTGCCGGTGAGCTCGACACCTACCGCGAGGGCAACGCGGCGCGCTGGGTCTCCTCGACCTATGACTTCCCCGCGATACGCTCGGGCGAGGTGGTGCAATCCGAGATCGCGCATCAGCGCCCCTCGGGCATCACCGGGCTGGTGTTCAACACAAGGCGCGAGATCTTCGCCGACTGGCGGGTGCGCGAGGCGCTGATCCACGCCTTCAACTTCGAGTTCATCAACAACACGCTCAATGGCGGGCTCGAGCCGCGCATAACCTCGTATTTCTCGAATTCCGAACTGGCCATGCAGCCGGGCCCGGCCGAGAGCCGCGTGCGCGAGATGCTGGAGCCCTTCGCCGACAACCTGAAGCCCGGCGCGCTGGAGGGGTATGAGCTGCCGGTTTCCGACGGATCCGAGGCCAACCGCGCCAATATCCGCCGCGCCACGGCCCTGCTGGAGGAAGCAGGCTGGCAGGTGCAGGACGGCGTCTTGCGCAACGCCGAGGGCCGCCCCTTCGAATTCGAGATCCTGCTGGCCCAGGGCGCGGCCGAGACCCAGGCCATCGTCAACATGTATGTCGAGGCGCTGCGCCGGCTGGGCATCAGCGTGCGGGTCACCACCGTCGACAGCGCGCAATACACCGAGCGCACCAATGCCTATGATTTCGACATGACGCGCCACGCGATTTCGCTGTCGCTCAGCCCCGGCAACGAGCAATGGCTCTACTGGGGCAGCCACGGGGTCGAGCAGCCCGGCACGCGCAACTGGATGGGCATGGATTCGCCTGCGGCCGAGGAAATGATCCGCACCATGCTGACCTCGGAGGCGCGCGAGGATTTCATCGCCGCGACCCGCGCACTTGACCGCGTGCTGACAACGGGGCGCTATTTCATCCCCTTCTGGTTTTCCGATGTCTCGCGCCTCGCGCACAAACGCAGCCTGAAATTTCCCGAGCGTCCGCCGCTTTACGGCGACTGGCTCGGCTTCCAGCCGGAGGTTTGGTGGTATGAAAACTGAACGCCTGCTTGTCCTGATCGCCTCGCTGGGGCTGCTTGTGGCGCTTGGCGCGTGCAACACGGTCGAGGGCGTGGGAATGGACATCTCCTCGGGCGCGCGCACCGTGGGCGGCTGGTTCGGCGGGCGCTGAGCCCCCCGAGGCCAAGGCCGGGTATGCGCGTTCCGGCCTCGCAGTGCCTGTTCTTCACTGTGAGAAAAATATCCTCGCCGAAGGCATTGGCGCGGAGCAAAGGGCCGCAGGCCCGCCGCGCCATCTGGTCAGGCCTCAACGCCAGGGCGACCTTGCCCACGGCGATCAGCCGCTGCCCAGTATCAGGATCGGAGGATCGAGCCGGCCACCGGGCCGCGCGTACAAACCTGCACCGGCACAAGCCCACCGCCCCTCTGTCGCACGGAACGCCGGGGGTGCGGCCTCAGGCGATGCCTTCATGCGGGCCGACCTCGCCCGCATCCAGCTTGAGCCGCGTCTCGTAAGCCTTTGAAATATGGTTTTTTAGCGCCTCGAATGCCGCATCTGGATCGTGCCGCGCGATGGCCTCGACAATCGCGGAATGTTCGGCAAGCGAGGCCTCGCCCCGCCCATGCGTGGCCAGCGAGGTTGTCGCCAGGAGCGCCATGGAGCGATAGATCAGGTCGAGCTGCTGCACCAGGTAGCGATTGTGCGACGCCAGGTGCAACTGCTTGTGAAAGCGCTTGTTGGCGCGGCTCAGCGCCTCCGGGTCGTCGACCAGCGCGGCATCGGCGGCGACCATGTCGCGCAGAACGCGCACCTCTTCCTCGGTGGCGTGGCGCGCGGCCAGCCGCGCGGCCAGCCCTTCCAGTTCGGAGCGCACCACGTAGAATTCGGCCAGTTGGTTATGGTCGAGCGAAGCGACCATCAGGCTGCGCCCGTCGCGCGCGAGAATCGCCTGCGTCTCGAGCCGCTGCAGGGCCTCGCGGATGGGCGTGCGCGACATGCCGAAGCGATCGGCCAGTTCGGACTCGACCAGCCTGTCGCCCGGCCGGTAGATGCCATCGTCGATCGCCTGCAAGATCAGACCATAGGCATCGCTGTGCCCCTGCCTGCTTTCCGCCATCCGTCTGCTCCGCATTGCCTGCGCGACACTTAAAACAACTGCACGAGAAGTTGATAGGGTTTTTCGGCGCGGGCGGTGAAAATCAGGACAAGATCTCTGCACGCCACAACCGCTCGCCCAGCGGCCCGCCCGGCAGCAACGCCGGGCAGCGCCTGCCTGCCCCCCGGCAGACGCTGCCCTCTGGTCTCTTCTCAAGCCGTGTCATGCAGAGGGTTCGGGATGGTGAAGCCGTCCGGCGGTGGCTGCGGTATGCGGCCGGTACCCCTTGCAGGCCCAGCGCGGCGGGCCTATCCCTGTGCCCATGCCGCGCGAGACATTCACACATATCCGCACCTGGGTTTTCGACCTGGACAACACGCTTTATCCGCCCGAGGCCGCGCTGTTCACCCAGATCGAGGCACGGATGACCGATTTCGTCATGCGCAGCCTCGGCGTGCCGCGCGGCGAGGCCGACCATCTGCGCCACAAGTACTGGGCCGAGCATGGCACCACCCTGGCCGGGCTGATGGAATGTCATGGCATTGCCCCCGAGGCCTATCTCGAAGAGGTGCATGACATCTCGCTCGACGCGCTCAGCCCCGATCCCGCGTTGCGCACGCGCATCGATGCCCTGCCGGGGCGACGCCTGGTCTACACCAATGGCTCGGCGCCCTATGCACTGCGCGTTCTGGCCGCGCGCGGGCTGAGCGGGGTTTTCGAAGCCGTCTACGGGATCGAGGATGCGGGGTTTCAGCCCAAGCCGCGCCGCGCCGCCTTCGAGGCCATCTGCGCCCGTGACCGGATCACCCCCGATTGGGCCGCCATGTTCGAGGATGACCCGCGCAATCTGAGCGCGCCGCACGCGATGGGAATGCGCACCGTGCATGTCGCGCCACAGCCTGCCCCGGCAGAGCATATCCATCACCATACCGACGATCTGGCGGGGTTTCTCGCGCAGGTGTCGGGCTAAGGCAACCTGGCCGCGCGCGCCCGGATGCACCGCACCGCCGGCAGCGCCACCATCGGCAGCCCCCGGACGGTTTGTCGCATTCAAACCCGGCCCGCCGGGCACAGATACAGGCGTAAATCCGAAACCGGAGATACACCTATGACCACGCACAGCCTCCGCCGCCCCTGGTTCTACCGCGTCCCGCTGCTGGGCCGCATCGCCCGCGAGGTGATCGAGGGCGACAGCGACAACATCTATTACCTGGCCGTGACCATCGCCACGATCTGGATTCTGGCGATCGCGCAGTGGGGCCTGCCCGCGCTGGCCCTGCCGATGCTTGCGCTGGCGCCGGTCTGCCTGCTGATGCTGGTGCTGCTGACGCTGGGCTGAGGCGCTTTGCCGCTTGGAGCGGGGCGCGGCGCGCGCTAGGTCTTGGGGAAAGACCTGAAAGGAGCGCGCCATGCCCCCCCACCCCCGCGAAAGCACCGACATCCTGATCTCGGGCGGCGGCGTGGCCGGGCTGATGGCGGCCTCGGCCTTCGGCGCGGCGGGGTTTTCGGTGATCTGCGTCGATCCTGCGCCGCCTGTCACCGACGCCCGCGCCGAAGGGGCCGACCTGCGCACCACGGCGTTTTTGCAGCCCGCGATCCGGCTGATGCAGGAGATCGGACTGTGGGAGCGGCTGGCGCCCCATGCGACACCGCTGCAGATCATGCGCATCGTCGATGCCGGCGGGCCTGCGCCCGAGGCACGGCAGGTCCATGATTTCGACGCCGCCGACCTGTCGGACGCGCCGTTCGGCTGGAACCTGCCCAACTGGCTCCTGCGCCGCGAGTTGCTGGCGCATCTGGGGGGGCTGGGCAATGTCAGCTTCCGCCCCGGCCTGGGCACGGCCCATGTGCTGACCCGCGAAACCGCGGCGCTTGTGCGCCTGTCAGACGGCGCGCGCGTCGCGGCAAGGCTGCTGGTGGCGGCGGATGGGCGCAACTCGCCGGTGCGCACCGCAGTCGGGATCGGCGCAACCACCCTGCGCTATGGCCAGAAGGCGCTGGCCTTTGCCGTGACCCACCCCGCGCCGCATGGCAATGTCTCGACCGAGGTGCATCGCTCGGGCGGGCCGTTCACGCTGGTGCCGCTGCCCGATCACGCGGGGCGCCCCTGTTCGGCGGTGGTGTGGATGGAGCGCGGGCCCGAGATCCGGCGGCTGGCCGCCCTGCCCCGCGCGGATTTCGAGGCCGCGATGACCGAGCGCTCCGCCAGGCTGCTCGGGCCGCTCACGCTGGCCTCGCGGCTGACGGTCTGGCCGATCATAAGCCGGATCGCCGAACGCTTCAGCGCCGAGCGCTGCGCGCTCATGGCCGAAGCCGCGCATGTTGTGCCCCCTATCGGCGCGCAGGGCCTGAACATGAGCCTCGCCGATCTGCGGCTGCTGCGCGACCTGGCCGCCGCCAGCCCCGAGACCCTGGGCAGCCCCGCCATGCTGGAGCACTATCACCGTAGCCGCTGGCCGGATGTGCGCGCGCGGGTGAGCGGGATCGACGCGCTCAACCGCGCCTCGATGGCCGGGATGCCGGTGCTGCGCGAGGCCCGTGCAGGGCTGTTGCAACTGCTCTACTCGGCGCGTCCGGTGCGCAAGGGGCTGATGCGGCTGGGCATGGGCACCGGCAGCGGCTGATCGCCGCGCACAGGATCAGGCATGGCAATAGCCAGACCGCCGAAGCGGCCTGGCGCGGGCCTCGGCGGGCCTGCGGCCCTTTGCTCCGCGCCAATGCCTTCGGCGAGGATATTTTTCCCACAGTGAAGGGCAGGCGCACACCCGGCGGGCGGACGCTGGTGCGCCAAGGGGAAGCCCTGAACGTGATACGGTGGCGACGCCGGGGCGCGCCGCCGCCCCTGCACTTACAGCACTTTGTCCAGCACCCGCTCAAGCCGCGCGAGCGTGCCGGACACATCATAGAGCTTGTCGAGCCCGAACAGCCCCAGCCGGAAGGTGGCGAAGCCTTCGGGCTCGTTGCATTGCAGCGGCACGCCCGCGGCGATCTGCATGCCCTGGGCGGCGAACTTGCGGCCGTTCTGGATTTCGGGGTCGCCGGTATAACTGACCACCACGCCCGGTGCCCCGAAGCCCGGCGCGGCGACCGAGGCCACCCCGCGCGCCGCGAGCAGCTTGCGCACGCCGTCGCCGAGTTCCCATTGCGCCTGTTTCAGCCGGTCGAAGCCATACTCGCGGCTTTCCAGCATGGTGTCGCGGAACACGCGCAGCGCATCGGTCGGCATGGTGGCGTGATAGGCGTGGCCGCCGCCCTCATAGGCCTCCATGATCGCGGTCCATTTCGCCAGGTCGAGCGCGAAACTGTCCGATTTCGTCTGCTCCAGCTGCGCGCGGGCGGCCGCACTCATCATTACCAGCCCGGCGGCGGGCGAGGCCGACCAGCCCTTTTGCGGCGCCGAGATCAGCACATCGACCCCGAGCGCGCGCATGTCCACCCAGACGCAGCCCGAGGCGATGCAGTCGAGCACGAAAAGCGCGCCGACCTCATGCGCGGCCTCGGCCATGGCGGCGATATAGTCGTCGGGCAGGATGATCCCGGCCGAGGTTTCCACATGCGGGGCGAAGACGACCTCGGGGCGGACGGCGCGGATCTCGGCGACAACCTCGTCGATGGGCGCGGGGGCAAAGGGGGCCTGCGCGCCATTGCCGCTTTGCCGCGCCATGCACACGGTGGTGCGCGCGGCGAAATCGCCGGCCTCGAAGATCTGGCTCCAGCGATAGGAGAACCAGCCGTTGCGAACGATCAGCGCGTGCCGCCCGGCGGCGAACTGGCGCGCCACGGATTCCATGCCATAGGTGCCGCCGCCCGGTACAACCGCCACGGCATCGGCGTTGTAGACCTCGCGCAGCATGGCGGAGATGTCGCGCATGACCTGCTGGAAGGCCGCCGACATGTGGTTGAGCGAACGGTCGGTAAACACCACCGAGAATTCCAGCAACCCGTCAGGATCGACATCAGCGCGCGGCAAAGTCATGAGGTAAACCTTTCCAAGATGAACACCTCAGCAGGTGTAGATACCATGTCCGCCGCAGGCAAGGCCCGCGCAAGGTGTCAGCCGGTGCCCAGCGGGCCGGGGCGGCGCTCTTCGCTCAGGAGCACATTGGCATCGACCTGCCCCACGCCCGGCAGGGTCATGATCCGGCGGCGCAGGACGCGCTCGAAATCGGCCAGGTCGCGCGCCACCACCCGCAGGCGGTAATCGTAGAGGCCCAGCACGTGCTCGACGGTCTGAACCTCGGGGATGGCGCTCACGGCGCGTTCGAAATCCTCGAGCCCCAGCCGCCCGCGCGTGGCCAGCCGGAGGCCAAGAAACACCGTCACGCCGAAGCCGAGCGTCTCCAGGTCCAGCGCCACCTGCCGGCCGCGGATCGCGCCTTGCGCGCGCAGCCGTTGCAGCCGCCGCCAGGCGGCGGGCTGGCTGAGGCCCAGCGACCGCCCCAGCGCCCCGGCGCCCAGCGTGGCGTCCTGCCACAGCGCGCGCAGGATGCGGCGGTCGGTCTCGTCCAGCTCGATCATATCGGCAGCACCGCGCCGGACTTGATGCGCGCCACATGCATCAGGGCCTCGATATCGGCGATATGGGGCAGCGTGAGGATACGCTCGCGGTAGATTTGCTGATAATGCGCCATGTCGCGGGCGATCACGTTCAGCCGCACATCGACCCGGCCCAGGAAGGTCTGGATTTCCAGCACCTCGGGAACCCGGCGCGCGGCCTCGATGAATTCGTCGAAGGCGCGCGGGTTGGTCTTGTCGAGCGTGAAGCGCAGGCTCACCTCCACTGCCCAGCCCAGGGCGCGCCAGTCAATTACTGCGTGCTGCCCCTTCAGGATGCCACGTTCGCGCAGCCGGGCCAGACGGCGCGCGCAGGTAGCCTCGGTCACGCCGGCGCGGGCGGCCAGGGCGGCGATTGTCTGTTCCGGATCGGCCAGCATGTGGCGCAGCAGGCGCCGGTCTGTATCATCGGCTTGCATGAAACCATCACATGACTGCGTGAATGTGCATGATTACCACGATCAAATGCAGAAACAATGCGGTTTTGACGGTTTTTCACGCACGATTTCGCCTATGCTGCGGCCAATCGAAACCGCTGTGCGAACAAAGGGAGAGCCCCTCATGCGCGTCTATTATGATCGCGATTGCGACATCAACCTGATCAAGGACAAGAAAGTTGCCATCCTCGGCTATGGCAGCCAGGGCCACGCCCATGCGCTGAACCTGCGCGACTCGGGCGCCAAGAACGTCGTCGTGGCGCTGCGCGAAGGCTCGGCCTCGGCCGCAAAGGCCGAAGGCGAAGGGCTGAAGGTCATGGGCATTGCCGAGGCCGCCGCCTGGTGCGACCTGATCATGTTCACCATGCCCGACGAGTTGCAGGCCGAAACCTACAAGAAGCACGTCCATGACCACCTGCGCGAAGGCGCGGCGATTGCCTTCGCGCATGGCCTGAACGTGCATTTTGGCCTGATCGAGCCCAAGCCCGGCGTCGATGTCATCATGATGGCGCCCAAGGGCCCCGGTCACACCGTGCGCGGCGAATACGTCAAGGGCGGCGGCGTGCCCTGCCTGGCTGCGGTGCATCAGGATGCCACCGGCAAGGCGATGGAGATCGCGCTGTCCTATTGCTCGGCCATTGGCGGCGGGCGCTCGGGCATCATCGAGACCGATTTCCGCCAGGAATGCGAAACCGACCTGTTCGGCGAGCAGGCCGTGCTGTGTGGCGGCCTTGTCGAGCTGATCCGCATGGGCTTCGAGACGCTGGTCGAGGCCGGCTACGAGCCCGAGATGGCCTATTTCGAGTGCCTCCACGAGGTGAAACTGATCGTCGACCTGATCTATGAGGGCGGCATTGCGAACATGAACTACTCGATCTCGAACACCGCCGAATATGGCGAATATGTCTCAGGCCCGCGCATCCTGCCCTATGATGAAACCAAGGCACGCATGAAGGCGGTTCTGCGCGACATCCAGACCGGCAAGTTCGTGCGTGACTTCATGACCGAGAACGCCGTCGGCCAGCCGATGTTCAAGGCCACCCGTCGCCTGAACGACGATCACCAGATCGAACAGGTGGGCGAGCGGCTGCGCGGCATGATGCCCTGGATTTCGGCAGGCAAGATGGTGGACAAGGCGCGCAACTGAGCGCAGATTACCGGCCAAGGTCTTGACGGGGCGCCAGACCGGCGCCCCGTTTTTTCACGGTTGAATTTGATCCATGTCGCAATCGCACGCCCTTTCCCCCGCCACGGCCACCGACTGGGCGCTTGTCTGCGCGCTTGGCGTGATCTGGGGGGCGTCCTTCATGTCGGTCACGGTGGCGCTGGAGGGGTTTGCCCCGCTCACGGTTGCGGCTGGGCGGATCGCGCTGGCTGCGGTCGCGCTGTGGCTCGTGGCACGGGCCACCGGGCACGGGCTGCCGCGGCTCACCACGGCCGAAGGCCGGCATATCTGGGCGTTTGCCGCGGCGATGGCCCTGTTTTCAAACGCATTTCCGTTCTTCCTTCTGGCCTGGGGGCAGCAGCACGTGGCCTCGGGCTTTGCCGGCATCACCATGGCGACGGTGCCGCTGTTCGTGCTGGGGCTGGCGCATGTGTTCGTGCCGGGCGACCGGATGACGCCGCCGCGCGTGGCGGGCTTTGCGCTGGGGCTGAGCGGGGTGCTGCTGCTGATCGGGGTCGATGCGCTGGCCAGGAGCGGCGCCGAGCTTGAGGATATCGCGCGGCTGGCCTGCGTGGGGGCCGCGGCCTGCTACGCCATCGGCTCGATCATCACCCGCCGCGCGCCCGCGACCAGCCTGATCACCTTCAGCGCGGCGGCGCTGGCGGCAGCGGCAGTTCTGATCGTGCCCGTCGCGCTCTGGGTCGAGGGGCTGCCGCGCTGGCCTGCCGAGGCGGGCGCGCGGCCCGTTCTGGCGATGCTCTATCTGGGGCTGGGGCCCACGGCGCTGGCCACGCTGATCCTTGTTCGGGTGGTGCGCGGCGCCGGGCCGGGGTTCCTGGCGCAGGTGAATTACCATGTGCCGGTCTGGTCGGTGGTGTTTGGCGTGACGCTGCTGGGCGAAACGCTGCCGCCGCAATTCCTGCTGGCGCTGGCCCTCATCCTTGCGGGGCTGGCGGTCAGCCGCGCGCGGGCATGGCGGCGGCGGCCCTGAACGGGCCGCCCCAAGCTACGGCATCAAGGCAGGTAATCCATCGGATCGACGCTGTCGAAGCCTTGCCTGACCTCGAAATGCACGAACGCCGGATCGCTTGAACGCACCACTGCGATGGTATCGCCCCGCTGCACCGTAGCGCCGCGCTCAACGCGGATGTCGTCGATATTGGCATAGACGGTCAGCAGGTTGTCGGCGTGGCGGATCACCAGGATCGGCATCTGGTCGGTATCGCGGGTGATCGCGGCCACGGTGCCGCTGTCGGCCGCGCGCACCGCTGTGCCGGCGCTGGCCGCGATCGAGATGCCATCGTTCGAGCCGGGGTTGTAGCCGCGGATGATCCGGCCTTCGACCGGATAGATCAGTCGCGCATCGGTGGCCGCCGTGGCCTGCGCCGGCGCCGCTTCCGGCTCGGGTTCAGGGCTGCGCTCGGCTGCCAGGTTGGGCGAAGGCGGCGGTGCGGGCGGCGGCGCGGCGGCAGGGTCGTCCTGCGGCAGGGGTTGCGCGGCGCTTGGCGGCTCAGGCGTGGGCGAGCCGCTGCCGGGGCGCGGAGCCTCGGACGGCGCTGCCGCAGCGGTCCGTTCACCCGGCGCGGGGACCGGGATGATCAGATACTGCCCCTCGCGCACCTCCAGATCGGGACCGAGGCCGTTCCAGTCAGCCAGGCTGCGGGTCGAGACATTGTAAAGCCGGGCGATGGAATACGCCGTTTCCCCGCGCACCACGCGGTGGCGCACAGGCTCCTGCCCGGTTCCGGCAGCCACCTGAACGGGCGCGCGCGGCCCGTCGCCGCGCTGATCGGCGCGGTCGATCGCGGTGGTCGCAATGGCCGCCACGTCGATCCCGTCCCTGCCGTCTGCGGTGCCGGCGGGGCCCGCGGCCACCCGGCTGGGCAGGGCCAGAACTTCGCCGGGGCGCAACTGGGTGTCGGTGCTCAGCGCGTTGAACTGCGCCAGCTCCTGGGGGCTCAGATCAAGCCGCTGGGCGACCTGTGCGACGCTTTCGTTGCCGCGCGCGACGACGACCTGGTAATTGGGGTAAGAGATGACCCCGCGCGCATCCGGCTGCGGACGCTGCGCGGTCGCCTGGCGCGCCGCCTCGGTTGTGGAGGTGCCGTTACCGCTCGGGCGCAGATCCCAGTCGAACCCGTTGTCACAGGCAGCAAGGGCCAGAATCGATGCGCACAGCACCAGCGGGCGCGTCCTCCGGCCGGTAATTTTGCTCATGGCTCTCATCCTCAATTCGATCCCGGTCGGGGTCATGCTGCCCCGATCCCTGTCCGCCGCCTTCTGCCGCGCGGCCTCATTCCTTTCCAAGCCCCTCAACCAGCGGCACGAAGCGCACCGCCCGCAACTCGTCATACTCGAACCCGGTTTCGGTTCGCCGGACGCGGATCAGGCTTTGCACCGTGTCCGACTGCCCTACCGGAACCACCATGATACCCCCTATCCGCAACTGGGCCAAGAGCGGGCCGGGCGGGTCTTCGGCCGCAGCGGTCACGATTATGCGGTCGAAAGGTGATTGCTCGGGCAGGCCGCGCGATCCGTCGCCATGCACGGCGATGATGTTCACAAGGCCCAGTTTCTCGAATACCTGCCGCGCTTCCTGGATCAGGCGGCGGTGGCGCTCGACCGTATAGACCCGCCGCGCGATGCGGCTGAGCACCGCCGCCTGATAGCCCGAGCCGGTGCCGATCTCGAGCACCTTGTCGCGTGGCCCCAGCTCGAGCGCCTGGGTCATCAGCCCCACCACCGAAGGCTGGCTGATCGTCTGGCCGCAGCCGATGGGCAGGGGCATGTCCTCGTAGGAGCGCTCGGCGAAAAGGCCACGCACGAAGGCGCCGCGATCAATCGCCTCCATCGCGGCCAGCACGCGCGCATCCGTCACCCCCTTGGAGCGGATGCCGTAGATGAAGCGCATCTTCTGCTCGGCGTCGTCCATCACCCCTCCAGCCGGTCGCGCACGGCATCGACCGCATCATGGGCGGTCAGGTCGGCCCGCATCGGCGTGACCGAGATGTAGCCCTCCAGATTGGCGGCCGCATCGGTGCCCGGCGCGGTGGGCAGGTGCTGCGGGCCGCCGGTGATCCACAGGAACTTGCGCCCCGAGGGCGAGATATGCGGCTCCACTCCGAAAAACGTGTCCTTGCGGTAGCCCTGTGTGGTGACGCGCAGGCCCTTGACCTCGTCGGCGCCCATGGGCGGGAAATTCACGTTGTAGAACAGCCGGTAATCGCCCGCATCCCACAGGCCCCGATCAAGCAGGCGGCGCACCACATCGGTGCCGTGGCGGGCGGCGGCCTCGAACGGGTCGGCCAGATCCTGCGTGCGCGGGCCGAAATACTGCGACAACGCGATCGCGGGCAGGCCCTGAAGCGCGGCTTCCAGCGCGCCGCCCACGGTGCCGGAATACATCACGTTCTCGGCCGCGTTGTTGCCCCGGTTCACCCCCGAAAGCACCAGATCGGGCCGGCCGCCCTGCAGCACATCGTAAAGCCCGGCCAGCACGCAATCGGCCGGGCTGCCCTCGGCGGCATAGCGGCGCGGGGCCAGCCGGGCGATCATCATCGGATGGGTGTAGGAGATCTTGTGCGCGACGCCCGATTGCTCGAAGGCGGGCGCAACCACCCAGACCTCGCCCTCGGGGCCGGCGATCTCGGCGGCGATGGATTCGAGCACCGCAAGCCCCGGCGCGTTGATGCCATCGTCATTCGTCACCAGAATCTTCATGCCTGCCCCCGTTAGCTTGCGACCTGCCTACTCCAGCCCGCGGCAACGGTAAAGCGCCGCTGCCATCCGCCTGCGCTCCTGACAAATGCGAAAGCCCCGGAGCACGCGCTCCGGGGCTTTGGCTGCGGCGCTGGTGGCACGTCTTGCTCAGCGGTTCTCGACCTCGACATAGCCGCGGCGCGCTGCACCGACATAAAGCTGCCGCGGGCGGCCGATGCGCTGACTCGGGTCCACGATCATCTCTTTCCACTGCGAGATCCAGCCCACCGTGCGCGACACCGCAAAGATCGGCGTGAACATCGAGGTCGGGAAACCCATCGCATCGAGGATGATGCCCGAATAGAAATCGACATTCGGGTAGAGTTTCTTGTCGATGAAATACTCGTCCTCGAGTGCGATGCGCTCAAGTTCCTTGGCGACCTGGAGTGTCTCGTTATTCTCGATTCCCATCAGGCTCAGCACCTCGTCGGCGCTTTCCTTCATCACCTGGGCGCGCGGGTCGAAGTTCTTGTAGACCCGGTGGCCAAAGCCCATCAGGCGGAAGGGGTCGTCCTTGTCCTTGGCGCGCTTGATGAATTCGGGAATGCGATCGACCGTGCCGATCTCGCGCAGCATTTCAAGGCAGGCCTGGTTGGCACCACCATGCGCCGGCCCCCAGAGGCAGGCGATGCCCGCGGCAATACAGGCGAACGGGTTGGCGCCCGACGAGCCCGCCAGCCGCACTGTCGAGGTCGAGGCGTTCTGCTCGTGATCGGCGTGCAGGGTGAATATCCGGTCCATCGCGCGGCTCAGGATCGGGTTTACCTCGTATTCCTCGCAGGGCACGGCAAAGCACATGCGCAGGAAGTTCGAGGCATAGTCCAGATCATTGCGCGGATAGACGAAGGGCTGCCCCAGCGAATACTTATAGGCCCAGGCGGCGATGGTGGGCATCTTGGCGATCATGCGGATCGCGGCCACTTCGCGCTGCCACGGGTCGCCGATATCGGTCGAGTCGTGGTAGAACGCGCTCATCGCCCCCACAACACCGACCATTGTGGCCATCGGGTGGGCATCGCGGCGGAAGCCACGGAAGAAATACTGCATCTGTTCATGCAGCATGGTGTGGCGGGTCACGCGATCCTCGAAATCCTCAAGCTGCGCGGCGGTGGGCAGGTCGCCGTAAAGCAGCAGGTAGCAGACTTCGAGAAAATGCGATTTCTCGGCCAGTTCCTCGATCGGGTAGCCACGATACAACAGCTCGCCCTTGTCGCCATCGATGAAGGTGATGGTCGACTCGCAGGAGGCGGTCGAGGTGTAGCTGGGGTCATAGGTAAAGACATCGCCTTCGGCATAAAGCTTGCGGATGTCGATCACATCCGGTCCCGCCGTGGGCGAATACATGGGGAACTCCAGCTTCTTGTTGCCGAAAATCAGCGTTGCCGTTTGCTTTTCTTCCGCCATATCACTCCCTTTCGTCATTGGCCGCCCATCGGGGGCACATGGGTCGCATCGCCTGCCCAGCGGCACCGGCCAAGGGCGTTCAGGCTGTCGCGTCAGCGATCCGGGCGAGTGTTTCCTCCCGGCCGATCACAATCATCATGTCGAAGACGCTCGGCGTGGCGGTTCTGCCTGCCAGCGCCGCCCGCAGCGGCTGTGCGATCTTGCCCAGGCCCTGGCCTCGGGCTTCCGCAACATCGCGGACGGCCGCCTCCAACTCGTGTCGCGTCCAGCTAGCAGTTTGCAGTTGCGGCGTCAATTCCCTCAGCATACTGAGGGATTCCGGATCAAGCGCCTTGGCCGCCTTCTCGTCGGGGGCAACTGGCCGCTCCAAAAGGATAAAATGCGCTTTTTCATATAGTTGGAAAAGCGTTTTTGCACGGTCCTTCAAATGAGGCATGGCCTGCAACACCCCGTCGCGCTGCGCCTCGGTCAGGGCCGGCTGGCCGGTTGCGGCAAGCCAGCTTTCCAGATCATGCAGCAGCGCAGCATCGTCGGCCATGGCGATATGCTGCCCCGAGACATGGTCGAGTTTCTTGAAATCCAGCCGCGCCGGGGCCCGCCCAATCCCTTCCAGGTCGAACCATTCCAGCGCCTGCGCATCCGTGAACACCTCGTCATCGCCGTGGCTCCAGCCCAGCCGCGCCAGATAGTTGCGCAGCCCGGCGGGCGTATAGCCCATGCGGCAATATTCCTCGACCCCCAGCGCGCCGTGGCGCTTGGACAGTTTCTTGCCGTCAGGGCCGTGGATCAGCGGGATATGGGCAAACACCGGCACCGCCCATCCCATCGCCCGATAGACCAGCACCTGCCGCGCGGCATTGTTCAGGTGGTCATCGCCGCGGATCACATGGCTCACGCCCATGTCGTGATCGTCCACCACCACTGCCAGCATGTAGGTTGGCGTGCCATCGCCGCGCAAAAGCACCATGTCGTCAAGCTGCTCGTTGCCGAAGCGCACGTGGCCCTGCACCGCATCGTCGATCACTGTCTCGCCCTCGCGCGGGGCCTTGAGGCGGATCACATACGGCGCATCGGGGTGATCGCCTGGGTCGGAGTCGCGCCAGGGGCTCTGGTAAAGCGTCGAGCGCCCCTCGGCCCTGGCACCCTCGCGGAAAGCCTCGATTTCTTCAGAGGTTGCGAAACACTTGTAGGCGGCACCCGAGGCAAGCATCGCCTGCGCCACCTCGGCGTGCCGCCCGGCACGCTCGAACTGGCTGATCGCCTCGCCGTCCCAGTCCAGCCCCAGCCAGCGCAGCCCGTCGAGAATCGCCTGCGTCGCCTCGGGGGTGGAGCGGGCGCGGTCGGTATCCTCGATGCGCAGCAAGAATTTCCCGCCGCGCCCGCGTGCATAAAGCCAGTTGAACAGCGCCGTGCGCGCGCCGCCGATATGCAGAAACCCCGTGGGCGAAGGGGCAAAGCGGGTGACGACAGGGCGATCGGGGCGGGTATCGGCGGCGGTGTCGGACATGCGGCCAGGCCTTTCGTTGCGGTGTTCCTGCCCACGCGCCACACAGCTGCGCCGCGCTGGGACGATCGGCGGTTAACCTTTCGGAAACCATGCCGGAGATAATGCTGGAAAGGGTCTAGGCAATCGCCGGGGGCAGGACAAGGGTGCGCGGGCTGGCCGTTTCATCACTGGCGCCGGCAAGAGCGGGCGCAGACACGCGCGCAGGAACAGCCGCGGGGGCCGTGGCCGCGGCCCTGCTGGCAGCTGCGGCGGCGCCCGCAGCGGCGCTGGCGCGGGCACATGGGCGGCTTTTTCCGTTCGTGCCGATCTGCCTGGCGCTGGGGATCGGCAGCTATTTCGCCTTGCCGCGCGAGCTTTCCGCAGGGGAATGGGCGCTTGCCACCCTGGCGGGGGCGCTGCTGCTGGCGCTGGCATGGCGCCGCCCCGAAACCTGGCGCCCGTTGGCGCTGGCGGGGGTGCTGGCGCTTGCGGGGCTGGCGTTGGCGGCCGCGCGCAGCCACCATGTCGCGGCCCCGGTGCTGGAGCGGCATTATTACGGCGCGATCGAGGGGCGGATCGTGGTGATCGACAGATCGATCTCGGATGCGCAACGGCTGACGCTCGACCAGGTGGTGCTGGAACGGCGCAGCGCGGCCCGCACACCGGCACGCGTGCGCGTTTCGCTGCACGGGCGGCAGGGGTTCATCACCCCGGAAATCGGGATGCGGGTTATCCTGACCGGGCATCTTTCACCACCCGGCGGCCCGGTCGAGCCGGGCGGGTTCGAATTCCGCCGCCTGGCCTGGTTCGACCGGCTGGGCGCGGTCGGCTATACCCGCACCCCCGTTCTGGCGCTGGCCCCGCCCGAACCCGGCGGCGTCAGGCAGGCGATCACGCGCCTGCGCATGACGATCTCGGCCGCCGTGCAGGCGCGCATGCCGGGCGAGCCGGGCGCGTTCGCCGCCGCGATCCTGACTGGCGACCGCTCCGGCATCGGGCGCGAGACGCTGGAGCATCTGCGCGCCTCCAACCTGGCGCATCTGCTGGCGATCTCGGGGCTGCACATGGGGCTGCTCACCGGGTTCGTCTTTGCGGCGCTGCGCTACGGGCTGGCGCTGATCCCGCCGCTTGCACTGCGCCTGCCCACCAAGAAGATCGCGGCAGTTCTGGCCCTTGGGGCCGCCGCGTTCTACCTGATGCTGTCGGGCGGAAACGTGGCGACCGAGCGCGCCTTCACCATGGTCGCGGTGATGCTGGTGGCGGTGCTGGCCGACCGGCGTGCGATCAGCCTGCGCTCGGTGGCGATCGCGGCCACGCTCATCCTGCTACTTCGGCCCGAGGCGCTGACCCAGGCGGGTTTCCAGATGTCCTTTGCCGCCACCACGGCGCTGGTCGCGGTGTTCGGGCTGATGCGCGAGGCGCCCGGCCGGCATCGCGCGCCCCGCTGGGCCCAGGCCGCGCTGGGGCTGGTGATCTGCTCGACCGTGGCGGGGCTGGCCACGGCACCTGTGGCGGCGGCACATTTCAACCGCCTGGCCGAATACGGGCTGGTGGCCAACCTTCTCAGCGTGCCGCTGATGGGGTCGCTGGTGATGCCTGCGGCGGTGATCGCCGCGTTTCTGGTGCCGCTGGGGCTGGCCTGGCTGCCGCTCAAGGCGATGGAGGCCGGCACGCGCTGGATCCTCGGCGTGGCCGAATGGGTCGCGGGGCTGGACGGGGCGGTCGTGCCCATCGCGCAGCCGCCCGGATGGGTATTGCCGCTCCTTGCGCTTGGGGCGCTGTGGCTGATGCTCTGGCCCGGGCGCGCCCGCTGGGCCGGGCCGCTGGCGATGGCCGCGGCGCTGACGGGCTGGGCCACCGCCGACCGGCCCGCACTGCTGATCGCCGACACCGGCACCCTGGCCGGGGTGATGACGCCGCAAGGCCGCGCGCTGTCAAAGGCCAGCGGCGAGCGTTTCGTGGCGCGCAACTGGCTCGAGGCCGATGGCGACATGGCCACCCCGGCCGACGCCAATGCCCGCCCCGGAATGGATGGCACCGGCGGCACGTTGCGGTTCGACCTGAGCGGCACGCCGGTGGTGCATCTGACCGGGCGCGGCGCCACCGGGCGGGTTGCGACGGCCTGCGACACGGCCGATCTGGTGATCCTTGGCGCGCTGCATGACGGCCCCGCCCCCGCTGGCTGCCAGGTGATCGACAGCGGCTATCTGGCCAGAAGCGGCGCCTTGGCGATCCGCTCTGCCACGGGCGGGGGTGGCCTGCACATCACCAGCGCCGAGGCCCGCGCCGGCCGCCGCCCCTGGACAAACCCGGCCCCGGCGCGCTGAACCTGCCGCGCTGAACCTGCCACCGCGTCAACGCCCGCACCCAGCTCAGCCCTGCGCCGCGATCACCCCGAGCGCGGCGGTCAGCAACTGCGCCGCCAACGTCGCGCCCAGCCCGTGAATATCATGGTCCGGCATGAACTCGGTCACGGCCATCCCGGCAATGCGCCCGCGCGCCGCCGCGCCTTCGATCAGCCCCAGCGCGGTCGCGTAATCCAGCCCCCCCGCCGTGCGCGCGATCACCGCAGGCATGATCGACGGATCCAGCGCGTCGCAATCGAGCACGATGAATATCTCGGCCCCCTGAGGAATGTGATTCAAAGCCGCAGCCACCCCTTCCTGCGCCAATTGCCGGGCCGGAATGATCGCCGCGCCCCAGTCGCGCGCGGCCTCGACATCGCCCTCGCGCGCCGATCCGAGCCCGCGCGCGCCAATCTGCACGATCTGCGCCACATGCCCCATCTCCGAGGCCCGCCGCATGGTCGAGGAAAGCCCCCAGCGTTCACCGCCCACCTGCTCGCGCCAGTCGATATGCGCGTCGATCTGCAACACAGCAAGCGGGCCCCGCCCCTCGTAGCCCTGCAACACCGGAATAGGCACCGAGTCATCCCCGCCGATCACCACCGGCGCCGCGCCGCCGCCCAGCAGCGCCGCCACCGCCTGGCGGATCGCGACGCGGTTGCCCGCCGCATTGGCCGCGTCCAGCCGCAGATCGCCGCAATCGGCCGCATCGCCGTCGCACAGCGCGACGCGGCCCAGATCGAAGTTCACATGCCCTGAAAGATCGGCATATTGCGCCGCCGCGGCCCGGATCACCCCCGGCGCCTTGGCGCAATAGGCCCCCGCCGACGGGTAGGGCGTGGCCATCGGCACCCCCAGGATGGCCGCGCGCACGCCCGGTTGCGCGGGATCGGCGCAAAAGGGCAGCCCCAGAAACGTTTCTGACGCCGGCTTGCCGCCCAATAGATTGCCGATCCCTGCCATGGGGTTGCCCTCCGCCTTTGCCTGGGGGCCATCATGGCCCGCACGCCCGGCCCCTGCCAAGCCCTGCATTGCGAAAGATGCTCGTGGGTGGATGCGGCGGTGTCAGCGCCGGCCTAGCGGAACTCCGCCTGCGGCTCAGTTGGCTCGGCGGCCAGCGCCAGCGCCTCCTCCAGCTCGAGCGTGCGGTTGAACAGCGCGCGCCCCACCACCGCCCCGGCGACATTGCCCACGTATTTCAGCCGCGAGAGGTCATCGAGCGTGCGTACCATCCCGCTGGCGATCACTGGCTGGCGCGTGCTCCCCGCCAGCCCCGAGACCAGCCCCAGCGTCGCATCGCTGTCGCCCACATCGGCGTCAATATCGGTGATCAGCACCGCCGCAAGGGGGGCCGCCTCGAAATGCGCCAGGAAGTCCAGTGGCGCGAAGGCGCTGGCCTCCTTCCAGCCCGCGCTCATCACCCGCCCCTGGTAGACATCCACGGCCAGCACGATCTGATCGGGGTGATACTTGGCCGCCTCGAGCACCATCGCCGGGTCGAGCACCGCCGCCGTGCCGATCACCACGCGGCCCGCGCCGGCCTCGAGCCAGTGCCGGGCGCGGGCCAGGCTGCGAATGCCCCCCGCCACCTGCACCGGAATACCCGCGGTGCGGATGATCTCCTCGATCAGCGCGGCGTTGTCGCCCTCGGGACCCTCGGTGCCGGAGGCCGTCGCGACCGCGTCGAAATCCGTCACCTGCATCCAGCTTGCCCCGGCTGCGGCAAAATCGCGCGCCTTGGCCAGCGGATCGACATGCCAGATCACCGGCTCGTCCAGCCGCCCGCGTGTCAGGCTCACGCAGTGCCCGTGCCAAAGCTCGATCGTCGGGTAAATGATCATCGATTCGCCCTCATTGCAGCAGAACACGGCCAGCATAGCCCGGCCAGCCTCTCTGCCGCGACGGGGAAACGACCCCTTCGCCACACACGGCGACGCAACACCCTGTCGCCCACCCCCGCAAATGCAAAACGGCACCCGCAAGGGGTGCCGCATGTGCAGCTTTGCAAATCCGGCGGCGCGCCATGCACGCCTGCCCGGCCCGCGTGCTTATTGCGCGTCGGTGATGAACTTTACCGCATCGCCGAAGGTCTGGATGGTCTCGGCCGCATCGTCGGGAATCTCGATGCCGAATTCCTCTTCGAAAGCCATGACCAGCTCGACGGTGTCGAGGCTGTCGGCGCCCAGATCATCAATGAACGAAGCGTTCTCGGTAATCTTGTCTTCGCTGACGCCAAGATGCTCGACGACGATTTTCTTAACGCGATCTGCGATGTCGCTCATGTCCGTTCCTCATTTCCGTTTCACGGGTGCAGCCCCGTCTTGCGTTTCACGGGTGCATCCCGTCCAAGCTGACCCTGTCTCACCTTCAGCGCAGCAGCACAGGGTGCCCCGCTCGAGGCTGGGCCTCCGACCTGCGCGGGCCATGGCCCCCGACACAATCGACGCCGCCTATAGCACAGAGTCGCGCCTTGGCAAACGCTTTCAAGACCACCCCGCACGCCCCGTTCAGAGCATGGCCATCCCGCCATTCACATGCAGGGTGGCCCCCGTCACGTAGCCTGCATTGGGGCTGGCCAGATAGAGAACCGCGCCCGCGATCTCGTCTGCCGTGCCCATGCGCCCGGCCGGCACCTGCGCCAGGATGCGCGCCTTCTGCTCGTCGTTCAGCTTGTCGGTCATCGCGGTGGTGATGAAGCCCGGCGCCACGCAGTTGACGGTGATGTTGCGCGAGGCGACCTCCTGCGCAAGGCTCTTCGACATGCCCACAAGCCCGGCCTTGGCCGCGGCATAGTTGCCCTGCCCCGGATTGCCCGTGGCGCCCACGATCGAGGTGATGCTGACGATCCGCCCCCAGCGCGCCTTCATCATGCCGCGCAGCACGCCGCGGCACAGGCGGAAGCTGGCGCTCAGGTTCACGTCGAGCACGCTTTGCCATTCCTCGTCCGACATGCGCATGAACAGGTTGTCGCGGGTGATCCCGGCATTGTTGACCAGGATATCCACGCCCCCCATCGCCTCGGCCGCGCGCGCAGGCAGCGCCTCCACCGCCTGCGGGTCCGACAGGTCGCAAGGCAGCACATGCGCGCCCTCGCCCAGGCTCAATGCCAGCTTGTCCAGCGGCGCCTCGCGCGTGCCGCTCAGCCCCACCTGCGCCCCCGCGCCATGCAGCGCCGTGGCGATGGCGCCGCCAATCCCGCCCGAGGCGCCGGTCACCAGCGCCCGCTTTCCCGTAAGATCGAACATGAGGCTCTCCCGTCCCGATACTGCGTTACGGCAGCAGATAGCAGGCTTGCACGCCGGGGGAAACAGGCCAGACCCCCGGCACGCGGTGGGAAAGGGCCGCGCTCAGATCACCACCACCTGGGTGCCCACCCCGGCCAGTTCGAAGAGACGCTCGACATTCTCGTTATGCAGCCCGAAACAGCCATTCGAGGCCTTGCGCCCGATCTTGGCCGGGTTGTCGATGCCGTGAATGCGGTAATACTGCCAGGTCAGGTTCATCGCCCGCGTGCCCATCGGGTTGTCCGGCCCCGGCTCGACCCGCGCGGGCAGCTCGGGGTCGCGTTCGCGCATGTTCGGCGTCGGAATCCAGACCGGCGCGCGCCGCATCAGCGTAATCTCGGTGCGCCCGCGGCGGGTGAATTCCTCGCTCATCGGCACCGAGCACGGATAGAGCAGATAAATCTCCTCATCCTCCGACCAGAAATGCAGCGCGCGCGACGCCGTGTCGCACAGGATCGCGCCATTGCGCAGATGGTCGAAATGGTCCTGCCAGCGCACGTTGCGGAAGGATTGCGTGTTGCGCCGCGCCCGCTCGGCCGGCCCGGCATCCGCCAGATCCGCCTCCTCGTCGATCTCGCCGCTGAACGCCTGCGCCAGCGCCGGCGCCCCCAGCATCGAGAACGCCGCCGCGCTGCCCAGCCCCAACACCCGCCGCCGCGAGACCTCGCTGCCGCCCAATTCCATACCTTCGCGCCGCCACTTGCCCATCGCACTGCCCCTTCTTGTCTGCCGACCCTGCCGGGCCATCGTCTTTTCCGGCACAAAGAGCCACAACTCCACGGGGCTGCGCAACCCCGCCCGGCCCCGCGCCGCAATCACATTCGCGCCATCTCCGGGGGCGCTGCGCCATGGACATTCGCATCCGCCAGCGCCATTCTCTCACACATATCGCGCATCCCCGGTTCCCGCGCAGGAAAGGCCCGACATGTACAACCACATCCTGATCCCCGTCGCCTTCGAGAAAGACTCCGACACCGCGCCCGCCATCGCCACGGCACGCGCCCTCGCCGCGCCCGATGCCCGCATCACGCTGCTGCATGTGATGGAGGAAACCCCGCCCTTCGCCATTTCCTACATCCCCGAGGGCGACCTGATGCAACTGCGCAATGCCCTCCAGAACGAACTGCGCAGCCTCGCCGAAAACGTCGAGAACGGCCAGGCCGTGCTGATCGAGGGCCATGCCGGGCGCACCATCCTCGAATGGGCCGATGAAAACAGGGTGGACTGCATCATCATCGCCTCGCACCGCCCTGGCCTGCGCGACTATTTCCTGGGCAGCACCGCCAATCACGTCGTCCGCCATGCCCAATGCGCGGTGCATGTCCTGCGCTGATCCCGGGCCTGCCCTGCCCCTTCACTGTGGTGAAAATATCCTCGGGGGGTCCGGGGGGCAGACAGCCCCCCGGCGCTGCCACAGGCACTGTGCTCAGCCAGCCTCTGCATCCCGCAGAAACAGCCACATCTCGCCATACCAGTCTTCGCAAAACCGCCGCGCGGGCCTGAAACCGGCGCGGCGCGCGGCGCGCTGCGTGGCCGCGTTCTCCACCGAGGTGGCCAGCATCAGCCGCTCGAACCCTTCCGCAAGAAGCCGCTCGGCCAGTTGCCGCAACGCGGCCGAACCTGCGCCCTGCCCCAGCGCCGCGGCCTCGCCGATGCACAGGTCGATATCGATCAGCGCATCGGGGTCGCGCATGTCGGTGCGCAAGCTCTCCAGCCCGGCCTCGGCCAGTTCGGCCTGGGTCGGGCGCTGCCAGCAGATATAACCCACCGGGCGGCCGTCCATCTCGATCAGCGCGCCGTGCTCCAGCGGCGCCTCGGCGACGATCTCGCGCCGTGCCTCGGGCGGCCCCCACCAGCGCGCCACATGCGGCGCCTCGACCCAGGCAGCCAGCAGATCACGGTGACGCGCCGGCGCGTAGGGCGCCAGCGTCACCGCCGCGCCCCCCGCCCCCGCCGTCATTGCCCCAGGGCGGCGCGCACATCCTCGGGCGTGCCGATGGCGCGGGTCTCGGCCTCGCGCGCGATGCGGCGGATCATGCCTGACAGCGCCTTGCCCGCACCGACCTCCCAGAACTCGGTGACGCCCTGCGCCGCCATCCAGGCCACGCTTTCGCGCCAGCGCACGCGGCCCGTGACCTGCGCCACCAGCAGCGCGCGGATCTCGTCCGGGTCGGTCACGGCCTCGGCCTTCACATTGGCCACCAGCGGCACGGCGGGCGCGCTGATTTCCACCTCGGCCAGCGCGGCCTGCATCGCCTCGGCGGCCGGCTGCATCAGCGCGCAATGGAACGGGGCGGAGACAGGCAGCAGCAGCGCGCGTTTCGCGCCGCGTTCCTTGGCCAGGTCCACTGCACGCTCGACCGCGGCGCGCGCGCCCGATACCACCACCTGCGCGGGGTCGTTATCATTCGCGGCCTCGCAAACCTCGCCCTGCGCGGCATCTGCCGCCAGCGCCTCGACCGCGGCGACATCGAGGCCCAGCACTGCCGCCATCGCCCCCTCGCCAACCGGCACGGCCTGCTGCATCGCCTGGCCACGCAGACGCAAGAGCCGTGCAGTGTCTGACAGCGACAGCGCCCCGGCGGCGCAGAGCGCCGAATACTCGCCCAGCGAATGCCCGGCGACGAAGCCTGCCTGATCCAGCGTGAACCCTTCCGCGAGCAAGGCCGCCATGGCCGCCAGCGAGGTGGCCATCAGTGCGGGCTGGGCGTTGGCAGTCAGGGTCAGATCCTCGGCCTCGCCCTCCCAGATCAGCGACGAGAGCTTCTCGCCCAGCGCCGCATCGACCTCGTCGAAGACGGCGCGCGCCTCTGGCCAGGTTTCGGCCAGGGCCTTGCCCATGCCGATGGTCTGCGCCCCCTGCCCCGGAAACACCAATGCCCGCGTCATCTGCCGCACCTCCTGCTACTGCTACGATCCCGATTTGCCGGCGGGCATAGCGCCCCGCGGCGTGCCCGTCCAGTCATCCGGCGCATCCGGGGGCTGGCAGGGACGCGCTCAATCCTCGATCGGGGGTGGCGAGGCAAAGACATACCGCCGCCCGTCCGCGCCGGTGATCCCGACCTCGGCCACCTCGGCCAGTTGGTCATCGAGGGTGAGCGCGGCGAAGATCGCGCCGATGATCTCGCGCAGCGGATTCGAGCGCGGGTCGAGCCGCACCTCGTAGGCGTAGGCGGCCGAGCAGCCCTCAAGCCGCCCCTGCCAGCCCTGCGCCGTGGCCTCGGCGGGGCGCGGCCCGAAGCAACGCTGTCCGTCCGACATCGTCACGCTCAGCATGTCGCGCGTCAGCGCGGCGTCGCGCGGCACCGGATCGCCGGCTGGCGCGCAGGCGGCCAGCCCGCCCACCAGCCCGAGGCCAAGCGCCATCATCCGCAGCGGCCTGGCGTAAACGGAATAAAAGATGCGGCGCATGATCCTACCTCCTGAACGGCAACGGGGCGCGGCGGCACGCACCGCCCGCGCATCCACGTGTTCCTACAACGGCCAGATCAGCGGTATCACAAGGCTGACCGTCACCGCCATCACAAGATTCAGCGGAATGCCGATGCGCATGAAATCGGTGAACCGATAGCCGCCGGGACCGTAGACCAGCGTGTTGGTCTGGTAGCCGATGGGCGTGGCGAAACTGGCCGAGGCCGCCACCATCACCGCCACCACCAGCGGCCGCGGATCGACCCCGACAGCCACGGCCACCCCGATGGTGATCGGGGTCAGGATCACCGCGACGGCGTTGTTGGTCACGAGTTCGGTCATGACCCAGGTCATCAGGTAGACCGACAGCACCAGCAGAAAGGGCGACATGCCCAGAAGCCAGGGCGCGGCGGCCTCGGCCACCATGCGCGCGGCGCCGGAATGCTCCAGCCCCGCACCGACCGAAAGCATGGAGAAGATCAGCGCCAGCAGCCGCCCGTCGATGAAGCCGAAAGCCTCTTCGGCGTCGATGCAGCGCGTCACCAGCACGATGGCCACGCCGATGAAGGCCAGCACCACGATCGGCGCCACCCCCAGCGCCGAAAGCACCACGATCCCCGCCAGCACGGCAAGCACGATGGGCGCGTGGCGGCGGCGGAAGGGCTTTTCCGAGGGCTGGCCGACATCGACCATGTCCATGTCGGCGGCGAGGCGCTGGATGTCCTCGGGCGCGCCTTCCAGCAGCAGCGTGTCGCCCACCTGCACCACCAGATCATCAAGCTGGCGGCCGATGTTCTGATTGCGGCGGTGCACGGCCAGCGGATAGACGCCGTAGCGGCGGCGCAGGCGCAGATCGCCCAGCTTGCGCCCGACCATGCGGCAGCCCGGCGTGATCAGCGCCTCGACCGTGGCCGTGCGCACCGAGGACAGCTTGTCCACGACCTTCACATCGCGATGGCTTTGCAGGCCCAGCACCTCGGACATCGGCGTGCGCAGCACCACGCGGTCGCCCTCCTGCAGGGTAACGCCGGCCAGATCGCGCCGCAGCGAGGCATCGCCGCGCAGCACGTCGATCACCCGCGCCCCCTCGCGGCGGAAGATATCGACCTCGTCGAGCGCCTTGCCCGCCAGCGACGAGCCCTCGGGCACCGCGACCTCGGTGAAGAATTTCATGCGCGAACGGTCGGGAATGAGCGCGCTCATCGAGGTCCGGTCGGGCAGCAGGTGGCGGGCAAACAGCGCCAGATAGGCCATGCCCACCGCCGCCACCACCAGCCCGATCGGGGTGATCTCGAAAATGGTGAAGGGGGCCAGCCCGTAGCCGCGCGCGACCCCATCGACCAGCAGGTTGGTCGAAGTGCCCAGAAGCGTGATCGTACCGCCGAAGATCGACAGATAGCTGAGCGGGATCAGTACCTTGGAGGGCTTGATCTGCAACTGTTTCGACAATTGCATGAAGACCGGGATCATCACCACCACGATGGGCGTGTTGTTCATGAAGGCCGACATCCCCACCACCGTCAGCGCCAGCGCGGCCAACGTGCGCAGGGGGCGTTCCTTGATGTGGCGGGCGGCAAGCTGGGTGATCCAGTCAAGCGCGCCGGTGCGCACCAGCCCGCCGACCACGATGAAAAGTGCGGCGATTGTCCAGGGCGCGTGATTGGTCATCACCCCCAGCGCGGCGTCATAAGGCAGGATGCCCAGCACGATCATCAGCACCGCCCCCGTCAGGGCGGTGACCTCGACGGGGAAGACCTCGCGCACGAACATGGCGAACATCCCCGCCACGATCGCCAGGGCGATGATTGCCTCGGTCTGCGCAGAAAACTCAATGCCGATCATCGTTTCCTTCGTTCTGGCAGGGCGGCGGGCCGCAGGGGGGCGGCGCGGGACGCAATCATCGCGAAATGCGGCCCCATCGCAAGCCCTGTCGCAAGCCTGTCCAGCCGCAGAGGCGCCGCAAGCGGCGCGGCCGGCATGGCCGGCCTCTGTCCTGCCTGCGGCAGGATGCCTCCGGCGGGGATACTTCGACCAAGAAGAAGGCAGGCTCAGGGGTTTGGGTTGGGGTTGGGGCTGGCGGGCTCGAGCCGGCCGCCCAGACGCACCATAGACAGGCGTTTCGCGGCGCCGGTGGCATCGTCGGTCTCGACGAAGAGGCCCGAGAGCGTGGCCTCGCCCAGGGCGGGCTCGAACCGGGTCTTGCCCATGCCGGTGATGAAGCGGCGCATCGGCTCGGCCTTGTCCATGCCGATGACCGAGTTGTAATCGCCGCACATGCCGGCATCGGAAAGATAGGCGGTGCCGCCGGGCAGGATCTGGGCATCGGCGGTGGGAATATGGGTATGCGTGCCCACCACCACGCTGGCGCGGCCATCGCACCAGTGGCCCATGGCCATTTTCTCGGACGTGGCCTCGCAATGCATGTCGATCAGCGCGGCCTGGACCATGCCGCCGCGCGGATGCGCGCGCAGCACCGAATCGATGGCCGAGAAGGGATCGTCGAACGGGCGGCGCATGAAGACCTGCCCCAGCACCTGTGCCACCAGCACCTTGCGCCCGCCGGGGGCGTCGAAGACCCGCGCGCCGCGGCCCGGCGCGGCCTTGGCATAGTTGAGCGGGCGCAGGATGCGCGGCTCCTTCTCGACATGTTCGAGCATCGCCTTCTGGTCGAAGGCGTGATCGCCCAGCGTCAGGCAGTCAGCGCCCGCGTCGAGCAGCAGTTTCGCGTGATCGGGCGTCAGCCCGGCGCCGCCAGAGGCGTTCTCGCCATTCACCACCACGAAATCCAGCCGCCATTCCTGCCGCAGCCGGGGCAGATGCCCGGCCACCGCCGCGCGCCCCGCGCGCCCCATCACATCGCCTAGAAACAACAGTCGCATGGGCCGGAGTTACGCGCGGCGCGGGACCGGTGCAAGCGGTTTCAGGCCTGCGAGAGCGGCGGCGGCGACATGTGGCGTCAACGGCAATGCAGCAGCCCGTCCTCGGTGACGATCATGTCGAGCGGCTCGTCAGTCGGCTCGACAGGCACGCGCGCCACCTCCTGCGCGGCATAGGCAAAGCCGATCGCCAGGACGCGCCCGCCCGAGGCCCGCAGCGCCTGAAGCGTGCGGTCGTAATAGCCGCCGCCATAGCCCAGCCGGTAGCCACGCGCATCGAAAGCCAGCAGCGGCACGATCAGCACCTCGGGTGTGAGCCAGGCGCCCGCGACCGGCACCTGCGCGCCGAAGGGGCCGGGCTGCATCAAAGCGTCCGGCGCCCAGGCGCGAAAGCGCAGCGGCTGGTTGCGCGCGGCGATCACCGGCACACAGACGGGGCCATCATGCGCGGCCATGGCGGGGATCGGGTCGGCCTCGCTGCGCATGGGCATGTAGCCTGAGAGCACGCGCCCCGCCTCTGGCGCCACGGCATCCGCCAGCACCGCCGCCGCGGCTCCGGCAGGCACGGCGGCGTGAGCCTCGGCGCGACGGGCCTGGGCCGTCACGCGCATCCTGGCCTTCTGCGCGATCAGTTCCGGCTGCTTGAGCCGCATGTGCCTGTCACCCCGTTCCTGTCGCCCCTGCCTGTGCGCGGCTCGGGGCCCGTGGCAGCTGCGCCGGGGCCTTCCGCATCGCGCGGTTCCGCACTACCCTGCCCCGCCGGACCGGGGCGTTCAAGGGATCAGTTCATGATGGAACTTCTGCTGGGGCAGGTGCTGCGCTTTGCCGGCGACCCATTCACCGATGGTCCTGATGCCGCCCGCATCGAGCGGCGCGGCGCCGTGCTGATCGACCGGGGCATGATCCGGGCGGTTGGGCCGGCCGACGAGATGCGCACCGCCTGGCCGCAGGCAACGCTGCGCGATTACGGGCAGGCGCTGATCTCGGCGGGGTTCATCGACTGCCACATGCATTACCCGCAGGCGGGCATCATCGCCAGTTGGGGCAAGCAGCTGATCGACTGGCTGGAGCAATACACCTTTCCCGAGGAGATACGCTTTGCCGATAAGTGCCATGCGCGGGCCGTGGCGCGGCTGAGCCTTGATCTGGCGCTGTCGCATGGCACCACCAGCCTGTGCTCCTATGCCACCTCGCATCCCGGCTCGGTCGATGCCTTCATGCAGGCCGCGCAGGCGCGCGGCATGCGCGTGCTGGCCGGCAAGACCTGCATGGACCGCAACGCCCCCGACGCACTGTGCGACACGCCCGCGCGCGCATACGACGAATCGAAGGCGCTGATCGCGCGCTGGCATGGGCAGGGGCGGCTCTCCTATGTGATCACGCCCCGTTTCGCGCCGACCTCCAGCCCCGCGCAGCTCGAGGCGCTGGGGGCGCTCTGGGCCGAACACCCCGATTGCCCGATGCAGACACACCTGTCGGAACAGACCGACGAAATCGCCTGGGTGGCCGAACTGTTCCCGCAGGCGCGCGATTACCTGGATGTCTATGAGCAATTCGGCCTGCTGGGGCACGGCGCGATCTTTGGCCATGCCATCCACCTGACCCCGCGCGAGCGTGCCCGGCTGGTCGAAGCCGGCGCCGGCGTGGCGCATTGTCCGACCTCGAACACCTTCATCGGATCGGGCCTGTTCGACATGGCCGGGCTTCGCGCCGAGGGGCTGGCGGTGGGGCTGGCCACCGATACCGGCGGGGGCTCATCCTTTTCGATGCTGCGCAGCATGGCCGCGGCCTATGAGATCGGCCAGCTGCGGGGCACTGCGCTGCACCCGGCACAACTGTGGTGGCTGGCGACCGTGGGCGCGGCGCGGGTGCTGGGAATCGACGGCCATGTGGGCAACATCGCCGTGGGCATGGAGGCCGACCTGATCGTGGTCGATCTGGCCTCGACCCCTGCGATTGCGCAACGCGAGGCCCGCGCGGAAGATTTATGGGAGGCGCTTTTTCCCACCATCATGATGGGCGATGACCGCGCGATCCTGGAGACCCGCATCGCGGGCCGCGCCTGCGCGCCGGCGGCGGGGTAAAGGCCTCTGCACAACACACCACCCCGCCACAGGGCCCGCCGGGCCGCGCCTGCCATTCCGGGGGCTTACGCCGCCCAACCGGGGCGACGGTCCCCCTCCATCCCGGCGGGCGCTTCAGACGCCTCACATCTTGTAACGTG
>NZ_QNVJ01000018.1 GCF_003350345.1 Alkalilacustris brevis
TTCCTCGTTGCCGCGCCCGGCGGCCAGCTCGGCAAACTGCAACACCTGTGTGCGGTCAAGCCGCGGCAAATCCGAGAACAGCGCGATCATCCGGGCATAAAGCGCGAGCCCGTCGAGATTGGCCATCCGGATAGCCTCGCCCACCGAGCCGCCGGAAAGCGCGGCCAACGCAGCGGGGTCGCCGCCCGGCTCGATCTGCGCGGCGCGCAGCGCGGTTTCCATCGCGGCCGGGTCAAGCGTTCCCAGCCGTAACTCGCGACAGCGCGAGCGGATCGTCGGCAAGAGCCGCGCGGGCTGATGGCAGACCAGCAGCAATGTCGCGCCGGCGGGCGGCTCTTCGAGCAGCTTCAGCAGCGCGTTGGCGGCGTTCGGGTTCATCTCGTCGGCGGCATCGACGATCACCACGCGGCGCCCGCCATCGGCCGCGCTCATCCCGAAAAAGCCTTGCAGGCGGCGGGTTTCCTCGACGGTGATGACGGTTTTCAGCCGGGCAGGCTTGCGCTCGTCATCCCAGGCGCGGCGCAAAAGCAGCAGGCGTGGCTCGGAAAGCGCGGCCACGCGGCGAACCACCGGGTGATCGGCCGGCACATCCAGGCTGGCCGGGGCGGCATCGTCGCCGAACAGGCCATCCCCTGTCGACTCAGGCGTGGCCAGCAGGAAACGCGCGATCCGCCAGGCCAGGGTGGCCTTGCCCACGCCGCGCGGCCCGGTCAGCAGCCAGCCGTGATGCTGCCGCCCGCTGTTGAACGCATCGAGAAAGGCGGCCTCGGCGGCCTCCTGCCCGACAAGGGCAAGCGTTTCGCGCGGATGCGGCGCGCCCTCGACGCGGTCGGGTTCGGGCAGATCTTCGATTTCGCGTGGGGCGCGGCTCATGCCGGGGCCTGTGCGGCGATATAGGCGGCGGTCAGCGCGGCGATCTCGGCGGCAATGATTTCTGGCGCGCGGGCGGCGTCGATCAGGCGGCAGCGTTCGGGATACTCATGCGCGATGGCCTGGAACCCGGCGCGCAGACGGTGCTGGAAGGGCAGGCCCATTTCCTCGAAACGGTCCTCGCCCGAGCCACGCGCCAGCCCGCGATGCAAGGCTGCCTCGGGGGCCATGTCGAGGATGAATGTCAGGTCCGGCTCGCGCCCGATGAACTGTGCGTGCAGACGGTCGACCAGCGCACGCAAGTCGCCCCGCGCCAGCCCCTGATAGACACGGGTGGAATCGGCGAAGCGGTCGCACAGCACGATCTTGCCGGCCTCAAGCGCGGGCAGGATGGTCTTTTCAAGATGGTCGCGCCGGGCGGCGGTGAAAAGCAGACACTCGGTTTCGCCCGACCAGCGCCCCGGATCGCCCTGCACCAGCAGGTTGCGGATTTCCTCGGCCCCCGTGGAGCCGCCCGGCTCGCGCGTGAGGCAAGGCGCGTGGCCGTCTGACCGCAGGCGTTCGGCCAGAAGCTTGATCTGCGTCGATTTTCCGACGCCGTCGATCCCCTCGAAGGTTATGAAAACCCCGCGCGCGGCCATCGCTCAGGCCCCCGCGTCCGCGCCCGCGCCGATCATGCGCTGAAACAGAACCTGTGCCGCCGTGCGCAGGCGCACCGCAAACCCCCCGGCGGCAACATCCGATTCCGCCACCAGCGGGATGCGTCGCTCGGGTTGGTCGGGCAGTTGCACCACCAGTTCGGCCAGTTGCTGGCCGCGCGTGACCGGCGCCTGGATGGGGCCTTGATAGATCACCTCGGCCGCGGGCGCGTCGGGGGCCGAGGCCGGAAAGAGCAGTCGCACATCCTCGGCCGCGACCAGCCCGACCCGCGGCGCCTCGCCCAGCCAGACATCGGCCTCGGCCACCTGCTGCCCGGCGTCGAGCACCTTGCGCTCGACGAACTGGCGAAAGGCCCAGTTGATCAGGCGCTCAGCCTCTTCGGCGCGCTCGCGCTCGCTGTTCAGCCCGGTAATGACGAACGTCACCCGCCGCGCCCCCTGCTGCGCCGATCCGACCAGGCCGAAACCCGCCTCCGATGTGTGCCCGGTCTTGAGCCCGTCCAGCCCGATCCCGGCATCCAGCAGCGGCACCCGGTTGTTCTGGGTGATGTCGTTCCAGGTGAATTCCCGCTCGGACAGGTAGGGGTAATAGTCGGGAAACTCTTCGATCAGCCGCTGTGCCAGGATGGCCAGGTCGCGCATGCTCATTCGGTGTTCGGGGTGCGGCCAGCCCGAGGCATTGGCGATGGTGGTCTGGTTCATGCCCAGGGCGCGGGCGCGTTCGGTGGCGAGGCGGGCAAAGGCCTCTTCCGATCCGGCCAGCCCCTCGGCCACCACGACCGAGGCATCATTGCCCGACAGCACTGCGATGCCGCGGATCAGATCCTCGGCGGTGGGGCGGTCGCGTTCGTCGACGAACATCTTGGAGCCACCCATCTGCCGCGCCCGGCTCGAGACGGTAAAGGTGGTGTCCATGTCGATGCGTCCGTCATCGACGGCCTCGAACAGCATGTTCAGCGTCATCAGCTTGGACATAGACGCGGGCGGAAGCGGCACATCGGCATCCCTGGAAAGCAGCACCGTGCCGGTATTGTGATCGACGACATAGGCCGCCGTCGCGCGGGTCTCGAACGCACTTGCCGGCAATGGCAGCGCAAGGGCCGCGCCCAGGGCAAACGCAAGGGCGGGCAGGTGACGACGGAAACTCTGGATCATGGCTGCGGAAGTCTCCTCGGCAGGTTCTCTCGGGTCTGTGCGGCGGCGCCGGTATCAGCGCCGCACGGCATAGGCATCGGTAAAGCCAAGCGCCTTGACCTTTTCAAGCAGGGTCGCGCGTTCTGACGCGTTGCGCGCAGGCCCCACGACAACCCGCCAGAAGGTCGCACCCTGGCTGGCTTCTTCGCGCAGGGTGGGCACCATACCCTCGCCCCGCAGCATGTTGCCGGCGCCTTCGGCATTCGATTTCACGCTGAAAATGCCGATCTGCACATAGGGCCGGTCCAGGCTGGAAGGGGCTGGAGCTGTGGCCGGGGCGGCATCATCGGCCGGCGCGCTCGCGGGGCGGGCCTGCGGGGCGGATTCGCCGGCGCCCGGCGCCTCAAGCGTGGTGCTTTCGATGGCGGCGGTGGCGGCGGCGGCAACCTGCTGAGCCTCGCCTTCCGCCTCGGGCCGGGCGGGCGGCTCTTCCGGGGTTTCCTCGCGGCGCAGCGCGGTAACGTTGAGCTGCGCGGGCTGGCCGGCCAGCATTCCCAGCGTCGCCGCCGCATCCGACGACACCTGCAAGGGCGGCCCCGGCAGCTCGCGCTCGCGCCGGAATAGCGCGCCGATCACGAAACTGCCGTTGGCTTCGTTACGGATGATGACGCGCTCGGGGTCGGTCGCAGAAGGGTGTGCCACCCAGACCCCGCCCAGCGAGGGGCGGCCGTCCCACAGCCCCTGGTCGCTGACCTGAAAGACCTCGGGCGCCTCCACATCCCGCTCCACCATGCGAACCGAGCCGGGCGCGCCGTCTTGTGCGGTCGCACCCTCGGCGCCGTCGCCACCGCCGAACGGCAGCGCGAATTCGCCGTCCTCGCAGGCGCTCAGCGCCAGCAGAATTCCGCCAAACAGGGCCAGCCGCCCGATTCCCGCCTTGGTCATATCCGCCCCCTCTGGTTGCACGGTTCATGCGCCGTGCTGGCCAATCAACTGCTCAATCTTCTGCCCTGCCGGCCGGTCCGGCCATTTCTCCGGCCCTTGCAGCCTTGCTGTCGCCAGCAATTCGCGCGCAGTCTACCGCCAGCACGCCCGCATGGGAAGGCCGCAGCCGCCGCGGCCTCACGCCGGTCGGGTCACGTTTGCGTCGGCGCGCCGCGACAGGTCAGCGCCCGCCGAGCAGCCGCGCGGCATCCGGCGCGAAATAGCTCAGCACCCCGTCGCAGCCCGCGCGCTTGAATCCCAGCAGGCTTTCCAGCATCGCGGCTTCGCCGTCGATCCAGCCGCGATCGGCGGCGCCGCGGATCATCGCGTATTCGCCCGAGACCTGGTAGGCGAAGGTCGGCACGCCGAAGGCGTCCTTCACCCGGCGGCAGATATCGAGATAGGGCATCCCCGGCTTGACCATGACCATGTCGGCACCCTCCATCAGGTCGCGCGCCACCAGCCGCAGGGCCTCGTCCGAGTTGCCGGGGTTCATCTGGTAGGTCTTCTTGTCGCCCTTGAGCGCGCCGCTGGCACCCACCGCATCGCGAAACGGGCCATAAAAGGCGCTGGCGTATTTCGCCGAATAGGACAGGATCGCCACATCGCGGTGCCCGGCGGCTTCCAGCGCGTTGCGCATCGCACCGATGCGGCCATCCATCATGTCGGATGGGCCAAGGATGTCGGCGCCGGCCTCGGCCTGTGCCAGCGCCATGCGCACCAGCGCCTCGACCGTCTCGTCATTGACGATCTCGCCATTGATCACGAACCCGTCATGCCCCTCGCTGTTATAGGGGTCGAGCGCGATATCGGTCATCACCGCAAGCTCCGGCAACTCGGCCTTGAGGGCGCGAATGGCGCGGTTGGTCAGGTTGTCGGGGTTCCAGGCCTCTTCGCAGCCCGGCGTCTTGAGTTCGGGGTCGGTATAGGGAAAGAGACAGATCGCCGGAATGCCCAGATCAAAGGCCGCGCGCGCGACGTCAAGCAGCCGGTCGAGGCTCAGGCGTGACACGCCGGGCATCGAGGGGATCGGCTCGGCCAGGTTCTCGCCTGCGCGCAGAAACACGGGCAGGATCAGATCGGCCGCGGAAAGCCGGTGCTCCTGCGCCAGGTCGCGCAGCGCGGCGCTCCGGCGCAGGCGGCGCAGGCGGGCGGCGGGAAAGGGGGCGACAGTGGCACGCATGGCGGAATCCTCGGCAGGGCTGTGGCTTTTGCTGTTGCGTGCCACGAGTGGCGGGATATCACAAGTATGGGCATCCCGGCAGGGGGGCGCTATCTTGACGCCGAAATGCAGTTCGTGGGGGGCGATGTGGTCTGGTACCAGAATGTCATTGAGCTGATCGACATGCGATCTTTCTCGAATGTCTGGTACTGGATCGTGGTGGCGGTGATGTGGTCGTCGCTGAGCCATTTCATCATGGGGGTGCCGTTCGACATGGTCACGCGCGCGCAGCGCCATGGCGGGCAGGCGATGGCCGATCTCGACGATATCGTGCGGGTCAACGTGAACCGGCGGCTGCATGTGGTGAAGGTTTCCGGACTATGGCTGGTGGGCTTCGTGACCGCGGGCCTGACGATGTTGGGGCTGCTTGGGTTCCTCTACGGTATCCGGTTCGGGCAGGCGCTTTTTTTGCTGATGGCGCCGGCCAGCCTGATCGGGCTGATGGGGGCAAACCTGGCCGCACGCATCGCGCGCGAGGATCTTTCGGGCGAGGCGCTTTGCCGCTGCCTCGCCCGGCACCGTTTCAAGGTGCAGCTGATCGGCATGGCCTCGATCTTCGTCACGGCGATGTGGGGCATGTGGCAGAACATGAATGTCAGCGCGTTGAGCGGCTGAGCGCGCGAGCGGTTGACATCCCCGGCAGGCGGGGTAGGTCAGCCGCCATGCCCGAGAACCCGACATCCCGACCACCCGCGCGCATCCTTCTGGGCGGCGCCCCCGAAGGCTATGACGCGCAACTGCTGGCAAACGAGCTGGCGCGCAGCCCCGCCGGGTGCGTGGTGCATGTCGCGCGCGACGACAAGCGGCTGGAGGAGATGCGCGCGGCGCTGGCCTTTTTCGCGCCAAAGGCGGTGGTGTTCAGCTTTCCTGCCTGGGATTGCCTGCCCTTCGACCGGGTGTCGCCCAACGCCAGCACCGCCGCCGCGCGGATGGCGGCGCTGGCGGCGCTGGCGCATGGGGTGCCGGGGCCGATCATCCTGCTGACCACGCTCAATGCCGCCAGCCAGCGTGTGCCGGCGCGCGCGGTGATGCGCGAGGCCAGCTTCCGCGCCACGGTCGGTGCGCGCATCAACGAGGCTGCCTTGCGCGCCTTTCTGGTGCGGATGGGGTTCTCGCCCGCGCCCACTGTGACCGAGCCGGGCGATTACGCCATTCGCGGCGGCATCATCGACATCTATCCACCGGGGCAGGCCGGGCCGATCCGGCTGGACCTGTTCGGCGATGTGCTGGACGGCGCGCGCCGCTTCGACCCCGCCAGCCAGCGCACCACCGAGCGGCTTGACCGTGTGGAGCTTGCGCCGGTCTCCGAGGTCATTCTCGATGAGGCGGCCATCGCCCGCTTTCGCCAGAATTACCGCGCCGAGTTCGGCGCCGCCGGCAGCGACGATCCGCTTTACGAGGCCGTCAGCGCCGGGCGCAAGCATCAGGGGATGGAGCATTGGCTGCCCTTCTTCCACGAGCGGCTGGAGACGCTGTTCGATTACCTGCCCGGCGCCAGCGTGATGCTGGACGACCAGATCGACGCCGCCCGCAATGCCCGATGGGAGGCCATCGCCGATCAGTACGATGCGCGCCGTGAGGCGATGAGCGCAAAGGGCCGGGTCGATACCATCTACAAACCCTGCCCGCCGGAATTGCTGTATTTGGACGATACCGCCTGGGCCGGGGCACTTGCGCCGCTCCGGGTGCTGGCGGCCAGCCCTCTGCCGCAGCCGCCGGGGCCGGGCGTGCTGGATGCAGGCGGGCGGATCGGGCGCGATTTCGCCCCTGAGCGGCAGCAGGAACACGTGAATGTATTCAGCGTTCTGTCGGATCATGTTCAGGTTTTGCGCAAGGGCGCAAATGTCGTCATTGCCAGCTATTCGGCCGGCGCCTGCGAGCGTCTGGCCGGGCTGCTCGAGGATGAAGGGCTTTCCGGCACCCGCAGGATCGAGGATGCCCGCGCGTTGGCCGAATCCGGCAAGGGCGATGTCTTTCTGACGGTCTGGCCGCTGGAGCACGGTTTTACTGCGCCGGGGCTTGCGGTGATCTCGGAACAGGACGTGCTGGGCGACCGGCTGATCCGCGCCCCGCGCAAGCGCCGGCGGGCCGAGAATTTCCTGACCGAGGCGCAGGCGCTTTCGCCCGGCGACCTGGTGGTGCATGTCGATCACGGGGTGGGGCGCTACACCGGGCTGGAAACCATCACCGCCATGGGCGCGCCGCATGAATGCATCGCGCTGGAATATGCCGGCGGCGACAGGCTTTACCTGCCGGTCGAGAATATCGAACTGCTCAGCCGTTTCGGCCATGAGGAAGGGCTGCTCGACAAGCTGGGCGGCGGCGCCTGGCAGGCGCGCAAGGCCCGGCTGAAGCAGCGCATCCGCGAGATCGCCGACAAGCTGATTCGCATCGCCGCCGAGCGCCACCTGCGCAGCGCGCAGGTGCTGACCCCCCCGGATGGGGCCTGGGATGCCTTCTGTGCGCGCTTCCCCTGGGCCGAGACCGACGACCAGCTTGCCGCGATTGCCGATGTGCTGGGCGATCTCGATCGCGGCACCCCGATGGACCGGCTGGTGGTGGGCGACGTCGGCTTCGGCAAGACCGAGGTTGCCATGCGCGCCGCTTTCGTTGCGGCGATGGCCGGGGTTCAGGTGGCGGTGATCTGCCCCACGACGCTGCTGGCAAGGCAGCACTTCCAGAGCTTTTCCGACCGCTTCCGCGGCTTTCCTCTGAAACTGCGTCAACTGTCGCGCTTCGTCTCGGCCAAGGCGGCGGCGGAAACCCGCGCCGGGCTGGCCGATGGCTCGGTCGATATCGTGATCGGCACGCATGCGCTGCTGGCCAAGGGGGTGAAGTTCAGGAACCTCGGCCTGCTGGTCATTGATGAAGAACAGCATTTCGGCGTTTCCCACAAGGAACGGCTCAAGGAGATGCGCTCGGACATTCACGTGCTCACGCTGACGGCAACGCCGATCCCGCGCACGCTGCAGCTTTCGCTTTCGGGGGTGCGCGACCTCAGCCTGATCGGCACGCCGCCCATCGACCGGCTGGCGATCCGCACCTATGTCAGCGAGTTCGACGCCGTGACCATCCGCGAGGCGCTCTTGCGCGAACGCTACCGCGGCGGGCAGAGCTTTTTCGTGGTGCCCCGCGTGGCTGACCTGCCCGAGATCGAGGAGTTCCTGCGCGAGCAGGTGCCGGAAATCCGCCATGTGGTGGCGCATGGCCAGATGGCGGCGAGCGAGCTGGATGACCGCATGAATGCCTTCTACGATGGCAAGTTCGATGTCCTGCTGGCCACCACCATCGTGGAATCGGGGCTCGATATTCCCACCGCCAACACCATGATCATCCATCGCGCCGACATGTTCGGGCTGGCGCAGCTGTATCAGATCCGGGGCCGGGTGGGGCGCGCCAAGACGCGCGCCTATTGCTACCTGACCACGAAACCGCGTGCGCCGCTCACGCCGCAGGCGGTGCGGCGGCTGCGGCTGCTGGGCAGTCTCGACAATCTGGGCGCGGGATTCACGCTGGCCAGCCAGGACATGGACCTGCGCGGCGCCGGCAACATCCTGGGCGAGGAACAGTCGGGCCATATCCGCGAGGTCGGCTATGAGCTTTACCAGCAGATGCTTGAAGAAACCATCGCGCGGCTGAAAGCCGGCGATCTGGGCGAGCCGGGCGCCGGCGATGGCGAATGGTCGCCGCAGATCAATCTGGGCGTGCCGGTGATGATCCCCGAGGATTACGTGCCCGACCTGGATGTGCGGCTGGGGCTTTACCGGCGGCTTTCGGGGCTGACCACCAAGGTGGAGCTGGAAGGCTTCGCCGCCGAGCTGATCGACCGTTTCGGCCCGCTCCCGCGTGAGGTGAACACGCTGCTTCTGATCGTGCGGATCAAGGCCACCTGCAAGCGCGCCGGCATTGCCCGGCTCGATGGCGGGCCCAAAGGCGCGACGATCACCTTCCATCAGGACCGTTTTGCCAACCCCGCCGGACTGGTCGAGTTTCTGCAAGATCAGAATGGCCTGGCGAAGATCCGCGACAACAAGGTGGTGGTGCGCCGCGACTGGGCGCGCGAGGCCGACAAGATCAAGGGCGCCTATGCCATCGCGCGCGATCTGGCGGCAAAGGCGAAAACGGCCTGATGGGCAGGGTGGAGAAATGGGTCTGGAAATCTTCTCGTGTTCTATCGTCGCTCATAGTCTTTTTTCAGAACGGTAATTCGGATATGTTCGTAAAATCTGGCAAGGTTTGAAAGGTAATGAATGGAATATACTTTAACGCCAGTTACAAGATTAACATCGGAACGGCGGAATATTTTCTGCGCAGCCCGCGCAGATGGAACAATACGATCAAAAGGAGGAATCAAAAAACGTCTACCGTTCTTTCGCTTCTGATAAATTTTTCCACCGAAAGTACGTCGAGTCTTCAGAATAACATCTGATACCTTGCTTCTCATTGGATGTTCTACATAAGCTTCCTTAGAGAAACCTATCTTAAACCCATGTTTATGTGCCCTGTTACAAAACTCAAAATCTCCACCTGACATTCTGTGAGGGTCGAACGGACCGATTTCATCAACCAAGCTCCTACGCGCAAAAAGATTAGCTGTTGCCGCAACATTATTACTGATAACATAATCTTTTTGGTTTATATTAAAGATATGATCATACAACTCCACCGCACTAGGATTAGCTCCCCGACAAACAGGGCGAACGTCACCTCCAAGCAGGTGGAAACTATGATTGCTATCAAAAAATTTAATACCCTCTTCAAGCCAGTTCACTGAAGGAACGCAGTCTGCATCTGTAAATGCAAGTATATCACCCACCGCCATTTCAATGGCCGCGTTGCGTGCAGCGTACGACCCCGGGGTGGGCGCCGGAATTATACGCGCATTATCTGGAATTCTTAACTCAGCAGGGGGATTTTCTATAGGGTCATTATTGGAAACAATAATTTCGAAATCTTTTGCGGGAATAGTTTGCCTTTCAAGCCTTGAAAGACATATACTTAACCGTTCCCAGTCACGAAAATTTGGTATGATCACGCTAGCTTTCACCCCATCCCTCCTTGCAGTATTTTTCTTATTTTCGCCCACCGTGACGGCTTATCCTTTGCATAGGACGTCTGGGAGAATGCGCCAATCATCCATCGAAGGTGGGGCCTATAATCAAGGTTTGGAGCAATCTCGAAAACAGCGAGGCGCCCAACTTTTTCTATAGGCTCCGCTAGTTTTTCAACAATGTGATATTTAGGGCGATATGAATAGTCATCAATAACGATAGTTATCGGCTTCATTGTCTTCATGACTGCGGCTGCGAAGCAAGCCACACGAAATCTTCCATCAATTAAAATTAAATCTGGATGTTTAAATGTCGTGCGTTCCCAAATTGACAAAGGGTATTCGTGATATATCTCAAACGCATCACTTGAAATGGGCTTGCCCCAACTTCCAACTTTTCCAATGTTGGAAAAATGAACTTCAACATTTTTCTCTAAGTTTTCTCTCTTAATTTCTCCTCGGACCATTTCAGCCCAAGAGAGATCACTTTCGACAGAATAAATTTTCTTTCCCAGTCTTCCGGCCAACAAGGTTGATCCGCCGCTTCCATATTCTAGAATAATGTTGCTCTTGGAAAACAGCTCAGTAATCTTCTCAGCTTCCATATCTGGAAAACTCAGAGGGATATTCACACTTCTTCCTGAAGTTTGTGACTTTTCTTGGGTCATTTTGAGGTGGCCATGAGCTTGGAATAGAATTTCTTGGGCAGGGGAAAGTTATGATTATCTGGCTTGCAGCAAGAGGTCAACCAAGGACAAGTTTGAGTCAACGGTTGCATCGCCGTAGTGGTTAGCTTTTCGCCTCGGTTCATACTGATTACGTTGCTCATCAAGGCTTTTCCACACCCTTCAGAAAAACGCCTGCAATCCGGTCTGCGCGCGGCCCAGGATCAGCGCGTGGATGTCATGGGTGCCTTCATAGGTGTTCACCGTTTCAAGGTTCACCATGTGGCGGATCACCTGGTATTCCTCGGAAATGCCGTTGCCGCCGTGCATGTCGCGGGCCATCCGCGCCACATCGAGCGCCTTGCCGCAATTGTTGCGCTTGATCAGGCTGATGATCTCGGGCGCGGCGCGGGCCTCGTCCATCAACCGCCCCGCTTGCAGCGCGGCCTGCAGCCCCAGCGCGATCTCGGTCTGCATGTCGGCGAGTTTCTTCTGGAACAATTGGGTCTGCGCGATGGGCCGGCGGAACTGCTGCCGGTCCAGCCCGTATTGCCGCGCGGCGTGCCAGCAAAACTCGGCGGCGCCCATCACCCCCCAGGCGATGCCATAGCGCGCGCGGTTGAGGCATCCGAACGGGCCTTTCAGGCCTTCGACACCGGGCAAAAGCGCATCTTCGCCGACCTCGACGCCATCCATGACGATCTCGCCAGTGGTTGAGGCCCGCAAGCTCAGCTTGCCCTCGATCTTGGGCGCGGAAAGCCCTTTCATGCCTTTTTCCAGCACGAAGCCGCGGATCTTGCCGTCATGGGCCTCGGACTTGGCCCAGACCACAAAAACATCGGCAAAGGGGCTGTTCGATATCCAGGTCTTTGAGCCGGTCAGCCGATAGCCCTTGGCGGTTTTCTCGGCGCGGGTCTTCATGCCGGCCGGGTCCGATCCGGCATCGGGCTCGGTCAGGCCGAAACAGCCGATCAGCGCGCCCGAGGCCAGACCGGGCAGATATTTCTGCCGCTGTTCTTCGCTGCCATAGGCAAAGATCGGATACATCACCAGCGAGCTTTGAACCGACATCATCGAGCGATAGCCGGAATCCACCCGCTCGATCTCGCGCGCGACCAGGCCGTAAGCCACGTAAGACGCGCCGATGCCGCCGTATGCCTCGGGCAGGGTCACGCCCAGAAGGCCCATCTCGCCCATCTCGCGAAAGATCGCCGGGTCGGTCTTTTCCTCGCGATAGGCTTCAAGCACGCGCGGGGCGAGGGCGTCCTGCGCGTAAGACCGGGCCGAGTCGCGGATCATGCGCTCCTCTTCCGACAACTGGTCGTTCAGGCGCAGCGGGTCTTCCCAGTCAAAGCGGCCCAGGTCGGGGGCGTCCTTGGCTTTGAGCGGTGAATTGGTCATGGGGTGTTTCCTTTGCGATCAGATCGGCAACTGGGCGCGCTGCCCGCCATTTCTGTTGCATTCTGCCCCTTTGGCGGGCTTGGGTAAAACGGGAAATGCTCACCAGGTCATGACAAAAGGGAATGACATGCTGCCGCGCCGCTATCTGCCCTCGCTCAGCCAGCTTTGCGCCTTCGAGGCGGCCGCCCGGCTGGGCAGTTTCACCCGCGCGGCGCAGGAACTCGACCTAACACAAAGCGCGATCAGCCGGCAGGTGCGCGCGCTGGAGGATCAACTTGGTGCGGCCCTGTTCGAGCGTGACCGCCAGCGTGTCGCCCTGACCCCCCAAGGCGAAGCCTACGCCCGCGAAATCCGCGCCGGGCTGCGCCAGATCGGCAATGCCTCGCTGAACCTTGCGACCAATCCGGGGGGCGGTGCGCTGACGCTGGCGATGCTGCCGGCCTTCGGCACCCGCTGGCTGGCGCCCCGGCTGGCGAAGTTTCTGAACCAGAATCCGGGGGTCACGGTCAACCTGACCACGCGGATGGACCGCTTCGATTTCGACACCGAGCAGATCGACGCCGCCATCGATTTCGGCCGCCAGCCGCGCGCGGGGCTCGATTCGCAGTTCCTGATGGAGGAGCGCGTGATCCCCTGCGCCGCGCCCGGCCTGGCAGAGCGGCTGGTCCTCGCCGCACCGGCCGATCTGGTGCGCGCGCCGCTTTTGCACATGGCGCCGCGTCCGCGCGCCTGGGCGCGCTGGTTCGCGGCGCAGGGGGTCGAGGCCGCGCCACCCGCCGGCGTGATGTTCGACCAGTTTGCCACCATGGCGCAGGCGGCGATGCACGGTCTGGGCGTGGCACTGTTGCCCGATTTCATGGTCGGCGACGAGGTTCAGGCCGGGCGGCTGGCCCCGGTTTTCGATCTGCCGGTGACAAGCGTGGGCGCCTATCGTCTGACCTGGCCCGCCGCGCGCGCCTCCTACCCGCCACTGGTCGCATTTCGGACCTGGCTTGTGGATGAAATCGCAGGCAATGGGCCGCGCCGCGGGGCCTGACCCGACAGGCGGGAATGGCGCGCCAGGGGCAGAAATTGCAATGGCACAGGCGATATGTCGGTTTCGCACCACATGCGACGCAATCGGGCCATGCAGGCGCGGGAAATCCGCTGCAATCTGCGCATGATTTGACCGGGATCGCAGCGGAGGTCATCCGAATGAACGACATCGCAACAGGCCGCCGCGCACGCGGCGGGGGTGGCGCGGCACGCAGGGCCGCACGCACGGCCGTCATCCTGGAAACCGCGCGGTTCATCACCCGCAACATCCCCGATCTCGAAATTCTCGATGTCGAGGCGCTCGAGATCATCGAGGCCAATGCCGAAACCCTGCTTGAGGAAATCGGGGTAAGTTTTGTCGAGAACCCCGCCGCGCTGGATCGCTGGCGCGAGGCAGGGGCCGATGTGCAGGGCGAACGCGTGCGCTTGCCGCGCGGCCTTGCGCGCAAGCTTTGCGCCACCGCGCCCGGGCAATTCACCCAACACGCCCGCAACCCTGAGCGCAATGTCGAGATCGGCGGGCGCGGCCTGGTGCTGGCCCCGGTTTACGGCCCGCCCTTCGTGCGCGACCAGGCCGGCGGCCGGCGCTATGCCACCATGGAGGATTTCCGCAATTTCGTGAAGCTCGGCTACATGTCGAAATGGCTGCACCATTCGGGCGGCACGGTCTGCGAGCCCACCGATATCCCCGTCAACAAGCGGCACCTCGACATGCTGCTGGCGCATATGACGCTGAGCGACAAGCCCTTCATGGGCTCGGTGACGGAGCCTTCGCGCGCGCAGGATTCGGTCGAGATGGCCAGCCTGCTGTTCGGCGAGGAGTTCGTGCAGGCCAACACGGTGATGACCTCGCTGATCAACATCAACTCGCCCCTGACCTTCGACGGGGTGATGATGGGCGCGCTGGAAACCTATGCGGCGGCCAATCAGGCCTGCATCATCTCGCCCTTCATCGTGGGCGGCGCGATGGCGCCGGTCAGCGTGGCGGGCACGCTGACGCAGGTGCTGGCCGAGGTGATGGCCGGTGTGGCCTATGCGCAGCTGATCCGCCCCGGCGCGCCGGTGATCTTTGGCGCCTTTGTCACCTCGATCGACATGAATTCGGGCGCGCCCACCTTCGGGACGCCCGAGGCCGCGCAGATCACCTATGGCGCGGGGCAACTGGCGCGGCGGCTGGGGCTGCCCTACCGATCGGGCGGGGCGTTTTGCGGCTCCAAGCTGCCGGATGCGCAGGCGGGATACGAGTCGGCCAACAGCCTGAATGTCGCGCTGCTGGCGGGGGTGAATTTCATGCTGCACGCCTGTGGCTGGCTGGAAGGGGGGCTTGTGGCCTCGTATGAGAAATTCGTCATTGATGCCGACCAGCTTGGCGCGCTGCACCAACTTGCCCGCGGCATCGACATGAGCGAGAACGGCCAGGCGATGGACGCCATCCGCGAAGTCGGCCCCGGTGGGCATTACCTGGGCTGTGCCCATACCCAGGCCAATTTCAAGTCCGCTTTCTGGCGCTCGGACCTGCTGGATTACAAACCCTTCGAGACATGGGACGAAGCCGGCGCGCGCGACACCCAGGCGCTGGCCGCCGAACGGGTGGCGCGGCTGCTGCGCGATTATCAGGAGCCCACGCTTGACCCGGCCGTGCGCGAGGCGCTGGAAGAGTATGTGACCCGCCGCAAGGCGGCCATGCCCGACGCCTTCGGCTGAAAACAGGGGCCGGGCGGCCCTGACACTGGCCTGTCTCAGGCGCAGTCCTCTTGCAGCGGGGGCTGCGCGGGCGGGCGCAGGCGTAGGGGCAGGGGGTGAACCCGGCTGGCGGGGCGGCGGGTGGCGGTTGCTGCGCGCGGGTACTCCGGGCGCGCGGCCCCAGGTTGACGCGTGGTGCGATCCTCCGGGGCGGCCAGAAGGCTGGCCTCGGCCATCAGCGCGATCATCAGTTCGACATGGCGCGCGACACGATAGGCCGGATCGCCTGATTGGCGCTGCGCCTCGCTGTGCGCCTCCATCTCGAACAGGCGCGCGACGATCTCGTCTTGCAGCGGGGTCTGACCATTTGCCGCGCTTGTCAGGTGCAGCCGTTGCAGGACCTGGGTGCGGCGATACTCGGCCAACCCGAAGCGGGCGGCCCGAATCAGAAGCTTTGGGCGGCGCAGTTTCGCGATCTTGTTGTGCAGGCAGGGCATGATGGCTCCTTGGTTGTTCCAGGGCAGATTAAACAACCTATGCGGGTGTTGCGCCTGGTCCGGCCGCTGCGCGCGGAGGTTTCAAAACAGTTTAGGAAATCGAGACAATTATGCGCTGATCGACGGTTCTTTAACTATCCGGTAACGATTGCTTCGCACTTTCAGTGCCATCCGGTGCGCATTGCGAGGCAGCGATCAGGGGCGCGGCATGACGGCAAATATCCGGGAAATCCAGAAACTTCCGGGATGGGTGCCCGAGGCCGTGCGGCTCTATCTGTGGCATACCGAGGCGGTGTGCCGCTCAGGGCGCTGGCCCGCGCGCAGGGCTGCCACCCCTCGACCGTGCTGCGCCGGGTCCGCCGTTACGAGAGCCGTCGCGATGACCCGCTGGTGGACGAGGCGCTCGACATCCTTGGTCGGCGCCGCGCAGCTTCCGGGCCTGACGGCCCGCGGGCGGCGCAGGCCGGGGCGGGCAGTTCAGGCCAGCCAGACAAGGATGACTCGGACATGACGGCACAAATGCAGACCGATACCGCGCAGATTTGCGATGGCGCGACGATCACGCGCGAGGCGCGGCGCATCCTGCGTCGCCTGAGCGAGGCGGGCACCATCCTGGCGGTCGCGCCCGGAATGGAAAAGGCCGTGGTGCTCAGGGAAACCCCGGATGGCGCGAACACCCGCCTGGCGGTGGTGGGGCGCGACGTGGCACGCGCCTTCGCGCTCAAGGACTGGATCGCCTGCCGCCGCTCGGGGCGGGTGTCCGCATATGCGATCACGCCGATGGGGCGGGCCGCGCTCAAACGTCTGCTGGCCGAGGACGGCGGCGCACAAGGCTGCGCCGAGGCGCCCATGCCCTTTGCCGACCAGCACCGCGATTACCAGCCGCGCAGCTACGCCACCCATGAAGGCGTGGCCGAGCGGCTGCGTTGCAACATGGCGGAATCGCCCGTCGCGATGCTGGCCCGGCGGCGCGACCGGCAGGGGCACGCCTTTCTGTCGCCCGAACAGGTCGCCGCCGCCGAACGCCTGCGCGAGGATTTCGAGCTTTCCCAACTGGGGCCGAGGATGACCCAGAACTGGGACGGTTTCCTGACCGGCGGCATCCGCAGCGATTTCGCTGCCGGCGATGGCCCGGCCAGGGGGGTGCGGGACGCCCGTGCGCGCATGGCCGCCGCGCTGCACGATCTGGGGCCGGGGCTGGGCGATGTGGCACTGCGCTGCTGCTGTTTTCTGGAAGGGCTCGAGGCAACCGAGCGGCGCATGGGCTGGTCGGCGCGCTCGGGCAAGATCGTGTTGCGGATCGCGCTGACGCGCCTTGCTCGCCATTACCAGGAGGCCGCAGGCACGCGCCTGCCGCTGATCGGCTGACGCGGCGGGCCTGCGCGCCCCGCGTCGACCGCGCCGACCGCGTCAGCTGTCGCCGCGCGCGGCCTCGATCACGCGCTGCATCCCTTCCAGCGGCAGAAAGCCACGCACCAGCTGCACTTCGGTCACGAAGGTAGGGGTGCCGTTGATCTGCAGCCGCGCGGCGAGGGCGCGGTTGCTGTCGATCACCCGGCTCACGGCGGCGCTGTCCATGCGCGCCTCGATCGCGGGCAGGTCAAGGCCGAGGTCACGGGCGATCTGCGCGCGGGACGCCGCCACCGGCGGGCCGGCAAGCTCCAGCAGCCGGTCCATCACGGCGGCATAAGCCTCGTCGCCCGCGCTTTGCAGAACGGCGATGGCAAAGCGCGAGGCCTGTTCCGACTCCGGCCCGAGGATCGGGAACTCCTTGACGACAAAGCGGATATTTCCGTCACGTTCCAGCAGGTCCATCACCTCGGGGTGGGCGCGTTTGCAGAATCCGCAGGAGTAATCGACAAACTCGACCAGCGTGACATCGCCCTCGGGATTGCCACCCACCCAGGAATGATCGTCGTGGAACAGCTCTTGCGCGTTGGTGGCGATCAGGGTCTCGTCACTGGCGGTCTGGGCTTCGGCCTGGCGGCTTTCCAGCCGGTCGATCACTTCCAGCAGGATTTGCGGCTCATCGAGCAGAAAATCACGCACCTCTGCGCGGAAGGCGTCGCGCTCGGCATCGGTCATCGCGCCAATGTCGAATGCCGCGGCGGGCGTGACCAACGCAAGCGCGAGCGCGGCCCCGAGGATGCCTCCGAAAACCGTTTCTCTACCCGTATGGCCCCAACGCATTGCGCAATCCTCTTTGCCTGCTCCTGTCGCGCATACCATCGCAGACGGCACGCCATTGGCAAGGCCGGATGCCGCGCGGTCACGTCCTTGCGATGGGCCCGGCGTAGCGGGATTTGCCGTTTTCGGCCCGCCGGGTTTGCGCTATCCTTGCCGGAAAACAGGGCATGAACAGGCACCATGGGCAGGCAGGCAATCGACATGAAGGTCTTCGGGGCGCTGCAAAAGCTGGCGGCTGTCGCGCTGGCCGCGCTGCTGCTGGCCGCCGGCCCGGCCCGCGCCGAGGGGTTTTCGGCGCTGGCGCATGTGCTGCCCGGCGCATCCGTGCTGGAGGATGCGGCCGGGGGCGGGATCGCGTTTTCGCTCGCGCTCAGCCAGCCGGTGCCTTACCGCATGCATCATCTGACTGAACCGCCGCGCCTCGTGATCGACTTCCGCGAGGTGGATTTCAGCGCCCTGCCGCCGGGCGCCCTGCGGCCCACCGCGCGCGTGCCCGCGTTACGTTTTGGCGCGTTGCAGCCGGGCTGGTCGCGGATGGTGCTGGAACTCGATGGTGCCTATGCGCTGCAATCGGCGGGGATGGACACCGCCGCCCTGATGGCGCGACACCCCGGCGCGGCCCTGCTGACCCTGCGCCTGACCCCCACCGATGCCGAAAGCTTCGCCGCCAGTGCCGCCGCACCCGAAGATGTGCTGTTCGGCGGTGGTCAGGCGAGCCCGCTACCGGCGCCGCGCCTGCGCGGGGAGGGGCCGCTGATCGTGGTGCTCGACCCTGGCCACGGGGGCATCGACCCCGGCGCCGAACGCGACGGATACCGCGAATCCGAGCTGATGCTGACCTTCGCGCGCGAACTCGAGGAGGCGCTCTTGCGTGACGGTGGCTTCACGGCGGTGCTGACCCGCGACGAGGATGTGTTCGTCTCGCTCGAGGCGCGGGTGCGGCAGGCGCGCAAGGCCAGTGCGGATGTGTTCCTGTCGCTCCATGCCGACGCCTTGCCCGGCGGCGGCGCTGCGGGGGCCACTGTCTATACGCTTGCCGAAGAGGCGACCGACGCCGCCGCCGCCGCCCTGGCCGAGCGCCACGACCGCGCCGACCTGCTGGCCGGGGTCGATCTCAGCGCCCAGGACGACCTGATCGCCAATGTGCTGATCTCGATGGCGCGGACCGAAACCACCCCGCGCACCGACCAACTGGCCGAGGCGCTGGTGGCCGGACTGCAGGAGAGTGTAGGCAGGATGCACCGCAAACCCCGGCAGGCGGCGGGGTTCTCGGTGCTCAAGGCGCCCGACATCCCGTCAGTGCTGATCGAGCTGGGCTTCATGTCGAATGCGCAGGACCTGGCCAACCTGACCGATGCGGAATGGCGCGCTGCGGCGGCACAGGGCATCGTTTCTGCGCTGCGCGCCTGGGCGGACGAGGATGCCGCCGAGGCGCCGCTGCGCCGGCGCTGAGCCGCTCGCCGGGATGTGATGGAATTTGCGGCGGAATCCGGCCTGCGGGGCCCGGCGCGGTTTTGACCCCGCCGCGCACCGCGCGTATAAGGTCCGGGCTGCACAAGAGGGTTGCGCGTGCTCAGAGCTTTTCTTTCCTTTCTCGGTGGTCTGTTCAGCTGGATCACACTGGGGCTGTTCTTCGCCGCGCTGACCATCGGCGGCGTGTTCTGGATGTATGCGCGCGAGTTGCCCAATCACGAACAGCTTGCGCAATACTCGCCGCCCACGATCAGCCGCATCTATTCGGGCGAGGGGGTGCTCATGGACGAGTTCGCCCAGGAACGGCGGCTGTTCGCGCCGATCGGCGACATTCCCGATATCGTCAAGGTGGCGTTCATCTCGGCCGAGGACAAGAATTTCTACAGCCATTCGGGCTTTGACGCGCGCGGGATCGCGGCGGCGGCCTACGAGGCCGTGGCCTCGCGGGGGCAGACACTGCGCGGGGCCTCGACCATCACCCAGCAGGTCATGAAGAATTTCCTGCTCTCGGGCGACCGCACCGGCGAGCGCAAGATCAAGGAGATCATCCTCGCCACCCGAATCGAGCAGGTGCTGTCGAAGGATCGCATCCTCGAGCTTTACCTTAACGAGATCTTTCTCGGGCAGAACTCCTACGGGGTGGTGGCTGCGGCGCAGACCTATTTCAACAAGACGCTCGACGAACTTGCGCCGCATGAGGCGGCCTTCCTGGCCGCGCTGCCTCAGGCGCCGTCCAACTATCACCCGGTGCGCGCGCATGATCGCGTGCTGGCGCGGCGCAACTGGGTGTTGGGCCAGATGCACGAGAACGGCTATATCGACGCCGAGACGCTCGAGCACGAGCGCGCCCAGCCCCTGCGCAGCGTGCAGGGCGGCGATTACCCCGCCTTCCGCGAGGGGTTGCCGCCGCGCGACTATTTCACCGATGAAATCCGCCGCCAGCTTTCGGGCACGTTCGGCGAGGATGAATTCTTCGGCGGCGGGCTGTCGATCCGCGCCACGGTCGATCCCGACCTTCAGGCCGTCGCCGCCGTCGCGCTGCAACGCGGGCTGGAACGCTATGACCGCAGCCGGGGCGTCTGGCGCGGCACCGGCGAAAGCCTGCCCGAGAATGTGCTGCGCGACGAGGACAGCTGGCGCGCCGAACTGGCCAGCATGCAGCTTGCGCGCGATATTACCGTGGGCAACCGCTGGCATCCGGCAGTGGTGCTCGAGGTTGGCGATGGCCGCGCCCGGCTGGGCATCGAGGGTGTCGCCGCCGACGAGAACGCGCCACACGACGTTACCGCCTCCGATATGGACTGGGCGCGCGGCGGGCTTTCCAATCTCGAACCCGGCCATGTGGTGCATGTGCGCGCGGTGACCTCCGACAGCGACGGCAGCTTCCAGCGCTGGTCGCTCCGTCAGGTGCCCGAGGTGCAGGGCGCCTTCATGGCGATGGATGTGAACTCGGGCCGCGTGCTGGCGATGCAGGGCGGCTTTTCCTATCAGCATTCGGTGTTCAACCGCGCGACCCAGGCGCAGCGCCAGCCCGGCTCGGCCTTCAAGCCGTTTGTCTATGCTGCCGCGCTCGATTCGGGCTACACGCCCGCCACCATCGTGATCGACGCCCCCATCGAGGTGGAGATCGGCGCCGATATCTGGCGCCCGTCGAACTATTCCGACCGCTTCTATGGCCCGACCCCGGTGCGCGTGGGCATCGAGCTGTCACGCAACCTGATGACCGTGCGCCTGGCCCGCGAGGTGGGCATGGAGGTGGTGGCGGATTATGCCGAACGCTTCGGCGTCTATGACCGGATGGAGCCGTTCCTGGCCAATTCGCTGGGCGCGCAGGAGACCACGCTGCTCGACATGGTTGCGGCCTATGCGATGTTCGCCAATGGCGGGCAGCGGGTGATCCCCACGCTGGTGGATCGGGTGCAGGACCGCTGGGGCCAGACCATCTATCGCCACGACCAGCGCGAATGCCTCGATTGCGACGCCGACGCGCTGGCGCCGGGGCAGGCGCCGCGCATCTCGTCCTGGCGCGAGCGGGTGATGGACCCGGTCACCGCCTATCAGCTGACATCGATGCTGGAGGGCGTCGTGCAACGCGGCACTGCCAGCCGGATAGACCTTCCGGTGCCCATCGCCGGCAAGACCGGCACCACCAACGAGGCCCGCGATGTCTGGTTCGTGGGCTTTTCCTCCAATATCGCGGCGGGTTGCTATATCGGCCATGACCGGCCAAGCCCGCTGGGGCAGGGGGCTTCGGGCGGGGGGATGTGCGCGCCGGTGTTCGAGGAGTTCATGCGCGAGGCCGTAGCCAGGTATGGCGGCACCGAGTTCGCCGTGCCGCCGGGCGGCTATTTCGTCAACATCGACCGCACCACCGGCGAAAGGCTGTCAGCCGATGCCCGCGGCAGCCACGTGGTGGCCGAATATTTCCGGGAAGGGCAGGAGGCGCTTTTCGGCGCCGACGCGACCATCGACGGCGGCTTCGCGATGGGGGAGAATCTGCCGCTCTTTACCGAGATGCCCGACCGGGGCGAGCCGACCACGCCCGAAGGGGGCGACGCCACCGCCGAAGACGGTGACACGCCCACCGCCGAAGGCCCGGCAGACAGCCCCGAAGGCGACGAGGGCCGCGCCGATTTCGGCACGCTCAGCTCCGGCGGGCTTTACTGAACCCTCCGCTGGTCTCGACCCGCGGCACAGCCCCTTCACTGTGAATAAAATATCCTCGCCGAAGGCATCCGTCACCAGCCTGAGGCGGTGACGCCGGCGCCGGGGCACGGGCCGCGCGTTACTGGTCGCCCGGGTCTTGTGGCGTCCACAGATGCGGTTCGGCTATCTCGATAGAATTGCCCGCCGGATCGCGGAAATAGATCGAGCGCGCGCCATTGGGCCAGCGGAAATCCGCCTCGACCCCGACCCCGGCGGCAACAAGCCTTTCACGCCACGCCTCCAGGTCGGGGCCTTCGGCGGCGAGGCACAGATGCCCCGGCCCGCGCGCGCCGTGGGGCGGCACCGGCAGGCGCGGGTTGCCCGGCGGCTCGCTGGTTCGGGCGGGGTTGAACACCAGCACGACGCCCGCGCCGAGCCGGAAGAACACATGCCGGTCGCCCACCCGCACGATCCGCTCCAGCCCGAGAAGCCCGCCATAGAAAGCTTCGGCAGCGTCGAGATCCTCGGCATAGATCGCCGCTTCGAGGATATGGGAGAAACCCGGCTTGTCCATCTGTCACCCGCCTGTCATCGTGATGTGCCAAGGCTTGGCCCGTCGGTGACATCACCGCATCTTGAGAACTTGCCAGCCGACGAAGACGATATATAGTCAATCACGGTGCGGATCGCGCATCAAGGGTGCGACGTGCCGGTGCCGGGGCCGGGATGGCCCGGTGATGCAGACGGGGCGGCGCGACGATGGATGGCGATTTCAGAACGGAGTTCGTGCGCGAGCCGGTCGCGCTCAGGCAGTTTCCGGCGCTGGTGCTCAACGCCGATTACCGGCCGCTTTCGTATTATCCGCTCTCGCTCTGGCCCTGGCAGGAGGCGGTCAAGGCCGCCTGGCTCGACCGGGTGACGATCCTGGCCGAGTATGACCAGGAGGTGCGCAGCCCCAGCACCCGGATACGGATACCCTCGGTGGTGGTGCTCAGGGATTATGTGAAACCGCTAAAGCGCGTGGCCTTCACGCGCTTCAATCTTTTCCTGCGCGACAATTTCTCGTGCCAGTATTGCGGGGCCACGGGCGATCTGACCTTCGATCATGTGGTGCCCCGCGCCCGTGGCGGGCGGACAAGCTGGGAAAACGTGGTGGCCGCCTGCGCGCCGTGCAACCTGCGCAAGGGGTCGAAATCGTTGCGGGCCTCGGGATTGCGCCTGCGCAAGGCGCCCCGCGCGCCCGCGTCGGAAGAACTGCGCAACCAGGGGCGGCGCTTTCCCCCCAATCACCTGCATGAAAGCTGGCTCGATTTTCTCTACTGGGATGCCGAACTCGAAGCCTGAGGGGCAGACGGGCGATGTGCGTGCGGCACGCGGTGGCGCGGGCTCCATTGCGGCGCCCGGCGGATTTCGCTATAGCGTGTTGCGTTGAATTGGACTCATTCATCTCCGACCAGAGGGCATGCGCTCGCCCGAGGTGGGCGCGGATGCGCCCGCCTGGGGGGCGGGCGG
>NZ_QNVJ01000045.1 GCF_003350345.1 Alkalilacustris brevis
ACCGTCGCGTAGAGCGACAGGCCCAGATCCTCGATCTCGCGCGCGTCCTCGATGCCGCGGCGAAGGGCGTTGACGCCGAACACCCCGAGCGCGCCGAGCAGGAATGCCAGGGTTGCCCCCAATATGATGGGCGTGCGGCGGTCAGGCCCGACCTGGCGGCCGAATTCAGCCGGCTCCAGCACGAAGATGTTGCCGATCGTGCTGGCGCGAAGAATGCGCAGTTGCTCCACCCGGTTGGTCAACTGCAACTCAAGCTGGCGGGCCCGGTCAACCTGCTGCGTGAGCCTTGCAAGCTCTTGTTCCGCCTCGGGAACCTCGCCCATAAGCGCGCGCAGGTCTTCCAGCCGCGCGCGCAGGCGGTCTTCCTCGGCCACGAGGGCGAGATAATCCGGGTGGTTGGAGGTCAGCCGCAAAAGCAATTGCTCGCGCCTGAATTCGAGATTCTCGATCTCGGTTTCCAGCTCGACTGTCTGGTTGAGCAATTGCTGGGTCGTCAGGCTGAGTTCGCGGCTATCCTGATTGCGCCGGTATTCTGCAAGCGCCTCGCTGGCTGCGCGGTATTCCGCACGCAGTTCCGGCAGTTGCTCTTCGATGAAGGCAATGCTCTGGTCGATCTGGGCAGAGCGGCGGCCAAGATTGTGATCCTGGTAGGTTTCGACAACCGTGTTGATGATCCGCGTGGCCTGGTCCGGGTCCGGCCCGCTGAACGAAAAGTCCACGATGCCTGACGAGCCCCGCTCGACGATTTCAAGCCCGCGGGCGACCGCCTGAATGGCTACGCGCGGGGCGATGCGCCGCACCCTGAACTCGCGGCCCGGCGGGGCTTGCAGGGCCGCAATTTCAAGTGTTCCTCCACCAGGCAAGGCGATGGGCGCGTCTGAATCGGCCTCGATGCGCGCACCATCGGGCAAGGTCACGGCAACCCGGCCTGCCGCAAGCACTTCGAGATGCAGATCCACCTGGTCCAGGTCGGCGGGCAGATCGAGCCGCGCAACCTGCAGATACTCACCCGCGCGAATAAATCTTTCAGGCAGGAAGTCACCAATGAACGGCAGGTTCCTTCGCGCCAGGGCCTCGCCGATGACCGGGGCCTTTACCGGATCGACCCTGAGATCGAGCGACAGCGCATCGACAACCGGTCGAAGGATAAGCCGCGAGCGAATGATGTGAATCTCGGTTGCCAGCGGGCCGCTGGTGCCTTCGGCACCGCTGAGCAGAGTGCCCACCAACTCGGCCGGCAACGAGACCGAGCCCGACCGGCGCTCGATCTGCACCACGGCGTCGGCCCGAAACATGTTCGGGGCCAATTGCCCTATGAAAGCCCCCGCGAGGCCGCCCAGAAGCAGGATCGTCAGCATCCACCATTTGCGCGCCAGAATCTGCGCAAACAGATCCGAAAGGGCGAACTCATCCTCGCCCTCACTGCGCGCAGTACCCATTTGCAAGGGTTGGGCGGGACGATTCTGGTTCATTTCAGGTTTTCCAGTTGCTCTGCCCATTGGCGGACGCTTTCCAGTACCAGTTCCGCCATCTGCAGGTGCATGGCCTGGCCGCGCTTGTAGGGATCGGGGATCTCCTTGCCCTGTTCAAAATGGCCCAGCAGGAATGTCTTGCCGATCAGATGAGGCCAGCGCGACATCATTTCGCTGCGGTGATGGTTCTCCATCACGAAGATCACGTCGGCATCACGCCCCAGCTCATCTGAAAACTGCTGCGCACGATGCGGCTGGATCTCGATGCCATGCGCTCTTGCGGCACTTGCGCTGTCACGATCAATATCGTGGCCAACAAGCGCATGCAAACCGGCAGAGCGCACAATCACACCTGGAAGGGCCTGGCGAAAGGCGGCTTCAGCCACGGGCGAGCGGCAGATATTGCCCGTGCAGACAGTGAGCAGGCGCTGGGTCATTCGGCTATGTCTTCGGCAATCGACCTTACCCTCACCACACCGGAAACCGGGGTCAGCAGCCTGCCCACGGTATCGTTCCAGCGCGTGATCGGATCGGTTGTCACGAAGACCACATCCATGGGCGCCATCGCGAATTGCGACGTCAGCATCAGGACACTGGCATCGCGCAGGTCGAACTGGAACACCAGGAAGCCTTCGGTCTGCCCCGGAGGGCGGCGAAACACGAAAATGCCGCGCGCATCTCCGCGCACCCGTGACGGGCCGCCGCGTGCAGCCAGAACCTCTGTCAGGGTCTTGCGTTCGGGACCAAGGCGAATTTCGCCCACGCCTATCTCGCCGAAAGTGAAGACCCTGTTGTCCGACAGAGGGGGCACATAGACCACGTCTTGCGGCAGAAGAATCGGATTCTGGTTGGGCTGCCCCTCTTCCATGAAGGCGAGCAGATTGACGCGAAACTCCCGGCCGTGCCGGCGAATGACCACCTGGCGCAGATCGGATTCGTCGGAAATGCCCGAATTGTTGACCAGATCGAGCAGGCGAAGGGGGACATTCGTCAGGGTGGTGCTGCCGGGCGTGCCGATCGTGCCGGTGATGGTAACGCGATGCGCCCGAAAATTCTGCACCTCAACCTCCACCTGCGGATCGGCGATATACTCGCGCAGGGCGGTTTC
>NZ_QNVJ01000085.1 GCF_003350345.1 Alkalilacustris brevis
CGGTCTATTGCTGCGCCGCGCCGACCGCAACAGCGACTTCCAGATGCTCGGCCCCGTTGCCGCGCGCCACCCCCCGGATCGGCGCTGCCGCGCGCGCATCCAGGCCCGAACCGAGGCGGATGTAGCGCTCATCGGGGCAGCAAGCATTGGCCGCGTCAAACCCGACCCAGCCCAGCCCCTCGACCCAAAGCTCGGCCCAGGCATGGGCGGCATCATGGGGCGTGCCGTCTTGCGTGGCATGCAGATAGCCCGAGACATAGCGCGCCGGAATTTCCTGGCTGCGCGCGGCCGAAATCAATGCGTGGGCGTGATCCTGGCAAACCCCTTCGCCTTGCGCCAGCGCCTCGGCGGCGGTGGTGTGGGCATGGGTCGTGCCGGGACGAAAGGCGATGGCCTGCCCCACGGCCGCGGCCAGCTGATGCGCGCGCTCCAGCCGGTCCTCGCTACCTGCCACGGCCTCGCGGCCCAGTTCGGTCAACGCGATATCGGCGCGCGTGGGCAGGGTGTCGCGCAGGTAAGCCTCGGGCGGCACGATCTCGCGGTGATTGCGCAGCACCCCGGCCAGATCGGCGGTTTCGACCCGGCCGGTGACGGTGACGGTGATCTCGCTCAGCGGTCCGCGCGCAGAGTGGCTGCTCACCCAATCGCCCGCACCGTCGCGGAAGGCTCCACCTGCGATTCCGTCCGAGGTCTCGATCTTCCAGTCGATCACTCGCTGCCCGTCGAAGCGCGAAGGCGTCAGGCGATGGCTTTGCACAACGCCGCGCACGGGCTGGTCGTAGTGGTAGCGCGACCTATGTTCCACAATCAGCAGCATGGCCCCTCTCCTCCCGGCCGATGGCCGCCCAGGCGCCAGGGCCGCGCCATGCTGCCACCCTGCCCCGCAGCCCGGTCTCGGGTGCTGCCGGCGGCTGGCGGCAGGTTATGTGCAATTGGTCTCATCGCAGATCCCCGCTGAGATAGGAATTGGCAATCAGCCCGCCCAGTTGCTCCGTTTCGCGAATGAAACGGGTAAGAAACTCGTGCAGCCCTTCGTCGAAGATATCCTCGACCGTCAGCTCGGCAAGCTCGCCCAGCAGGGCGCGCGCCCGGCTCTGCACGCCGGAGGAGCGGCCATACCCGCGCGCCAGCCGGTCCAGATGGTCGTTCAGGGCCTGGGTGCAGGCAACCAGCGAGCGCGGGCATTGCAGGTTGAGGATCAGGAAATGCGCGATCTTGCCCGCCGTCACCTCGCCGCCATAGGCCCAGTGAAAGGCCCGATGCGCGGAAAGCGCGCGCAAGAGCGTCGTCCATTGGTAGTTGTCGAGGCCGGAGCCCACGAATTCGATCCGCGGCAGCAGGACGAAGTATTTCACATCCAGAAGCCGCGCGGTGTTGTCGGCGCGCTCCAGGAAATAGCCCAGATGCAGGAAATCATAGCCGTCGTTGCGCAGAAGCGACGCGTCGATCGCGCCGCGCAGTTGCGCGCAATGGCGCAAGGTCCAGTCGGTGAGCTGGCTCAGCGGCAGCTCGGAGCGCGGCCTGCGTTCAAGCGCGCGCAGCTCCTGGTAGGCGGTGTTGAGCGCGTCCCAGACCTGGCTGGTCAGCGCGGTGCGCACGATGCGCCCGTTCTCGCGCGCCCGCCCGATGCACGAGGCCACCGACGAGGGGTTGTCGGTATCAAAAAACATGTAGCTTTCGATATTGCGCTGCACCGGGTCGCCGTATTTATGCGCGAACCCTTCTGCAATTCCGGCCGCGCGCAGAAGCGAATCCCATTCGCTGCGAAACCCGTCCCCCGCGCCGGGCATCAGCGAGATCCGCGCGCCCACTTCCAGAAAGCGCGCAGCGGTCTCGGCCCGCTCCATGTAGCGGGCGATCCAGTAGAGGTTTTCGGCGGTCCGGCTCAGCATCGCATCACTCCGCCAGCACCCAGGTGTCCTTGACGCCGCCGCCCTGGCTGGAATTCACCACCAGGCTGCCCTCGGTCAGCGCAACGCGCGTCAGCCCGCCGGGCACCAGCTCGATGCGCTCTCCCACCAGGCAATAGGGTCGCAGATCGACATGGCGCGGCGCGATCCCGTCCTCGACGAAGGTCGGGCAGGTCGAAAGCGCCAGCGTCGGCTGGGCGATGTAGTTGCCGGGCGCGGCGAGGATCTTGTCGCGAAAGGCGGCGACCTGCTCGGCAGTGGAACGCGGCCCCACGAGCATCCCGTAGCCACCCGAGCCGTGCACCTCCTTGACCACCAGTTCGGGCAGATGGTCGAGCACGTATTTCAGATCCTCGGCGCGGCCGCATTGCCAGGTGGGCACGTTTTGCAGGATCGGCTCCTCGCCCAGGTAGAAGCGCACCATCTCGGGCACGAAACAGTAGATCGCCTTGTCATCGGCCACCCCCGCCCCCGGCGCCGAGGCAATCGTCACCCCGCCCGAGCGATAGACATCCATCAGCCCCGGCACGCCCAGCATCGACTCGGGGCGGAAACACAGCGGATCGATGAAGGCATCATCGACACGGCGATAGATCACATCCACCCGCTGCGGCCCTTGCGTGGTGCGCATCCAGACGAATTCGCCCTCGACGAACAGATCCTGCCCCTCGACCAGCTCGACCCCCATCAGATCGGCCAGAAAGCTGTGCTCGTAATAGGCCGAATTGAGCGGCCCCGGCGTGAGGATCACGACGGTGGGCTCGCGGTCGCATTTGGCCGGCGCAACCGATGCCATGGTGCGCCGCAGCGCATCGGAATAGCCATCGACCGGCTCGATCCGGTCGCCGCGGAAAAGTTCGGGGAACATCCGCATCATGATTTCGCGGTTTTCCAGCATGTAAGACACGCCCGAAGGGGTGCGGCAATTGTCTTCCAGAACGAAGAATTCGTCCGGACCGGTGCGCACCAGATCGACGCCGATGATATGGCTGAACACCCCGCGCGGCGGGGTGAAGCCGGCGACTGCGGTCTCGAATGCCTCGTTGCGGTAGACCAGCGACGACGGAATGCGCCCGGCGCGCACGATTTCGGCGCGGTTGTAGACATCCACCAGAAACGCGTTGAGCGCGCGCGCGCGTTGCTTGATGCCGCGCTCCAGTCGCCGCCATTCGCGTTGCGTGAAAACGCGCGGGAACATGTCGAAAGGGATCAGCCTGTCGGGATCGCCGCCCTCGCCATAAACGGCGAAGGTGATGCCGATGCGGCGAAACAGCTCTTCGGCCTCGGCCTGCTTGAGGTTGCGCAACTCGGCCGGCATGGTTTCGGTCCATTCGGCCAGACGGCGGTAAGGCGGGCGGATTGCCCCGTTTTCATACATCTCGTTGAAATAACGGTTTTCCATTCCTGCTCCTGCCGGTCCTGGACTCAGGTTAATCGGCTTGTCCGGCCGGGGAAAAGCGATTCCTTGCGGAACAGGGCACAATGCGGGGCGGGGCTGCACAATTTTCAGGCATCATGCTGCGGCCGGCCGGGCAGGTGTTTGGCAGGCTTTTGCAAAATGCGCAGGCCGCGCGCCTTGTGGCGTGCGGGGGCCTGCGGCGCGGATATTTTTTTCACAGTGAAGGGATGGGCGTGGCGCGGGGCGGCGGGGGGCGCGCCGGGAGGAGCCGGACGGCAGACAGGACTGGACGCCTAAAGCCGCACGCCCTCGCGCCCGGCCAGGTCGCAGAAGAACTGCCAGGCGACCCGCCCCGAGCGCGCGCCGCGCGTGGCGGCCCATTCGATGGCCTCGGCGCGCAGGCGTTCTTCGCCGATCTCCAGCCCCGCCGCCGCACAATAGCCGCGCACCATCGCCAGGAACTCGTCCTGGCTGCAGGGGTGAAAGCCCAGCCACAGCCCGAAGCGATCGCTGAGCGAGACCTTTTCCTCGACCGACTCGGAGGGGTTGATGGCCGAGGAGCGCTCGTTCTCGATCATGTCGCGCGGCATCAGGTGGCGCCGGTTCGAGGTGGCGTAGAAGAGCACATTCTCGGGCCGCCCCTCGACGCCGCCGTCGAGCACCGCCTTGAGCGACTTGTAATGCTGGTCGTCATGGCTGAAGGAAAGATCGTCGCAAAACAGGATGAACCGCCGGTCGCTGTGGCGCAGGTAATCCAGCAGCCGGCCGATGGCGGGCAGATCCTCGCGCTGAATCTCGATCAGCTTCAGGGTCTGGCGCGCCTCGGGCAGGGTCGCCGCCGCCTCGGCGTGCACCGCCTTGACGAGGCTCGATTTCCCCATGCCGCGCGCGCCCCACAGGAGTGCATTGTTGGCCGGCAGACCGCGCGCGAACTGAAGCGTGTTGGCCAGTAACGTATCGCGCGCGCGATCGATCGCCACCAGCCGCTCCAGCGGCACCCGGTTGACCCTGGGCACCGGCACAAGCCGGTCGGGGCCGACATGCCAGACGAAGGCCTCGGCCGCGTCGAAATCGGGCACGGACATCGGCGCGGGGTGCATCCGCTCGAGTGCCTCGGCTATACGTTCCAGAACCGCCTCGGTCATATGTCGTCCAGCTCCTCGTCCTCGTCCAGGATGCCCTCTTCGCGCAGTCGTTGGTTGCGTTTGTGCTCAACGTAGCGGACCAGCAGGATCGACACCTCGTAAAGCCCGTAGACGGCCGTGAACAGGATAAGCTGGGTGATGACATCGGGCGGGGTGATCAGCGCCGCCAGCGTCAGGATCGCCACCATCGCGTATTTGCGCACATCGCCCAGCCCCTTGGCCGACACGAGCCCCGCCTTGCCCATCAGCGTCATCAGAACCGGCAGCTGGAAGCTCAGCCCGAAGGCGAAGATGAACTTGAGCGACAGATCGAGCGATTCCCGGACCGAGCCGAGGAAATAGGTGCGCATCTCGGCATCGGCAGGGCCGGCGGTGACATCGGGGGCCTCTCCCACGATGATATTGGCCAGCGCCGGGATCGCATCGGAAAACCCGATGAAGAAGTTCATCGCCAGCGGCGTGACGATGTAATGCGCGAATGCCGCGCCCAGCATGAACAGCGCAGGCGACGCCACGATGAAGGGCAGGAAGGCGCCTTTCTCGGACCGGTAAAGCCCCGGCGCCACGAACATCCAGAGCTGGTAGGCGATCATCGGAAAGCTGAGCGCCAACCCGAAGATCATCGAGATGCGGATCAGCACGAAGAACTTTTCCTGCGGCGCGGTGAAGATCAGCCGCGGGTCTTCGCCGCGCGCACGCAGCACATCGGCGATCGGTTCGGTCAGGAAGACGAGGATCGGCTCGGCCACCACGAAGCAAAGCACCATGCCCACCACGAAGGCCAGCAGCGCCCGGATGAGGCGGGTGCGCAACTCGGCCAGGTGCTCGATCAGCGGCGCCGACTTGTCCTCGATCTCGTCCTCGTCTCGCGCGCTCATTCATCCCCCGGTTTTGCGGCGCCGCGCGCGGCGGTCTTGGTTTTGGTCGTTCGCGTTGTTTTCGCAGCACTTTCTGCCCTTGCCGCGGAAGCAGGCGTGGCCTTCTTCGCCGGGGCCGTGGCCGGTTTGCGCGTGCCACCCCTCGTGACGGCACCGGTATTGCCCGCAGCAGGCTTGCTTGTCGCCGGCTTGCGGGTGCCAGCGCTGGTGCCGGTAGGTTTCGGCGCGGGCTTTGATGCTGTGCCAGCCTTGGATTGCGCGCCGGTCTTGGTTTGCGTGGGGGTCTTCGAGCGCGCAGACGCAGCGGGTTTGGCTGCTTTCGGCTTCGCTTTCGCAGCCCCCGCATCAGCGGCATCGGCCGCATCGGCGGCGGCCTCGCCGGCATCATCGGTGCCGCGCGCGGTCTTGCCGCCCATGACCTTGTCCTTGGCCCAGGATTTCGGCCCCTTCGCAATATCGCGGAACTCGTCGAGGCCCATATCCCTGCCCGAGGCGGAGTCCTTCAGGTCGCGCGCGACATCCTTGATGCCGGAATCGTCGGCAGCCGCTTCCATCGCGCGCTGAAACTCGCGCGCCATGCCGCGGGCACGGGCGGTGAACTGGCCCAGTTTGCGAAACATCGCGGGCAGATCCTTGGGCCCGACCACGATGAGCGCAACAATGCCGATCACCAGAAGCTCGGTCCAGCCGATATCAAGCATGGGCAATCATCCCCAGAGCGCCGTCATGCCCGCAGGCAGGCCCGGCGCATCGGCACAAATCAGACCTTGTCCTTTTCCTTGTCGGTGGACTGGTCTGTTTCCGGCGTGACGTCGCGCGCTTCCTCGAGGCTGCGCTCGGCGTCTTCGGTGCCGTCCTTCACGCCACGCTTGAAGGCGGTGATTCCCTTGCCGACCTCGCCCATCATCGAGGCGATCTTGCCGCGACCGAACAGTACCAGCACGACAACGACAAGCAGCAAAAGCCCCGGAAGGCCAATATTGTTCAGCATGTCCATCTCCCTTCAGGGGGCGCAGTTGCCCCCTCAACCTGCACTGTGTCAACATTTATGACCTCGCAGCGGCGTATCAAAGCCCCAATACGCCGCCGGGGCCGGATTTTTTGCACATGCGCGTCAGAACAAGGCACGCGCGGGCTCACAATGTCGCGTTGATGGCGCCACCATCAAGCAGGATGTTCTGCCCCACGATGAAGCCCGCATGCGCCGAGCACAGGAAGGCGCAAGTCGTGCCGAATTCCCCTGCGGTGCCATAGCGGCCAACTGGGATGGTCGCCTCGCGCTTTGCGCGCGCCTCTTCCCGCGACAGCCCTTCGCGCTGCGCCACCCCGGCATCGAGCGCGGCGGCGCGGTCGGTATCGTGGATGCCGGGGAGAAGGTTGTTTATCGTCACCCCCTTGCCGGCCACCTGCCGCGCGGTGCCGGCAACATAGCCCGTCAGCCCCGCGCGCGCGCTGTTCGACAGCCCCAGAACCGCGATCGGCGCCTTGACCGAACCGGAGGTGATGTTCACCACCCGGCCCCAGCCGCGCTCCATCATGCCCGGCAGAAGTGCTTTCATCAGCGCGATGGGCGTCAGCATGTTGGCGTCAAGCGCCGTGATGAAATCCTCGCGCTCCCAGTCATGCCACATCCCCGGCGGCGGACCGCCTGCGTTGGTAACGAGGATGTCCACCTCGCCCGCGGCCTCGAGCACCTGCGCGCGGCCGGCCTCGGCGGTGACATCGGCGGCCACCTCGATGACGTCGACGCCATGGGCCTTGCGGATGGCGGCGGCGGTTTCGGCCAGCGCCTCGGCGCCGCGCGCGTTCAGCACCAGATCGACCCCTGCGGCGGCCAGCGCCTCGGCGCAGCCCCGCCCCAGCCCCTTCGACGAGGCGCAGACCAGCGCGCGCCGGCCGCGAATTCCCAGATCCATGTCATGCTCTCCCTTTGACCCGTGCTGCCCTGCGATAGCATCCCCCAGCGCGCAACGGAAGGTGTGGCCTGCGGGGTCGTGCGCTCCTTGCCGCCGCGCACGCTGCCCGCAAGGCACAGCGCGCGGCCTGTCGCGGATGCCTCCGGCGGGGATATTTTTGCCAAGAAGATGGGGGCGCGCGACGGGGTGCAACGCGGGCGGCGGCATTTGCGGGCGGCGGCATTTGCGGGCGGGCGGTTCAGCCGCGCGGCGGCTTGGACACCAGGACATCCACCGGCGGCTCGCGCATCAGGTCGCGCGCGAAATTGCCCAGCGTCATCGGGTCGCGGCCGGAATGACTGCCGATGGTGAGCAGGTCGGGCTCGAGTTCGTCGAGGCGGAAGCTCAGCACCTCGTGCACGCCGCCGGGGACGATCTCGGGCGTGTGCAGGGTTTCGGGCACGCCGCGCATCCGGCAGAAGGCATCGCGCAGGGATTCGGCCATGGTATAGGCGCTGCTGCGGGTGGGGTCGTCATCGCTGCCGATGCGTTCGCGCAGGGGCATCCTGAGCGCATGGATCGCATGGAACTCGGCCCCTGGCGCCAGCCGTGCCGCCGCCGCCAGGGCCGCCGCGCAGGCCGGCGCGAAATCGGTCGCCGAAAGCACCGTGCGATAGGGGCGGCTGGCCGGGATATGGGCGATCAGCACCGGCATGTCGCAACGCAGCACGATGCGTTCCATCGTGGTCATGCGCAGCATGTCCAGCACCGGCCGGATACGGTGCAGCCCCAGCACCACCAGATCGGCGCCTTCCTCGGCGGCAAGGGCGGGAATGGCCAGTTCGGGGCGCCCGTTGAGCACCCTGATTTCCGGCTCGGTGCCGCCGGGCAGCGGGGTTTCCTCGACCTGGCGGCGCATCCGCTGGCGGGCGTCTTCGTTGCGCATCGCCGGGGCGCCGGGGCTGGTGATATGCACGAAGATGACGCGCGCGCCGAGATCGGAGCCCAGCACAAGGGCGCGGCCCAGAACCTCCTGCGATCGTTCGCTCAGGTCGCTTGCCGCGATGATGGTTGCCATCCTCTCGCCCTCCTCGTGGGTCGCGCAGGCCGGGTGCCGCTGACAAGGTTTCTATGCGCAATCGCGCCCGTTTCAAACCCCCGTGATGGTGGCGCGGGCGCTCAATCCTTGCGGATCGCGCCCAGAAGCGCCTCGCGGCCGATCGCCTGGACCAGGTTCTGGCCGGCCTCGGTGCCGAAATGCTGGTTCTGCGAAAGCTGCGGAAAGCGCGCGGTGACCTCGCGCGCCAGCGCTTCGGGCAGGTGTGCCACGGTCGCGGCATTCACCAGCAGGCTTTCGGCGGGGATGCCCTCGGCATAGATGATCTCGTGGCGGTCGAAGACAAGGCTGAAGTAATCGACATAACCGCCTTCGCGCAGGAATATCCGGCTGCCGTCGACCAGGTGCTTGGCCTGCACCAGAAGCTCTGAGGTTTCCAGCAGGTCGCTGCGACGGCGCTGATAGAGGAACATCCGGTGGTGCTGACTGACGATCAGATCGCCGGCATTGCCCATCGCGCCCGCGGTGATGACGACCGGCGCGAAACTGCCCGCCGCGCGCAGCGTCGCCCGGCCGACCCAGCGCACCGGCTGCGCGCCGTGATCGCGGGTGAGCACCCGGTCGCCGGGAGAGAGGTTTTCAATGGCGACCTGGCGCCCGTCATGCAGGCTGATCCGGGTGCCCCGCCCCAGCGAGACACAGACGATATCGGAAAGCCGCACCGCCCGCGGCTTTTCGTCGATGGCGAGCAGGGTGTAATCGGTGCGCGGGGCCATCGGCGACAGCGGCAACAGGCAGGTCCGCACATCATGCGGCCGGTCGGCGGGGCAATGATCGAGCGCCAGCAGCTCCACCCGGTTGCCATCGGCGGCCATCAGCGTCAGCCGCGCGCGCAGCACCACCCTGTCGCCGGGCACGCCGATCTCGGAGCCCTTCGCCACCAGCATCCGGCGGGAATCGGCCTGTTTCTCGCCACGGGCGCAGGCATGATCCTCGTGCAGCATCTCAAGGCGCAGCGGCGCGGCATCGGGCAACAACTGATAGATATCGCCCGGGCAGACCTCTTCGATCAGGTCAAGCCCGTCGCCCAGATTCGCGCCCGAAGTCACGACGATGTCACCGGCGTCGAAGACTTGGCTGGAATGGTTTGGAATCGCAGGCGTTTCGCTCATCGCTTACCCGTCCGGAATGGTGCGGGCCGCACATTATGCCGATCACGCCGCCGCGACAACCGGCGCGCCCCCCCGATTGCCCCGGACCCGCCGCGCAACCAGAAACCATGCGCGGCGGGGGCAGGATACTCAGCCTATCAGGCCAGCTTGGCATCCATGGTGATCTCGGTGTTCAGCAGCCGCGAGATCGGGCAGCCGGCCTTGGCGTTGCCGGCCGCGGTCTGGAATGCCTCTTCGGTCGCGCCGGGCACCTTGGCGCGCACGTCCAGGTGCACCTTGGTCACGGTGGGCTTTTCATCGACCCGCTCAAGCGTGACGGTGGCCTTGGTTTCGATCTCCTCGGGGGGGTGGCCGGCATTGGTGAGCTGTCCCGACAGCGCCATCGAGAAACAGCCCGCATGGGCGGCGGCGATCAGTTCTTCGGGGTTGGTGCCCGGCTCACCGGCGAAGCGCTTGCCGAAATCGTAGGCCAGCGCCTCGATCGCGCCCGAAGCGGCCGAGATGTTGCCCTTGCCGGATTTTATATCGCCCGACCAGACGGCCTGGGCCGAGTTGGAACTAATCATTGCATTCTCCTGTGTTGCGCGTTTCCGGCCGGCGCCCGGCGCCGGCCCTGCACGGCCATGCTATGCGCGGGCGATGCAGGATGAAAGGGCTTGACGGCGCGGCCTCACATGGTCGGAGTCGGATCGCCGGACCCCACGTGGCGGAGGTATGGCGCGGGGATGGCGTAAAGCGTCGCGATTCAACATCGCTTGGAAAGCCCTCTGCATGACGGGCCGGGCCGGTGGAGCGGAGGGCTGCGCCTGCCTGGGCGGGCGCATACTCGAGACGGAAAAATCGGCGAGGGCTCTGAAAATTACAGAGCTTGTCAACAGGTTGTGAGGTTGAATGCGCCTGCCGGGGGGCAGGCAGGCGCAGCCCGGCGGTGCCGCCGGGCGTGCGATGTCTATGCCCCCGCGCCCAGTCCAAAAAGATGTGTGAATGCCATAGGCCGAACGCCTGGCGAACGCCCGGCCCGGCTCCGGCATCGCGGCGCAGCCCGACGATACGCAGCATTGATTGACCTTCGGGCAGATTTCAGCTACCCCGCTGCCTGTGCGCGACCATCGCGCGCCCCATCCGCCGGGACGCCCGGAATTCAGCGTCCCCTCACCCTTACGGCCCGATGCCGTAACATACGGACGCAAATGACCAAATTTTCTGACCTGAAGCTGGACCCTAAGGTCCTGAAAGCCGTCGCTGAAGCCGGCTACGAGACACCGACGCCCATCCAGGCCGAGGCGATCCCCTATGCGCTCGAAGGGCGCGACGTGCTGGGCATCGCCCAGACGGGCACGGGCAAGACGGCCTCGTTCACGCTACCGCTGATCACCCTTCTGGGGCGCGGGCGGGCGCGGGCACGGATGCCCCGCAGCCTGGTGCTGGCGCCAACGCGCGAACTGGCCGCGCAGGTTGCCGAGAATTTCGACATCTACGCCAAATACACCAAACTGACCAAGGCCTTGCTGATCGGCGGGGTCAGTTTTGGCGAACAGGACAAGCTGATCGACAAGGGCGTCGATGTGCTGATCGCCACGCCGGGCCGCCTGCTCGATCATTTCGAGCGTGGCAAGCTCTTGCTCACCGGCGTGCAGATCATGGTGGTGGACGAGGCCGACCGGATGCTCGACATGGGGTTCATCCCCGATATCGAGCGCATCTTTTCGCTTACGCCCTTCACGCGTCAAACCTTCTTCTACTCGGCCACCATGGCGCCCGAGATCGAGCGGATCACCAACACCTTCCTGCAGGCGCCCGCACGCATCGAAGTGGCCCGCCAGGCGACCACGTCGGAAACGATCGAGCAGCGGCTCTACCAGTTCAAGCCGTCGCGCAAGGACCGCACCTTCAAGGAAAAGCGCGAGCTTCTGCGCGCACTGATCCGGCGCGAGGCGGAGGCCTGCAAGAACGCCATCATCTTCTGCAACCGCAAGATTGACGTGGATACACTGGCCAAATCGTTGCGCAAGCACGGTTTCGATGCCGCGCCGATTCACGGCGATCTGGACCAGTCCCTGCGCACGAAAACGCTGGAAGGGTTCCGCGACGGGTCGCTGCGCTTTCTCGTGGCCTCGGACGTGGCGGCGCGCGGGCTCGACATTCCCGCGGTGAGCCATGTGTTCAATTTCGACGTGCCCAGCCACGCCGAGGATTATGTGCACCGGATCGGGCGCACCGGCCGCGCCGGGCTCAAGGGCCGGGCGTTCACGCTGGCCTCGCCATCCGATGAAAAATACCTCGACGCGATCGAGCACCTGCTGCAAACGACGATCCCGCGCGCCGACGCCGCCGATCTGGCCCCGCCCCCGTCGCCCGAACGGCGCGAGGTGGCCGAAGAAACAGCAGAACCCGCGCCACGCCGCAGCCGCAGCCGCAGCGTCTCGCGCAGCAAGAAGGGCGATGCCCCGCAGGATCAGGCCGCCCAGCCGACGACGTCGGATACCGTCCAGCCCGCGCCGGTGAGCGAACCCGCCACCGAAAAGCCCCGGCGTGCGCCGCGCGGAAAGAAGCCGATCGAGACCGCCGCAGAACCCGCGCCGCAGCCCGCCGAACCCGCAGAGGCCGCTCCGGCAGAACCGGTGCGCAGCGCCCGCAAGGATGTGAAGCGCGACAGCCGGCGTGACGAGCAGCCCCGCAGCCCCCGCAGGGGCGGCGGCGAGCAGGTCGTCGGCATGGGTGACCATGTGCCCGACTTCCTGCTGCGCGGCTTCAATCCTCCTGCAGGCGACTGATCACCACGATCACTTCGGGCTTCTTGCCGATCTCTTCCATGGCGACCTGCCGCACGACGCGGCGGACGCCCTCTTCCAGTTTGTCATCATCGGCCAGCACCTTGCGGCTCGAGCGGTCGATGAACTGGGCCAGTTCCCCCTCGATCAGATCGGCCAGCGGCGCGCCGCTGCGCCCCTTTTCGGAAAGGCCCATCAACTCGCACCAGGGTTCGCCGAGGGCCTCGTTCTCTTCGATCAGCAGATTCACCATCACCAGCCCGTTCAGCGCCATGCGGATGCGGTTGCGCACCACCCCGTCCAGCGCACCGACCATGACCGCCCCATCGACATAGACCCGGCCGGCATCGACATATTCGACAGGCTCGGGCACCTCGCCCGAAACATCCACGACCATGCCGTTGGTGGGCACGATGCTGGCGATGCCGGCCTCGGCGGCCAGCTTGGCATGTTCGCGCAGCATCCGGTGTTCGCCGTGATTGGGCAGGATCATATCAGGGCGCAGCAGCCCGTGCACCCGCGCCAGATCGGGCCGGTTGGCATGGCCCGAGACATGATAGCGCGAGGTCGAATCGTCGATCACATCGACACCGATCTCAGAAAATGCATTGATCACCCGCAGCACGCCGCGTTCATTGCCCGGAATGGTCTTGGACGAGAACAGGAAGGTGTCACCTTCCCGCAACTCCATCCCCAGATACTTGCCGCGCGAAAGCTGCGCCGAGGCCGCCCGGCGTTCGCCCTGGCTGCCGGTGACGATCAGCATGACATCGCCGCGCGGCAGTTTGGCCGCCTCTTCCGGGGCGATCAGCGAAGGGAAATCGCCCAGCACGCCGGCTTCCTCGGCGACGCCGACCATGCGCTTCATCGCGCGCCCCAGCAGGCAGACGGACCGCCCCGCGGCGCGCCCGGCCTCGGCCAGCGTCTTCACCCGTGCCACGTTCGACGCGAAGGTCGTCGCCACCACCATGCCCCGCGCATCGGCGACCAGTTCCGAAATGGGCTTGGCCAGCGTGCTTTCCGACCGGCCCGGATCGGGCACGAAGACATTGGTCGAATCGCAGATCAGCGCCTTGACGCCCTCGTCCCCGATCGCCTCGAAAAGCGCGGCATCGAAGGGCTCGCCCACCACCGGGTCGGTGTCGAGCTTGAAATCGGCGGCATGAACGATGCGGCCGCCCGGCGTATCGATCACCATCACCGAGGTTTCGGGGATCGAGTGGCTGATCGGCACGAACTGAACGCGGAACGGCCCCGCCTCGACCGTTTCGGGCCGCGCGCCGACTGTGTTGATCTCCTCGATGGGAAGGCCGTGTTCCTCGAACTTCAGCCGCGCGATGCGGGCGGTGAAGTTGCGCGCGTAAACCGGCTTGCGCAACCGCGACCAGAGATGCCCGAGCGCGCCGACATGATCTTCGTGGGCATGGGTGATGAAGATCGCCTCGAGCCGGTCGATATTGTCGGCCAGCCAGCTTATGTCGGGCAGGATGAGGTCAACCCCCGGTGTGCTGTCCATATCGGGGAAGGTGACGCCCAGATCGACCAGGATCAGCCGCTCCTTGCCGGGGGCGCCGTAGCCGTAGACATAGGCGTTCATGCCCACTTCGCCGGCGCCGCCAAGCGGCAGGTAGATCAATCTTTCACTGCTCATGTGATGTCCTTGTTGTAGTCGTTGATAATCCTGAGTCCGTGTATGGTCAGGTCTTCTTCTATCGTGTCGAAAAGGTCTTCGCCGGTGGCAAAAAGCGGTGCCAGCCCGCCGGTGCCGATCACCTTCATCGGGCGGCCGTGTTCGGCGCGGATGCGCGCGCAGATGCCACCGACAAGGCCGATATAGCCCCAGAATATCCCCGCCTGCATACAGGCCACCGTGTTGCGCCCGATCACCTGTTCGGGTCGTGTCACATCGACATGCGGCAACGCGGCGGCGGCCATGTGCAGCGCCTCCATCGACAGGTTCACCCCCGGCGCGATCACCCCGCCGATATATGCGCCGTCTATGTCCACCACATCGAAAGTAGTCGCCGTGCCGAAATCGACAATGATCAGGTCGCCGCCGTGCAGGTCATTCCCCGCCACCGTGTTGACCAGCCGGTCGGGCCCGACCAGGGTGCCGGGATCCACGCGCACATCTACCGGCAGGCGGCATTCGGGCTTGCCCACCACAAGCGGGCGACAGTCGAAGTAACGGTTGCACAGCACCCGCAGGTTGAACACCACGCGCGGCACGGTCGAGGAAATGATCACCTCGGTGATCTTTGCGTCGATCTTGCGCAACGCCATCAGCGACGAAAGCCAGACGTAATACTGATCGGCAGTGCGCTGATGCTCGGTCGAGGCGCGCCATGTGGCGACAAAGCGCGCGCCGTCCCAGATCGAGAAGACCGTGTTGGTATTTCCGCAATCGACACACAAGAGCATGGCCGGACCTTTCCGATCAGGTAAAGAACACATCCGCCGCAGGGATGTGGCGTCGCCCCTGCGGCGTGTTCAGCACCAGCGCGCCGCTGTCGTCGAGCGTTTCGAAAGTGCCGGTAAAGGTGTCGTTGCCCGCGCGCGCCGTCAAGGGCTGGCCCAGCCGCGCTGCGCGCGCCAGCCAGGCGGTGCGGACATGGGCGAACCCGAACTGTTCAAGCTGCGCCTCCCAGCGGGCATGGGCCGGCGCGAGCAGGTCGAGAAAGGCTTCGGGCGTCACCTCGTGCCCGGTTTCACCCTTCAGGCTGACCGGGCGCGGCGGCGCCGGTTGCACCGGCGGGTGCGGATCAGGCGGCGGGGCATTGCGCAGGTTGACCCCCACGCCCACCGCGAGACAGCGCGCGCCCCCGGCCCCCGCCGCGAAGTTCTCCAGCAGGATCCCGGCAAGCTTGCCGTCGTTCAGCAGCACGTCATTGGGCCATTTCAACGCGAATTGCCCGGCCTCGCCCGTCACCGTGACCAGCGCGTCAAACAGGGCCAGCGCAGCCACGAACGAGCGCAGCGCAACCTGATCGGGCGGGCCATCGGGGCGGCAGAGCAGCGTCGCGGCGAAATTGCCTTCCGGATCAACCCAGGGGCGCCCGCGGCGCCCGCGCCCGGCCGTCTGACGCCGCGCAAGTATCCAGACCGGCCCGGCGTAGCTGCCCGCGCGGCGCGCGGCCTCGGCATTGGTGCTGTCGATCTCGTCCAGGATGACCCGGTCGACGCCCCGCGGCCATGCCGGATCAGCGGGCAAGGGAATCCGCCGCGATCGCCGCGAAGCCCTCGACCCCGAAGAGATTCACGACACCGACCACCATGATCACCGCCGAGGCCAGCAGCAGCGCGTATTGCACCGGCGGCATTGCGCCGTCGAGCGCCTCGCCCTCTTCGCCGAAATACATGTAGTAGACGATCCGCAGGTAGTAGAAGGCGCCGATCACGCTGGCGATCACCCCGGCGATGGCCAGCCAGGTCATGCCGGCCTCGACCGCGGCCCAGAGCACATAGAACTTGCCGAAGAAGCCCACCAGCGGCGGCACGCCCGCCAGACTGAACAGAAGCACCAGCATCGCCAGCGCCTTGGTCGGTTCGGCCCGGGCATACTGGTTCAGGCTGGTGATGTCGGTCACATGGCGGCCGTCACGCTCCATGGAAAGGATGAAGGCGAAGACGCCGACATTCATCGTCACGTAAATGGCCATGTAGACCAGCATCGCCTGCAGGCCCTGCTCGGTGCCGGCCGACAGGCCGACCAGCGCAAAGCCCATATGCGAGATCGAGGAATAGGCCATCAGCCGCTTGATGTCGCGCTGGCCGATCGCGGCGATCGCCCCCAGGAACATCGATGCCACCGCGAGGAAGGCGATGATCTGCCCCCAGTCGCCCGGCGCGGTGCCGAAAGCATCATAGAGCACCCGCGCCAGCAGCGCCATCGCCGCCACCTTGGGAGCGGTGGCGAAGAAGGCGGTAACCGGTGTCGGCGCCCCCTCATAGACATCCGGGGTCCACATGTGGAAGGGCACCGCCGAAATCTTGAACGCCAGCCCCGCCAGCAGGAACACCAGCCCGAACAGCACGCCCAGCGGCATCTCGCCCTCGGCCACGGTGGTGATGATGCCGGAAAACAGCGTCGTGCCAGCAAAACCGTAGATCAGCGAGGCCCCATACAGCAGCAGCCCCGAAGCCAGCGCACCAAGGATGAAGTATTTCAACCCCGCCTCGGTCGATTTCAGATTGTCGCGGCGCATCGCGGCAATGACGTAAAGCGACAGCGACTGCAGCTCGAGCCCCATGTAGAGCGCGATCAGATCCCCCGAGGAGACCATCATCATCATGCCCAGCACCGCCAGTGCCACCAGCACCGGATACTCGAACCGCAGGATGTTCCGCCGCAGCATGAAATCCTGCCCCATCAGCAGCACCGCCGCCGCCGCGCCCAGCACCAGCACCTTGGCAAAACGCGCGAAGGCATCGTTGACGAACATGCCGTTGAAGGCCGTCGCGCTGCCGGCGGGCATGGCCGCGATCCAGAAGGCCAGGGCAACGAACACCCCTGCTGTCACCCAGACAAGCAATTGCGCGACACGGTCCTTGCCCGTGAAAACCCCGAACATCAGGGCCGCCATCGCATAGACGGCAAGCAGGATTTCCGGCAGGGCGGTAGAGAGATCGGCGGTTATCATGTTCCGGTCCTCAATTCTGTGCCAGCCGCACGGCGCGGTCGAATTCGGCAAGCGCCAGTTCGTAATTGGCCACCAGCGCCTCGACCGACGGCCCGATGATGTCGATCACCAGCGCGGGATAGATGCCCAGGAGCAGCGTCATCACCACCAGCGGCGCGAAGATCGCGCGCTCGCGGCGGTTCATGTCGGTGATGGTCTTCAGGCTTTCCTTCATCAGCTCACCAAACACCACCCGGCGATAGAGCCACAGCGCATAGGACGCCGCCAGGATCACCCCAGTCGCGGCCACCACCGCCACCCAGGTATTGACCTGGAAAACCCCCATGATGGTCAGGAACTCGCCCACGAAACCGCTGGTGCCCGGCAGCCCGACATTGGCCATGGTGAACAGCATGAAGATCAGCGCATAGACGGGCATCCGGTTGACCAGCCCGCCGTAGGCGGCGATCTCGCGCGTGTGCATCCGGTCGTAGATCACGCCGACACACAGGAACAGCGCCCCCGAGATGAAGCCGTGGCTGATCATCTGGAAGATCGCGCCATCAACGCCCTGCTGGTTGGCGGCAAAGATGCCCATGGTGACAAAGCCCATATGCGCCACCGATGAATAGGCGATGAGCTTCTTCATGTCCTCCTGCATCAGCGCGACAAGGCTGGTGTAGACGATGGCAATGGCCGAGAGCCACAGCACCAGCGGCGCCAGCATGTCCGAGGCCACGGGAAACATCGGCAGGCTGAAGCGCAGGAAGCCGTAGCCGCCCATCTTCAGCAGCACCGCCGCCAGCACCACCGAGCCTGCCGTGGGTGCCTGCACATGCGCATCGGGCAGCCAGGTATGCACCGGCCACATCGGCATCTTGACCGCGAAGCTGGCAAAGAACGCCAGGAACAGCAGCGTCTGCATCCCGCCCACGATCTGCCAGCCCGCCAGCTCGATCGTGCCCGCCGAGAAGCTGTGCTCATTGAGCAGATGGATCATGTCGGTGGTGCCGGCATCGACATACATAGCGATCATCGCCACCAGCATCAGCACCGAGCCGAGGAAGGTGTAGAGGAAGAACTTGAACGCAGCATAAATGCGCGCCTTGCCGCCCCAGATGCCGATGATCAGGAACATCGGAATGAGGCCTGCCTCGAAGAACAGGTAGAACAGCACCAGGTCCAGCGCCACGAACACCCCGATCATCAGGGTTTCCAGCACCAGGAAGGCGATCATGTATTCCTTGACCCGGTGGGTGACATTCCAGCACGCCGCGATGGTGATCGGCATCAGGAAGGTGGTGAGCATCACGAACAGCACCGAGATGCCGTCCACCCCCAGCCGGTAGGTCAGCCCCATGATCCAGTCGCGTTCCTCGACGAACTGAAAGCCCGTATCCGAGGGGTCGAACCCGAACAGAAGGATCAGCGAGATCAGGAACGTGGCCGAGGTGGCGATGAAGGCCAGCCATTTGGCGTTGCGCTGCGCCGCCGCGTCATCGCCGCGCAGGAAGAAGGCCAGGATCAGCGCGGCCACCAGCGGAGTGAAGGTGATGATGGAAAGCAGGTTCGCCATCACTGCGCCCCCCCGCTCAGCGTGACCCAGGTGACAAGGATCGCGATCCCGATCACCATGGCGAACACATAATGGAAGATGTAGCCCGACTGCGCCCGCCCGGCGAGCCGCGTCAGGTAGGGCACGACCCCCATGGCCAGCCCGTTGATGGCCCCGTCGATCACCGTGCCATCACCCTTCTTCCACAGGAAGCGGCCAAGCGCCTTTGCCGGGCGCACGAAAACCCAGTCGTAGATTTCATCGAAATACCACTTGTTCAGCAGGAACTGGTAGAGCGGCCACTGGCTTTCGGCCAGCTTGCCGGGCAGGTCGGGCCGGCGGATATAGAACTGATACGCCAGCGCCAGGCCCAGCAGCATGGCCACAAAGGGCGCGGCCTTGACCCAGTCGGGCACGTAATGCGCATCGTCCAGCACGGTGTTGCCCTCGGCCATGAAGATGGCGCCGGCGAACCACTCGTTCACCTGCTCGATCGAGCCGAAGAACGGCCCGTACCAGACCATCCCGGCCAGCACCGCGCCCACCGACAGCACGATCAGCGGGATGGTCATCACCTGCGGGCTTTCATGGGCGTGCTCATGGGTCTTGCGGTTGCCGCGCGGCTCGCCCCAGAAGGTCATGAACATCAGCCGCCAGGAATAGAACGAGGTCATCGCCGCGCCCACCACCAGGATCCAGAAGGCATACTCCGCCCCGGCGGCATAGGTGCTTTCGATGATCGCATCCTTGGAGACGAACCCGGCAAAGCCATACATCGTCAGCGGAATGCCCACGCCGGTGATCGCCAGCGTGCCGATCATCATCGCCCAGAAGGTGACGGGAAATTTCTTGCGCAGCCCGCCATAGTTGCGCATGTCCTGCTCGTGATGCATCCCGGTGATGACCGAGCCCGCGCCAAGAAACAAGAGCGCCTTGAAGAAGGCGTGTGTGAACAGGTGGAAGATCGCCACCGAATAGACGCCCACACCCGCCGCCACGAACATGAAGCCCAGCTGCGAACAGGTGGAATAGGCGATCACCCGCTTGATGTCGTTCTGCACCAGCCCGACGCTTGCCGCGAAAAAAGCGGTGAAGGCGCCGATGGCGGTCACGAACAGCATGGCAGTGTCGGCGTATTCCATGATCGGCGACATGCGCGCCACCAGGAACACGCCTGCGGTGACCATCGTGGCGGCGTGGATGAGCGCCGAAACCGGGGTCGGGCCTTCCATCGCGTCGGGTAGCCAGGTGTGCAGGAAAAGCTGCGCCGATTTGCCCATCGCGCCGATGAACAGCAGGAAGGCGATCAGGTTCACCGCGTTCCATTCCGTCCACAGGAAGGTGAGCGTGGTCTCCGAAAGCTCCGCGCCGCTGGCGAAGATCACGTCGAAGCTGATCGAATCCACCAGGAAGTACAGCGCCGCGATCCCCAGCAGGAACCCGAAATCGCCCACCCGGTTGACGACAAATGCCTTGATTGCCGCCGCGTTGGCCGAAGGTTTGCGATAGTAGAAGCCGATCAGCAGATACGAGGCCACGCCGACCCCTTCCCAGCCGAAGAAAAGCTGCAGCAGGTTGTCGGCCGTCACCAGCATCAGCATCGCAAAGGTGAAAAAGGACAGATACGCGAAGAACCGCGCGCGGTAGGGCTCGCCCTCGCGCCAGTTCTCGTCATGCGCCATGTAGCCGAAGCTGTAGAGATGGACGAGCGCCGACACAGTGGTCACCACCACCAGCATCACCGCCGTCAGCCGGTCCAACCGGATCGCCCAGTCGGCCGTCAGCGTGCCGGAGTCCACCCAGCGCAGGATCTGGATCTGCTGCGTGTCGCCATCGAAGGTCAGGAAAATCACCCAGGACAGGAAGGCGGCCAGAAACAGCAGCCCCGTCGTCAGGATCATGCCTGCGCGCTCGCCGGTGATCCGCCAGCCGAAGCCGCAGATCAGCGCGCCGATAAGCGGTGCGAAAAGAACGATCTGCGCCATGCCCTCAGCCCTTCATCACATTGACGTCTTCGACGTCGATGGTGCCACGGTTGCGGAAGAAACAGACCAGGATCGCCAGCCCGATCGCCGCCTCGGCCGCGGCCACGGTCAGGATGAACATGGTGAAGACCTGCCCCACCAGATCGCCCAGATGGCTGGAGAAGGCCACCAGGTTGATGTTGACCGACAGCAGCATCAGCTCGATCGACATCAGGATCACGATGACATTCTTCCGATTGAGGAAGATGCCGAAGATCCCGATGACGAACAGCACCGCCGCCACCGTCAGGTAATGTTCCAGTCCAACCATGCCGTCCCTCGTTTGCTTCCGGCACGCGCGGCCCTTGCCGGCCGCGCCCTTATACCTTGCGTTTCACCGGCCCCGGCGCACGACTCAGCGCAGCCCCTGCCCCGGTTTCACATCCTTCAATTCCATCGCCTTGGCCGGGTCGCGATACATCTGCGCCAGCACGTCCTGGCGCTTCACCCCTTCGCGGTGGCGCAACGTCAGCACGATCGCCCCGATCATCGCCACCAGCAGGATCAGCCCCGCCGCTTGGAACAGATACACATATTGGTCATAGATCAGCAGCCCCAGCGCCTTGGTGTTGTGCACCTCGGCCATGTCGGGGGTTACGGCCTGACGCAGCCCCATCGCGCCATCGGCGGTGACCCAGGCGCCATAAGCCAGCGCCATCTGCATCAGGATCACCACGGCGATCAGCGAGGCCAGCGGCATGTAGCGCGCCATCCCCGCCTTGAGTGCTGCGAAATCCACGTCCAGCATCATCACCACGAACAAGAACAGCACCGCCACCGCGCCCACATAGACGATGATCAGCAGCATCGCGATGAACTCGGCCCCCAGCAGCACGAACAGCCCCGCCGAGGACAGGAAAGCCAGGATCAGCCACAGCACCGAATGCACCGGGTTGCGCGAGACAACCACCAGAAAGCCGGCCGCGACCACCACGATGGCGAAGGCGTAAAAGGCGTAATCGGCAACACCCATTGGCTTTTTCCCTTTCCTCGGGCCGCGTGTTGGCCCGGCTGTCGCTTTGGCGCCTCAGCGATAGGGCGCGTCGATTTCCAGGTTGCGGGCAATTTCCGCCTCCCACCGATCGCCGTTCTCCAGCAGCTTTTCCTTGTTGTAGAAAAGCTCTTCGCGGGTTTCGGTGGCGAATTCGAAATTCGGCCCCTCGACGATGGCATCCACCGGGCAGGCCTCCTGGCAAAAGCCGCAATAGATGCACTTGGTCATGTCGATGTCATAGCGCGTGGTGCGGCGCGAGCCGTCCTCGCGCGGCTCGGCATCGATGGTGATGGCCTGCGCCGGGCAGATCGCCTCGCACAGTTTGCAGGCGATGCAGCGTTCCTCGCCGTTCGGGTAACGCCGCAATGCATGTTCGCCCCGAAAACGCGGCGAGAGATAGCCCTTCTCATGCGGGTAGTTCAGCGTCGGCTTGGGCGCCACGAAATAGCGCATCCCCAGCCCGAACCCTTTCAGGAAGTCGACCAGCAGGAAGTATTTGACGGCACGCCGGATATCGATGCCCATCTCAGCCCCCAATCGCCCAGCGGGCATAGGCCCCGCCGAACAGCTCGAATTTCGCGAAGAAGGCCACCAGCACGACCCAGCCCAGCGACAGCGGCAGGAACACTTTCCAGCCGATCCGCATCAGCTGGTCATAGCGGTAGCGCGGCACGATGGCCTTCACCATGGCGAACATGAAGAAGAAGAACGCCATCTTCAGGAACATCCAGTGGAACCCGTCGGGCAGCCCCGGAATGGGCGACAGCCAGCCGCCGAAGAACAGCAGGCTCATCAGCGCGCACATCAGGAAGATGGCGATGTATTCGCCCGCCATGAACAGCAGATACGGCGTGGAGCCGTATTCGACCATGAAGCCCGCCACCAGTTCCGACTCGGCCTCGGGCAAATCAAATGGCGGGCGGTTGGTCTCGGCCAGTGCCGAGATGAAGAACAGAACCACCATCGGCAGATGCGGCAGCCAGTACCACGAGAACAGGCCATAAGCGCCATCCTGCGCGGCCACGATCTGCCCGAAATTGAGCGACCCGGTGGTGATGATCACCCCGATGATGATCAGCCCCAGCGACACCTCATAGGAAATCATCTGCGCCGCCGAACGCAGGCTACCGAGGAAAGCGTATTTCGAGTTCGACGCCCAGCCGCCCATGATCACGCCGTAGACCTCGAGCGACGACACGGCAAAGACGAACAGGATCGCCACGTTGATATCGGCCAGCACCCAGCCATCGTTGAACGGAATCACCGCCCAGGCAGTCACCGCCAGCACGAACGACAGAAGCGGCGCCAGAAAATACACCGGCCGGTCCACGCCGGCGGGCACGACGACCTCTTTCACCACATATTTCAGCGCATCGGCCACCGATTGCAGGATCCCCCAGGGGCCAACCACGTTCGGCCCGCGCCGCATCTGCACCGCCGCCCAGACCTTGCGGTCGGCATAGACCAGAAACAGCAGCGAAATCATGACGAAGCCGACGACCAGCAGGCTCTGGGCCACGATCAGAAGAAACGTGCCGAACCCTGTGTTGAGAAACTCAGCCATCTTGTCCTTACCCTCAGACCGTCGGTATGCCCTGTTCTTCGCAATCGGCCACCGTGACCTCGGCGTCGATCGTCAATGCGCCGCGCGGCAGTGCCGACGAGATGGTGTAAACAGCATCTCCGCGCCAGATACCACCCTCGCGGCGCACATTCGTCCGCACGTGACGCGCGAAACCGTAGCCACGGATCAGCGAGTAACGCGCTGCAGCGCAGCGTGCATAATCCGCCACGTCGGCATTGTCACGCGCGCCGCGCATCGCCACCTGAAAATTCACCAGTTCACCATCCATCAGCCGCGTCTCGATCCCCAGGTATTCCGGCGCGAATTCCGCGCCGTTGCCGCGCGGCGGCGCGTTGCAGCCGACCAGCACAAGCCCCGCAAGGACCAGGCCGAAAAGGCTGCCGCGTGCCACCATGCCGTATCACTCTGCCGCCAGCGGCGCGATACGCCGCGCATGGGCCAGCGCACTCAGTTCGGCCATCTTCTCAGACGCCCGCGCAATCGGGTTGGTCAGGTAGAAATCGCTGACCGCGCTGCCAAAGGGGCCGCTTTCGGGCCGGGCCGCCGGCAGGGGTTGCCAGTCATTGACCGGCAGTTCATCGATCTCGCCCAGATGCGGTACCGCCGCGACCAGCGCCCGGCGCAGCGCCGCGACCGAGTCGTAAGCCAGCGGCGCGCCCAGCTCGCCCGATAGCGCGCGCAGGATCGCCCAGTTCTCGCGCGCGTCGCCCGGCGGGAATCCGCAGCGCAGGGCAATCTGCGGGCGCCCCTCGGTATTGACGAACAGCCCCGGCTCTTCGGTCCAGGCAGCAGCCGGCAGGATGATGTCGGCGCGATGCGCGCCCCGGTCACCATGGCTGCCCTGATAGATCACCAGCGGGCCTTCGGGCAGGTCGACTTCGTCGACACCCAGCGCGTAGACCACGTCGGCACGGTCGAGCGCGGCCTCGATGCCGCCCTCGCAGGTGGCGCCGACATCCATCGCCCCCACGCGGCCGGCGGCGCTGTGCAGCACCAGCAGGCCCGCGCCGCTCACCTCGGCCAGTTTCATCGCCTGCGCCAGCACGGCCTCGCCATCAGCACCGGTCAGCGCGCCCTGCCCCACGATCACCAGGCCGGGCGTATCGCTGGCCTGCGCCCCGGCCGCGAGACCGGCCAGCGCGGCGCGATCGTCACCATGCTCGGTCACGTCATAGGTCAGATCGACGGCTGCGCCGAAACGGTGCACCTCGGCGCCCGCCAGCCAGGCCTTGCGGATGCGTGCGTTGAGCACCGGCGCCTCGGCGCGCGGATTGGTGCCGACAAGGTAGATGGTCTTGGCGCTGTCGATATCCTCGATCGCCGCCGTGCCGACATAGGCCGAACGGCTGCCTGCAGGCAGCCTGGCGCCGTCCACACGGCACTCGACCACGCCGCCCTGCCCCTCGACCAGTTGCTTGAGCGCGAACGCCGCTTCGACTGGGGCCAGATCGCCCACCAGCCCGGCAAGCTTCTTCGCGGCCTTAACGGCCTGCGCTGCCGCTGCCAGCGCCTCGGGCCAGGTGGCAGGGCGCAGTTTGCCGTTCTCGCGGATATAGGGGCGGTCGAGCCGCTGGCGGCGCAGCCCGTCCCAGACAAAGCGCGTCTTGTCGGAAATCCATTCCTCGTTCACGCCATCATGGTTGCGCGGCAGCATGCGCATGACCTCGCGGCCCTTGGTATCGACCCGAATGTTCGAGCCCAGCGCATCCATCACGTCGATGGTCTCGGTCTTTTTCAGCTCCCAGGGGCGCGCGGTGAAGGCATAGGGCTTGGAAACCAGCGCGCCCACCGGGCACAGGTCGATGATGTTGCCCGAAAGCTCGCTGTCGATCAGCGCACCCAGATAGGTGGTGATCTCGGCATCCTCGCCGCGGCCGGTCTGGCCCATTACCGTCTGGCCCGCCACCTCGGTGGTGAAGCGCACGCAGCGCGTGCACGAGATGCAGCGCGTCATGTGGGTCTCGATCAGCGGGCCAAGATCCAGATCATCGGTCGCGCGCTTGGCTTCGCGAAAGCGCGAGAAATCAACACCGTAGGCCATGGCCTGATCCTGCAGGTCGCATTCGCCGCCCTGGTCGCAGATCGGGCAGTCCAGCGGGTGATTGATGAGCAGGAACTCCATCACCCCCTCGCGCGCCTTCTTCACCATCGGGCTGTTGGTGCGCACCACCGGCGGCGCGCCTTCGGGGCCGGGGCGCAGATCGCGCACCTGCATCGCGCAGGATGCGGCGGGCTTGGGCGGGCCGCCCACCACCTCGACCAGGCACATCCGGCAATTGCCCGCGATCGACAGCCGCTCGTGATAGCAAAACCGCGGGATTTCCTTGCCGGCCAGTTCACAGGCCTGGATCAGGGTCATCGCCGGATCGACCTCGATCTCGGTGTCGTCGATGATGATCTTGCGCAGATCGGTCATATGCTCACCTGGCTCTCAGAAGCGCGCCGGCCTGGCTGCCTGCGGCGATTTCCGCATGGCCAAGGGCGCAATAGGTTTCGGGCTTGTTCTCGACGACGCCATTGGCGTCGAAATAACGCATCACATGGGCGCGCATCAGATCCTTCTCGGCGCGGTCCTCGATGAAATTGGTGATCTCCTCATCCGAGAACCCAAGCGCATTGGCATGGGCGCGCAGCGAATGCAGGAAACTGTAGGCGCGCAGCAGACGCGGGGCGATCTCGTCGCAATTCTTGCGCACCTGGTCGGCCACCGCGATTGCGAAAAGGCCGTTATAGATTCGCTCGTTACTGCGCAGCGCCGTGTTGGTGTCGGACGGCGCCGCCGGTGCGGCCAGCGCCATCGCGACACTCAGCGCGGCAGACAGGGTCAGGATGCGCATGGCTCTCTCCATCACTCGGCGGCAACGGCGCTTGCGCGACCGGCACGGTTGGCCTTGATGCGGTCTTCGATCTCGTCGCGGAAGTTGCGGATCAGCCCCTGGATCGGCCAGGCCGCGGCATCGCCCAGCGCGCAGATGGTGTGCCCCTCGACCTGCTTGCTCACGTCGAACAGCATGTCGATTTCCTCGATCTCGGCCTCGCCGCGCACCAGCCGCTCCATCACCCGCATCATCCAGCCGGTGCCTTCACGGCAGGGCGTGCACTGGCCGCAGCTTTCGTGTTTGTAGAACTTGGCCAGCCGCCAGATCGCCTTGATGATGTCGGTCTGCTGATCCATCACGATCACCGCTGCCGTGCCGAGGCCCGAGCGCAGCTCTTTTTGCAGGTGGTCGTAATCCATGATCGCGTCGCGCATGTTCTCGCCGCGCACGCAGGGCACCGAAGAGCCGCCGGGAATCACAGCCTTGAGGTTGTCCCAGCCGCCGCGAATGCCGCCGCAGTGCCGCTCGATCAGTTCCTCGAAGGGAATAGACATTTCCTCTTCAACCACACAGGGCCGGTTCACATGGCCCGAGATGGCAAAGATCTTGGTGCCCGCGTTGTTGGGCCGGCCGAAACCGGCGAACCACGAGGCCCCGCGCCGCAGGATGGTGGGCACTACGGCGATGGATTCGACGTTATTCACCGTGGTCGGGCAGCCATAAAGCCCTGCGCCCGCCGGAAAGGGCGGCTTCATCCGCGGCATCCCCTTCTTGCCCTCGAGGCTCTCCAGCAGCGCGGTTTCCTCGCCGCAGATATAGGCGCCGGCGCCGTGATGCAGGTAAAGGTCGAAATCCCAGCCGGATTTGGCGGCGTTCTTGCCCAGAAGCCCGGCCTCATAGGCCTCATCGATGGCCGCCTGCAGCGCCTCACGCTCGCGGATGTATTCGCCGCGGATGTAGATGTAGCAGGCATGTGCCCCCATCGCGAAGCTGGCGATCAGGCAGCCTTCGATCAGCGTGTGCGGATCGTGGCGCATGATCTCGCGGTCCTTGCAGGTGCCGGGCTCGGACTCGTCGGCATTGACCACCAGATAGGCCGGGCGCCCGTCGCTTTCCTTGGGCATGAACGACCATTTCAGCCCGGTGGGAAAGCCCGCGCCGCCGCGCCCGCGCAGGCCCGACTGCTTCATCTCGTCCACGATCCAGTCGCGGCCCTTGGCAATGATTCCCGCCGTGCCATCCCAGTGCCCGCGCGCGCGCGCGCCCTTCAGGCTGCGGTCGGCCATGCCGTAGAGATTTGTGAAAATCCGGTCTTCGTCCTTCAGCATCTGCCTTATCCGTTCAGTTGTCCTGGCGCGCGCGCCAGATCTGGAATGTCACGATCAGCGCCCAGGCAAAGCCCGCCAGCGCAAGAAGATAGATCAGGAACTCGAACCGCACCGGCAGCCCGGCGACCTGCACGAGCAACGGCGCGAAGATCGCAGCCAGCCCGGAGACCGCAATGACCAGTGCGGCGATCCGGCCCTGTCGCTGCAATCGGCGATCGCGGTCAGGATCACGCATCAGGCGCCACCTTCGTTCGCCAGCTCACGCGCCTGACCCACCCAGTCATCGCGTTCGATCCGGCCACGCGCGCCAAGCTGTTCATCGGCCCAGGCGACCTGCGCTCCGGTCCAGCCGGCGATCTGGTCGTAATGCCAGATACCCAGCGCGTTCAGCTTTTCCTCAAGCTTGGGGCCGAGGCCCTTGATCTTCTTCAGGTCATCGGCTGCCCCCCCGCGCGGCGCGTCCAGCACGGCGGGCGCCTGCGTGGCATCCGGCTGCGCGCCCGCGGGATGGTCGCCGGTGGCGGGCGCGGCGCTGGTTTCGCCCTCGGCGGGTGTCGGGGTGGCCGTGGGTGCAGGCTTTTCCTCGGGTTGTACCCCGGCGGCCTGCGCGCCAGCCTGCGCGTTCTGCGGCGTCGGCGCGGCGGTGGGTGCGGGCTTTTCCTCGGGCGGCGCCGAAACCGCGGCGCCGGCGGCATCGCAAAGGAACTGAACGATCAGAAAGCCCAGCACCCCGGCCACGGCAAGCCCCAGGAGGGCCGAAAAGAACCATCCCCAGCCCCAGAGGCCGGCCATCAGGATGAACGCAACCACCCCGACCGCCGCGGCGATCAGCCACGATTTCATCTCGCAGCTCATGGATTCCAGGTTGTTGCTCATGATGTGGCTCCTTTTCGTGGCGATTCTGGTTGCTCTCGTCTCCCTAACGCTGCTCTCAGCTCTTGCCCTTGTCACCCTTTATCCCGGCCAGAGCCTTTGCCTGACCCGGCCAGTCGTCGCGGCGCGCGCGGCCCCGCAGCCCTGCAACATTGGCCTCGATCCAGTCGAGTTCGGCCTCGTCCCAGGCGGCGATCTGGTTAAAATGGAAAACCCCCATCGCGTTGAGCGATGCCTCAAGTTTCGGCCCCAACCCGCTGATCTGCTTGAGATCGTCGGCGCCGCCCTTGCGCGGCGCCTTGAGCATTTCCGGCGCGTGGCCGGGGACGGCCTCGGCGCCTTTTGCGCTTGCGGCCGGCACGGCGGCCTTTGCGGCGCGCGCCTGCTGCACGCTCACGCCGGTGCCGTCGACGGGCTTGCCCGCGGCGGGTTTCGGCTCTTTCTGCTTGCCTTGCGCCGGGCTGACCTTGCCTTGCCAGGGCGTGATCAGCGGCACCTCGCTGCCGTTGATCCGCTTGATCGTGTCGCCCTGCGCAACCGCCAGCGCAACCGAGGCGTTATGTTCGGCCCGGCCCTGCTCGTGCGCGGTCAGGCTGGTCAGCGCGCCTGCCGGTTCGCTGGCATAGCGCCCGTTCTGCGGCCCCGCCTGCGGCACCCGGCCGGCGGCCAGTTCGTCGATGATCCCGGCCAGTCGCTCGGCGGTCAGATCCTCGTAGTAATCCTTGCCGATCTGGGCCATCGGCGCGTTGGCGCAGGCGCCCAGGCATTCCACCTCTTCCCAGCTGAACTTGCCGTCTTCGGACAGTTGATGCGCATGCGGCGCGATTTTTTCGCGACACACGGCGACCAGATCCTCGGCCCCGCAAATCATGCAGGTAGTTGTTCCGCAAACCTGAATATGCGCAACAGAACCAACGGGTTGAAGCTGAAACATGAAGTAGAATGTCGCAACTTCAAGCGCGCGAATATACGCCATGCCCAGCATGTCGGCGACATGCTCGATCGCCGGGCGGCTCAGCCAGCCCTCCTGTTCCTGCGCGCGCCACAGCAGCGGGATGATCGCGCTGGCCTGACGCCCTTCGGGATACTTGGTGATCTGCGCCTCGGCCCAGGCCTGGTTGGCCGGCGTGAAGGCGAAGCTTTCGGGCTGTTCGTGGTGCAAACGGCGAAGCATTCTCGGTCCTACTGGGTCAATATGCAGATCACGGGGATATTGGGCACATCGCGGCTTTCGGCTCCGCCATGCAGGATTTCATCGAGCAGCACGGCTTGGCGCCGCTCCAGCGCCTCCTCGGTATCGGCGATGAAGCAGAGATACATCTCGGCCTCCTTGCGCATCCCGAACAGCGCGTAGCCAACACCCGATGTGGCAAAAGGCTCGAACCCATCGGCGGCCAGCTCTCCGAGATGGCGGAACTCCGAGATTTCCGGCTCCAGCGCCTGCGCCCCGAAAGGCAGGCACGCCGCAACAAGGCTCGCGATTGCAATACGCTTCATCTGTCAACCTCCCCGAAAACGATATCCATGGTGCCGATGATGGCGGCCACATCGGCCAGCAGATGCCCCTTGGCCACATGGTCCATCGCCTGCAGGTGCAGATAGCCCGGCGCGCGGATCTTGGCGCGATAGGGTTTGTTGGTGCCATCGGCCACCAGGTAAACGCCGAATTCGCCCTTGGGCGCCTCGACGGCGGCGTAGATTTCGCCCGCGGGCACGCGGAAGCCCTCGGTGTAAAGCTTGAAGTGATGGATCAACGCCTCCATCGAGGTCTTCATCTCGGCGCGGGGCGGCGGCGCGACCTTGCCGCGTGCCAGCACGTCGCCGGGCTCGCGGCGCAGCTTCTCGATGGCCTGGCGGATGATCTTCGTGCTCTCGCGCATCTCGGCCATGCGGCAGAGGTAACGATCGTAGCAATCGCCGTTCTTGCCCACCGGGATCTGGAAGTCGAACTCGTTATAGCATTCATAGGGCTGGGCGCGCCGCAGGTCCCAGGCCAGGCCCGAGCCGCGCACCATCACCCCGGAAAACGCCCAGTTCTGGATGTCTTCCTCGGTGACGACGCCGATATCGGCGTTGCGCTGCTTGAAGATGCGGTTCTCGGTCAGCAGCGTATCGATATCGTCCAGCACCCTGGGGAAGGTCTCGGTCCAGGCCTCAATGTCGTCGATCAGGTCGGGCGGCAGATCCTGATGCACGCCGCCGGGGCGGAAATAGGCCGAATGGAGCCGCGCCCCGCAGGCGCGCTCGTAGAAGATCATCAGCTTTTCGCGCTCTTCGAACCCCCAGAGCGGCGGGGTCAGCGCGCCCACGTCCATCGCCTGGGTGGTGACATTGAGCAGATGGTTCAGCACGCGCCCGATCTCGGAATAGAGCACCCGGATCATGGAGCCCCGGCGCGGCACCTCGATCCCGGCCAGACGCTCGATCGCGAGGCACCAGGCGTGTTCCTGGTTCATCGGCGCGACATAATCGAGCCGGTCGAAATAGGGCAGGTTCTGCAGGTAGGTGCGGCTTTCCATCAGCTTTTCGGTGCCGCGATGCAAAAGCCCGATATGCGGATCGGCGCGTTCGACCACCTCGCCGTCAAGCTCAAGCACCATACGCAAAACACCATGCGCCGCAGGGTGTTGCGGGCCGAAGTTGATGTTGAAGTTGCGGATCTTCTGCTCCTTGGTCAGAACATCGCCGCTTGCACTGCCGTCCATCATGTCAGACCTCGGGTTGTTGCGCGGCCCAGCCCGGCGGAAGCTCGCCGAACGTGTCGCGCACATAAGCATATTGCGGGGCAAGTTTCTCGCGCGCCGCCGCGGCCAGGGCCGGGTCGAGCGCCAGCGACACCCCCTCATAGACCCGCCGGGCGGTGTCGGGCACGACATAGCCGATGCCCAGGAACCCCGTCAGGCGGCGGATTGACGCCTCGGAAAACAGCGTCTCGTAAAACAGGATCAGCCGCTCGCCCGCCGGGATCGCGGCAAAGATGCGCTCAAGCGCGCCGCGATAGTCGCAGCGGCGGTCGATTTCGGCCTCGCCGCCCGCAAGCCAGCGATCCATCATCGCCCGCGCGGCGCCGGCCGGATCGGCGCGGCCCTCGGGGCGCGTCGGCGCCGTCTGCCGTATGTTCGACCACAGCCGCGCCACCGGGTCGCGCAGCACATAGAAGAAGCGCACGACCGGCGCGAGGCGGCGCATCTCGTGCAGGCGGGGCTCGGGCAGCAGGCTGTAGGCGGGGGTGATCTCTCCGATCACGCGCGCCTCTGCCGCGCGCCCGTTCTCCAGATAGGCCAAATAGGCCGCATGATCGGCCTGCCGCCGCTCGAACAGCGCGATCAGCGCGTCATGGGCGGCGATGTTGCGCTCCAGCCGGGCGCGTTGCGCGGCGGCGCCCGCATCGCGTAGCCGCGCGGCCAGTTCAGCACGGCGCGTCAATAGCTGCCTGATCCGCCAGTCATGGCTGCCGCGTTCGAGCGTGTCGAAGTAATGCGCTTCCTTCACCTCGCGCAGGTGGCACTCGGGGTGGTCGGTGAGGTAACGGTTGAGCCAGCTTGTGCCCGCCCGCGTCGCCCCCAGCCCGAACATGAGCGTGGCCTGCGCCATCGGCTTACTGCCCCCCGCCCTTTTCGCCCTGCGCCTTGTCGTCGCCGGGCAGGATGTATTCGGCCCCTTCCCAGGGCGACATGAAATCGAATTGCCGGTATTCCTGCACCAGGTTGACCGGCTCGTAGACCACGCGCTTGAGCGCCTCGTCATAGCGCACCTCGGTATAGCCGGTGGTGGGGAAATCCTTGCGCAGCGGATGCCCGCGAAAGCCGTAATCGGTGAGGATGCGCCGCAGGTCCGGGTGGCCGGAGAACAGGATGCCGAACATGTCGAACACCTCGCGCTCGAACCAGCCGGCCGATGGGTGCAGTTCGGTGATGGAGGGCACCATTTCATCCTCGCGCAGCTCGAACTTCACGCGGATGCGCTGGTTCTGCCACATCGACAGGAAATGATAGACCATGTCGAAGCGCTTGACCCGCTCGGGGTGATCCACCGCCGTGATATCCACCAGCGTGGTAAACTGGCAGGCCGGATCGGCCTTGAGGAAGCGGACGAACTCGAACAGATCGGACAGGCCGATCTTCACGGTCAGCTCGTCATGGGCGATGCTGCAGGCATCCTCGGCCAGGTCGGGCCTTTTCAGGCCGATATGTGCGGCCAGCTGGCTCAGGGCCTCGGTCATTGACGCGCCTCCTTATCGAACCAGGGTGCCGGTGCGGCGGATCTTCCGCTGCAACTGCAGGATTCCGTAAAGCAGCGCCTCGGCGGTCGGCGGGCAGCCGGGCACATAGATATCGACCGGCACGATCCGATCGCATCCACGGACAACCGAATAGCTGTAGTGGTAATACCCGCCCCCATTGGCGCAGGAACCCATCGAGATCACATAACGCGGCTCGGGCATCTGATCATAGACCTTGCGCAGCGCCGGCGCCATCTTGTTGGTCAGCGTGCCGGCCACGATCATCAGGTCCGACTGTCGCGGACTTGCCCGCGGCGCGGTGCCGAAACGCTCCAGGTCGTAGCGCGGCATGGAGGTCTGCATCATCTCGACGGCGCAGCAGGCCAGGCCGAAGGTCATCCAGTGCAGCGAGCCGTTGCGCGCCCAGTTGATGATGTCCTCGGTCGCGGTCAGGAGGAACCCCTTGTCCTGCAACTCGCGGTTCAACTCCTGCGTCGCGACCTCGCGGTCGGGGCCGGCGGCGTTGGTGCTCGTGCTCACTCCCATTCCAGGCCACCTTTCTTCCACTCATAGGCAAAGCCGACGGTCAGGATCAGCAGAAAGACCATCATCGACCAGAACCCAAGCATAGATATTTCCCCGAAGGCGACCGCCCAGGGGAACAGGAACGCAACTTCGAGATCGAAGATGATGAACAGGATTGCCACCAGGTAGAACCGCACATCGAACTTCATGCGCGCATCGTCGAAGGCGTTGAACCCGCATTCATAGGTCGAGACCTTCTCGGGGTCCGGGTTGCGCACCGCGATCACCACCGCCGCAAGCAGCAGCACGAGGCCAAGCGCCACGGCGATCCCGAGAAAGATGATGATGGGCAGATACTCTCTGAGAAGGGCGTCCACGGTCGGCTCCTCGGCTGGCTCTGAAATGCACGCTCGCACTTGCAGCGGGTTTACTCCTGCCTTGGGGCAGGGTCAACCAAAGCCCCCTGCCCGAAAGCGCGGAAATGGCGGGTTTCGCAACGGCAAGCCCGCATTTGCCGCACCGCAGCGCGCAGGCCGCACAAGCGACACGTGCTCCTGTGACCGCTAACGCCCGCCCTGGGCTCAGGTGAGTCGTTCGGCCAGGTCGTAAAGCGCCTCGTAGCTGTCGAGCAGCGCGTCGGGCTGAAGACGCTCCACCCCGCGCCCCTCGGGGCCGAAGGTGACCAGCGCCACGGGCACCCCGGCGGCGCGCGCAGTGTCACGGTCGGTGATCGTGTCGCCCACCATCAGCACGCGGCGCGGATCGCCCCCCGCCAGGCGGACGGCCTCGCGCAGCGGTGCCGGGTCGGGTTTGCGCACGGGCAGCGTATCGGCCCCCACCAGCGCGCCGAAAGCATCGCGAAACCCCAGGCGGAACAGCAGCAATTCGGCCAGGCGCGCGGGCTTGTTGGTGCAGATCGCCACCGCGTAACCCGCCGCGCGCAGCCGCTCCACCGCCGCCTCGGCGCCCGGGTAGACCCGGCTGTGCCGGTCGATATTGGCGGCATAGGACTCCAGCAGGAAGGGATACTGCGCATCGATATCGGCATCGCTCCAGGGGCGGCCCAGCCGCTCGAACCCCAGCCGCAGCATTGCCCGCCCCCCCGCGAAGGCCGCCGTGCAATCGCCGACAGGGTGAAGCATGTCGCCATGCCCGAGCACGCGGAAACAGGCATTCGCCGCCGCGATAAGGTCGGCGCCGGTATCGACCAGCGTGCCGTCGAGATCGAAAATCACCGTGCGCATCGGCCCTCCCGGCGGGTTTCCGCCAGTGCGGCGGATATTACGGCTGCGAAATCAATAGTGACTCATGCGGCTATTGCAGCCGGCCACTGTCTAAGTAAAACGGCCTGCAAGCAATGTTAAGCCCGTTCGCGGGCGGCTTGTCTTTCGCTGGCTGCGCGGCGCGCCGGCGATTTCGCGGCTGCACCGCACCGCATCACGGGCAGATCGAAGGGATCGAGGCAGATCATGTGTGGCATCGTCGGCATTCTGGGCCGTCACGAGGTGGCGCCGGTCATCCTTGAGGCGTTGCGGCGGCTGGAATACCGGGGCTATGACAGCGCCGGGATCGCCACCGTGCAGGACGGGCGGCTGGAACGCCGCCGCGCCGTGGGCAAGCTGGTCAACCTCTCGGACCTTCTGGTGCACGAGCCGCTACGCGGGCGCGCGGGCATCGGCCACACCCGCTGGGCGACCCATGGCGCGGCCACGCTGGAAAACGCCCACCCCCACCGCGCGGGGCCGGTCGCGGTGGTGCATAACGGCATCATCGAGAATTTCGCGGCGCTGCGCGAAGAGCTGGCCGCCGAAGGGGTCGGCTTCACCACCCAAACCGACACCGAGACCATCGCGCTGCTGGTCCGGCGCGAGCTGGAAAAGGGCGCCAGCCCCCGCGACGCCGCCGAGGCCACACTGGGGCAGCTCGAAGGTGCCTTTGCGCTGGCCCTGCTGTTCGAAGGCGAGGACGATCTGCTGTTCGTCGCGCGGCAGGGCTCGCCGCTGGCCATCGGGCATGGCGACGGCGAGATGTATGTCGGCTCAGACGCGATCGCGCTCGCCCCCCTGAGCGACCGCATCACCTATCTCGAAGAGGGCGACCGCGCCGTCATCACCCGCGCGGGCGCCGAGATATTCGACGCCGAAGGCCGCCGTGTGAACCGCGCGGTTCAGCGCATCGAGATGGACGCCGCGCGCGTCGAGAAATCGGGCTACCGGCATTTCATGGCCAAGGAGATCGCCGAGCAGCCGCGCGTCATGGCCGGGCTGCTGGAACATTACCTGCCCGCAGACGAGGCAGCCCGCATCGCCCTGCCCGAGGCGCTGGATTTCACCGATTGCGACCGCGTCACGCTGGTGGCCTGCGGCACTGCGCATTATGCCTGCCATGTCGCCAAATACTGGTTCGGCCAGCTTGCCGGGCTGCCCTGCGAGATCGACATCGCCAGCGAGTTTCGCTACCGCGACCCGGTCACCAGCCCGCGCGAGATTGCCATTTTCGTCAGCCAGTCGGGCGAGACCGCCGACACGCTGGCCGCGCTGCGCCATGTGAAGGACCGCGTGAAACAGGTGGTCGCGGTGGTCAATGTGCCCACATCCTCGATCGCGCGCGAGGCCGATCTGGTGCTGCCCATCCATGCCGGGCCGGAAATCGGCGTGGCCTCGACCAAGGCCTTCACCGCGCAGCTTGGCGTGCTGGCGCTGATGGCGCTGCGGGCCGGGCAGCAGCGTGGCAGGCTGGATCAGACGGCGCTGGCCGAACACACGACCGCCCTGCGCGCGCTTCCGGGGCTGATGAACAGCGCCTTGGGCCTAAACGAGACGATCGCCGACTTGGCCGAGGCGCTGGCCGGCTATCGCGATGTGCTGTTCTTGGGCCGCGGAACGATGTATCCCCTTGCCCTGGAGGGTGCTCTAAAGCTGAAGGAAATCAGCTATATACATGCTGAAGCTTACGCAGCTGGCGAACTCAAGCACGGCCCAATCGCACTGATCGACACCCAGGTGCCCACCATCGTCATGGCACCGCGCGATGCGCTGTTTGCCAAGACCGTCTCGAACATGCAGGAGGTCATGGCACGGCACGGGCCGGTGGTTCTGATCTCGGATGCCGAGGGCATTGCGGAGGCAGGCAGCGCGGTCTGGAAATCGGTCAGGATGCCCGAGGCCCCTGCCCTCACCGCGCCCATTCTCTATGCCCTGCCCGCACAGATGATCGCCTATCACACTGCGGTCGCCAAGGGCACCGATGTGGACCAGCCCAGGAACCTGGCGAAATCGGTCACGGTGGAGTGACCGCAAAAGGCCTGGCAGCGCGCCGTGCTACTGCGCAAATACTATCAGGTCGGGCAGCGCGGTAAGCGGCAGTTCCAGCGCGCGGAACGCGGCCAGCGAAAGCTGGCTGCCCGAACCCGGCGCCGCACCGGAGGGGCGCAGCTCCACCTGAACCGAGGCGCCGCTGGGCGCATGCAGCACACGCCCCTCGGCCGCTTGCGTGACCAGCCCGGTGCGCAGCCAGAAGCCCGGCTCGCCCGGCGGGCCGAGGCTGGCCGTGGTGCGCCCCAGCTCCCGCCCCTGCGCCGCCGGCGCAGCCAGCGCCGCGACACGCTCGGCCTGGGTGGTGGTGTCGAATGCCTCGGCGGTGCGTGCCCCGGACGGCGGGCGCACGCCCCCGCTGCCCGGCCGCGCCGCGGGCCGCGGAGTATCGGCAACGGGCGAGGCCAGCGCGACCTCCGCGCCGCCAGCGCCGCCGCGTTGAAACCGATCGAACGCACCGCATCCGCTCAGCAGCACAAGACCGCCCGCCAAAGCCATATATTTCAGGATCGGTGCCATGATTCCTGCTTAGCCCGCGAATTTTGCCCGATCAATGCACGGTCAGCACTTGCCCGAACACATCCGCGTGGCTAGGTTTCAGGCATGAGCACACCTTTGATCGACCCATTCGCCCGCCCGATCAACTATCTTCGGGTTTCGGTGACCGACCGTTGCGATTTCCGCTGTGTCTATTGCATGGCGGAAAACATGACCTTCCTGCCGAAGAAGGAACTGTTGTCGCTCGAAGAACTGGATCGCATGTGCTCCACCTTCGTCCGACTCGGGGTCGAAAAGCTTCGGATAACGGGCGGCGAGCCGCTGGTGCGACGCGACATCATGTCGTTCTTCGCCAAGATGACGCGGCATCTGGAAAGCGGTGCGCTGCGGGAGTTGACGGTCACCACCAACGGCTCGCAACTGCGCCGATTCGCGCGGCAGCTTGCCGATTGCGGGGTGCGGCGCATCAATGTCTCGCTCGACACGCTCGACGAGAAGAAATTCGCCGACATCACCCGCTGGGGGCGGCTGGCGCAGGTGCTCGACGGAATCGACGCCGCGCAGGAGGCCGGGCTGCGCATCAAGATCAACACCGTCGCGCTCAAGGGCTTCAACGAAGACGAGTTGTTCACCCTGCAGGAATGGTGCGCCGAGCGCGGGATGGACCTGACCTTCATCGAGGTCATGCCGATGGGCGATTTGGGCAACGAGGACCGGTTGGACCAGTACTGGTCATTGAAGGACCTGCGCGGCCGACTGGCCGAACGCTTCACCCTGCACGACCTGGCCGAGCGCACCGGCGGCCCGGCGCGCTATGTGCAGCTTGAAGAGACCGGGCAGAAGATCGGCTTCATCACGCCGCTGACCCATAATTTCTGCGAAAGCTGCAACCGCGTGCGGCTGACCTGCACCGGCGAACTATACATGTGCCTGGGGCAGGAGGACATGGCCGACCTGCGCGCGCCGCTGCGCGCCAGCGAGGGTGACGGGCAACTGGAAGAGGCCATCCGCGCCGCCATCGCGCGCAAGCCCAAGGGCCATGATTTCGACTATTCGCGCCAGAAGGTCGATGGCCAGATGACCCGCCACATGAGCCACACGGGCGGCTAGAGCAATTTCAAGTCAGGTGGAATGGCCTGACGGCTCGAACATTGCGCCAGAACATGAAGCTGCGAAAATTCGGTGTTTCAACGAAAATCCGAATTGCTGCAAATCGGCGCGCCCCTGTCGCGGCCACGCGCCTTTGGCCGACGTTGCGTCGTGGATATTTTCATCACAGTGAAGGGGCGGGCCTGTGCCCAATAGCGGGCGGGCGCGCCCGGATCGCACCCTGTCAGGTGGCGGCGCGCTTTTTCCTGCGGTCGCGCGCATGCACGGGCTTCCAGCGGTTGTGCAGCCAGAGCCACTGGGTCATGTGGCGGCGCACATGCGCCTCGAGGCTGTCGTTGAGTTCCTGGGTCATCTGCTCGGGCGTGGTATGGGCGATGGGCGGCTCGATCAGCAGGTCGAAATTGACGCCATCGGCGCGGCGCAGCCCGTAGACGGGCACCACGAGCGCATTGTATTTCAGCGCCATCTCGGCCGCCGAGAGCGCGGTATAGGCCGTGTGGCCAAAAAATTTCAGCGGCGCGCCATGCCGCATGCGCTGGTCGATCAGCATCCCGACCATGCCGCCGCCGCGCAGGAAGCGCACCATCTGGGCCAGGCCGCGACGGCTGCGCGGAAACACCGGCTGGCTGATGCGCGAGATTGCGGCGACATAGTGCGGGTTGAAGAACCGGTTGCTCATCGGGCGGTAAAGCCCGCCTACGCGAAAGCCGCGCTGGCTGAGCACGCCGCGCGGCACGTCGTAATTGCCGAAATGCCCCGAAACGAGAATCACCCCCCGCCCGCTGGCATGGGCTTGCTCGAGGGCGGCAAGGCCCTCTGCCCCGTGGATCTCGGCGGCGGCGGCAACCTTCAGAAACTCCTCGCCCGAGAAAATCTCGATCAGGGTGCGGGTGGCGTTGTCGGGCACCTCGCGGGCGATGCGCGCGACCTCGGCGCGGGGCAGGTCCGGGCACACCAGCGCCAGGTTGCGCCGGATGATCCGCCGAAAGCCCACCGCAGGCGCGATGATGCGCCCTGCAATCGCCCCCAGCAGCCGCAGCCGGGTTCTGTAGGGCAGACGGAAGCCCACCCAGAGCAGCCCGGCCACCAGCCGGGCGAAAACATAGTCGCGAACGGTCCGCATTTTCGGGAATCTGGCCAAACCGCCTGCCTCTTGCCGGTTGCGTCGCAGGGGCCGGCGCGGCGGGCGCGGCCCAGGGTCGGGCGCAGTCATAGTGCGCGCCCCGCGCAAGCTCAAGCGCCGGATCGCAGAGCGCCTGGCGCGATCCGCGCGGGTTCGCGGCGCGCGGGGGGCGGGGCATGGGGCGCAGGTGCCGCGCCGACCGGTGCCACAAGGCACGCGCGGCGCGGTGGCGGAGGCTCAGGCCGCCGCGTCCTCGGGGGTGACGATGGTGATTTCGCCCTCGGCATCAAGCGCGCGAATCGCGGCGATCACTTCGCTCATTGCGGCCTCGCCGTCATGCGGGCTGACCGCGGGGAGTTCCTCGGCCTCGTCGCGCAGGTTCTGGGCCATGCGCTGCGGCAGATGGGTCAGCAGAAACTCGGCCGCGGCGCGCTCTGCCTCGCTGCCTGATCCGGCGGATGCAAGCGCGCGCAGCAACACATCGTCTGCCACCTGCCGCACGATCCGGGGCACATCGCGCGCGGCGATGCGCACCGGGATATGGACGAAGGTGAAGATCGCGCGCCGCACCTCGGCGGCGAAACGGGGGGCATCCGCGTCTAGGCCGCGCAACACGTCTTCGCGGGTGCGCGAGGGCGCAGAGTTGAGAATCGCCCCGACCCGCTCACCCGGCCCGGCATCGAAGGCCCGATGGGCCTGGGCATCAATCTGCGCGGCCAGCGACAGGCCGATGCGGCGCACGGTTTCCGGGTCGATCCGGCCGGTGCGCGCCATGGCATGGGCGATGCGGCGCGCCTTTTCGCCGGGCAGGCGGGCCAACAGGTCAGCCGCGCGCGCCACGCTGAGCTTGGAAAGCATGACCGCCCCCACCTCGACGCCTTCCTCGGCAAGGAAGGGTGCAAGGCGTTCGGCATCGAGGCGGGCGATCCGCTCCCACGGGTCGGTCTTGGAGCCGACCCCGGCCAGCCGCCGCAGACGGCTGGCGGCCGAGGCGCTGATATGCCCGTCGAGCAGCGTGATCGCGCCATCGATGCCGCCGGGAAAGGCCAGCCCGGCCGCATCGAGCGTGGCGATGAATTCCTCGACCACCTGCTGCACGGTGGCGCGGTCGACAAGGCGCATGGTGCCGATCTGTTCGGTCAGCGCGGCCTGCACATGTTCGGGCAGCGTGGTCAGCGGCAGACGCCCGCCATGGGCCAGCAGCACCCGCACGACGATCGCGGCCTTCTGCCGCCCGCTCAACTGGCTGGCCCGGCGCGGCCCCGGATGCTGTGCATCCAGAATCTCGGCCCTTTCCGCGCCGGTTCCCGCAAATTCACCTGCCGCGCCCGCGTTCATCCGTTCCGCCCGTGTTGCCTGACCCCGGCGCAGAATGCGGCGGGCCGGGTTAATGACGGGTTGAGAGAGGACCCCACCGGCGCAAGCTGGCGGCGGCGGCGCGGCTTTATGGCAGGGGCAGCGCGGCAGGCTCAGCTTTCGCCGAAGACCCGCGCGAAGATCGTGCCAACATGCTTGGTGTGATACTCGAGGTCGAAATTGGCCTCGATCTCGGCCTCGCTGAGCGCGGCGCATACATCGGTGTCGGCCTTGAGCTCTTCCATGAAGTCGCGGCCCTGTTCCCAGACCTTCATCGCGTTGCGCTGCACCATGGCATAGGAGTCTTCGCGGCTGACCCCCTTTTGCGTCAGCGCCAGCATCACCCGCTGCGAATGGATCAGCCCGCGGAACTTGTTCATGTTGGTGGCCATGTTTTCGGGGTAGACGACAAGCTTGTCGATCACCCCGGTCAGCCGCGCCAGCGCGAAATCGAGCGTCACGGTGGCGTCGGGGCCGATGTTGCGCTCGACCGAGGAATGCGAGATGTCGCGCTCGTGCCAGAGCGCCACGTTCTCCATCGCGGGCAGCGCCATGGAGCGCACCAGCCGCGCCAGTCCGGTGAGGTTCTCGGTCAGCACCGGATTCCGCTTGTGCGGCATCGCGCTGGAGCCCTTCTGCCCCTTGGAGAAGAACTCCTCGGCCTCCAGCACCTCGGTGCGCTGCAGGTGGCGGATTTCAGTCGCGACGTTCTCGACCGAGCTTGCAATCACCGCCAGCGTGGCAAAGAACATCGCATGCCGGTCGCGCGGGATGACCTGGGTGCTGATCGGCTCGGGGCGCAGGCCCAGCTTTTCGCAGACATGCGCCTCGACAGACGGGTCGATATTGGCGAATGTGCCCACCGCGCCCGAGATCGCGCCGGTGGCGACCTCGTCGCGCGCGGCGGCGAGGCGGGTGCGGTTGCGGTCCATCTCGGCGTAGAAACGGGCGAATTTCAGGCCCATTGTCACCGGTTCGGCATGGATGCCGTGGCTGCGGCCGATGCAGACGGTATCGCGATGCTCGAACGCGCGGCGCTTGAGCGCGGCCAGCAGGGCATCCAGATCGGCCAGCAGGATGTCGGCGGCGCGCACAAGCTGGATGTTGAAGGTGGTGTCGAGCACATCCGACGAGGTCATCCCCTGATGCACGAAGCGCGAGGCATCGTCGCCGATGATTTCGGCCAGATGGGTCAGAAAGGCGATCACGTCGTGTTTGGTGACGGCCTCGATCTCGTCGATGCGGGCCACGTCGAACTCGGCATCGCGCGCCTTCCAGATGGTTTCGGCGTCGGCCTTGGGGATCACACCGAGCGCGGCCTGGGCGTCGCAAGCATGGGCCTCGATCTCGTACCAGATGCGGAACTTGGTCTGGGCCGACCAGATGGCGACCATCTCGGGGCGGGAATAGCGCGGGATCATGGGGCGCGGCCTTTCACTTGCTGGGAAGAGACGCGCGCCTGATAGACCGCGCGCGGGCGCACTGCAAGCCGCGCGGTGATCGGGGGCGTGGGCGCGGGTCGGGCCGTTGTCGCGCGTCGGCACATGGCGGCGCATCAACCAGAATGTTCAGCCCTGGCATTCGCCACCTGACAAATCGTTCTCATTGCCCTTCCATCGCGGCTTTGCCTGTATGGATGACATTGCGAGACACCGGGTTACGGGGCGGGGTGGGCGTTCGCTACGGTTGCAGCATGGGCTGGCCTGAGCGTCGGAAATCCTCGGAAAACAATATTACTCCGGATATAGAGCACGCAACTGCGTCGCCATATCATCCGGGACATATGGCATAAACGAGGAAACACAGGAGCGTTCAATGTCTGCCATTGCATCTTGCGTATCGAATGTCTTTCCAAGGACTCGTGACAGCGCAGCAACCGATAGATTTACAGAAAAGAATACCATTTCGTGGTGGGCCGACAAATTATCGATCATTTCACGCTTGCCGTTATGGCGCGAGGCAAAGAGAGCATAGCCGTGAAACGAACCATGAATGATCTCAGAGCTCACGTCGTGAATCATTCCTTCCACACCACCAAAAAACAGTCCTGCTCTCGCGTCAAACGCTGCCACCTGCTCCAGCATCTCTGCCCTACTTTCAACGAAGCAAGGACGGATGCCCGAGCTTCCACCGAACATTTCCAATGCGGCGACAACTTGGGGGTCTTTCCTTGACAAACGAGGGGTACGAGAAACGCGAAGAACAAATTTACCTGCTTGATGCGCCTGGGTCTGGTTTCTAAACGTCTTGTAGACCGAATAAAGTTCCGCACGCCTCGCACGTTCGGGTCCCCCAACACATGTGAAGGCTGCTACGAGCAAGGTCTCATAAAAACCCCGAGTTAGTGCGGTCGCCTCTTTCACTTTCAAACTTAGTTTTTTTGTCAGAGACAAGATGGAGACTAAAGTATTAACCCCAGAAAGCAGGTGTGTGGATGCGACGCGAATCAACTGCTTTCGTTCTTCAGAGGCTTCTGTTGCGCCCACCAAGATCAATGCAACATTGGCCCGATGAAGTGACAGTGAAAGCGCTTGAAGGGCTTCATGTTCCTTGGAGTGTTTCGGTGTGTCGAACTCTTCCACAAATACCTGCTGGCTCATTGGCACCCCTGCTACGGTCGAAATCTCGGAGAACCTAACAGTCGCTCAAATCTCCAGTAGTTTCTAGTCAACCTTCATCGAAATACCTTGTCCCGCCTCAGACTGGCAGCAACTGCAGCGCCTGGGATTGGTCGACCGTCCGCTCCGGCCTCAACACCATCAACGGGTATCTTGTGTCAGCCCCCTAGCGCAGGCGCGCCGCCGAGAGGATGCGCCCCGGTCCGGGTTCCTGCACCAGCACGACGATGGGCTCTTCGCCTTCGGCGCGCACATGAAAGGCGATGGTGCCCGAACCGCTCCACTCGCCCAGGGTTGTCCAGGCTGTCACGATATTATGGTAGGTCACGCGCCGGCCCGCATTTTCGCCTGCGCGGATATCGACTGTCTCGCGTTCGCGGTAGCGCACCAGTTCCACCAGCACGTCGCCTTCCAGCGGCGGCTCGGCCTCGATGTGGATTTCCAGCATCGACCCGGACCGCTTCAGCTGCCATTCGACCTGCGGCGGCCGACGCCCCTCTTCCAGGATCAGGTCGGCCAGGTCCATCGGGCGCAGCCCCTCCACCCGGTGCGTCCCGGCGACGATCATCTGCGGAGTGTAGATACTGCGGCTGCCCTCGGCACGGGCATAGGCCTTTTGCCGGGCGCTGAACTTGGGTTTGGCAAACCTGTCGCGCCAGCCGATGTAATCCCAGTAATCGACATGCAGCGCCAGCGCGATCACGCCGGGGCGCTGCGCCAGACGCGCCAGCAACTCATCGGCAGGTGGACAGGCCGAACACCCCTGCGAGGTGAAAAGTTCGACAACAACGCCCTCGTCAGCCTGCGCCCCGTTCTGCTGCGCGCTGACCTGCGCGGCCCCCACTGCGGCAAAGAGGCACAGCAAAAAGGCAAGGGCGGCGCTCGGAACGTGACGCATGGAGGCAGACTTTCGCAGTTGCGGTGACAGCGATTTAGACATGCCATAACCGCTTTGCCAATCAAGGTTTTGCGAGGGTCGCGCCCCACACTACCTGGTCAAGTGTGGCTTTCCGGCGGTTTACGGTCCGTTTCGTCCTGCCCCGCCAGTATAGTGCACTATGGTATACAAAACTTTCTCCTTCCCCCTTGAACGCATCCCCACAATCGGGCATGAGCGTGGCCAGCGAGACCCCTGTTGCCACATGAGGGAGGCCACACCCATGCCCATCGTTACCGGACACGACAGCGCCAAGGCGCGCAAGACCCTGAAAGTAGGCGACAAAAGCGTCGCCTACTACTCGATTCCCGCCGCCGAGGCGGCCGGGCTCGGCGAGTTCTCGAAACTGCCCGCCGCGCTGAAGGTGGTGCTCGAGAATATGCTGCGGTTCGAAGACGGCAAGACCGTCAAGACCGATGACATCAAGGCCTTCTCCGACTGGGCCAAGAACGGCGGCCGCAGCCCGCGCGAGATCGCCTATCGCCCGGCCCGCGTGCTGCTGCAGGACTTCACCGGTGTTCCCGCCGTGGTCGACCTGGCCGCGATGCGCGACGCGATCATCGAGCTGGGCGGCGATGCCGAAAAGATCAACCCGCTCAACCCGGTCGATCTGGTGATCGACCACTCGGTGATGATCGACGAGTTCGGCAACCCGCGCGCGTTCCAGATGAACGTGGACCGCGAATACCAGCGCAACATGGAGCGCTACACCTTCCTTAAATGGGGGCAGAACGCATTCAACAACTTCCGCGTGGTCCCGCCGGGCACCGGCATCTGCCACCAGGTGAACCTTGAATACCTGGCCCAGACCGTCTGGACCGACACCGACCAGAACGGCGAGGAAGTCGCCTATCCCGACACGCTGGTGGGCACCGACAGCCACACCACCATGGTCAACGGCCTGGCCGTGCTGGGCTGGGGCGTGGGCGGCATCGAGGCCGAGGCCGCGATGCTGGGCCAGCCGATCTCGATGCTGATCCCCGAGGTCGTGGGCTTCGAGCTGACCGGCCAGATGGTCGAGGGCACCACCGGCACCGACCTGGTGCTGAAAGTGGTGGAGATGCTGCGCAAGAAGGGCGTGGTGGGCAAGTTCGTCGAATTCTTCGGCGAAGGGCTCGATCACCTGCCGCTGGCCGACCGTGCCACCATCGCCAACATGGCGCCCGAATATGGCGCCACCTGCGGCTTCTTCCCCATCGACGACGAGACCCTGCGCTATCTGGAGCAGACCGGCCGCGACAAGGACCGCATCGCGCTGGTCGAGGCCTATGCCAAGGAAAACGGCATGTGGCGTGATGCGGGTTATCGCCCGGTCTACACCGACACGCTGCACCTGGACATGGGCACCATCGTGCCGGCAATCTCCGGCCCCAAGCGCCCGCAGGACTACATCGCGCTCGATCAGGCCTCCAAGGCGTTCGGCGAATATATCTCGGGCCAGCGCCCGGAAAAGCGCGCCGACAATGGCGACAAGTCCGAATGGGCCAGCGAGGGCGGCCAGCCCGCCCCCAACGACATCCCCGGCGATATCGGCCATCACCGCATGGGCAAGGTCGAAGGGCAGGACTACACGCTGCATGACGGCTCGATCGTGATCGCCGCGATCACGTCCTGCACCAACACCTCCAACCCCTATGTGATGATTGCCGCGGGCCTGGTGGCGCGCAAGGCGCATGAGCTGGGCCTCACCTCCAAGCCCTGGGTCAAGACCTCGCTCGCGCCGGGCAGCCAGGTGGTGTCGGAATACCTCGAGGCCGCCGATCTGCAGAAAGACCTCGACGCGCTCGGGTTCAACCTTGTGGGCTATGGCTGCACCACCTGCATCGGCAACTCCGGGCCGCTGGCGCCCGAGATCTCGAAATGCATCCACGACAACGACCTGATCGCCACGGCAGTCCTGTCGGGCAACCGCAACTTCGAGGGCCGCATCAGCCCCGACGTGCGCGCCAACTACCTGGCCTCCCCGCCGCTGGTGGTGGCCTATGCGATCGCCGGCGATCTCAACATCGACATCGCCCGCGACCCCCTGGGCACCGACAAGGACGGCAACCCCGTCTACCTGAAAGACATCTGGCCCACCAACGCCGAGATCACCGATCTGGTGCACAAGACCGTCACCCGCGAGGCGTTCCAGTCGAAATACGCCGATGTCTTCAAGGGCGACGAAAAATGGCAAGGCGTGCAAACGCCCGACAGCCTCACCTATGACTGGCCCTCGACCTCGACCTATGTGCAGAACCCGCCCTATTTCCGCGGCATGAAGCCCGAACCCGGCGAGATCGAGAATGTCACCGGCGCGCGGATGCTTGCGATGCTGGCCGACATGATCACCACCGACCACATCAGCCCGGCAGGCTCCTTCAAGGAAAACACCCCGGCCGGCCGATACCTGGTCGAACGCCAGGTCGCCCCGCGCGAATTCAACTCCTTCGGGGCGCGGCGCGGCAACCACGAGGTGATGATGCGCGGCACCTTCGCCAATATCCGCATCCGAAACGAGATGCTTGATGGCGTCGAGGGCGGCTTCACCAAGGGGCCGGACGGGTCGCAAATGGCCATGTTCGATGCCGCGATGGCCTGGCAGGATCAGGGCGTGCCGCTGGTGATCGTCGCCGGTCAGGAATACGGCGCGGGCTCCTCGCGCGACTGGGCGGCCAAGGGCACGGCACTGCTGGGCGTCAAGGCGGTCATCGCCGAGTCGTTCGAACGCATCCACCGCTCCAACCTGGTGGGCATGGGCGTGGTGCCGTTCGAGTTCACCGGCGGCGACTGCCGCAAGTCGCTCAAGCTGACCGGTGACGAGACCTTCGACATCACCGGCCTCGAGGGCGATCTCAAGCCGCTGTCGGAAGTGCCCTGCACGATTACCCGCCCCGATGGCTCCAAGACCGAGATCACGCTCAAGTGCCGCGTCGATACCGAGGTCGAGCTGGACTACCTGCGCCATGGCGGCGTGCTGCAATACGTGCTGCGCAACCTGGCCGCCGCCTGAAGCCCCATGCGGCGGGCCGCCACCGGGGCGCACCTGCCGCATGGGCCTTGGCCCGCACCCTCCCCGCGGGCAAGGCCTGAAACCCGGGCATGAACGCCCGCCCCGCCCCGGCGCCGCCCGATGGCAGGCGCCGGGGTTCAGACCGCACCCTGCGGCTCCGCCCCCGCCGTGCCCGCGATCCGGAGATACCGATGACCCAGAGATTCGTCGCGATCCTGATTGCCGTCTTCTTTCTCGGGCTGATCGCCGTGATGGCCAGCGTGACCTTCTTCGTGCGCGATCCGCTGCCCATCGCCTCGCCGCGGATGCCGGTGACACTGGCTGCCGAAGGCCCCGGCCCTGCCGCGGGCGCCGAAGTCTCGCTCGACGGCTCGTACCGTTTCGACATCCTGATCACCCTGCGGCCCTCGGCGGCGCGCCCCGAGGTGGCACTCGTTCACCCGGCAAGCGGCGGCCAGCCCGTGCTCCCCGACCTGAGCGAGCCCGCCCCCGGCCAGTTGCGCGCCACCGGCCAGTTCACCGCCCATGGCCGCTGGGAAATCCTCATCGAAGGGGGGCAGGCCCGGCAGTCCCTGCCCTTCATCCTGCGCGAATGACCGCCCTGACACCCTCCCGCCTTGGTGCTCCGGCGTCACGCCGCACCCCGCGCCCATGGCGGCCAAAATGGGCATTCCCGCGCTTCTTCTTGGCGAAAATATCCTCGCCGAAGGCCCCCGCCCGAAACGGGCGCGCGGCCTCCCGTTCTTCCCGGCGCCCGGTGACGGCGCTGACTCGCTAGACCCGCCCTCATGGGTCGACTATAGCCAATTCAGTTGCAAGAAAGGCTTGAAAAACATGGCAGACCAGAAGTTTCCCGACATCGTCTACACCCAGGTCGACGAAGCGCCCGAACTCGCCTCGGCCTCGCTTCTACCGATCATCCGCAGCTTCGCCTCGGCTGCCGGCGTCGAGGTCGGCATGCGCGACATCTCGTTGGCCGGGCGCATCATCGCGGCCTTCCCCGAATGGCTGAGCGAAGACCAGCGCCAGACCGACGACCTCGCCGCGCTGGGCGAATGGGTCAAGACCCCCGAGGCAAATGTCATCAAGCTGCCCAACATCTCGGCCTCGGTGCCGCAGATGATGGCCGCGGTGCGCGAACTGCGCGAAAAGGGCTATGCCCTGCCCGATTACCCGGAAGACCCGCAAACCGACAAGGAACGCGACATTCGCGCGCGCTATGATGCCGTCAAGGGCTCGGCGGTGAACCCCGTCCTGCGCGAGGGCAACTCCGACCGCCGCGCCGCGCTGGCGGTCAAGAACTACGCGCGCAAGAACCCGCATTCGATGGGCGAATGGTCGGCGGACAGCAAGACGCGCGTGGCCTCGATGCCTGGCAACGACTTTTTCGCCAACGAGAAATCGGTCACGCTGAGCGCCGCACAGGCCGGCCCCGCCAGGATCGAGCTGGTCGCGGATGACGGCAGCGTCAGCGTGCTCAAGGATGGCGTCGATTACCCGGCGGGCACGGTGGTGGATGCCACCTACCTGTCGGTGCGTGTGCTGGGCGATTTCCTCGCCGAGGAGATCGAGAAGACCAAGAAGGATGGCACGCTGTTCTCGCTCCACCTCAAGGCCACGATGATGAAAGTCTCCGACCCGATCATCTTCGGCCATGCGGTCAAGGCCTTCCTCAAGCCGGTCTTCGACAAGTATGACGCACAGCTCAAGGCGGCCGGGGTGAACCCCAACTCGGGCCTGCGCGACATGTTCGAGCGCATCGAGCAGATGCCCGAAAAGGCCGAGATCATGGCCGCCATCGACGCCGTCATGGGTGACCGGCCGCCGATGTACATGGTTGATTCCGACAAGGGCATCAGCAACCTGCATGTGCCCTCCGACGTGATCATCGATGCCTCGATGCCCGCGCTGATCCGCGCCGGAGGCAAGGGCTGGGGGCCCGACGGCAAGGCCGCCGACACCACCTGCCTGATCCCCGACAACTGCTATGCGCCGGTGTTCGACGAGACGATCGAGTATTTCAAGGAAACCGGCGCGCTCGATCCGACCACAGCCGGGGCGCTGCAGAATGTCGGGCTGATGGCGCAAAAGGCCGAGGAGTACGGCTCGCACCCGACTACCTTCGAGGTGCCCCATGCCGGCGTGGTGCGCATGGTCGCCGCCAATGGCGACATCCTGCACGAACACGCGGTCGAGGCCGGTGATATCTGGCGTTCGTCCAGCGTCCGCAAGGCGCCCATCGAGGATTGGGTAAAGCTGGCCATCGAACGTCAGGCCGCCGAGGGCTGCGAGGCCATCTTCTGGCTGGACGAGACGCGCGCCCATGACGCGCAGCTGATCGCGCTGGTCAAGCCGATGCTCGAGGCCGCAGGCGTGGCCGACAAGTTCCTCATTCTCGACCCGCGCGCGGCCACGCGGCGTTCACTGGAAACCATCCGCGCCGGCAAGAACACCATCGCCATCACCGGCAACGTGCTGCGCGACTACCTGACCGACCTCTTCCCGATCCTGGAGTTGGGCACCTCGGCCAAGATGCTTTCCATCGTCAAGCTGATGAATGGCGGCGGCATGTTCGAGACCGGCGCCGGTGGCTCGGCGCCCAAGCATGTCCAGCAGCTGATGGAGGAAAACCACCTGCGCTGGGACAGCCTGGGTGAGTTCTGCGCCCTGGGCGAAAGCCTGAAGCTCCTGGGCCGCAGCCGGTCGAACCTGAAGGCCACGCTGCTGGGCGAAGCGGTCGAGGCCGCGACGCAGGGCATTCTCGATCAGGGCCGCTCGCCCAGCCGCAAGGTCGGCCAGCCCGACAACCGCGACAGCCATTACTACTTCGCGCTCTACTGGGCGCAGGCGCTGGCGGCGCAGGACAAGGATGCCGAACTGGCCGCGCATTTCGCGCCCCTCGCCAGGGCACTGGCCGAGAACGAGGAAAAGATCACCGGCGAGCTTCTGGCCGCGCAAGGCAAACCCGCCGATCTGGGCGGGTATTTCAAGACCGACCCGGCCAAGGTCGCAAAGGTGATGCGCCCCTCGGCCACGCTGAACGGGATCATCGGCTGAGGCCGCCCGCCCCGCCTGCCCGCTCGGGCGGATGGCGCGCGGCAAGGAAAACAGCATCCGCGGGCGCCCGGCCGGGGCGCCCCGGATCCAGCGGAAAGCACGGGCGCGCGATCTTCACGACCACTCTTGCAACGGGGGCAAAAGGCCCTCCATTGCACGGCGAACACCGCCCGTCGGCGCGGCCACCCTGCCAGCCACGGAGCACAAGCAGAGGAAAAAGCCATGAAAATTGCCATTCTTGATGATTACGCAGGCGTCGCGACCAGCCTGGCCGACTGGTCCGGGCTGGGCGAAGTCACCGTGTTCAGCAAGCCCATCGGCGGCCCCGAGAAGGTGACCGAGGCCCTGCAGCCTTTCGACATCGTCTGCGTCATGCGCGAGCGCACCCCCCTGCCCGCCAGCGTGATCGAGGCGCTGCCGAACCTGAAGCTGATCGTCACCACCGGGCCGCGCAACGCCTCGATCGACATGGCGGCGGCTCGGGCGCGCGGCATCCCCGTTTGCGGCACCGAAACCCGCAAGACCACCACCTCAGAACTGGCAATGACGCTGATCCTCGCGCTCAACCGCCAGATCGTGACCGAGGCGCAAAGCCTTCAGGACGGCAATTGGCAAAGCGGGCTGGGGCGTGACCTGAACGGGCTGACACTGGGCCTGGTGGGGCTTGGCTCCATCGGCGCGCAGATGGCCGGGCTGGGGCGGGCCTTCGGCATGAACATCGCCGCCTGGTCGCAGAACCTGACCGAGGCGCGCTGTGCCGAGCTGGACGTGAAGCGCTGCGCCAGCCTTGAGGATCTGATGGCCACATCGGATGTGGTTTCGGTGCATCTGATCCTGTCGGAGCGTTCGCGCGGGCTGATCGGCGCGCAGGCTTTCGAGGCGGCGAAACCCGGCGCGGTCTTCGTGAACACCTCGCGCGGGCCGATCGTGGACAGCGCCGCGCTCCTGGAGGGGTTGCGCGCGGGCAAACCGGCCAAGGCCGGGATCGACGTGTTCGACCGCGAGCCGCTGGCCGCCGATGACCCGATGATCGACCGCGCGTTGATCGACCAGGGAAAGCTGCTGCTGACCCCGCATCTGGGCTACACGACCGAAGCCACCTTCCGCGTCTTCTACGGCCAGACGGCCGAGGCGATCAAGGCATGGCAGGCGGGCGAGCCGGTCCGCGTGCTTTCGCCGGCCTGAGTGGCTGGTCGCAAGGCACCCGAAGCTGATGGCGTGACGTGACGGCGGGCCGGTCCGTTACCGACAGGCGCTGCAACCGCGGGCAAAGCGCCGCATTGGCCTTGAGGCGCTCACGGCGCAGGCGTGACCGGCTCTGCTTGAAACGCACCGCATGATGGCGCGGGCAGTGCCCGACTGCGGGCGGAAGCGAAGCGCCCGCCCGGGGGGGCGGTCGGGCGCTGCCCGTGCTTGCGGCACGGGCGGGGCATCTTTGGCCAATGATTCGACCAGTGGTAATCGCGCCCATGGGCGGCTCTTTCGAGCTTGCGAGGCAAACCGCCTGGCGCACGCGCTGCAAAGCAGTTCCCCATGGTCAAGCGCGGCTCGTGACAGCCTTGAACCGATGCGTCACTTCAACGCCCCCCGGCAGCCCCTAAACACCTGCCGTCAACTCCCGCTACAACTGGTGATCCGGGCTGCCGCCATGGGCGCGCAGATACCGCAGCAGCGCGCGGGTGGAGGCGTCGGTTTCGGGCAGCGGCCCGCCCTCCACGGCGGGCAACAGGCGCTGCGCCAGTTCCTTGCCCAGTTCCACCCCCCATTGATCGAAGGAGTTGATCCCCAGGATCACCCCTTCGACAAACACGCGGTGCTCGTAAAGCGCGATGATCCGGCCCAGCATTTCGGGGGTAAGCTGCGGATAGATCAGCGTGGTGGAGGGGCGATTGCCGGGAAACACCCGGTGGCGGGCCTGGGTTTCCAGTGCCGCGCCCTCGAACCCGGCTGCAGCAGCCTGGGCGCGGGCCTCCTCAAGGCTGCGCCCACGCAAGAGCGCCTCGGCCTGCGCCAGGCAATTGACCAACAGCATCCGGTGTTGATGGGCAAGCTCGGGCTCATGCCCCCGCGCGGCCAGCAGGAACTCGCAAGGCACCACGCGCGTGCCCTGATGCACAAGCTGCATGAAAGCGTGTTGCCCGTTGGTGCCCGGCTCGCCCCAGATGATAGGGCCGGAGTCGCGCTCAAGCGCCGTGCCGTCAAGCGCGACGCGCTTGCCGTTGCTCTCCATCTCGAGTTGCTGCAGATAGGCCGGAAGCCGCGCCAGCCGCTGGTCATAGGGCAACACCGCGCGGGTCGGGTAGCCGCAAACCTGCGCGTGCCAGATGCCCACCAGCGCAAGCATCACGGGCATGTTGTCTTCCAGCGGCGTTTCGCGAAAATGCGCATCCATCGCCGCGCCGCCGGCAAGGAACGCCTCGAACTGCTCTGGCCCGATGGCCAGCATCAGGCTCAGCCCGACCGGCCCCCACAGCGAATAGCGCCCGCCCACCCAATCGGCAAAGCCGAACACCCGCGCGGGCGCGATGCCGAACTCCGCCGCGCGTTCGGGCGACGAGGATAGCGCGACGAACTGCGCGCCGGGGTCGGCCGCCTGCGCGGCCATCCACACCCACGCAGCCCGGGCATTGGCCATTGTCTCGGCGGTGGTGAAGGTTTTCGAGGCCACGATCACCAGCGTGCGCACCGGGTCCAGCCCGGCCAGCGTGTCATGGATATGCGCGCCGTCCACGTTGGACACGAAATGGCAGCGCGGCCCATCGTGATATGGGGCCAGCGCCGCCACTGCCATGGCCGGGCCGAGGTCCGAGCCGCCAATGCCGATATTGACCACATCGGTGATCGGCCCGCCCTGCCCCGCCAACCAGCCCGCGCGCAGATCCTCGGCAAAGCCCTTCATCCGCGACAGCGTTTCGCGAATGCCGGGGCTGACGTCTTCGCCATCCACCCGCACCGCACGGCCGGGGTTGCGCAAGGCCGTGTGCAGCACCGCGCGGCCTTCGGTGACATTGATGCGTTGACCGTCGAACATGGCCGCGCGCCGCGCCTCGACGCCGGCCGCGCGCGCCAGGTCCAGCAAAAGCGCCCGCGACCACCCGTCGAGACCGGTTTTCGAGTAGTCGAACAGCATCTCGCCGCAGCGCACCGAGAAATCGTCGGCACGATCGCCCGCATCCTCGAAAAGCCCGCGCAGAGGCCGATCCGCCACCGTCCGGTGATATGCCGCCAGACCGGCCCAGATCGTTTCCACCTGTTCGTTCATGCGCTGCCTCACTCGGCCCAGTGCACCGTGGCCTGATCCAGCAAAAGCCGGATCGGCGCCTCTTCCACCGTCATGTCGGCGGCGCGCTCAAGGGCCGCGCGCTTTTCCGGGCCGGTGATCACCACATGGGTCGTCATCGCCTTGCGCAGCACCGGCGCGCTGAGAGTCACGCGCCATTCCTCCGATCCGGCGGGGCGCGTCGCCACCAGCGGGGGCGCGTCACTTGCCAGCGCCTCGGCCAGTTCCGCGCTGCCGGCAAAAAGCGAAGCCGTGTGCAGATCGCCGCCCATTCCCGCCAGCAGCACGGTCAGCGGCAGATACGGTGTCAGCCCCTCGGTCAGGCCCGGCAGGGCAGATTGCGGCGTGGGGTCGTCTGCGATCATCGGCACCAGCTGCGCCTGCGCCGCATTGCCCTGCAACAGCCGCTTGTGCACCAGCCGTGTGTTAGAGCGCGGCGCGTCGGCAGGCACCCAGCGTTCATCGGTCAGCACCACCGTGACGCGCTCCCAGTCCAGTTCGATCCCCGAAAGCACGTCGAACACTGGCCCCGGCGTGGTGCCGCCGGGCACCGCAAAGGTCACGCGATCCTGCCGGCGCAGGAAATCGCTCAACTCGCCCGCCAGCCGGTCGGCCAGCGACAGAAACATCATCTCGCGGTCAGGATATTCCTGGAATGTCATGGCGCGATCTCCCTCCAGCGGCGGCCATCGCGGTGCAGCAGGCGCTCTGCGTCCTCCGGCCCGGCACTGCCCGCCCCATAGCCGTGCGGCGGCCCGGCAGCGGCCCATCCCGCAATCACCGGGTCGGTCCAGGCCCAGGCGGCTTCCACCTCGTCGCCGCGCATGAAGAGCGTCTGATTACCCCGGATCACATCCATGATGAGCCGCTCATAGGCATCGGGGATGTCGGCCCCCTCTTCACCCAAGGCCTCGGCGAATGACATGTCAAGCGGAACATCCTTGAGCCGCATCCCGCCCGGCCCCGGCTCCTTGATCATCACATGCAGCTTCATGCCCTCGTCGGGTTGCAGACGTATGACCAGCACGTTTTCCTGCCAGCGCTCGCTTTCGCCGAAGATCGAATGCGGCGGCGCGCGGAAGGTCACGGCGATTTCGCTGGCGCGGGCGCTCAGCCGCTTGCCGGTGCGCAGATAGAAGGGCGTGCCCTTCCAGCGCCAGTTCGATATCTGCACCTTGAGCGCGACGAAGGTTTCGGTGTCGCTCGCGCCGCAGCCGGCATCCTCGGCATACCCTGCCAGGCCCTGCCCCGCGCGATACTGCCCGCGCACCACGTCGCGGCCATCCACCGGATCGAGCGCACGGATCACCTTGAGCTTTTCATCGCGCACCGCGTCCGGCTCGAAACGGAAGGGCGGCTCCATCGCGATCAGGCACAGAAGCTGCATCAGGTGGTTCTGCATCATGTCGCGCATGGCGCCGGCGCCATCGTAATACGCGCCGCGCCCCTCCACGCCGACGGTTTCGGCCACGGTGATCTGCACGTTGTCGACGAAGCGCGCGTTCCACAGCGGCTCGAACAGGGTGTTGGCAAAACGCACCGCCATCAGGTTCTGCACGGTTTCCTTGCCTAGGTAATGGTCGATCCGGTAGATCTGCGCCTCGTCAAAATGCCGCGCCAGGGTCGCGTTGAGCGCGCGCGCGCTTTCCTGATCGTGGCCGAAGGGCTTTTCCACCACCACCCGGCTGTCGGCATTGGCGATGCCATGTTCGTGCAGCCGCGCGGCCAGTTCGCCAAACAGCGCGGGCGCGACCGAGAAGTAGAACGCCCGCACCACATCCTCGCGCAGCAGCGCGGCCAGTTGCGGCCAGCCCCCATCACCGGCGGCGTCGAGGGCAACATACTCGATCCGCCTGCAAAAGGCGCGCAAGCTTTGCGCGTCGCGCCGGGCGGGAGGCACCAACTCGTTCAGCAGGGCGGCCACTTCGCGGCGGTAGGTTGCGCTGTCCATCCTGCCGCGGGCGGCACCGATGATCCGCGCGTCATCCGGCATCTGCCCGTCGCGGAAACGGCGGTAGAGGCCGGGCAGGATCTTGCGCCGCGCCAGGTCGCCCGTGGCCCCGAATATGACCAGGTCGAAAGGTTCGACCGGAATGACGCGTGCAACCATGCTCTTCCTCGATACGCCCTGCCGGGCGGTCTTGCCCGCGCAACTCTAGCAACAACGCCCCCCGACACAAGCGCGGCTCGAAATGCACGCGCCGCTTGCGCCGATGACGCGCCGCGCATCTGGCCGGGCCGACGGGGCCGGCAAGGGCAGATGGCGCAGCGAAAACAAGCGCGCCCGCCACCCGAATTGACCCGCCCCCCGCCGGGGGACATTATCGCCGGCCCTGCGGCCGATTCCACTGCCGCGCCCATTTGCACTGACGACGCATCCATGACCCCGACAGCCGATACGCCCGAACTGCCATCCTCCCGGCCCGATGCCGCGCAGGCCCGCGCCAAGCGCCGGGTCACATGGGTGGGTCTTCTGGTGAACCTGCCGCTTGCGCTGGGCAAGATCGTCACGGGCTGGACCGCGGGTAGTCAGGCGCTGGTGGCAGATGGCGTGCATTCGCTGGCCGACCTGGCCTCGGATGTGACCGTGCTCTGGGCGCTGAAACACTCGGCGCGCGGCCCCGACAGCAAACATCCCTATGGCCATGGCCGGTTCGAGACGCTGGCCACCCTGGCCGTGGCGGCAGCGCTGGCACTGGCGGCCGTGGGAATCCTGTTCGATGCCGGGGCGCGGCTGCTCGCCCAGACGCCCGCACCGCCGCCCACGTTGCTGGCGCTGGCCGTGGCGGGGCTTTCGCTGCTGCTCAAGGAGGCGCTCTATCACCTCACGGTGCGGGTCGGGCGGGTCAGCGGCTCAGCGCTGGTCGTGGCCAATGCCTGGCATCATCGCTCGGACGCGCTGTCATCGGTGGTGGCGGCACTGGGCATCGCCGGGGGCATGGCCGGGTTGCCACTGTTCGACCCGCTGGCAGCGGCGGTGATCGCGGCGATGCTTTTGCGCGTCGCCTGGAGCCAGGGGCGCCCCGCCGTTCACGAGCTTGTCGACACCCAGGCGACCGAGGAAGACACCCGCGCCATCGCCCGTGTCCTGCGTGCCACCCCCGGCGTGACGGGGCTGCGCGCGCTGCGCGTGCGCCAGCATGGCAACGCGCTTTCCGCCGATGCCAGCCTTCTGGTAGACCCCGAAATCACCGTGACCGAAGGCCACCGCATCAGTGAGGCCGCCCATTCCCGCGCCGTCGCGGCGATCCGCGCGCTGGATCACATCGTGCTGCACATCGAGCCTGACGGCCATGCCGAGGGCTTCGGCGCCATGGCCGCCCCCCTGCGCGCCGAAATCGAGCAGACGCTGCGCGGCCTGCTTGGCCGTCACTGGCCGGCCATCACCCTGCGCGAGATCCGCCTGGGCTATTTCGATGAGGGCATCAACGTCGATCTGGTGGCGCATCTGTGCGACGCGGACCGCCCCCGCCAAAGCCAGCTGGAGGCCGAAATCACCCGGCACATGCGCGCAGCACAGCCCGCCGTGGCCCGCGTCAACCTGCATTGCGTCAGCGAATAGGGCGCGCCCCCCGCGCCCCTCCGGGCGCTCCGATCGGGGGCATAGACCTGCCTGCCACCCTGAGCGACGCCGGAGAACTCTCGCCAAGGGCGGTGGAAGATTCGGGGACGGAGCAACATCAACCAAGCGCCGGGCGCAACTGGATGAATGATCAGTTGCAGGCCAGGTAAGAAACATACGAGCTTGCAATTTTCCCTACACATGCGCTTGTGCTTGCATTCAGCCCACGCCGCTTGCTAAGAGCGCCGGGACGTGGAGAGGTGGCCGAGTGGTCGAAGGCGCACGCCTGGAAAGCGTGTAGGCGGGAAACCGTCTCGCGGGTTCGAATCCCGCTCTCTCCGCCACTTAACCAGCATAAGTCCTTGTTTTTGCATAATATGCGTGAACCGCGGCCAACTCTCTCCCCCAATACTTCCCCCAGATGAAAAGAGACCCATCCCTGCCACGCAAAAGGCCGGAGCAATGCCCCGGCCCTGCGTCGTGGTGGCCACCCTCAGGCTTGCTCGGCCTCTGGTCCCTGCTGCGACTCGCCATGGATTTCGGCAAGAACATCGGCCCCGACCTTGCCGCCGATGCTTTGCCATTCGCGATTGCGAAGCTTCCACATCTCGGCCATCTTCTCTTCAAGAATGGGCCGGATGATGCGAAAGGCCTTTGACTCGCGCTGCATCTCGTCCACGAGGCGAATCTGGTCCTCGATTACATCCAGCGCCGAAATCAGCCCGTCGATGTGATTCAGGGCCTCGTCTGTGGCCTCGAAAGCGTCTCGCTGGTGCTTGGGAACGGTCATTTCTTCCACTCCCTCTCCATCGCTTCCGCAAAGCCCATAGCCTCGCGCACGGTCGTACGTATGCCACTGGCCACGGCATAAACCTGCCGCTCCTGGTGTTCGTTGCACTCCGCGGCATCCAAGATGGATTCCAGAACGTCCGCGTATGCTTCGATGCGCTGGTGACGGCCCAAAAGCTCGAAGTCGGGGTGTTCTGGCAAGCCGGGGGTGTTCCCCGGAATCGGGGTTTCTTTGGTCATGATGTGCATCCTTTTGGTTGCTGCTTCTAGGAAATTGTGTATCGTAACCATAATGGCGCCATGCTGGTGTCGTCAACCACAAAAATGGGTTTCATAACTAAATGACCGGAAACCAACTCAGGGCAGCCCGCGCGCTCGCCGGACTAGACCAAAGCCATCTTGCAGAGAGTGCAGGCGTAAGCGTCAACACCATACGGAACCTAGAGGGTGCAGGGGCAGGACTTGTGAAGAGCCGCATGGACACGGTTCATAAGCTTGTGGCCGCCCTTGAAGCGGCTGGCGTGGTCTTCCTGCCTGAGAATGGCAATGGTCCGGGTGTTGCACTCAGAAAGGAATGAGGGATGGACAAGAATTTGCAGATCGAGATTTATGCGAAACTATCAACACTAGAGTATCTTCTCGAATGTTCGTTTGCGCAGCACTTGGCGGTGCAGGCGCTGGAATTTCAAACACAAACAATTTCTGAGATACGCAGGCTTTCCAAGCAGGGCTATACGTCGAGTTCGGACAGCGACAGCGATTTTCTTCTGCAGATCGGGGTTAGGACGAGCGAGATGACAAGCCGCCTTCTCGACAAGATTGAAGAGCGTGCGATGCAAATTCGAAAAGAGATCGAATAGAAAGGCCGGGACAGCCCTGCCGCCCCGGCCCTTGATCGCCCCCGTTTTTCAGACGTGGCGATCTGCGCCACGCGGGCAAAGGAGGTAGACCCGCTGCGCCTTCTGGGGGTTTCACCGCACTCGCCCAGTTGCGGGTTGGGTTCGCGCAATGACTGAACGCGGGCCACACAACTGCCCGACCGTTGGGGGTGAGCACGTCGCCCCAGGGTGGTCAGCCCCTAACTCAGCGCCAGGTCGAACAGCTTCGGCGACAGCTTGTGCCCGGACGTTTGCGGCACGGTCTTCGATCCGCCCGGCGGTGTTGCCCGTTTCAGCGCGAAGTGTTCCAGCAGCGCGGCATCCATCGCGCGCAGGGCATCGATATGGTGCGGTTGCAGCGGCCAGCGCTTGAGCCGGGCCCAGGCCTCGATCTCCTGATAGCTGATCGGGTTCGGGCCGAACTGGTGCCAGCTGCGCGCCATCGACAGTTCAAGGAACGCCCGCCACAGTGGCGCGGCGCCTGCAGGGATATTCAATGAAGCCTTGCCCTGCAGCTGGTCGGTCACGGCCTGGGCAAGCGCCTTATGGTATTCACTGCGCCGCATGGATCACCTCTTCACCGTTCGGGGTGCCCGCCCGAAGCGGGTCTTGTTGGCCCCGTCGAAGCCGCCCCGGGCGTAATCCTCGCGCACGGCGGAAACGACCATGTCGACCATGGCGCGGCCATCCACGGATTCACGCTGGCGTGCCTCGACCTTGGCGTCGGAGAACTCGTTCTTGACGTTGACCACGACCTGCGGCCCGCCTGCTGCGGCTGTGGCGCCGACAGCACCGCCGCTGGCATATCCCTGCGCGGCCTTGTGCATGGACTCCAGGCGCCCGACGCCGAGGCGCTGCACAGCGGCCTTGCTGAAAACATACTCGCCCCGGTGAACGATGCCCGCGGGCTGGTTGCGGGTGCCGTCGCCGGTGTAACCACCGCCCGCGAAGCCGCCCAGCATCCCCCCCAGAAAGGCAAATGGCCCGCCGCCTTCGGCAAGGCCAAGCAGGGCCTTCTGCAGGTAGACCTGCGCCATCTGCTGCAAGAGCCGGGCAAGCGCCTGTTCGGCACTTCTGCCGCCGTCAACGATCCCCAAGAACAGATCGGTCATTGCCTGGGCACCACGCTGGGCGCGTGCCTCGGCCTCCTGCATTTCCTGCGCCGCGTTCGCCGCTTCGCTGGCCGCCCGGGCATAGGCATCGGCCATCCGGTCAATGGCCGCTTCCAGCTCCGGGGTGATTGCAAGCCCCTCGCGCTGTGCCGCGTTCAGAAGCCGGGCGCGCTGCATGGCAAAGTTGATCGCGTCACCGTATTCGCGGCCCGATTGCGCGGCGGCCACCAGTGCCACGGCCTCGGCCTCAAGCGCGCGCGTGCGGTCCTGCACGGTTTCGACCATGCGGGTAAAGTCACCAGCGCCCCCACCGCGCCCGCCGCCCTCGCGACCTGAGCCGCCCTGAGATGCCTCGCGCAGCGCGAGGTTGGCCCGGGCCTGGGCCTCGGCCTGCGCGTCGGTCAGCTCGATGCCCTCGGTTCGCGCCCGGCGCTGCACCTGCGCCAGTTCGCGTTCAAGCTCGATCTGCTCGCGCGTGCGTCCGGACAGCCGCTCTTCCTCGGCGAGGAACGCCACAAGCTCTTCCCGGGCCTTCCTGCGCGCCTGGGCATCGGTCTGCGCCTGTATCTCCCCAGCGCGACGCTGGGCCGCGTCAGACGGCCCCAGATCGGCGGCGACGTTCAGCGCGAGGGCAAGCCCCTGTGCGGCATCGGTCGCTGACAGAAGCGTCCCGCGCAGCGCCTGCACCTGCCCCATGACCCGATCGAAGCCCTGGGCATCGACATTTTGCAGATCGCCGAGAACCTGTTCGGCCCGGCCAGACACGCCCTCAAGGGCTTCTGCGAAATCTTCCTGGGACTTTTCCCCCGCCTCGAACTCGTCGACCAGCTGGGACAGTTCATCGCCGAGGCGTTCCAGCACATCGGCCGCGCCGATCTCGCCGAGATGTTCCAGGTTCAGCGCGAAGTCATAGAGGTCCAGCGCAACCCCGCTGGCCGAGTTCCCCAGCTCATTGATGGCGCGGTCGTAGTTGCCCACTGCAGCGGCAAGGGCCTCGTAAGCCGAGGGCTCGCCGATGGCGTCAATGAAGTCATCGCCCGCCACTTCCCGGGTGCGCCCCTCGCGGGCCTTGAGAAAATCATCGAACTCGACATTGAGCTGCGCCATGCGATCGATGAAATCCGCGATCTCCACAGCCATGCTGCGAAAGGTCGTGGAAACGCGCCGGGCCAGATCATTGAACCTGTCATCGAGTTCTTCGGCCCGCGCGATCAGGTGGCGATCGATCACGTCACCGGCCTCGATGGCCTCGCGGATCATGCGATCGATGCCGGCTGCGCCCTCGTTCATGGCCTGGGCCATGCGCCGGCCTGTATCCCCGAAAGCGGCCTGGGCGATTGCCAGCCTTTCCTGATCGCTGCTGGCGCTGCGGATCACGTTGGAGAACTCGCGCAGCAGGTCGCCCTGGGTGCGCAGCTCCCCGTTGGCATCGCGCAGCCGGATGCCGTAGCGCTCGACGGTGGTGTTCAGGGGGCCGGTGGCATTGGCCGCTTCGCCGACGCGCCGGGCAAACCGCTCAAGGCTGGCGTTCACCTGCTCTTGCGACAGCCGGGCCTCGCGGGCGAAACCGCGCTGCACGCCCTGCAATTCTTCCACATCCATCGACACATCGCGCGCGGTCTTGCCCAGTTCAGACAGTTCCGACACCGCACCGCGCACACCACGGACCAGCCCGGTGAAGGCCGCGGCCCCCAGAAGCGGGGCGCCGACCGTGCGCAGGACCGTGTTCAGGTTGCCCACCGCCGCCGAGGTGCTGGCCAGCGCGGTGTTGATCCGGGTGGAGCTGCGCACCATGTCGCGCTCCATCCGCCGGGTGGCGGTGCGGGAATTGCGCTGCAGGGTGTTATAGGTCCGAGTGCCCCGCCGTTCGGCCTGGCGCATGCGCTTCTCGAAGTCGCTGACCCGCGCCTCCAGTTGAACGAACAATCGTTCGGTATCGGACATCGCTGCGCCTCCTACGCCAGAAACATTTCATCATCGAACCAGGGCTCATCGGTGATGAACTTGACCTCGCCTGCGGCGCAGCGCGCCACGGCCATTGCAGTTGCGACAGCCCCATCGATCTTGTTGCCGCTCTTGCCCTTGTGGAAACTGCGGTTGCCCGCCTGATCGACGTGCAGCTGCACGTTCTCGAAGTTCCAGCGCAGCACCGGATGGCCGCCGTGCCGAAACCGCCGGCCAAGAATGGCCCGTTCCAGCTCCTTGACCGCCGGCGCCATCGAGACCCAGCCCTGCCGGAACTCGACCACGGGCAGCCCGTCATCGTTGAGGTTGCCCATCATGTGCCGGCCATAGGTCGGATCGAAGGCGATCTCGCGCACATTGAAGCGGGCGCAGAGTTCGCGCACATGATCCTCGACCGCGCGAAGATCCACGGTGTTGCCCGGGGTCGGGATGATGAACCCCTGCTTTGCCCATTCGACGTAATCGACGCCGTGCCGGTCCCCGCGATCGCGCAGGTTGTCTTCGGGACAGAAGAACCAGGCCCAGACCTGATAGCCATCGTCGCCATCTTCCCAGGCGGCAACCACGCATGTCAGGTCTTCATTCTTCGACAGGTCCACGCCCAGCCAGCAGGGCGCCTGCACCATGTCCAGCTCTTCCAGATCAACCGCATGCGCGCCCGCGTCATAGACGTGCATCTCGACAAAGGGGCTGGTCGACTGGTCAAGCCAGCGGTTGAGGTTGAACTGCATGAAACTGTCGCGTTCGAAGGGCGAGTGCTCGGCCTTGCGGGCCTTGTCGCGAAAGCCCGCGATGTCAGGATATCCATGCTTGAGCCCGGGATTGACCGCGTGCCAGAGCGCTTCATCGGTCCAGTCGTCTTCGGGCTCGGCCATGAAGATCACCGGCAGGGTGGCGGGGTCATCGATCTCGCCCTTCTGCACCCGGATCGCGTATTCAACGGTTTTCCAGGCGAGGTTCTCCTGCCCGCGCCCGGACGTGCTGGCGACGATCATCAGCGTGCCAGGCACCTTCACAAGCGCCGAGTCCAGCGCTTCCCATTGCCGCATTCCCGCAGCCCCATGCCAGGCGTGCAGCTCGTCGGCGATCACCACATTCGGGGTCTTGCCGTGCTGAACCTTGCCGTCACTTGCAACAGCGATGTAGCGGTTGCGCTCGGCATTGAAGGCGATCTTGCTGACATACTCGCGCACCGTCAGGTGCTTGGAGAGGCGCTTGTCATTGTCGATGATCAGGGCGGTTTCGTTGAACAGTTCCATCGCCTGCTCACGCGCCGAAGCCGCCGAGACGATCAGGCCGCCCGGCTCACGTTCCGGCCCCATCAGGTGCAGCAGATTCAGGGCAGCACAGAGCGAGGTCTTGCGATTGCCACGGGGCAGCAGCAGCACCACGCGGCGCACCACGCGGCTGCCGTCCTCGTGGCGCGGGCCATAGATGCGGCGCACGATCCGCTCCTGCCACGGGTCAAGCTGGAACGGGCTGCCCGGCGCCGGGTTCTTGGGGTGGCGCAGGCGGCGCAGCCAGGTAACTGCCTTCTCACCCCGGCCCAGCGGATCGGGAATGTCGCTGCCGTCCTCAAGCCAGGAGGGAATCATCATCGCCATCATCCCTGATTGAAGGCCGCGACCGCGAAACCGGGGTCAGCCCCAGCTCGGCCGCCAGCTGTCGCGCGGTGGTGGTGGCCTTGTCCTGCATGCGAAACAGTGCCGGATCGATCGCGTCGGCGGCCTGTATCGCTCGCTCGACCTCGCGCACGCGCCCGATCGCGACACAGTAATTCTCGACGCTGCCCAGATCGGCACGGGTCAGGATGCGCCGCTTCACAAGCGCGGGCATCACCCGGCGCCATTCCGCCCGGGCATCCTTGGACAGCCAGCCCGGCGCCTGGGGCACGCGGTCCACTGCGTCATTGTCGATGACAAGCTGAGGCTTGGTGCCCTTCATTCCGCCCCCTCATGCGTGACCGTCCGGATTTCCAGCCCGTGCTCATGGCCCAGCACCGCAACCTCGCGGATATTGTGGGCCTCGCCACGCCAGACGATCCGGTCATCATTGCCGACGCCCGCCAGGAAGCGGGTGCGAAAGATCACGACGCGCTCGTCACTGGCGCCCTGCGAACGGATGAACTCTTCGGTCGATTGCTGCACCACCTCGGCGCGCAGGGTCGCCAGCTCCGCCCAGTCGAATGATGGCGTGCCCGCGGCGTCCACGGTCTCCGTGGCCCGTTGAACGGTGATCTTGTGGCGCAGCCTGCCCGACCTCATTGCGGCACCTCCAGCACCAGCGCTTCCACCGTCACGATGGCATGGCTGGTTTCGCCGTCAGGATCGCGCACCGTGCGGATGCCAGAGACAAAGCAATCAATGCAGTGCAGGCCGGCGCCGAGGTCCGGGCGCTTCCACTGGATCACCTGCCGGATATTGCCCGCGATCTCGTTTGCCCCGGCCAGCGAAGGTTCCTTCTTCCACACATGGATTGTATGCCAGACACGGGTGCGGCGGCGCGCGATGCTTTCGCCGTCATCCACCGCCTGCGCCTCGCCGATGATGATGGAAGGCGTCGGTGCCGGGCGCTGGTTGCGGTCAAGGATCGAGCCGGGCGGCACATCGTCAGTGATCACCGAAGACGCCACAAGCCGCGCCCTGATCGCCTTCTGAACTTCCAGGGCCACGCTCATTTGCCTGCCCCCCAGTTGTCCTTCACCGCCTTGGACATGGCGCGCTTGATGCGGTTGGCGCTGCGCTTCCTGAGCATGCGAAAGGCCGGCCAGAAGAACGGCTGCGCCGGGTGATGGCGGGTGCCGAACTCCTGCAGGTGCGGATAGCGCACGTCGCTGGTGCCGACGCTCACCGCTGCCGCGCCCTCGGGCACCCTGTGTGCGCCGCCGGGGTGCGAATAAGGCGGGGTCATGTTGCCCGGCCCGGTCACAACGATGCTGCCTTTCAGATCGCCGCTGTCTTCGGGCGCCAGGGTCTCGGCCATGTCGGCGATCTCTTCGGCGCCGCGATAAGCCGCCGGGCCAACGGCCTTCCGCACCGCGGCGGGCATCGCCTGCATGCGCTGCTGAAAGCGCTTTATGCCACCGTCCCGCGCCACGTCAGAAGCTCCATTCCCGGTATTCCTGCACGATGTCAGCCACGCTGTGCGGCGACGGCGCGACGATGGTGCCCGTGATGGCGGCCTCGCGCTGCTCATACCACCAGGCAGCCAGCTGCAGCACCGCCTCACACAGAGGCTCGGGCACAGGCTCCTGGTCCTCGCCGCCGAACTGTTCCTCGATGCGATAGCCCAGCAGGCGTTCGATATGCCCCTGCGCTGCCGTCAGCTTGTCTTGCAGCAGGCTGTCGTCATCGGGCAACGTGATGTTGAGCTGGGCCTGCAGCTGTTCGGTCGTCACGATTGCCATTGGCGGAACTCCAATTTGAGCAAATGTTGCGCAAGCGTCCCCGCGCCGGTCCCCAAGAGGCGGTCAAAGTCGAAGACCACCCCCGGGGCATCAGATGAACTTCACGCTGGGTGCCTCGTATGGCTCCAGCGTCGCCGCGCTGAACATGCCGTGCTTCAGGTCTGAGCCGATGAACCAGGCGCAATGGCAGATGTCGCCTTCCACCTTGCTCACCGTCATGGCGGGGCCGCCGCTCTTCAGCTGCACGACATCGCCGGGCTTCACCTCAGCCATCACTCAGCCTCGGCAGCGGCCACGCGCACCACGTTGCTGTTGACCCAGAGCGAGGCGTTGAGCTTCATCACGCTGTTGGCGGTGTCATAGGCTTCCGTGGCACTGGCCACCTTGGCGATGAACAGGCGCTCGGAAGGGGTGCCGTCAGGCGGTGCATCGTTGAAGACCACGCGAAAGGCGTAATCGTGCGGCGCCTTTTCAGCGGCGATCAGCGCCAGCTGGCCGTCATCGTCGTAATCAATGGCCGCAATCACTTCCATCGGCGGGGAAGAGCGGGTGCCCTTGAGCCGCTTGGTGCGGGCCTCGCTGATGATGTCTTGCGTGATCTCTTCGGAGGCATCGCCAAGCGTGCCCAGGCTTTCCAGCCCGCCGATCTCTTCCCAGCTTTCGCTGTCGAAGTCGGACTCGATGAAGTCGGCAGACTGCATCGACTTGACGCCGCCGATGTAGAGCTTGCTGCCTGCAGTGGCAAAGATCATGGTTCACTTCCTTCTACTTTCGCGCCGCTCTTGCCGTTGCTTGGCGCTGTTGTGGTGATGGCCGCAGAGCGGCTGCCAGTTGCTGCGATCCCAGAAGAGGGTGCTGTCGCCCTTGTGCGGTGTCTTGTGATCCGCTGTGGTGGCCGGGGCGCCGCACATGGCGCAGGCCGGGTTGCGGCGCAGGAACGCCCTGCGCGCCTTCTCCCAGGCGCCGGTGTAGCCACGGGCGCTTGAGCTGGGGCGCTGCCTGTCGAACCGTGCCTTGCGGTCGCGGTCGCGCAGCTTCTCGCAAGGGCAACGGGCACCGCTGGCCACCCGATGGCCGCATGCGCAGAGCCTCGGGGGCTTCATTGGCATCGGGGCACCTATGGATGGCCAGCGGGGTCATTACTCGTCACCCGGACCTTTCATCAGGACCGCGGCCTCGGGCTGCAGGAGGCGGCCCCCGACACGGCGGCGGGCGCGCATCTTCACGATGCCATTATCGGCGCCGGTGAAGTCGTCGCGCATGATCTGCACGCCGATACGGTCAACGATGGTGTAGGCCGTGTTCCAGTCGCCCAGGGCGATCGGGAAGGTGTCTTCGGCAGGGGTCTCGCCGCTCTCCAGGTCGGGCATGTCCGGGGCCTCGACCACCGGGCGGCCCAGAAGACGCGGCGGGGTGCCATCGGCCAGCCCGTCAGACCACATCGCGCCCTTGACCGTGGTGTCGGCAGCCTTGCGGATGATCCCCATGGTGTTGCGGTTCATCATCCATGCGGCGTTGCGCGCATAGCCGGTCTTGAGCTTGTAGAACAGATCGATGACCGCAGCGACCACGGCCTCGGCATCAGCGTCCTGCGCCATGTCGTGCTGCGTGAACAGCGCCGGGTTGTCCAGGAAGCCGAAAGGCTTGCCGTCGCCATCGCCCGCGATGAAGGCCTGAGCCTCGGCCAGTCCGAACTGTTCGGCGATCTGCCCGGCAAGATAGGCCTGCAGGTCGATGAAGCTGTCTTCGATCAGCTGCTGGCTGATAGGCACGATAACAGCATGCTCGTGGGTCTCGATCTTGATCTGATCGAACACCGGCTGCGATTCCTGCCGCTCGCCGGTTTCCGTGACCCAGGTTCCGGCCAGCTTGGTTGTGACCACCGGGAACAGCACTTCCGTGGTGCCGATGGCCATGACCCGCGCCACCTGGCGCATCGGGCTGATCTCGGTGATCTTCTCGATGATCTGGCGGCTGTATTCAGGCGCGACCGCATAGCCGCCGGCGCTGTTGGTGCCCAGGTTGAGGCTGGATTTCTGCTCAACGTCCAGCCCGGATGCGCCCTGGCGCAGAAAGGTGTTCAGCGCCTTGGCCTCGATGGCGGCCTTGTCCTCGCCGTCACCGCCGCCGCCGGTGATCCGGTTGGACTTGGCTTCCAGCTTGTCCAGGCGTTCAGTGATCTTGGGCAGGGTCTTCAGCTCGCCCTCGATCTCTCCCATCTTCTTTTCGATTTCGGCAGTGTCCTGCCCTTGGTTTTCTTCACTCATGTTCTCGAACTCCGATATTGCTGATTTCGCGTGCGTGATGCGCGCACCGGGATGCGCGGGAATCGCCACCACCGAGACTTCCATCAGGTCTGCCGCTGTGATGTGCCGCCCCCGGCGAAGCGGCTTTGCGGCCTTGGTGACAAAGCCGATCGACAGCCCCGTCACGGCCCCGCTCGTGATCATCGCGCGCACCTCACGGGCTCGCGCGACATCATCGATCAGAAGCCGCCCCTTCACGGTCAGCCCCTCATCGGCCTCGGTGATCTGATCCCAGACGCCGACCACCTGCCCCTGATCGTGGCCAAAGAGCATCGGCAGGGTTTCCGGCGCCGAGAGGGCGCCCTTGGTGAACATGTCGCCGACGCGGTCGGGCGTGCCGTAGGGCCAGGCCACACCCTCGATCGCGCCATCTTCCTGCGCGGTGATCTGCGCCTTGAGTTCCAGCCGATCCATCAGCGATCCCCCATGAAGGCAGCGCGATCCCCGGCGAAACCGTCGACCTGCTGCTGAATCCATTTCGCCATCGAGAGAACCCGCACCACGTTGGCATGAGTGAACGGGATGGCCTTGCCGTCCTCTTCGATGGTCCAGCCCAGCACACAGCGGGCCAGGCATTCGATGCGGGCCTTCTCGCGCACCTCGGCCGAGACCCGCCCGTCTTCATCGGCAAGCGCGGCCAGATCATCGACCAGGCGCAGCTCGGCCTTGCGCTGGGTCATGCTGTCAGGCCCGGCCACGCGGAAAGTGATGCCGATCGCCTTGCCCGTGACCGGGTCAAGCAGCTCGAACTCGCGGCCCCGTTCCTGATCCTCGGTGTTGCTGGCGATCTCAGTCAGATCCATTGTCCCCTCCGGTGCTGCCCGGCTGGTTGTCGCCGGTGTTCGGGTTCGCGTATTGGTTGCCGCCCTCGTAGGGCTCCAGGTCGAGCCAGGCGCGGCCCTCGTTCGGGTTGATCACCCGGCTGGCAATCAGGCTGTTGATCGCGGTGGCCCGGGTCGTCAGATCGGCGCGGGTCAGATCGTCGCGGTCGAAGTGAACGCGCCAGAATGGCCGCTCTTCAGGCGTGAACAGGGCTTGGCGCAGCGCGCCTTCCAGCGCCACCAGCCACGGCTCCAGGCAGTAACTCAGGAACTCGCGGCCCATCTGCTCGGTGTTGCTCCACGTTGCCCGGTCAAGGTGGAACAGCATCGACGGCGGCACGCGGAAGGCTCGGGCCACTTCCTCGATGGCGAACTTGCGGTTCTCCAGGAACTGCGCATCGGTGCTGGTCAGCTGGAAGGCTTCGAACTCGGCCCCGTCATAGAGGATGGCCGTGCGCCCGCCGGTGTCTTCGCCCTCATGCACCGACCGCCACGCGGCACGGGCTTTCTTCACGCTGTCCTCGCCCATGCCTTTCGGGAACTTGAGCGCGCCGGAAGGCTTGGCCCCACGCCCGAACAGCCGCGCCGCGTGGCGCTCCATGACGATGGCCAGGCCGATGGCTTCGCGCGCCAGCGACAGGGGGCTGCGACCGAAGGGGCTGCGAAGGTGGATCACGTCACGGGCGGCCAGCGGGTTGCCCTGCAGCCGATAGGACGGCTCGCGGGTCAGCTGGTCATAGTCCACCGTGATGCTGCCACGGGTGTAATGGATGATCTCGACCGGGCGTTCGTTCACCCGGTTGACCCAGGCCAGGCCCCCGGCATCATGGATCAGGGCATCGATGACCAGATCGCGGATGAAGTCCGGGGCGGGCGTGAAATCGTTGGCCTCGTGCTTGAGAAGCGACAGCGCCGGATGCGTCGGGTCGGGGGTCTCGCGCCCGTTCTCCCCGATCCGCCGGATTTCCACGTCGAGCGTGGCAGCGGCCTCGCTGATGACCCGGATCGCGCTATTGACCGCGGGAACGCGCAGCGCCGAGGTGGCGCCCACCGAAACCCCCGATTGCGTCGGCGCAGTGCCGAACAAGTCCAGCAGCCAGCTTTCCGGGTCGGAAATGCCGGATTTCTGCTCGACGGGCTGCTTCTTCGTAAAGGGCCAGATCATGCGCCGATTCTGGCTGAACAGCGCCCGCCTGCATACTGAGCAAACCCATGAAAAACCTTGCAAAAGGGCGCATGTTCACGGATGCCCGCGCCCCTGCAGGATCGCCAGCAAGTCGGCCTTCGTCGTGAAGTAGCGACCACCCACCTTGTGGATCGGCATTTCTGGCCGCTTTGCCCAGCGATAGACCGTGTCGGTCGAAACGTGGAGCGCGCGAGCGATCGAAGCCGCGCCCCAGATGACCTGCTGCCGCCCGCCAACGCTGCGCATCATCGCATCGAAGCGGTGCGCTTGCAGCCGAGGCGGTGAGCCTGCGCCGTCGCCGCTGCCCGCTGCCTCGCCCAGCGCGTAGGGGATGGTAGATAAGGATGTCTTCATTTTTGAGACGGATTGCGGCTCGTAACCTGCGAATCCGTCTTCATTTTGAAGACGCGCTGTCTTCATTTTTGAGACAGGTTCGCGCGATCCGTCTTCATTTTTGAGACAGTCCTGTCCCCATTTTGAAGACAGGGTTTTATTTTTTCGGGTTGAATTGAACCACTGATCCATCTGCCGATTTCCTCTTGCCGTTGATGCCTCGGGGATTGTTGGCGCGTGCGGCATGGACGGGGTAATCCTGCCCGGGGCGCCAGTCGCGATACAGCTTCCTGCCGTCATTCTTGTTGCTATGGGGTAACTTGATCTCCGTGATTTCGAACGCGGGCGCACAGGCGGCGCCATCGACGCCCAGGCGCGCGTGCTCGGTCACGACAATGAAGCCCTTGGCCTGCAGATCGTGGAAGGCTCTCGCTGCCGTGTTTGGCCTCACCCCCAGCCGCTCCGATGCCTGTCGGACGCTGAGGCGAATCTTGCCGTTGTTGTTCGCATCCGGGCCGCGCCATTCCAGCTTGAGGTGCGGATAGAGCGCTTGCGCGGTGCAGGAAAGCGCCCGCCAGGCAGGCGTTTCCATAGTGGTGCGGATCATCTTGGTGAAGTGCTCGCCGCGGCCCTCGTTGCGCTTGTCCCTGCCCATCAGTCATCCTCCGGCGCAGGCAACAGGAGTTGCGTGATCACCTTGCGCTCTTGCTCTTCAAGGTCTCGGTCGAGCTGTAGCAACTCATGGTCGATGTGCCGCTCTATAGCCTCGCGCAGAATATCTGCGATGATCGGCGGCGGCAGCGCCTCAAGCTGACAGGTGCCGCCATCCCATCTGCCAGACCGGCTGTCAGTCGCCTTTGCCGGTGCCTCGGGCAAGCCATAGGTGCGCACCTGATCGACCGTCAGCGCGATGCGCTCGAACTCGACATTGATCAGGCCGTGGCGTCGGTCGGCTTCGACAAACGCGGCCACATCCTCGGCCACGCTGTCGAAGATCGAAACCCCGCTCGGGTCCAGGTCGCCGAGATGCAGGATCACCGTTGGCTTACCGATTCTGCAGATGCGATCAGCCAGCCGCTTCTTGGCCGTCAGGGAATCGAAGCCCCCGGATGAATACGCCTGCACGCTGTATGGCTCGGACACGTCATGCAGCTGCGGCAACATGCCCGCAGCTTCGCACCAGACTTCCATATGCAAATCCTGATCGGCCAGCTTGTTGCGGGTGTAATCACTGGCCAGCTCGCGCATGTGCCGCAGGAAGGCATCACGATCATCGTAATGTTCCATCCGGTATGAGGTCACACCGTCATCGCGGATCGCATAGAAGGGTATCAGCCGCCCGCGCCGGGCGTTGGCCAGATGGTTGCAGAGCCGCTCATAAGCGTTCTCTGTCTTGTCATAGCCATGCGCCCCGACCATCCGGTAGAAGATCTGCCTGCAGGTCAGCGGCCAGTATTCCCGGTATTCATCGAGAACCGCCTGCACCTGTTCCAGCAGGTCGATGGTCTTTTGCTGGGGGCGATAGACTTCGATGTATCCCCGGTTGCGGCCAGTTTTACGGCCTGCCGTAGTAACACCAGCCGCAGTTTTACGGCCTGCCGTAGAAACCACGCTCATGCCGCACCCCCTTTCCGATAGTGCACGGCACGGTGATGCTTTCGGCACAGCCAGGTCACCAGGAGCGGGCGGTCGTAATCGGGGTGATGCGCCTCGCTGTTAGGATCGCCGCAGACCTCGCACGGGGACTTCACCAGGAGGCCGCTCTTGATCGCAGATCGGGTCGCACGGTGCGCCCAATGCTGCTTCGGGTTGCGCGTCCTCCAGCGCTCCTGGCGCTGGTGCTTCTTCTTCGCGGGTGCCTGCATCATGCCGCCTCCCCGCTGAACAGGGCCTGGGCCGCAGCGATCGGGTTGGCCCCGAACTGCGCCAGCGTGGCAATGCGCCAGGATTCGGCATCAGCCTCGTGCCAGCCCCAGCCGCGCAGGCAAAGCTGGCTGCGCAGATAGTGGCGCTTCGCCGTAATGGCTTCGGCCTGCTCGGGGTTGATGAACGCCTGCTTGCGCGCTTTCGTGAAGTTGATTGGTTTGTTCATAACTCTTGCCTCTCAGGGTTTGCCCCCGGCGGCAGGCGGTGCTATGATGATGCTTCCAGCCGCCACAGCTGAACACACACATGAGCCCCCGTCCCGGTCGCCGGGCGGGGGTTTATGCTGCGGCGCTCGGGCGCGACATCAGCCAATCGGTGATTACGCTTTCCGGCCATGCGACGGCTTTGGCGGTCAGTTTAACTGGGCGCGGAAAGTCGCCCTCGCTCATGAGCTTGTAGATCGAGGAGCGACTGAGGCCGGTGATCTTCTCGACCTCGGTGCGGCGAAGGTATCTCTGTGGCATGTTGGCTTCCCATACGCTGGTTGCGACAAACGCTCACACGGAACGTTAGGGAAGCATGAGCTAAATTTCGACATCAGTAACGTGCAAAATCAAGCGCTTATGCGACTTCGTTAAATCTCGGTATGAGCTTAAGCGCCTTGCCGATTTAAGGGAGACCGCTTAAGCGGTTTGGGCGGAAACAGCGCGTCATACCGGACCTTCAACGCCTCCAGGCCTTTGTCTCCGCGCCGGATTTCGCCCAGATACTCAGAAATTTGCCCTCGGCCTACTGACCAGAGCGAAGCGTTCTGTTCGATGCATTTTTTTAAGGCAACCTTTGCGATCTGATCCGGGCCCAGAGCGGCAATTTCGGGCATACGGCGCACCACATCTTCCATCGCGCCCAATAAGGCCTCGCGCCTCGCCTCCCGTGCCTTTCTGGACTTTCGGCCGGAAGCTCGGGTGCGCCTCTGGGAGGCCTCGCTGTCAGATCTACCTCTGCGGATGTACTCATCGAACTCCAGCTTCACTTTGAGGCGCACCACTGCTTCACCAGCGTGGAAAATTCTAGCGGGCGCCAGACGTAAGCGACTATTGTCATCTGGATCAAACTCTCTGTCGTGAGGTGTTATGGCGGCGTCGAGGCCCTCACCTATAGCACCGGCAGTGCGCGCATACTCTCCCAGCTCGCCATACCCCTCAGAGCCCCGCCAAGAAAGATACTCCCATAAAGGCGAAACAAAGGTGCCCTTGGCGGATTTCCAAATTTTTACACCTCCCAGCCGAACCAAGTCGTCACTCGAGGGAATCTGATCCTCAAACACAGCTTCGGAATAGAGTGAGGGCTCGCCAAATATTTCCCCTACACCTAATTCTGGCGGCTCTCCAGTACATGTCCACTCGACATAGTCTGAAAGCTTATAGGCCAAGCCAAGGCGTTGAAGGGCGATGGCGGCCATCCTGAGGCTGTCTGCCGCCCATTCCCATGTTGATAGTTCTGACGGAAAGCCGTGTCTCTTAAGCTCATGAACCTTTTCCTCGACGATTGATTTGCCATCGAGGAAATCAGGTTCATCAATAATAACTCGAGGGTTGTTTCCCCAATTCTGCCTTGCTAGTTCGCCCAAATCGGGATGATTGCACCAATACCAAACAGTCTCATCGAGGGGTGAACCTTCCGAAAATACTCGCCTTCCGAACCATTCATCAATTCCAAGCGGTCGAGTGCTATCATTGAAGATGTTTATACGAACCTTATCGACTCGTTTCCTCTTAAGGCTACGCTCAACATCTTCAATAAATGATTTTTTTACATTCTTTGATAGTTCGTGTTTGGAAATGATGTCGTTAAGCCTTTTCTTCGCCTCCAGAATCGTGAGGACATGCTTGCGTGTATCGCTGCGTGGGTCACTCATATCCGCAACCGCCTGCTCAAAACTTGTGGCCTCATATAGTTGAACAATTTCCTCGATTCTTTCCAAGTATCTGGAGACTTTAGGCACATCTTCGCGGAATCCCATTACCCAATCCTCGCAACTGTCGCGGGCTTCTCGGCCAGATAGCCCGCCCATGCTTCCATCATCTTGCGCCGCTTCTCGAACACGTCAGACCGCGCATAGGCCCGTTCGACCGCATCGCCAGTAAGGTGCGCCAGCGCGGCCTCGGCGACCTCGCGCGGAAAGTTGGTGCGCTCCTGCGCCCAAGTCCGAAAGCTCGTGCGAAACCCGTGCACATCGAAGGGGAAGCCCAGCTCCTTCACCAGCTTGGACAACGTCATGTCGGACATTGGCCGGCCCTTCTTCGTGCCAGGGAAGACCAGGTCGTCATCCAGCCCTTGCGCGGCCTCAAGGATACGTACGGCTGCCGGTGACAACGGCACCCGGTGCGGGCGCTTCATCTTCATCCGCGCCGCGGGGATTTCCCATAGCCGCGCGGTCAGGTCGAACTCTGACCAGCGGGCTTCGCGAACCTCGATCGAGCGTGCCGCATTCAGGATCAGAAATTCGAGGGCCAGTTTGGTTGACAGGCCGGCGCCCGACGCCCGCAACACGTCAAGGAAGCCCGCGACCTCCTGATAGGGCAAGGCCTTGCGGTGTTCCTTGGTGTTCGGCTGCTTGGGCAGGGCCTTCTCGATCGAAGTCGCCGGGTTGTCCTGGCGCCATCCCTGGGCGATGCACCACTTCATCACGGTGCCGATCCGCTGCTTGACCCTGCGCGCAGTCTCGGGCTTCTCCAGCCAGATCGGGGTCAGCACCTGCAGCACATCCGCCGTGGTCACATCCGGGGCGCGCGTGCGGCCGATCACGGGGAAGACATAGGTCGCCAGTGTGTTGATGAACTGATCCGCGTGCTTCGGATTCTTCCAGGTCGGCTTGTGCAGCTCGTGAACCCTGCGCGCAGCATCTTCGAACGTCATGACGGCCAGCGCCTCGCGCCGGGCCTGAATGGGGTCGCCGCCCTCGCGGGCCAGCTTTCTGTTGGCAAGCGCGATGGTGCGGGCCTCAGCCAGAGACACGAGGTCAGGACTGCCCAGCCCCATTTCGCGCCGCTTGCCGCGAATGACGATGCGCTGAACCCAGAACCGCGCCCCGCTCCTGTCGATCCGCAGATAGAGGCCATGGCCATCAAAATACTTGCCCGGATCCTTGGCACTCTTGACCGCCTGCGCAGTCAGCGCCTTGGTCGGCCTGCGTATCCCTTCCCCCATATCTTCCCCCACTTGGGTCAAGAACGTCTAGAACACTATGGGAACACGGCGGAATGAAAGCAATAGAAAAAGCCTGTATTTGCAGACATTCTAGGCCTCTTCGGGAACAGCGGGGAATCAGCAGCGGTTGACGCTCTCTCCGCCATTTCTCATTGCATTTAAAAGATAATTTTAATTATCCTGCGTTTTGCCCCTAATCTGCCCCTAAATCCCGGTTGGCAAATTCACTCTGTGCCTGCCGCGCCAATACAGGGCGAGTGACCAGTTTCTGCCGTACCTTGCACCCCACCCCCCGGCCTCCCCCTGCGCGCCGGGCCGCAAACGTTACCTCCCCATCACCTAAAGCAGCAGACGCTCAACTTTTTGACAGTTCCGTCAACCAAGTGAGGGCAGCGTCCGTGGGTGGCACGCTTCCGGTCGAGAGATCATTTTCATTGCGGTCAAGACGTTCTCCGTTTCGCTTGCCGTGGCGCGAAGTAAAGCTTGCTGGGTCGCGCTGTGCTCGCCTCTTTGGCGGTAAAGCCGGTGCCTTCCGGGACAGTTTCGGGAAATCAGGTTCGTGCCCCTCGCTCCGGTCGTCGGCTCTGGATTTCGCCCAACATTAAATGTAATATTATTACACCCATGGATGGCGGCAGAGGCACTTTCGGTCAATGACGCGGCATGCGATATTTCAGAACGAAGCGCACGAGGCGCTTTTCCGCGAGCGGGCGCGGCTCACGGCACGCGGCGGCGAGCTCGCTCCCATCTGCGGCGCCCGGACGCGGAGGGGCGCCGCATGCCAGAACGCGCCCATCCGCGAGGGCAAAGGCCGTTGCCTTCGGCACGCGGGGCCGAAAGCAGCCAACAAGCATCACGAGCGACTTCGGCGAGAGTTCCTGTCCGGTAGGCTGAACCCTGCGGACTGGCACCGGCGCGAAGCGCGGCGGGCTGCGAACCGGCTGCGCGACAGGTGGAAGAAAAACCCGTGGGCACCGGGGCGAACCATCGACCTTGGCCCGGCAGAGGGGGATATGGCTGACGCCCTGCGGGGTTTCGGTGTGGATGTCCGTCGTCGAATGATTTGGGATAGTCGGCGTGATTTTGGTCTGGAGGGCTCCGGCTCTGT
>NZ_QNVJ01000044.1 GCF_003350345.1 Alkalilacustris brevis
GCCGGTCAGCACGCAGCCTGTCGAGGTGGCGCAGTCGGAATTCGTGCCGCAGTGGAGCGAGCGTTGGCGGGTCAGCACCGAAGCGGTCGAGGCGCTGGTGGATACCGGCGAAGCCAGCCTGGTGGACGCCCGCCCGCGCAACTTTTTCGAGGGCAGCTTCTGGACCATCGCGCGGGCCGGCACCATCCGCGGCGCCGAAAGCCTAACCTATGAAGACTGGTTCGACGGCACCCGTATGCTGCCCCCGGAAGCCGTGACCGAGATCGCCGCTGCACGCGGGAGTGAGGCGTCGCTGACCGTTTCCTTCTGCAACACCGGACATTGGGCGGCGATCAACTGGTTCGCCCTGAGTGAAATCGCCGGTGTGTCCAACACACGGCTCTATGCCGAAAGCATGGCCGAATGGACGGCCGCGGGCCGGCCGCTCGACAATGCGCCTTATCGCGTCACCGTCTACTGGACGCAGACGCGCAACTGGATCGAAGGGATCTTCTGAGATGCTGTCACGACGTTTGACGCTTTTCGCCGTGGGGCTTGCGCTCGTTGCGGCGGCATTCTCCTGGGCGGGGCCACGCGCGGCTTTTCTGGTGGCCATCGGGCTGGGCTTTGGTCTTGTGCTCGAGGGGCTGCGCTTCGGCTTTGCCGGGCCTTGGCGCACAGTGGTTACTGATCGCGATGCGCGCGGGCTTGTGGCGCAGCTTCTGGCGATTGGCGCCACGGCGGCGCTGGCACTGCCGCTGCTGGCCGCCGCACCGGGCGAACTGGCGGGGGCCCATGCGCCGGTGGGCTTCGGGATGATCCTTGGTGCCTTTGTCTTCGGCATGGCGATGCAGGTTGTCATGGGCTGCGGCTCGGGCACGCTCATCAACGCGGGAAGTGGCAATCTGGTGGGGCTGGTCGCGCTTGTCGGGTTCATCGCGGGCAGCTTCGCGGGTACGCTGCATCTTGATTTCTGGACAGGGCTGGGCACGCTGCCGGTCATCACGCTTCAGGGTTTCGCAGGCAATGGCGGCGGGCTTGTGCTGACGCTCGCTGCGCTCGGGCTGGTGGGCTATGCTGCCATACGCCGCGCCGATCCGGGCAAGCGGCTGCCGCCGCTGCGGCTTTGGGTGGCGGCTGGGCTGATCGCCGCGCTCGCACTTCTGAACCTGATCGTCGCCGGGCAGCCCTGGGGGATTGTCTATGGCCTCGGCCTCTGGGGGGCCAAGGTCGCCGAGGCGGGCGGCGCCGATCTGGTCGCCACGGCCTATTGGGCCAGCCCTGCCAATGCCGAACGCCTGTCGGCCAGCATCCTGACTGACGTGACATCGCTGACCAATATCGGGCTGATCGTTGGCGCGTTTCTGGCCATGCGCTGGCGCAGTTCGCCCGACGCGCCGACTGCGGCGCTGACGGTTCCAAGCTGGGTCTTCGTGCTCGTGGCGGGCATCGTGCTAGGGTATTCGGCGCGCATGGCCTTCGGCTGCAATGTCGGCGCATTTTTCAGTGGCATCTCTACCGGCAGCCTGCATGGTTGGGTCTGGTTCGCCGCGGCTTTCGTCGGGTCGTTCCTGGGGCTGCGGCTGCGCCCTCTGGTGCTGGTGCCCCGCAAGTTCACCCAGGCGGAGGGCGTGGCATGAGCGTTCAGGCTTCTTCTTCGCGGCCGCTGGTGGGCCTCGCGGCGCTGGTGCTGGTCGCCGCCATCATCTCGCTTGATGCGCTGCGTTCCGAACCTGTCGATCCGTTCGCCGTGCCACCGCCCGCGGCGCTCGGCTCGGGGCAGGCTCCGGCCGGGGCGCATTGTTCGGCCGGGTAGCGGATCCGGCGCATTTGCAGGTTCGTGAAAGGTGTCGATGCCGGCGATGCACTAACGATCAATCCGGACCGCCCAGCGCCGGGACCATGCCGGGCGGGGCGCGCAACGACGCGCCGCCACACCCCCGAAGCCGATCTGCAGCGCGCGGTGGTGCAGGCGCTTCGCTTTGCCCTGCCCCGCACGGCCATCATCCACCATTGCGCCAATGAGGTCACCGAGCCCGGACCGCGCGGCGCCAAGCGCCAGGCGATCCTTGTCGGCATGGGCGTCCATGCGGGCTTTGCCGATCTGATGGTGCTCTGCGACGGCCGCGTGCTGTTTCTGGAGCTGAAGGCGCCGAAGGGCCGGCTGCGCCCGGCGCAGCGATGCCGTGCTGGCGCAGGGCTTCGGCTGGGCGCTGGTGCGCTCGCTTGACGACGCGCCGGGCGTACTGGCCGATCATGGGTTCACCACGCGGGTTGTGCAGACCGATGCCGGCCGGCGCGTGGTCGCTCCAGCCCGGAGGGCAGCGCCATGAGCCACGAGGCCACCAACTGGGCGATCAAGCAGCGCGGGCTGAAGCCCACGACGAAGATCGTGCTCTGGCATCTCTGTGACCGGTTCAATCCCGACTATGGCTGCTTCCCCTCACAAGAACGGCTGGCGCATGATTGCGAGATCAGCCGATCGACGCTGAACGAGCATCTGGGCCAGCTCGAAGCCGCCGGGCTTCTGCGCCGTGTCCCACGCCTGCATCGAGTCCCCAAGCGGCAGATGCCCAGCCGCTACATTCTGGGCTTCGAGCAGGGATTCACACCACATGTGCCAGACCCGTGTCCGGAAAATGCCGAAAGCCGTGTCCGGAATCCGGACACTAACCCTGTAAGGGAACCTCTAAGTGAACCAGTAAAGGAGGAGGAGGAGGGCGCGCGAGCGCGCGAGGCCATCTCCGAGGAGTTTTTCGGGGAGCTGCTCAAGGCCCTGGGCCTCGACCCGACCGCCCTGCCCGGCTGGTGCCAGGGCTGGCCGCCGCGCGAGCATGTCCGGCGCTGGCGCGACGATCTGGGTCTCGACGAGGACGCGATTCTCGCCGTGGCCGAGGCCTCGCGGCGAACCCATCCCGAGCCGCCCGATGGCCCCAAGGCGCTCGATCGCGCCATGCAGCGGGCAGCAGGGCGCCTGAAGCACACCGGCGCGCAGGTCGCGAGGAAGGGCGCTGCGCCCGGCAACGGCGAGGCCCGGCGACGGAAACCCGACGAGGGCCCCAGGCCCAGCGATGACGAACTCGCGGCCTTCTACGCGGCCAAGGTCAATTCCGAGGAATACCTGCCCGCCAGCATGATCAGCAGCGCAATGTGCCACGCCATGCTGGCGCGGGGGCTGGTCACGGTCGAGCGCCTGCGCGCGCGGGGTGTGTGCCGGTCGAGGTCAGGCGCAACCGGTATGGCGAGCGTGCCGCCACTGTGGTCGTCGGCACCGTACGCGTGCTCGCCCGCGGCAAATGGCGCACGGTCGAGGTGCTGGCCTGCCCAGGCACCTTCTCGCCCCACCCGCAGCAGATCGAAGCTGCACGCCGCGCCTATGACGACTGGTGGCAGGCGCTCGACTGGGTGCGCGACGGGCTGATCGAGGGCGGGATGCTGCGGGAGGTGGAGGTAACGGCAGCGATGCCGAAGGCGCAGCCTTGGACACGGGTGAGTGCGGTCAGATAGGAGATCGCCATTGCCTATTGGCACAAAATATCTATATTGATGCCAAAGGAGATCACCATGCAGTTTGCCACGGTCCAGCCGATTACAGCACGTCCCGACCTTCCCGTCATCACAGACGAGGAAGCGGCGGCGCTGGCGCGTGCGACCGTCAATCTATTCCGCGCCTGGGGCCTGACCGACACTGAGGCCCGCACCCTGCTCGGCGACATGGCCCAGCGCACATGGGCGCGCTGGAAGACCGGCGACATC
>NZ_QNVJ01000057.1 GCF_003350345.1 Alkalilacustris brevis
CGCATGCCCGGGCCGCAAGCGTCCCGGGCGGCGTGAAACCGATCAAGCGCAACACGCTATAAGGCGCAGCCAGGCCCTCGCACAAGCGGGCAAGCTCCGCCGCGTTTCAGGCGCTCCGCCCTTCTCGGCGCTCAACCTGCGCTTCTTCTTGGTGAAAATATCCTCTCTGACAGGCCCCCGCTGGCCAGGGCCGCGCGGTCGGGGCGCAAGGATCAGGCGAACGGATCGTCCGGGTAGCCCACCCCTGTCAGGCACAGCCCCTGCGGCGGGGCCACCGGGCCGCAGGCGGCGCGGTCGCGGGCCGCCAGTGCCTCGGCCACCCGCCCCGGCGGCCAGGCGCCCGCTCCCACCCGTTCCAGCGTGCCGGCGATCGAACGCACCTGGTTGTGCAGGAAGCTGCGCGCACGCAGGTGCAGGCGCAACTCCTGCCCGTGGGGGCGCGCGATTTCCTCGATCTCCAGCGCATCCAGGGTCTTTACCGGCGATTTCGCCTGGCAGAGCGTGGCCCGGAAGGTGGTGAAATCGTGCAGCCCCAGCAAATGCACAGCCCCCGAGCGCATGGCGGCAGCATCCAGCGCGTGGCGCAGATGCCAGGCCAGCCCGGCCTCCTGGGTGAGCGGGGCACGGCGGGCGATGATCCGATAGGTATAGCGCCGCTCGATGGCCGAGAACCGGGCGTGAAAATCCTCCTCGACACGCGCCGCCGCCAGCACGGCCACCGGAGCCGGGCGCAGGTGATGGTTGAGCGCCTCCATCAGGCGAAAGGGCGCCCAGTCGCGGCGCAGATCGCAATGCGCCACCTGGCCGCAGGCATGAACCCCGGCATCGGTGCGCCCGGCTGCGGCAACGCCGGGCGCGTCAGGCTCCAGCCGCCGCAGCGCGGCTTCCAGCGCGGCCTGCACCGAGGGCTGGTCGGCCTGGCGCTGCCAGCCCGCGAAGGGGCCGCCATGGTATTCGATTTTCAGGGCGAAGCGGGGCATGACATGGCTCAGCGCGGCTCGATTACGGGCCGGGGCTTAGCGCGCCCCCGGCCCGTTGGCAACGCCTGCCCGGCACGGCGGGCGGGGCGCGCTCAGCCCTCGGCAGTGGCGCGGCGCCGGCGCAGAAAGGACGACACCAGCATGAACAGGATCAGCCCGGCCGCAAGCGCAAGGATCGTGGCGCTGAGCGGGCGCTCGAAAAAGATCCAGGGGTCGCCCCGCGACAGCATGAGCGAGCGTCGCATGTTCTGCTCGAGCAACGGCCCCAGCACCAGCCCCAGCAATAGCGGCGCGGGAGAAAACCGGAACAGCCGCATCACATAGCCCAGCAGACCGAACAGGATGGCGACGCCGACATCGAAGGTGGAGTTGTTGATCGAATAGACACCGACGCAGATGAAGATCAGGATCGCCGGATAGAGGATGCCGTAGGGAATCGCCAGGATACGCACCCAAAGCCCGATCAGCGGCAGGTTGAGGATCAGCAGCAGCAGATTGCCGATCAGGAAGCTGACCGTCAGCCCCCAGAACAGTTCAGGCTGGTCCGAGATCAGACGCGGGCCGGGCGTGACACCGTGCAGGATCAGTGCGCCCAGCATGATCGCCACGATGGCGTCTCCGGGAATCCCGAGGCTGAGCGTCGGCACGAAGGCCGTCTGCGCGGCGGAATTGTTGGCCGCCTCGGGGGCGACGATGCCCTCGATGGCGCCTTGGCCGAAGCGTTCGGGATTACGCGCGCTGCGCCGCTCGATCGCATAGGCGACAAATGCCGAAAGCGCGGCGCCAGTGCCCGGAAGCACGCCCAGGGTCGATCCGACAGCCGAGCCGCGGATCGCCGGCAGGACCGAACGGCGCCAGTCATCGCGCGTGGGCAACATGCTGCGCCAACTGATATCGAGCGCCTTGACCGACCCCTTACGAATGCGCCCGGCGTTGTTGATCACCTCGGCGATACCAAAGAGGCCGGTGGTCACAATCACCAGGTTCAGCCCGTCGCCAAGCTGCGGTATGCCAAAGGTATAGCGCTGGTAGCCACTGTTCACATCGGTTCCGACAATCCCGAACAGCAGCCCCAGCAACACCATCGCCAGCGACCGCGCCGGCGAGGCCCCGCCCACCAGCGCCGCGGCCAGCAGGCCCAGCACCATCAGCGCGAAATACTCGGGCGAACCGAAACTGAGCGCAAGCCTGGCCAGAACCGGCGCGAAAGCGGCCAGGATGAAGATACCGACCATCCCCCCGAAAAACGAGGCGATGGTGGTGGCAAACAGAGCCACCCCCGCGCGGCCCTTCTGCGTCATCGGATAGCCGTCAAGGCAGGCCACGGCGGCGCCGGCGGTGCCGGGCAGGTTCAGCAGGATCGCCGCGGTGGAGCCCCCATACATCGAGCCATAGTAAATGCCCGCCAGCATGATGATGGCCTCATTGGGGGGCGCATAATATGTCAGCGGCAGCAGCATCCCCACGGTCGCAAGCGGGCCGATACCCGGCAACACCCCGATCAGCATTCCCAACGTGACGCCCAGCGCGCAATAGGACAGCGCCGACAGGCTGAGCGCAACACTGAAGCCCAGCGCTAGATTGGCAAGGATATCCACGTCACATCACCATATGAATGGCGGCAAGGGCAGCCGCAGGAACCAATAGAAAACAAATGTGCAACTGGCGGCCAGACCGATGGCCGTGATCAGGTTGGTGAGGATCGTGGTTTCGTGATCGGCCCGCCCGGCAATCATCACGGCGGCCAGAATCGCAGGCACCAGGCCAACCCGCTCGACCAGCAGCATGAAGGCGAGCAGCCCACCGCAAATGCACAGGATCGACCACCAGCGGGGCCGGATTCCCGCGTCGTCGTCCAGGGTTGGGCCTGTCACCACCCCCTCGACAAGAATTGCCAGCGCCGTACCGACAAGCAGCAGCGACAGCCCCAGCGGAAAGACCGCAGGCCCGATGATCCGGTCAAGTTCGAAAGGGTAATGCGTCGCCTGCCACGCGCCGAAGGCCCCGACCGCGCCCATCATCGCTGCGGCCCACCAGTTGGATGCGGGAATTCGCCGTATCACCCAAGGCCTCCTGTTTCGCTTTGCATTGTCGTTTTCTCGTCTTGCCGGGGGAAGGGATATCTTTCACCCTTGCAAACCTGCCGATATGGTATATCCCTTACTTGTTCTCATATGTGAACAATTGACTATATGAAACAGACCTCGATCAACCGTGTCAAGTCCGCGGATCGTACACTGGACTTGCTTGAGACACTGGCCGGCGCTGCGGCGCCGATGTCGGCCGGCGAATTGTCGCGCGCGCTGGAAATTCCGCGCAGCTCCTTGTTTCATCTGGCCGGAACGCTGGTGGATCGTGGTTATCTCTCGATTGACGAACAGCACCGCTACCACCTGACATCGCGCATTGGCGAACTCGCGCGCGGGGCGCGCCCGGCGGCCGACCTGTTGCATCACCTGAACCCCCTGATCGCTGCTTTGCGCAACGAGATGAACGAGACCTTCAGCTTCAACGCCGAGCGCAATGACCAGATCGAGGTGCTGATCACCCATGCCGGGCACCAGAATCTTTCCTACACGATGCGCACCGGCGACCTGGCCCCCCTCTATGCCGTCTCGGCAGGCAAGGTGATTCTGGCAACGAAAAGCGCGGCGGAGCTGGACCAGTATCTGAGCCGGGTGCGTTACGAGGCCTTCACGCCGCACACCATCCAGTCGCATGACCGGCTGCTTCGCGACATCGAGCGGGTCAGGACAGACGGCTTCGGTTTCGTGGATGAAGAGTTCACCCCCGGTATCGTCGGGGTCGCCATCGGCGTCTTCATCAACGGCACGATCGCCGGAGCAATCAATGCCGCGATTCCCAAGGCTCGCGCCAATGCAACGCTGATTTCTAGGGTGAAGCAGCGCCTCCGCATCACCGCCGCCCAGGCCGGCGCAATGCTGTCGGACTGATCCGTGTGTGCGCCCTCCACTGCCTTGCCCAGGCAGCTGCACGTCCCCCCGACACTGACAAGACCGCCGGGACGCCCGAGCGGCGCCAGGCGGGGCTCGCGGGAAAAGATGTTTACATAGATAAACTTTTTAATATGCTGAACGACATCCTGCCATTGGCTTGAGGAGGAGGTAGTCATGTCAAGAATTCGCATATCCACCGCGGCAGTGCTTGTCGCGGGCAGTTTCGCCGTATCCGCACAGGCGCAAAGCTGGCCGGAGGGGCCGGTCACGATGATCGTGGCCTTCGGCGCAGGCGGCGGCACCGACACCATCGCGCGCATGGTCGCCGAACCGCTTGCCGAGGTGCTCGGGCAGCCCGTGGTGGTCGAGAACCGCCCCGGTGCCGGGGGCACCATCGGCGCCGATGCCGCCGCCAAGGCCGCGCCTGACGGGCGCACCATGTACATGATGGCCAATGGCCATACCGTCGCGGCTGCCATGTATGAAACCCTGCCCTATGATCCAGTGGGCGATTACCAGGGCATATCCGAAGTTGCGGCCATGCCGCTTGTGGTCGTTGCCCGCCCCGATTTCCCGGCTGACAATCTTGAAGAACTTCTCGAGATCGCCGCCGAACGGCCGGGCGAGCTCAACTATGCCAGTGTCGGCGTGGGGTCGTCGCAACATTTCGCCGGGGCGCTTCTGTCGCAAAGCACAGGCGCCGACATGTTCCACATTCCTTACCAGAACACCCCCGAGGCGCTGGCCGCCATTCTGTCGGGCGAGGTCGATCTGCTGGTTGAAGTGATGGCGCCGATGCTGGGGCAGATCGAGGGGGGCGACATCAAGGCAATCGTCAAGACATCGGCTGAGCGTCACCCGAATCTGCCCGAGGTGGGCACGGTCGCCGAAGCCGGCTTTGAAGGCTTTGACGTCTCTACCTGGTATGGTCTGACCTTCCCCGCCGGAACCGATCCAGCCATCGTCGAGGCCGCCAACAGCGCCGTGCACGAAGTGCTGGAAATGGATGCGCTGCGGGATCGACTGATGGCTTCGGGCTTCCTGCCCAGCCCCTCGACCCCGGAAGAGTTCACTGCCAAGATCGGCTCGGAGGTCGAGCGCTGGATCGGCGTACGGGAATCCGCCGGAATCGAACAGCGCTGATTGCATACACGCAACCCGTTGCCCGCGGCCTCGACAAGCCGCGGGCGGCTTTTCCACATCGTCAACAGGAGGGGCAATGGCCCAGCAGCAGAATATACTGATCCTTTGCGGCAGCCTTCGCCAGGGGTCGTTCAACCGCAAGCTCGCCAACAGCGCGCAGGAGCTTGCACCACCGAACATGCGTTTCTCCGAAGCGCCCCCGATCGGCGACATTCCCCATTACAACGCCGATGTGCAGAACAGCGAAGGCTTTCCACCGCAGGTCGTGGCCCTGGCCGAAGCCGTTGCTGCCGCTGACGGGGTGCTGATCGTCAGCCCGGAATACAACTTTTCGGTGCCTGGCGTTCTGAAGAACGCCATCGACTGGGTTTCGCGCCAGCCGGAACAACCCTTCCGGGGCAAGCCCGTCGCACTTCAATCTGCCGCAGGCGGCTTGCTGGGTGGTGCGCGCTCACAGTATCACATGCGTCAGATCATGGTCTTTCTGGAGGCGCAGGTCTTCACGAAGCCCGAGGTTTTCGTGACCTTCGCGGCGAAGAAATTCGACGAAGGCACCGGCCGGCTGAGTGACGAAGCCACGCGCGACGCCGTGGCGGCACAACTGAAGGCGTTCAGCGATTTCGTCGCAAGGATGAACGGCTGAACACCGGCTCATCACGAAAAGAATCAAGGAGACTGCACAATGAATTCCGACCTCCTGGACAGGCTCGCCATTCGCGACCTGATCGAAAACTGGGCTCTGTGGCGCGATGCAGGCGACTGGGAAAGGTTCCGTACCGTCTGGCACGATGACGGCGTGATGCAGGCGACCTGGTTCCAGGGGCATGCCGACGATTTCATCCGCGTCAGCAAGGAAGGTTTCGAGAAAGGCGTCAACATCCTGCATTTTCTGGGCGGTCAGACGATCGACCTTGCCGGAACACGCGCCATTTCGCAGACCAAGATGACCATCGCCCAGCGCGGTGCCCTTGACGGGGTCGCCTGCGATGTGGTCTGCACCGGTCGTTTCTATGACTTTCTCGAAAAGCGCGACGGGCGCTGGGGGGTGGTGCTGCGCCAGCCGATCTATGAAAAGGACCGCATCGACCCGGTCGATCCCGCGGCGCAGCTTGACCTGGACCAGGCGGCCCTGGCCGAGTTGCCCGAGGGCTACCGTCACCTAGCCTATCTCCAGTTGCGGCTGGGCTTCAACGTCAAGCGCGACATGCCGCAGCTCAAGGGCGCCGAAGTCGAGAAACTCTATGCCCGCGGCAAGGCATGGCTGGCCGGCGAGGCCCTGTCGAAAACCGCATGACGCACCAGGAGTGAGCACCGTGTCGGACCAGGCAGCTTTCGTATTCAAGGGCATTCCCGCCCGCGTCGTTTTCGGCAGCGGAACGCTTGTGCAGGCGGGCGATGAACTCGACCGGCTGAACCGGAAAAAGGCACTGGTGCTCAGCACTCCGGAACAGGCCGATGCCGCCGAGGCGCTTGCCGCGCAGCTTGGGCCGCGCGCTGCAGGCGTCTTTGCCGGCGCGCGGATGCACACCCCGCTTGCCGTGACCGAAGCCGCGATCGAACGCTTCGGCGCCGCCGGCGCCGATTGCATCGTCGCGTTGGGGGGCGGGTCGACCATCGGGCTGGGCAAGGCCATCGCCACGCGCACCGGCGCCGACCAGATCGCGATTCCCACGACCTATGCCGGCTCGGAAATGACCGACATCCTGGGCGAGACCGCCGAAGGGCAGAAGGTGACGCGCCGCGACCCCTCGATCCTGCCCGAGACGGTCATATACGATGTTGACCTGACCCTGAGCCTGCCCGTGCCGCTTTCCATCTGTTCGGCGCTCAATGCCATCGCCCATGCAGCCGAGGCACTATATGCGCCCGACCGCAATCCGGTGGTGAGCCTGCTCGCAGCCGATGCCGTACGGGCCTTTCACCGTGCGCTGCCGGTGCTTTCACACGATCCGGCCAATGCCGGCGCACGCTCCGACGCGCTTTATGGCGCGTGGCTGTGTGGAATCGCCCTGGGGCAGACATCGATGGGGCTGCACCACAAGCTATGTCACATCCTTGGCGGCAGTTTCGACCTGCCCCATGCCGAAACGCATTCGATCCTGCTGCCCCACACTGTCGGGTATAATGCGCCAGCCGTGCCTGAAATGCTGCGCCCGCTGGCCGAGGTCTTCGATGCGCAGCCCGGCAAGGGCCTGTGGCAGTTTGCCCGCGACATCGGCGCGCCGCTCAAACTGGCCGATCTGGGCATGGCCGAGGACGATCTCGACCGGGCGGCGGATCTGGCGGTGGCGAACCCTTATGCCAATCCGCGCCCGATCGAACGCGATGCGATCCGCAAGATGCTGCAGAACGCCTGGGAGGGCGCTCCGCCCGCCTGACCGGCCCGCGCGCCCGCAGCCCCCCCGTGCATTATCGACAGGAGAACGGCAATGACCGCTTATTTCACGGCAGAGAACTCGGTTGCAGCTGTAAACGCCCGAATGAGCGATGACGCGAACCCGCGGCTGCGCGAGGTGCTGGACGCGCTGGTCCGGCATCTGCACGCCTTCACCAAGGAGATCGACCTCACCCAGGAGGAATGGGAACTCGCCATCGACTTCCTGACGCGCACGGGGAAGATCTGCTCGGACGAGCGGCAGGAATTCATCCTGCTTTCCGATGTCCTGGGGCTTTCCATGCTGGTGGACGCGATCAACAACCCACGCCCCGAGGGTGCAACCGAAAGCACCGTGCTTGGCCCGTTCCATGTGGTTGGCGCGCCTGTGCGCGAGATGGGCGACCGCATCAACCTGGATGGCAAGGGGGAAAGCTGCCTTTACGAGGGGCGCGTGCTCGACCTTGAGGGCAAGCCCATCGCGGGCGCCTGCATCGATGTCTGGTCGGACAATGCCGAAGGGTTCTACGACGTGCAGCAGCCCGGAATCCAGCCGAAATGGAACAACCGCGGCCGCTTCGTCACCGGGGCGGACGGGCGCTACAGCTTCGTAGGTATCAAGCCGGTGAGCTACCCGATCCCCGATGACGGCCCGGTGGGCAAGCTGCTCGAACAGCTCGGTCGCCACCCCTACCGGCCGGCGCACATGCATTACATGCTCACCGCGTCGGGGTTTCGGAAACTGGTGACGCATACTTTCGTCGGCGACGACGCCTATCTGGCAAGCGATGCGGTCTTCGGTGTCAAGAAGTCGCTGATCGCCAGGTTCGAGCGGCTGGAGAACGCCGCCACCGAATGGCGCTCCCCCTTCGATTTCGTGCTGGCGCCCGAGTAAGGGCCCAGCCGCGAACTGCGCACCACACGCGTAATCCGTACATCCCAACCCGTGCAGCACGGGCACCCCGCCCGCCGCGCGGCCTTTTCGGATACAGCGCCATAGGCAAGGCTTTGCCCATCGCAGGGCCACTCACGGGATCGTGGGTGTCGCCTGTTTCCTACCCCGCATAAACCGCCAGCGCCCGGACCACTCAGGGCAGAAAATCACCTGTTCCCGGCGGCACATGCCGCCTGACCGGACGCGCCCCCGTGCGCGCCCCGGCAAGGTTTTGGCATATGCGGCGGGAAACGCGGAACAAGAAACGGAAGACATGAGGATACCCAGATGACCCCGATACAGGCGCGCCCGTTCAGTAGACGCGGGTTCCTTGCCGGTGCGGGCGCCTGCGCCTTGGCCGCGGCCATGCCCCGCGTGCTCCGGGCCGAAACCGCCACCACCCGCGGCATCACCATGACCCATCAGCGCAACGGCGAAACATTCGCCGAAATCTACTATGACGCGGGCGAATACCTGTCCGGCGCGCTTGAGCGTTTCGCCAGCTTCGCGCGCGACATTCACAGCGGCGCCACCCATGAGATGGACCCGCGCCTGCTCGATCTGATCTTTCTGATCCAGCAGGAACTGGGTCGCGACACGCCGGTGGTGCTGACCAACGGGTTTCGCGCACCCGCGACCAACCGGCGCATTGCCGGGGCCTCGGCCAATTCCTTCCACCTGCATGGCCAGGCGCTCGACATCACGCATCCGGCCGGTTCGGGCGCGTTGCACCGCGCAGCCGCGGGGGTCGAATTCGGCGGGTTGGGGCGGTATCGCAGCTTTGTTCATGTCGATACCGGGCCGCGCCGCAGCTGGTAGCCCCCTGCCCTTGCCGCGCAGCCCCATGGCCCGGGCCATTAAAAAAGGGGCGCCCTTGCGGGTGCCCCTTTTCCGTATCAATGCGTGACTGCCCGGCCTTCAGCAGCTGTAATACATCTGGAACTCGATCGGGTGCGGGGTGTGCTCGTAGTTGTACACCTCTTCCCATTTCAGACCGATATAGCCGTCGATCTGATCCTTGGTGAAGACGTCACCGGCCAGCAGATATTCATGGTCTTCTTCAAGCGCGCCGATGGCCTCGCGCAGCGAGCCGCACACGGTGGGAATATCAGCCAGCTCTTCTGGCGGCAGATCGTAGAGATCCTTGTCGGCGGCTTCGCCGGGATCGATCTTGTTCTTGATCCCGTCAAGCCCGGCCATCAAGAGCGCCGAAAACGCCAGATAGGGGTTGGCCGAGGGGTCGGGGAAGCGGGCCTCGACACGCTTGGCCTTGGGGCTCTCGGCCCACGGGATCCGGATCGAGGCCGAGCGGTTGCGCGCCGAATAGGCCAGCAGCACCGGCGCCTCGAAACCCGGGATCAGGCGCTTGTAGCTGTTCGTCGAGGGGTTGGTGAAGGCGTTGAGCGATTTGGCGTGCTTGAGGATGCCGCCGATGAACCACAGCGCTTCCTGGCTGAGGTCGGCATACTGATCGCCGGCAAAGAGCGGCTTGCCATCCTTCCAGATCGACATGTTGACGTGCATGCCGGTGCCGTTGTCGCCCTTGATCGGCTTGGGCATGAATGTGGCCGAGCGGCCATAGGCATTGGCCACGTTATGCACGACATACTTGTATTTCTGCAGCTCGTCGGCCTGCTTTTTCAGCGAACCGAAGATCAGCCCCAGCTCGTGTTGGTTCGAGGCCACCTCGTGGTGGTGCTTGTCCACCTTCATGCCGATCTGCTTCATGGTCGAGAGCATCTCGGAGCGCATGTCCTGGCCGTGGTCGGTCGGGTTCACCGGGAAATAACCGCCCTTGACCCCGCCGCGATGGCCCAGGTTGCCCATTTCATACTCGGTGTCGGTGTTCCACGAGCCGTCGATCGCATCGACCTCGTAGCCAACCTTGTTGATCGAGACCGAAAAGCGCACATCGTCGAACACGAAGAATTCCGCTTCGGGGCCGAAGAAGGCTGTGTCGCCGATCCCGCTCGATTTCAGATAGGCCTCAGCCTTTTCGGCGGTGCCGCGCGGGTCGCGATTATAGGGCTCGCCCGTGTCGGGCTCGACCACAGAACAATGCACGCAGAGCGTCTTTTCCGCATAGAACGGATCGACATAGACGCTCTCGACATCGGGCATCAGCTTCATGTCGGAGGCTTCGATCGACTTGAACCCTGCGATCGAGGAGCCGTCGAACATGAAACCTTCTTCCAGAAAGTCCTCGTCGACCTCGTCGGCGATCATGGTGACATGCTGCAGCCGACCGCGCGGGTCGGTGAAGCGGACGTCGACATATTGGATGTCTTCATCCTTGATCATCTTGATGACATCTGCATTGCTCATGTTTTCTTCATCCCTTCTTGCGAGAGTAATCTGGCTGTTCGTCGGTGGCCCGGCCCGGTTGCGGGGGGCATTTGCCGGTGTTTCACGCGGATGGTCGCAGGATCAGAGCGCATCCTCGCCGGATTCGCCGGTGCGGATGCGGATCGCCTGCTCGATGGTGCTGACAAAGATCTTGCCATCGCCGATCTTGTCGGTGCGGGCGGCCGCGATTATCGCCTCGATGGCCGCCTCCACCTGGTCGTCAGGCAGCACTACCTCGATCTTCACCTTGGGCAGGAAATCCACCACATACTCTGCCCCGCGATAGAGCTCGGTATGCCCTTTCTGACGGCCGAAACCCTTTACCTCGATCACCGAAAGCCCCTGCACGCCAAGCTCCTGCAGGGCCTCTTTGACCTCATCGAGCTTGAAGGGTTTGATGATCGCCTCGATCTTCTTCATGATGCGCCCTCTCTGCCGGGTTTCATCGCGTTCGAAAAGGTCAGACCATGTTCTCCCGTGGCACACAATCTCAGCCCGCCAGCCCCCATGGCCCGGGATCGGGAATCTGACATGTATGCACAAAAATTAGGCGATCTGGCGCGAAACAGGGCATCATGAAAACTCCGGGGGCCGAAAAGATGACTGATCTTCTGACATCTGCACAAATGCGCGGCATAGAGCGCGCCGCCATCGAGTCAGGCACCATAACCGGCCTGCGTCTGATGGAGCGCGCCGGGCGCGGCGCCCTGGCGCGCGCGTTCGAGTACTGGCCGGACCTTCCGGCCGGGCCGCGGCAGGCGCTGGTTCTGTGCGGCCCCGGCAACAATGGCGGCGATGGCTATGTGATCGCGCGGCTGCTGCACGACCGGGGCTGGCATGTGCAATTGCACGCCCTCGCCACGCCGGGACAGGGGGCGCCTGATGCCGCACGCAATCATGCGCTCTGGCTCGAGCGCGGCACGGTCGGCCCGCTCCGGGCTGGCGAGGTTGCGCAGGCGGTCGAACGGGCCGAGGAGTTGCTCGTCGTCGATGCTGTCTTCGGGACCGGGTTGCAACGCCCCCTGGGCGCCAAGCTGGCCGCCGCGCTCGCGGCGACCAGGCCTGCACGCTGGCGGCTGGCGGTGGATGCCCCCTCGGGCCTGTGCCTCGATTCGGGGCGCACGCTGGTCGAGGGGGGTGCCGCCCTGCCCCTGCCCGCCCGGCTGACGGTCAGCTTCCACGCACCCAAACTGGGCCATTATCTTGACGCCGGGCCCGCCGCCTGCGGCGCACTTGCCCTTGTCGATATCGGGCTTGGGCAGGCCCCCAGCCCAGAGGCCGTGCAGTTGGCCCGGCCCGATCCCGCCGCGATCGACAAGGCGGTGCGGGCGCATAAATACGGCCACGGGCATCTTCTGGTCCTGGCAGGCGGCGTGGGCAAGGGGGGGGCCGCGCGCATGGCCGCACGCGCGGCGCTGCGCGTGGGGGCAGGGCTGGTCACGCTGGCTCCGCCGCCCGCTGCGCTGATCGAGAATGCCGCGCGGCTGGATGCGGTGATGCTGCGGCCCGTCGGGGCCGCCGAGACGCTGGCCGAAGCACTGGGCGATGCGCGGCTGAACGCGCTCTGTCTGGGGCCCGGGCTGGGCCTGGAACGCGCCCGCGCGCTGGTGCCCGAAGCCCTGCGCGCCCGGCGTCCTACGGTGCTGGACGCCGACGCGCTGACCGCCTTTGCGGAAGCACCCGGAACACTCTTCAAGGCCCTGCATCCAGATTGCCTGCTCACCCCCCATGATGGCGAGTTCGCGCGCCTCTTCCCCGATATCGCGGCCGACCTGGCCGCATCGCCCGCCAGGGGTCCGGCCATGTCGCGGGTGGATGCCGTGCGCGCGGCGGCGGCGCGGGCCGGGTGCGCGGTGCTGCTGAAGGGGCCGGACACAGTGATCGCCGAACCCGGAGGACAAACCGTGCTGAACGCCGCCTGCTACGGGCGCGCGGCCCCCTGGCTGGCCACAGCCGGGGCGGGCGATGTGCTTTCGGGGCTGATCGCCGGGCTGCTGGCGCGCGGGTTTGCCCCCTTGCCCGCCGCCGAAACCGCCGCTTGGCTGCATGTGGAAACCGGGCGTGCCATCGGCCCCGGCCTGATCGCCGAAGACCTGCCCGAGGCGCTGCCGGGGGTGTTGCGCGGCCTCATCTCGCCCCGACCCTGACGCAGCAGCAACTTCACTGTGAAGAAAATATCCTCGGGGGGTCCGGGGGGCAGACAGCCCCCCGGCGCAGCCTTCGTTTTTCCCCTCGCCACCCGGCGCGGCCCTTGCTAGAAGGGCGCGGCCTCAAGGGCGGCATATGCGGGTGTGGCGGAACTGGTAGACGCACCAGATTTAGGTTCTGGCGCCGCAAGGCGTGGGGGTTCGAGTCCCTCCACCCGCACCAGACACCCGGCCTTGCCGCGGTGCGCTGTTCCCCGAAATTTGCGTTTTTTCGGCGCGGGCTGGCGGATTGTCGCGGCGGTCGGGATGGTCTATGCGGCGGTTGGATTCAGATCGGGCAGGATCGGGGGATTTCGAATGACGGAGCGTGGCGTCGGGCTGAGCTATGCGGATGCGGGTG
>NZ_QNVJ01000097.1 GCF_003350345.1 Alkalilacustris brevis
CCTGCCGGGATGGAGGGGGACCGTCGCCCCGGTGGGGCGGCGTAAGCCACCGGAATGGCAGGCGCTGCCCGGCGTTGCCGCCGGGCGGGCCGTCTGGCAAGGTGCCGTGTCATGGAGAAGCCCTCGACCTCCTTTCGACGTTCTCGGATTCCAGATGCGATAGCCCTGCATGCACATGCTTGGCACTTGACTTGCCGCGCCGCAGGGCGCATGTGCTGACATGACACCCGCCGCCGCTGCCGCGTGAGCAGCCTGCGCCTGCAAAAGGCGCCAGCGGCGGGAAGCAGGCCCTCGGGCCTTGCGTCACCTGGTTCCCACATCACGCGCGGGGGCTTGCAGGCATCCGGCCTGCACCCACTGCAACCGCCCCCCAAGGGGGGGTAATACGCGCGGGCGTTTCTGTCCGCCGAAAGGATACGAATTGACTGATTTTTCCATGCTCGGGCTGCATCCGACCCTTCTGAAGGCGCTGACCGCCCAAGGGTTTGACACCCCCACCCCGATCCAGGCCCGGGCCATCCCGGAACTGCTGGAAGGGCGCGACCTGATGGGGCTGGCGCAAACCGGCACCGGCAAGACGGCGGCCTTCGGCCTGCCGCTGCTTCACGCCCTGATGGGGCTTGCGAAACCCTCGCCCAAGGAAGTGCGCGCGCTGATACTGGCGCCGACCCGCGAACTGGTGAACCAGATCGCGCAAACGCTGCAAGGCTTCACCCGCGGCACGCATCTCAAGGTTGTCACCGTCGTCGGCGGCGCCTCGATCAATGCGCAGACGCAGAAACTGGCGCGCGGCACCGATATCCTGGTGGCCACGCCGGGGCGGCTGCTCGACCTGCTGGAGCGGCGGGCGCTGAGCCTTGGCAACACCCGCCATCTGGTGCTGGACGAGGCCGACCAGATGCTTGACCTGGGTTTCATCCATGCGCTGCGCAAGATCGCGCGGCTGCTGCCCCAGGAACGCCAGACCATGCTGTTTTCGGCCACCATGCCCAAGCAGATGGCCGAGCTTGCCGAAACCTACCTCGACAACCCGGTGCGGGTGCAGGTGGCCCCTCCGGGCAAGGTTGCCGACAAGATCACCCAGTCGGTGCATTTCGTCAGCCAGGGCGACAAGGCGAAACTGCTTGAGCGCTATCTGCGCGAACACCCCGAGGAGCTGGCGCTTGTTTTTGGGCGCACCAAGCATGGCTCGGAAAAGCTGAAGAAACTGCTTGAAAGCTGGGGCTTTTCCGCGGCCTCGATCCACGGCAACAAGAGCCAGGGCCAGCGCGAGCGCGCGCTTGAATCCTTCCGCCGGGGCGAGGTCAAGGTACTGGTTGCCACCGATGTGGCCGCCCGCGGCATCGATATTCCCGCCGTGCGCCATGTCTACAACTACGACCTGCCCAACGTGCCGGAAAACTACGTCCACCGGATCGGCCGCACCGCGCGCGCCGGGGCCGAGGGCCGGGCGATGGCCTTTTGCGCACCGGCCGAAATTGGCGAGCTGCGCGCCATTGAAAAGAACCTGCGCCTGAGCCTGCCGGTCGCCGGCGGCGAAGCCCCCGCCGCCGAGGCACCGTCGCCGCGCGGCCAGCACAAGGGCAGGCCGGGTGGACCCGGTGCGAAACCGGGCGCCAAGCCGAACCGCAGGCGGCCCCGCCCGCCCCGTCGCGCCGCCGCCTGACGGCCGCCCGGCACTTGCCAGCGCAAATGCGCCCGCCCGCACCGGGCGGGCGTATCTGTTTTGGCCTCAGGCTTTTCCCTTTCGGGGCAATCCACACCGCCGGCTTGACCCTGCCCGCGCTGCGTTACACTGTGCAGCCGCGAATTTCACCGGCATGAGGGGGCAGAGACTTGGCCGTCGGCAAGAACATCGTCACCTGGTTCGAAGGGCGCTGGCACGAGGGCAACGTGCCGATCATACGAGCGGCCGATCATGTGGCCTGGCTGGGCAGCCAGGTCTTCGACGGCGCGCGCCAGTTCGAGGGCACGCGCCCCGACATCGACCTGCACGCCGCGCGCATCATCCGCTCGGCCGAAGTGATGGGCATGACGCCGCCGGTCGATGCCGAGACCGTGCTGGGGCTGATGGAGGAAGGCTGCGGCCATTTCGCACCCGATGCCGGGCTTTACCTGCGGCCGATGATCTGGGCCACCGAAAGCGCCCCCGGCGTGATCGACTTCGAGCCGGACTCGGCCCGTTTCGCGCTCTGCATCGAAGAGCTGCCGATGCCGGGGCCGGGCAATTTCGCGCTCACCGTCTCGCCCTATTGCCGCCCGCGCCCCGACATGGCGCTGACCGAGGCCAAGGCGGGCTCGCTTTACGCCAATAACGGGCGCATCATGGCCGAGGCCCGCGCGCGCGGCTTTCACAATGCGCTGTCGCTCGACATCCACGGCCATGTGGCCGAGACCGCCTCGACCAATGTCTTTCTGGTGCGCGATGGCGAGGTCTTCACCCCTGTGCCCAACGGCATGTTCCTCAACGGGCTGACACGGCAGCGGATGATCAAGCTGCTGCATGCCGAGGGGATCAAGGTGCATGAAACCAGCCTGACGGTGGAGGATTTCCGCACCTCCGACGAGATCTTCGTCACCGGCAACATCAGCCGGGTGATGCCCGTCACCCGGTTTGAAAACCGCGAGATGCCGCCCGCGCCAGTCTCGACCCGTGCACGTGAAATCTATTGGGATTTTGCCCATTCCCGCTGAAGGAGCCCGCAATGCCCTTGCCTGACACCATGCGCGCGATCGAGATTACCGAACCCGGCGGGCCCGAGGTGCTGCGCCCGGCAACCCGGCCCGTGCCGTCACCCGGTGCCGGGCAGATCCTGATCCGGCTGGCTTATGCCGGGGTAAACCGGCCCGATGCGCTACAACGCGCGGGCAATTACGCGCCGCCTCCCGATGCCTCGGACCTTCCGGGGCTGGAGGGCGCGGGCGAGGTGGCCGCCGTGGGGCCGAATGTGAGCCGCTGGAAAGTGGGCGATCAGGTCTGCGCGCTGCTGCCCGGCGGCGGCTATGCCGAATATGCGCTGACCCATGCCGATCACGCGCTGGCCGTGCCGCGGGGCATGGCGCTCGATCATGCGGCGGCGCTGTGCGAGACTTATTTCACCGTCTGGTCCAACGTCTTCCTGCGCGGCGGGCTGACGGCGGGCGAGCGGTTTCTCGTCCATGGAGGTAGCTCGGGCATCGGCACCACGGCCATCCAGCTGGCGCATACCTTCGGCGCGCGGGTCTTCGCTACCGCAGGCTCGCCCGAGAAATGCGCCGCTTGCGTGGAATTGGGCGCGGAACGCGCGATCAACTACCGCGATGAGGATTTCGTGGAAGTCCTGCGTGCCGAGGGCGGCGCGGATCTGATCCTGGACATGGTCGGGGGGGAATACATCCCGCGCAACGTGCGCGCGCTCGCCGATGACGGGCGGCTTGTGCAGATCGCATTCCTTCAGGGGCCGAAGGCCAGCCTGAACTTTGCGCAGGTGATGGTGCGGCGGCTCACGATCACCGGCTCGACGCTCAGGCCACAGTCGGACCTGGCCAAGGCCCGCATCGCCGAGGCGCTGCGTCGCGATGTCTGGCCATTGCTGGACACCGGCCGCATCGCCCCGGTGATGGATTCCGAGTTCCCACTGGAAGAGGCCGCCGCCGCCCATGCCCGCATGGAAAGCTCGGCCCATATCGGCAAGATCGTGCTGCGGGTGGGCTGAGCCGCGCGCTCAGCGCTTTGACATCGCCTCGCGCAGGTGGCGCTGCATCATCTGTGCGCGGCGCGGGTCAGTCCCGAGGACACGGCCAACGATTTGCGGATCAGCCGAAACCAGATCGCCGGTCGTATGGATCCCCTGCTGCCCGAACTGACGCAGTTGCAGCGGGGTGAAGGCATCGCCCGGAATGCGTGCGAGCGGCAGGCGCGGCGATTCCCCCGCGACGCCGTCAATCTTGAGGAACTGCTCCGCCCAGACAGTGTTGGCCGGTGCTGCGATCCCCAGAGACAAGGCCAGCAATGCGGCCTGTTTGAACTTCCCTTGCATAAATTCCTCCCTCAAGTGCTTTTCAGGCAAGAGAAACCTGTCATATTCTGACCGTATGGTCAAACTTATACCGGAATCGCCGTGGTGCTGACCACCGTGCGCAGTGCAAAGGAGGATTGCATCTGCACCACGCCGGGCAGGCGCGAAAGATAACGGCGATGGATGCGCGCGAAATCGTCGGTATCGCGGGCGAGGATCTTGAGCAGGTAATCGGCGGTGCCCGCCATCAGGTGGCATTCCAGCACATCGGGGATGCGCGCCACCTCGCGCTCGAAGGCCTCAAGCACCTCGTCCGATTGCCCGGCGAGCTTGATCTCGACATAGACGGTCGTGGGCCGGCCCAGCTTGCGCGGGTCGAGCAGCGCCACATAACCGCGCACGATCCCTTCGGCCTCAAGCCGCTGCACGCGCCGATGGCAGGCCGAGGGTGAAAGGTTGATCCGCTCGGACAGCTCGGCATTGGTGATCCGGCCCTGTTTCTGCAGAACGTCAAGAATGCGGCGGTCGCTGGCGTCAAGTTGCATGATATCGGTGCTTTCTTCGAAGAAGGTCCCCTATTGTGAAAGGATATTCGCACTCGATCAGCGAATCTGGCAAGTCTTTCAATGCATCGCCACCGAATATCTGCCATCATGGGATCAGGCGCGGCGGGCCGCAAACCCGGTTTTGCGTTTTCGGGAGGAACAGTCATGAAAATCGGAAGTCCCAGGGAAATCAAGCCGCAAGAGTTTCGCGTGGGCCTGACCCCAAGTGCCGCGCGCGAGGCAGTCTCGCACGGGCATGAGGTGCTGATCGAGGCCGGCGCGGGGATGGGGGCAGGTTTCACCGATGCCGATTACGAAGCCGCCGGTGCGCGCATCCTGCCTGATGCCAAAGACATCTTCGCGCAGGCCGAGATGATCGTGAAGGTCAAGGAACCCCAGGCGGGCGAGCGCAAGCTGCTGCGCGAGGGGCAGGTGCTGTTCACCTATCTTCACCTCGCCCCCGACCCCGAGCAGACGCACGGCCTGATCGAAAGCGGCGTCACCGCGATTGCCTATGAAACCGTCACCGATGATCGCGGGGGCCTGCCGCTTCTGGCACCGATGTCCGAGGTGGCCGGGCGACTGGCGCCGCAGATGGGCGCCTGGACGCTGCAAAAGGCCAATGGCGGGCGTGGCGTGCTGATGGGCGGCGTGCCCGGCGTGCGGCCTGCCAATGTGGTGATCATCGGCGGCGGGGTTGTGGGCACGGCAGCGGCGCGGGTGGCCGTGGGAATGGGCGCGAATGTCACGGTGCTTGACCGCTCGATCCCGCGAATGTCGTATCTCGACGATATTTTCCAGGGCCGCCTGACGACGCAATACTCCAGCCAGGCCAACCTGGCCGAGTTGCTGCCCGAGGCCGACATGGTTGTCGGCGCGGTGCTGATCCCGGGTGCGGCGGCGCCCAAGCTGGTCACGCGTGCGCAACTTCCGCAAATGAAGCCGGGCGCGGCGATTGTCGATGTGGCGATCGACCAGGGCGGCTGTTTCGAGACCTCGCGTCCGACCACCCATGCCGATCCGATCTACGAGGTCGATGGCGTGATGCATTACTGCGTGGCCAACATGCCGGGCGCGGTTGCACGCACCTCGACCATCGCGCTGGGTAATGCCACCATGCCCTTCATGCTGGCGCTGGCCGACAAGGGCTGGCGCCAGGCCTGCGAGGATGACCCCAACCTGCTGAACGGGTTGAATGTCCATTCCGGGCATCTGACCTATTATGCCGTGGGCCGCGCGCTGGGGATCGACGTGCTCTCGCCCGCGCTGGCGCTCAAGCAATGAACGGGCGGCGGCGCGGGTCGGCGGCTGCTCTGCGGCCGCCCGCTGGCTGCGCGCCATGGCGCTTGTGCGCCCAGGGGGGCTCGGCTACTCGGACAGGATGAGCCCGCGCGCCGTATCACCACCTGCCGACAACACCCTGCGCAGCCATGGCCGCGCAGTGCTGGTGCTGGGCTTGCCGCTGATCGGCAGCCATCTGGCGCAGGTTGCGCTTCAGGTGACCGATACGCTGATGTTGGGCTGGTTCTCGGTCGAGGCGCTGGCGGCGGCGGTGCTGGGGGCGATGCTGTTCTTCACGCTCTTCGTCATGGGGGCTGGCATCGCCTGGGCGGTGATGCCGATGGTGGCCCATGCCAATGCCGCAGGCGAAACCGCCGAGTTGCGGCGCATCACCCGCATGGGGCTGTGGCAATCGGTGCTGTTTTCGGGCGCAGTCATGCCGGTGATGTGGTGGTCGGGGCCGCTGCTGGTGGCCGCAGGGCAGGAGCCGCAGATCGCCGCGCTGACGCAGGAATATCTGCGCATCATGGGCTGGGGCATGGCGCCCGCGCTGCTGGTGATGGTGCTGAAAAGCTATCTGGCCGCGCTCGAGCGCGCGCAGATGGTGCTGTGGGTCACGGTGGTGGCGGCGCTGCTGAACATACTGCTCAACTGGGTGCTGATCTTCGGCAATCTCGGCGTGCCCGCGCTGGGGCTGCGCGGGGCGGCCATTGGCTCGGTGATCGTGCAGCTTTTCTCGATCGGGCTGCTGGTGGCCTATGCCGGGCTTTTGCCCGAGCTGCGCGCGCACGCGCTGTTTCTGCGGCTCTGGCGGCCCGACTGGCCCGGCTTCTGGCGGCTTTTCCGGCTGGCCTGGCCGATCTCGCTGACCAACCTGGCCGAGTCGGGGCTGTTTGCGGCCAGTGCCATCCTGATGGGCTGGCTGGGCACGCATGAACTGGCCGCCCATGGCATCGCGATCGAGATCACCTCGATCGTCTTCATGGTGCATCTGGGCCTGTCGAATGCCGCGACCGTGCGCGCGGGCAGTGCGATGGGGCGGGGCGACGGCACGGCGCTGCGGCGCGGTGCGTTGATGGCGGTGGCGCTGTCGGTCTGTTTCGCGCTGCTTACGATGGTGGTCTATCTGGGTTTTCCTGCACAGATGACCGGCCTGTTCCTGACCCCGGAAGACCCCGCGCGCGATCAGGTCATCGCCATCGGCGTGGGTCTGCTGGCCGTGGCCGCGGTGTTTCAGCTTGCCGATGGTGCGCAGGTCGTGGCGCTGGGGCTGTTGCGGGGGATGCAGGACACGCGGGTGCCGATGATCATGGCGGCGATCAGCTACTGGCTGATCGGTATTCCGGCAAGCTGGCTTCTGGGTATCCGACTGGGATATGGCGGCATGGGGGTCTGGGCGGGGCTTGTGGTCGGGCTGGTGCTGGCGGGCAGCCTGCTGATGCTGCGCTTCTGGTCGCGGGCGCGCCGGGTGTAGGGGCCGTCCGCAATTGTCCATGAAAAGCGCGCCGAAGCAGTTGCCGCGGCGCGCCCGTTTCCTGGGCCTGTCCGGCGCCCCGTAGCCGTTGTGTCAGCCCCGGTTGATGGGCACCTTTTTCGAGCTGGGCGATTTCGATGCCTTGCGCGGCAGGGTCACGGTCAGCACCCCGTCCTTCAGCGCGGCCGAGATGTTCTCGGGGTCGGCGTCATCGGGCAGGCGGAAGCTGCGCGAGAATGCACCGTAGCGGCGTTCGCTGAAATACCAGGTGTCGGTTTTCTCTTCGCGCTCGGTTTTCTTCTCGCCCTTGACCGTCATCACGCCGCCATCGACGCTGATGTCGATGTCCTCTTCGGCAACACCGGGCAACTCTAGCGCGATGCGATAGGTGCCCTCGTCCGAAGAGGCCTCAGACGCGGGTGCGGCGAACTCGGCCAGGCGCGAGCCCATCTGCCGCAGCGGCTCGAAGACCTGCGGCCAGAAATCGGAAACGAAATGCTTGTCAACCATGTTGAACTTCCTTTCACGAGATTTTCCGCAGTGCTTGTTGGATGCGCCGTTTAGATGAGTCTGTCATTGACCTGCGTCAAGATGGACGAGTGGTCGCGGCCTGCATCGCGCGTGATTGTAACCTGCGGTGTGCCTTGTCCGTCTTGACCGCCCAAGCCGGTGCGGGCAGGTTGCGGGTGTATCCCGGCTGAGTGGGAGAGGCAGGCAAGCAGAATGACACTGGCCATCCGTATGACCAGGCCCGAAACACCCCGGCTCAAGGTTGCGCCATGCGCGCCCTGATCCAGCGTGTGAGCGAGGCCGAAGTGCAGGTCGATGGTGCCGCGGTCGGCAGCATCGGGCCGGGGCTGCTGGTGCTGGTCTGCGCGATGCAGGGCGATGACGAGGCCCGCGCCGAGGCCCTGGCGGGCCGGATCGCGCGGCTGCGCATCTTTCGCGACGCGGGCGGCAAGATGAACCTGTCGCTGCGCGACACTGGCGGCGCGGCGCTGGTGGTCAGCCAGTTCACCCTTGCCGCGGATACCTCGCGCGGGAATCGCCCCGGCTTTTCCTCGGCCGCGCCGCCCGAGCAAGGCAAGGCGCTCTATGAGCATTTCGCGCAAAGCCTTCATGCACTGGGCATCGAGGTCGCCACGGGCGAATTCGCCGCCGACATGAAGGTGCGGCTGGTCAATGACGGGCCAGTGACGATCTGGCTGGATCAGTAGGCCGAAGAGACACGCACGGGCGCCTTACATGACCTCGGTCAGATAGGCGAACCCGGCCAATGCGAGCAACCCGGCCAGCACCGCGAAGGCGATCTTCCAGGCTGACCAGGGGCGTTCGCCGCGCACCTTGCCGGTCTGTGCGTTCACCACGAAACGGTAGCTTTCGCCGCGATAGCGATAGGCCGCCACCCAGAGCGGCAGCAGCAGATGCCGGAATCGTTCGTTCGCGGTGGTGGTGTCGAGGCTGTGGATGCGCTGCGCATCACCGCCGATGTCGCGGCGCACGTCCTCGCGGATGATTTCATCCATCCGCTCCTGTGCCAGGCCATGCCCTTCATCGAGCGCGACAGTATACCCTTCGGCCCGAAACCCGGCGATGAATTGCGGGTCATATGCTTCCAGCGCGTCCAGGTGCCACGGCTCCAGCGCGCGCACGTAGCGCCGCGGCAGGCTTCGCGAGGCCATGATCAGCAGGTTCTCGAACCGGCGCGAGACCTGGCCTGAAACCCGCCGCCAGCGGGTGCGCCGGCGCCGCCGCTTGCCGGTGCCGGTGTAGTAATAGGTGCCGCGTTCGCCGTGATACTGACTGCGGGTATCGGCATCGAAGGCCCAGTAAGGCACGTAGACCCCGGCAAGGCGGTGATCGCGGCGGGCGAATTTCTTCAGCCCGTTGGGCGCGAACCACAGCCCCGCCAGCCATTTGCGAAAGGCAGCCCGCGCGTCGGCTTCGGTCAGGGTGAAGGGCAGCACAGCCTGTGGCTTGATATGACGGTGCTTGCCGGTATCGGTGACGACCGGTGTCGCGCAGAAGGGGCATTCGGCTGAATGCACATCGCGGTCGAACTCCACCTGCGCGCCGCAATTCGGGCAGGAGAGGACGCGGGTTTCCTCGATCGTCTGTTCGGGCAGGGCGCGGCCAAGCGTCTTGTGCAGATCGAGCGGGCGCATGGCCGCCTTGCGGGTGGCATCATCGACGCCGGGGATTTCCTGCTGATGGCCGCAATAGCTGCAGCGCATCGATATCTGCCCCGGCGCATACCGCAGATTGGCGCCGCACCGGGCGCAGGGAAAGCGGTGTTCCTGTCGGGTCTGGCTGGGCGTTTCGGGCATGTTTCAGGCGATGCGTGCAAGGCGGGGCATGTGCGCGCCCCTTGCGGGGATGGATGCCTCCGGCGGGGATATTTTTATCACAGTGAAGGGGCGGGTCAGCCCGGTGCCGGTGGGGGCGGTGGCGGGGCCGCGGAAAAGAGATGGGCAAGCGCGGGCAGCGCGCCCGCCTTTTCCCAGCCGGCCTGGCCTTCGGTCCAGACCAGCGTGTCGCGGGTGATCTGGCCGGCCGCGGCCATGCGCGCTAGGTCATCGGTGCCGAAGGGGCCCCTGGTCTGGCCGTTCTCGGCGATATGCCAGAGGGTCTGTGCGGGCGGTGGGGGCGGCGGAGGCGGGGCCGCGCCCGGTTGGGCGGGGGGCTGCGCGCCGGATTGCGGCTGCTGGGCCATCTGCCCGGCCATGGTCATGCCCATCCCCATGCCAAGCCCGGCCCCGAGGCCGCTGCCCATGCCGCCGCCTTCGGTGGTTGCGGCGGCCTGCATGGCCTCGGCGGTGGCGAACTTGGCGTATTTGTCCAGATCGCCCACCACGCCCATCGAGGTGCGTTTGTCGAGCGCCTTTTCCACCGCTTCGGGCAGCGAGATGTTCTCGATGTAGAGCTCGGGCATTTCCAGCCCGTATTCGGTGAGCGTGGGCGAGATGGCCTCGGCAATGATCGCGCTCAGCTCGCGCGTGTTGGCGGCCATGTCGAGCACCGGTATGCCGCTGGCGGCCACCGCGCGGGAAAACTTCTGCACCACGATGTTGCGGATCTGGAGCGCGATCTCGTCCTGGGTGAAATGACCGTCGGTGCCGACGATCTCGGTCATGAAGCGCGCGGGGTCAGTGATGCGGATGGTATAGGACCCGAAGGCGCGCAGCCGGGTGGGGCCGAATTCGGGGTCGCGCAGCATCACCGGGTTCTTGGTGCCCCATTTGAGGTTGGTGAAGCGGCGCGTGTTGATGAAGTAGATTTCCGACTTGAAGGGCGAGTTGAACGCGTGGCTCCAGTGCTGGAGCGTCGTCATGATCGGCATGTTGTTGGTTTCGAGCTGGTAGAGGCCCGGCTCGAAGATGTCGGCAAGCTGGCCTTCATGCACGAACACCGCCACCTGGGAGGCGCGCACCGTCAGCTTGGCGCCGTACTTGATGGCGTTGCCGTGGCGCTCGAACCGCCAGACCATGGTGTCGCGCGAATCATCGGTCCATTCGATGACATCGATGAATTCGCCCCTGAGAAAGCTGAAGACCATCTCTTTCCCTCCTGTGCGCGCCCGCCATGTGCCGCGGGGCGGAAGCCGTTGCATTCGCCGGGTTCAGGCCGCGCGGCCCGGTTGCGGGCCTTGTTTCAACTTTCGCCGCCCAGCAGCCCCGATGCAATGCGCCGCACGATCGGGCGGGCCTCGTCCTCGCGCATGCCGGGGCGCAGGCGGCGATCATAGAGGATGCGCAGCAGCAACTCGTCATGCCGGGTGAGCAGAGCGAATTCCTCGTTATCGTTGAAGATCGAGGGGCGCGCCTGGTCGGAATCGTTGGGCAGGCCGAGCCCCTGCGCCAGTTCCTCGTGATAGCAGGAAAGCCGCGTCAGATCGGGCAGTTCGGCCCGGATCACCGCAACGGCCTGACTGTAGGTGTTGGTGCCGCCGCGTGAAAATGCCAGCACAATGCAGGAGACCGAGCGCGGCAGGTTGGTGATGGTGCGCACCGCCAGCGGATCGATCCCGGGCACCATCTGCTGCAATTCCTCGCCGAAATCGCGGCGCTGGTCCTCGTCGAATACGAGGATGTGGTAATTGGCGGCGCTGCGGCTTGCGCTGCTGTCGAGCAGGGTGAGCGGGTGATCGGTCAGCGTGGCCAGCCGCGCCACATAGGCGCGCACGTCTTCGGTGTCGCGCCGGCGCTGATCCGCGGGCACGCTGGGCGAGAATTCAAGGCGCATACGCACCGGCGCCGTCCAGCGGCGCAGTGGCGCGGGGCTGGCGCGCTGCACCAGGCGGCCGCCCACTTCGGTGTATTCGTCGTAAAGTGCGACGCGCACGAAATTGTTCACCAGCATGTTGGTGGTGAAGGGCGTGTCATCGCCGCCGCCATCGGTGCGCAGAAAGCCGCGTGCCAGCAGGGCGGCCTCCTGCGTGGCGAAATACTGCCGGATGGCTTCGCTTGCCGGCGAGGGCGGCGCGGGCGCTTCGGCCTCGGGCCGCGCCGGCGGCGGGGCAGGGCCTGCGGGCGGCTCAAGAAACCCTTCGCAAGCAGCCAAGGCCGCCAGAATCCCGGCGGCGCCGAGGCCTTTGAGCACTCCCGCACGCCGCATCATGCCGTGATCTCGGCTGTCTGTTGCATATGCTCTACCCCGTCCGCCCCTCTTGCGCGGCCTTGCCGGTGCTGGCCTTGGCCAGGGCGCTGCGCAGTTCCGATTCCATCTGGGTCAGTTCCTTTTCGGCGCTGGCGCGGCGCGCCTTGCCTTCCTCGGCGATGCGCAGGCTGTCCTCGATGGTGGCGATCAGCGAATCGTTGGCTTTGCGGATGGCATCGATATCGAAGATGCCGCGCTCCATCTCTTCGCGTACGATGCGGTTCGATTCGCGCAGGTTGTCGGCATTGGAGGTCAGCAGATCGTTGGTCAGGTCGGCGGCCTTGCGCACGGCTTCGGCGGCCTCGCGCGAGCGCTGGATGGTCAGCGCCTGGGCCAGTTGCGTTTCCCAAAGCGGCACGGTGTTGACCAGCGTCGAGTTGATCCGCGTCACCAGCGACTTGTCATTTTCCTGCACCAGCCGGATCGAGGGTAGCGCCTGCATCGTCACCTGCCGCGTCAGCTTCAGGTCATGTACGCGGCGCTCCAGATCGTCGCGCGCGGCGCGCAGGTCGCGCAGTTCCTGCGCGACCATCACGGCGTCTTCCTCGCTGGCGTTGTCGGCTTTTCCGGCAAGTTCGGGGATAGTCTCGGACTCCAGTTCTCTCAGCTTGGCTTCGCCCGCGGCGATGTAGAGCGCCAGCTCATCGTAAAAGGCCAGCGTCTTTTCATAGAGCTTGTCGAGCGCCTTGACGTCCTTGAGCAACTGGTGCTCGTGGCCGAGCAGCCCCTCGGTGATCCGGTCGATCTGCGCCTGCACGGTCTCGTAACGGGCGAGAAAGCGCGCGAAGGGCGCGCCGCGGCCGGTCAGGCGTTCCCACCAGCTGGGCTGACGCCGGCCGTCGAGTTCGTTGACCGAGAAGCCGCGGAGCGTCGAGACGATCTCGCCCAGGCTGTCGCCTGCGGGGCCGATATCCTTGTTCTTCACATCCGAAAGCATCGCCTGGCTGATCTGCTGCAGGTCGGCCTGGGCGCGGGCGCCGAACCCTATGATCGAGCCGGAATTGCCCAGGTCGATCTCGTCCATGCGGGTGCGGATTTCGCGGGCGCGCTCGGGCGGGGCAGCGTCAAGCGCTGGCAGCTCTGCCTCCGGCTCGGGCAGGGCTGCTTCGCTGAGGGCCGTGATTTCGGCCTGTTCCTGGGCAGCCTTGGCGCGGGTGTCATCAGCCATCTGAGGATCCTTTCGGTTGCGGGCCGGGCGGCCGGTAATCTAGCGCGCGGCGGCGTCAGTCTCGGCTTCGGGGCGCAGCCCTTCACGGGCAAGGCGTTCGCGCAATACTTCCATTTCAATGTCGAGTGCGGTGCGGTCATTGGCAAGCAATGCTTCGGTGCGGGCGGCAAAATTTTCCTGAAGGTCGCTCAGAAGCGCCTCATAATCCTGTCGTGCCTGCGCGTCGCTGCGGCGCGCGTAAAGGGCGGCGAACTTCTCGGTCGCGTCGCGCGCGCCCAGAAGGTAGACGCCCAGATAGCGGCGCGCGGCGGTCAGGCTGCGGGGGTCATCCTCGACTGCGCGGAACATGACGCGCGCCTGGCCTGAGAAATCGGCCACGCGATCCGCAAGCCGGCGGTCGCCCAACGCCCTTATGTGCTGCTGTATTGCGGCCAGGTGCGCCTCGGCCTCGGTGACGGCACGGGCAACACGATCGGTCTGGAACGAGTCGAGCCCCTCGGTGCCCTTGTCTTGCAGCGGGTCGGGGCCGAACGAGATGAAATGCAGCGCCGCGCCGAAAAGCGCAAAGATCACTGGCGCGGCCAGGTCGCCACCCGGTGCGTAGCCTCCCAGCGCCAGCCCCAGCCCCATCAGCCCCGAGCCGAAGATCTTGCGCGGAATGGCCGGGCGCTTTGCTACGCGGCGTGCGTCATAGGCTTCTTCGGCGCGCAGCCCCTCGCGGGTGAGCCAGGCCGAAAGCATCAGCACGCCGAAGGCCAGAAGATCGAGCGCCATGCCCGCGGGTGTGCCGAGAAAGGCCGTGATCGCGAAGGGCAGGGGCAAAAGGAACATAAGATTGGCGCGTGCGCCGATCCGCGACGGGCGCGGCACGACCGGGGGCGCGCTATCGGCGCCCTGGCGAGGCGGGCTGTATTTGCCGCCGATTCTGCGTGCCATCAGCGCCCCCCGGCAAAGGCGACGTAGAGCACCAGCAGCACCAGCAGGGCAAAGGCCATTTTCTGCACTCCGGTCGCTGACATCTGGGGGCACTTTCGCTGGGCTGCCTTCGGGGCAGAGTATAGGCCAATGCGCGCATCCGTTCCAGTTCCCGTTGAAGAATGGCGGGGGACGCGGCAGGGGCGCGCGTCAGACGGCGTGCGGGGTGTTGTCGGGGCACGGGGCTTGCAGGTTTGCCGGGGCCTTACCATATCTTTCGGGACGGTCGCCATGACGGGGCCGGACATGCAACGTCGCTTTACCAAGGGCTTGCCAGATGACGAGACATACTTTTGCCACGCACCCGTTTCTTCTGGGGTTTGAGCAGCTTGACCGGCTGGTCGAGCGCAGCGCCAAGACGGGCAGCGAAGGCTACCCCCCCTACAATATCGAACAGTCGGGCGAAAACGCCTATCGCATCACCCTGGCCGTGGCCGGGTTTCGCGAGGACGAGCTGAGCATCACGCTTGAAGATCGTCAGCTTATGATCCGCGGGCGTCAGTCGGACGATGACGACGAAAGCCGCGTCTATCTTCATCGCGGTATTGCCTCGCGGGCGTTTCAGCGCAGCTTTGTGCTGGCCGAGGGCGTGGAAATTGCCGGGGCGGTCCTTGAGAACGGATTGCTGCATATCGATCTGCGCCGGGCTGTGCCCAAGCCGACCGTGCGGCGGATCGAAATTGGCAGGGCGTAAGGGGGGGGTTGTGATGAACAGCAAGATAAATCTGCCCAACGTGTCGGACGAGGCGCCGATCGTCTACGTGCGCGCGGTCGCGGTGAGCGACCTGCCCGACGAGCTGCGCCGCGAAGCCGAAGGGATGAAAACGCTTTACGCCGTGCATGATGCCGATGGCGAGCGCCTTGCGCTGGTGGCAGACAGGCGGCTGGCCTTCGTGCTTGCGCGACAGAATGATCTGGCGCCGGTCAGCGTACATTGAAGCAACGCGGGGCGCGCGGGCTTGACGCGCGTCAGCGCAGGCGCGATGTCAGCGCAAGTCCCACGCCTCCCAGCACGACGGCTGCCGCAAGCATGGCGGGCAGGCTGGGGGGTTCGCCCAGCAGTAGTGCTCCGCCCGCCAGCGCGATTACCGGCACTGTCAGTTGCGCCACTGCCGCCGCCGAGGCGGCGAGATGCGGCAGCACCGCATACCACAGCGCATAACCCAAGCCTGAAGTTACGGCCCCGGACAGAATGGCAAGGCCGATGCCCGGCAGGCTGGTCGCCACCGTGCCGGCAAAGGCCAGCATGGCGAGCACCGCGAACGGGGTGGCCCACAGGAAATTGGTTGCCGTGGCCGCCAGCGCGTCGCCTGCGCGTGCACCGCGCAGCGAATAGATCCCCCAACCCAGCGCCGCGGCAGCCATCAGCGCCGCGCCGACCGGATAGGGCGCGGCGCCGGCCGGGCTGGTGAGCCATGCCAGCCCGGCAAGAGCCATCGCCGCGCCGCCGATCCGCCGGGGCGCGAGCGTCTCGCCGCGAAGCAAGGCGCCGGCAAACATCGTGATCTGAACGCCGCCAAACAGGATCAGCGCGCCAAGCCCGGCGTCGAGCCACAGATAGGCGAAGGAAAACCCCAGCATGTAGAGCGTGAGCCCGGCCACGCCCCAGGGGTCTGCTCGACGCAGCGCCCGAAGGTGACGGTCGCGCACGGCGATGATCCCGGCCAGCATGAGCGCTCCTGATGCAAGGCGGATCGCGGCGAACTCGGCCGCGCCGATGGCTTCCTCTGCCAGTGCCAGCCGGTTGAGCAGCGAGTTCGCCGCAAAAAAGACCATGACGAGGGACGAGACCAGGAACAGTCGCATGGCGCAGCATCTCATTGGCGGCTGGCACCCGGCAATGAAAAAGGGGGCCGCATTGGCCCCCTTTCCCGTTTTCTGGCTGTCCGGGCAGCTTACATCATGCCGCCCATGCCGCCCATGCCGCCCATGTCGGGCATGCCGCCGCCGCCACCCTGGCCTTTCGGCTCGGGCTTGTCGGCGATCATGGCTTCGGTAGTGATCAGCAGGCCGGCGACCGACGCGGCGTCTTCCAGCGCGGTGCGCACGACCTTGGCCGGGTCGATCACGCCGAACTTGAACATGTCGCCATATTCTTCGGTCTGCGCGTTGAAGCCGAACTTCAGGTCGTCCGATTCGCGAATCTTGCCAGCCACGACCGAACCGTCAACGCCGGCGTTTTCGGCGATCTGGCGCAGCGGGGCCTCGAGCGCCTTGCGCACGATGTTGATGCCGGCGCTCTGGTCGGAATTGGCGCCGGTGAGACCGTCAAGCGCCTTGGCGCCCTGGATGAGCGCAACGCCGCCACCGACGACGATGCCTTCCTGCACGGCCGCGCGGGTTGCGTTCAGGGCGTCATCGACGCGGTCCTTGCGCTCTTTCACCTCGGTTTCGGTCATGCCGCCAACACGGATCACCGCAACGCCGCCAGCCAGCTTGGCCAAGCGTTCCTGCAGTTTCTCCTTGTCGTAGTCCGAGGTGGTTTCCTCGATCTGCTGGCGAATCTGGGTGACGCGCGCCTCGATCTCGGCCTTCTCGCCAAGCCCGTCCACGATGGTGGTTTCGTCCTTGGTGATGGTGACCTTCTTGGCCTTGCCGAGCATGTCCATGCCGACATTTTCCAGCTTCATGCCCAGGTCTTCGCTGATGACCTGGCCGCCGGTCAGGATCGCGATGTCCTGCAGCATGGCCTTGCGGCGGTCGCCGAAGCCCGGCGCCTTGACGGCGGCGATCTTCAACCCGCCACGAAGCTTGTTGACCACCAGCGTGGCCAGCGCTTCACCTTCGACGTCCTCGGCGATGATCAGCAGCGGCTTTTGCGACTGGATCACCTGCTCGAGAAGCGGCACCATCGGCTGCAGCGAGCTGAGCTTCTTCTCGTGCAGCAGGATGAGGCAGTCATCCAGATCGGCGATCATCTTGTCGGGGTTGGTCACGAAATAAGGGCTCAGGTAGCCGCGGTCGAACTGCATGCCTTCGACGACCTCGGTCTCGGTCTCCAGGCCCTTGTTCTCTTCGACGGTGATGACACCCTCGTTGCCGACCTTCTGCATCGCATCGGCGATCTGGCGGCCAATTTCGGCCTCGCCATTGGCCGAGATGGTGCCGACCTGCGCAACCTCGGCGCTGTCGTTCACGGGGCGCGCCGCGGCCTTGATCGCCTCGACGACTTTGGTGGTGGCCAGGTCGATGCCACGCTTGAGGTCCATCGGGTTCATCCCGGCGGAGACGGCCTTGATGCCTTCCTTGACGATGGCCTGGGCCAGCACCGTGGCGGTGGTGGTGCCGTCGCCGGCTTCGTCATTGGTGCGGTTGGCCACTTCCTTGACCATCTGCGCGCCCATGTTCTCGAACTTGTCCTCAAGCTCGATCTCCTTGGCGACGGTGACGCCGTCCTTGGTGATGCGGGGCGAGCCGAAGCTCTTGTCGAGCACCACGTTGCGGCCCTTGGGGCCCAGCGTCACCTTGACCGCGTTGGCGAGGGTGTTGACACCCTTCATCATGCGGTTGCGGGCATCGGTATCGAATTTGACGTCCTTGGCAGCCATGATTGCTTGCTCCTGGTTGTCTGGAATATGTTACGCAAGAAGAACAGCCTCGGGGCGATCAGCCGATGATCCCGAGGATGTCGCTTTCCTTCATGATCAGCAGTTCTTCGCCATCGATCGTGACCTCGGTGCCCGACCACTTGCCGAACAGCACGCGATCGCCGGCCTTGACCGACGGTGCGATCAGCTCGCCCGATTCCTTGCGCGCGCCGTCACCGACCGAAACGATTTCGCCCTCGGAGGGTTTTTCCTTGGCGGTGTCGGGAATGATCAGCCCGCCCTTGGTCTTCTCTTCGCTTTCGACGCGACGCACGAGCACACGGTCATGCAGGGGTTTGAATGCCATCTGAGAACTCCCTCAGGTTCCAGGTTGAATGGGATTAGCACTCTCTCTTGATGAGTGCTAACGACGCCGAGATAGGTAAGCTGCGGCGCAGTGTCAACGGGGGGCGGGGATGAAAAATTTTCCGACGTGCCGGCGGGCGTGCCGGCAGGGCATGACTCGCCTGCGGCGGCCGGCCTGATCCGATGCTCCGCATCGCATTTTCCCGCCCCCGTGACAATCCCGGCGCCAGCCCCTATAAGGCCGCAAAATCTGCCCAAAACATCGGAAACATTCCCATGATCAAGGTCTTTGGCCACAAGTCGCCCGACACCGATTCCACCGGCTCGCCCATCATCTGGGCCTGGTATCTGAACGAGGTTCTGGGCCTGCAGGCAAAGCCCGTCCTACTGGGCGAGCCAAACACCGAGGCCGCCTTCGTGCTGCGCCGCTGGGGCCTGGAAAAGCCCGAGATCATCGCCGATATCACCGAGGGCGAGCCTGTGGTGATCGTCGATACCAACAACCCGGCCGAGCTGCCCGCCAGCATCAACAAGGCCGACATCCGCGCCATCATCGACCACCACAAGCTGACCGGTGGTCTGGAAACCAAAGGCCCTATCGACGTGATCATCCGGCCGCTGGCCTGCACCGCGACGATCATGTTCGACTTGATGGGTGACGCCGCCGCGAAGATGCCCGATCCGGTCAAATGCGCGATGCTGTCCTGCATCCTGTCCGACACGCTGGAATTCCGCTCGCCCACCACCACCGCCCACGACCGCGCCGTGGCCGAGCAGTTGGCAGCAGAGCTGGGCATCGCCATTCCCGATTATGCCGAAGAGTTGTTCGCGGCGAAATCCGATGTCTCGGCTTTCTCGGATGCCGAACTTCTGCGGATGGATTCCAAGGAATTCGCCGTGGGCGGCGTGAAGCTGCGGGTTTCGGTGCTGGAAACCACAGCGCCCAAGGTGGTGCTGGATCGCAAGGCAGGGCTGATGGAGACGATGAAATCCGTCGCCGCCGAGGATGGTGTCGACGAGGTGCTGCTGTTCGTCGTCGATATCCTGCGCGAGGAGGCCACGCTGCTGGTGCCCAATGACCGGATCAAGGCGATTGCCGAGAAAAGCTTTGGCGCGGCGGTCGCGGGCGATACGGTCGTCCTGCCCGGTGTGATGAGCCGCAAGAAACAGATCATCCCGGTGCTGTCGGTCTGATCGCAGCAAGCGTCGTCGCAGTGCCGTGCGATCAGGCGCTGCGTTTTCACCGCAAACCGGAGCCGCCCGAATGACCCGCATCATCGAGACCCTCGCCGAGGTTTCCGGCGATTACGACGCTCTGCTTTGCGATCTCTGGGGGTGTCTGCATGACGGGCTGACGCCATACCCCGAGGCGGTCGCGGCGCTGCAAGCGTATCGCGCGCGGGGCGGCAAGGTGGTGCTGTTGACCAACTCGCCGCGCCCGGCGGCGGGGGTAGCGCAGCAACTGGCCGAGATGGACGTGCCGCGCGACGTTTATGACGCAATCGTTTCCTCGGGCGATGCCGCGCGGGCAGGGCTGTTCGGCGGTGTTGTCGGGCAGCGGGTCTGGCACCTCGGCCCCGAGAAGGACGACAATTTCTTCACCGACCCGCCCGAGGGGGTGAGCGATCCGTTGAAAATCGAACGGGTGAGCCTTGACGAGGCCGAGGGCATCGTCTGCACCGGCCCCTTCCATGAGGAGGGGGAAATCCCCGAAGATTACCGCCCCACTTTTCTCAAGGCCAAGGCGCGCGGGCTGAAACTGCTTTGCGCCAACCCCGACATCATGGTCGATCGGGGCGACACAAGGGTTTATTGTGCCGGCGCGCTGGCCGCGCTCTATGACGAAATGGGCGGCGAGAGCCTCTATTTCGGCAAGCCCCATCCGCCGATCTACGACCTTGCCCGCCGGCGGCTGGATGCACTGGGCGTGGAGGTCTCGGCCAGCCGGATTCTTGCGGTGGGCGATGGTATGGCGACCGATATCAAGGGCGCCGTTCTGGAAGATATCGATGCGGTTTTCGTGACAGGCGGGCTTGCCGCGCGCGAAACCGGCACCAACAGGCAGCCCGATCCCGTGTTGCTCGAGACCTATCTGGCCCGGCAGGATTACGCGCCCCGATACACCATCGGTTTCCTGCGGTGATGTGACCTAAAGAAACAAAATTACAACTTTCCGCGATAGATGCGAAATTTGTTGCGCCGCGTTGTTGATTGCTGCGGGTGCGAAGATTATTATGCTGCACTGCAACATAATCCCCCGGAGGTGCGATATGCTCTCGGCCCAGCCCATCGACAACCTGCCACGCGGCACGGTCTGCATCGAGGATATCGAGATCGGCATGCGCCGGTCGCTGCGCAAGCAGGTGACGGATCGCGATATCGCGCTCTTTTCCGAGGTCTCGACCGACTGCAACCCGGTGCATCTGGACGACTCCTATGCGCAGGACACGATTTTCGAGGGCCGCATCGCCCACGGAATGCTGACCGCCGCGCTGATCTCGGCGGTGATCGGCGAGCAGCTGCCCGGACATGGCTCGGTCTATCTGGGGCAAACGCTGAAATTCACCGCGCCGGTGCGCCCCGGCGATCAGGTTCTGGCCGAGGTGACGGTGATGCAGATCGACCATGCCCGCCGCCGTGTCACCCTTGAATGTCGCTGCGCCGTGGGCGATACCACCGTTCTCAAGGGCGAGGCGCTGGTTCTGGCACCAAGCCGCAAGTTCGACTGACCCGGCGGGGTGCCCCGCCCAAGGGGGATCATGCGGATCGTTCGCGACTGGACCGGGCTGGACAAGACCGCCCGCGGCGCCACCATCGCCGTGGGCAATTTCGATGGCGTGCACCTGGGGCACCAGCATGTGATCGACATTGCCCGCAAGGCGGCCGATGCGCCCCTGGGCGTGATGACCTTCGAGCCGCACCCGCGCGAGTTCTTCGCCCCCGCCACGCCGCCTTTCCGGCTGATGAATGCGGAAACCAGGGCCAACCGTCTGGCCAAGCTGGGCGTCGATCTGCTGTATGAGTTGCCTTTTGACGCGCGGCTTGCCGGGCTGCCGCCCGAAGCTTTCGCGCGCGATGTCCTGGCCGCGGGGCTGGGGGCCGCGCATGTGGTCGTGGGCGCTGATTTCCGCTTTGGCGCGGGGCGCAAGGGCTCGGCCGATACGCTTGTGGAGTTCGGCCGCGAGATGGGTTTTGGCGTCACCATCGCCGAGCTGCTCCAGGGCAGCGAGGGGGCGGTCTCCTCAACCGCGATCCGCGCCGCGCTCACCGCAGGCAAACCGCGCGAGGCGGCCGCGATGCTGGGGCACTGGCATCGGATTGACGGAGAGGTCCAGAAAGGCGCGGCCCGCGGGCGTGATCTGGGCTATCCGACCGCCAACATGTCGGTCGAGGGGCTGCATCTGCCGCGACTGGGCATTTACGCGGTGCTGGTCGATGTGCTGACCGGGCCGCATGCGGGCAGCTACAAGGGCGCGGCTTCGCTGGGGGTGCGGCCGATGTTCGGGGTCAACCGGCCCAACCTGGAAAGCTTCCTGTTCGATTTCTCGGGCGATCTGTATGGGCAGCATCTTTCCGTCGGCCTGATCGAGTTCCTGCGCCCCGAAGCGCGTTTCGACGGGGTCGAGGCGCTGATCGAGCAGATGGATGCCGATTGCGCCCGCGCCCGCGAGATTCTCGATGCGCTCTGAGCCGCAAGGAGCCCGGCCATGAGTCGCCGAGATGACCCCCGCGATCGCCTGCGCCCGGAGTTCTGGCGCAACGTCCCGATGGCGCGCATGACCCGCGCCGAATGGGAAGCGTTATGCGATGGCTGCGGCAAATGCTGCCTCAACAAGCTCGAGGACGAGGACACCGGGGAGGTGGCTTTTACCCGCGTCGCCTGCCGGTTGCTGGACGGCGAAACCTGCCGCTGCGGGCAATATGCGATCCGCAAGAGCCTTGTTCCCGAATGCGTGGTGCTGACGCCGGGCACGATTGCCAATGTCGCCTATTGGCTGCCACGCACCTGCGCCTATCGCCTGCTGTTCGAGGGCAAATCGCTGCCCGAATGGCACCCGCTGCGCACCGGTGATCCTGAAAGCGTGCATCGCGCCGGGGTGTCGGTGCGGGGCTGGACCGTGCCGGAATACGAAGTTCCCGAAGAAGACTGGGAAGACCATGTGATCGACGAGGAGCCGTGATGTTTTTCGCCTCTGACAACAACTCGCCCGTGCCGCCGCAGGTGTTCGAGGCCATGCAGCGCGCCAATGAAGGCTATGCGCCAGCCTACGGCAACGACCCGCTGACCGAAAGCGTGGCCGCGCGCATCCGCGACATCTTCGAGGCGCCCGAAGCTGCCGTCTATCTGGTGGCGACCGGCACCGCGGCCAATGCGCTGGCGCTGGCCTGCTTCTGCCCGCCCTGGGGGGCGGTCTATTGCCACCGCGATTCGCATATCGAAGAGGACGAATGCGGCGCGCCCGAATTCTACACCGGCGGGGCCAAGCTGGTACTGCTGGACGGCGAGCACGGGCGCATCACGCCCGAGACGCTGGAGGCCAGGCTGGCCGCGGCGCAGCATGTGGGCGTGCATAATGTGCAACGCGGGATGCTAAGCCTGACCAACACCACCGAGGCGGGCACTGTCTACAGCCCTGCGGATGTGGCAGCGCTGACGGCGGTGGCGCGGCGTTATGGTATCCCCTGCCACCTGGACGGCGCGCGCTTTGCCAATGCGCTGGTGGCCGCCGGTTGCACCCCGGCGGAACTGACATGGAAGGCCGGGATCGATGTGCTCAGCTTCGGCGGCACCAAGAACGGGCTGATGGGCGTCGAGGCGGTGGTGATCTTCGACCCTGCCCGCGCCTGGGAGTTCGAGCTGCGCCGCAAGCGCGGCGGGCACCTGTTTTCCAAGCACCGCTACCTGGCCGCACAGATGGAGGCCTATCTGGAGGGCGATCTCTGGCTCACGCTGGCGGGCCGGGCAAATGCTGCTGCGGCGCGGCTGGCTGAGGGGCTGGGCCATGTGCCGGGGCTGCGCCTTGAGCATCCGGTCGAGGCCAACATGCTTTTTGCCAGCTTTCCGCGTGGCGCCCACCGGCGGGCACGCGAGGCCGGCGCCAGCTATTACATGACCACGCCGAATGCGACGCTCGATGGTCCCGATGACCAGCAGATCGGCGCGCGGCTGGTCTGTTCCTGGAGCACGACCGAGGCCGACATCGAGCGGTTCGTCGGGCTGCTGCGGGGTTGACAGTCTGTTGAACTGGACATCCAGGACACACGGCTAGCGCCGTCGAACCGGCACATCGGCCAAGTCCGGCCCGGGCGTGCAGCCCGGGCCGCGCCCGCCCCTTCGGGAGGGAGGGCGCATTTGCGATGTTGCGCCCATCGGGCAGGTCACTCGGGCTTGAGGGATAAACTGCCTGGCACAGCCGTCTCGCTGCGCCCGCCCAGGGACCGGCGCGGCCCTTTTCGCGAATTTCGCACCGTCGAACAGGGGGATGTCTCGCGGCACGGCCCCGTGCCTCATGGCGCTTTTCGGCAGTCCGCCGATGAGGGGCAGGGGCGCTCAGCCCGCGCCGGCGAGGTGTTCGTCCAGCATGTCCAGCCGGTCCTGCCCCCAGAACCGCTCTTCGCCGACCACGAAGAACGGCATGCCGAAGACCCCTGCGGCAATGCCCTCTTCGAGGTTGCGGCCATAGGTTTCGGCCCCGGCCAGCAGCCCGTGATCGGCAAGCGCCGGGTCGAACCCGGCTTGCGCCAGGCAATCACGGATCACCGCGTCATCGGCAATGTCGCGATCCTCGGCCCAGCAGGCGCGGCCTAGCCCATGCAGCAGGGCCGCCACGTCGCCGTCGCCCGCTGCCTGCGCGGCGATGATCGCATAGCTGGCCGGCGCGCCATTGGTGGGAAAATGCCGCGGCTTGAGCGTCAGCGGCATATCCAGCCGCGCCGACCAGCGCCGCAGCTCCTGCAGGCGATAGGCTTGCCGGCTTTCGTGCCGTTCCGCGAGAACCTTGCCCCCGGTGCGCTGAAACAGCGCGCCTGGGTCGAGCGGCTTGTAGGTGATCGTGGCCCCGTTCCGGGCAGCGATTTCGGCCGGGCGGGTCCCCGCCATGTAAACCCAGGGCGAGAGCGGCGTGAGATAGTAATCGATATGCGCCATGAGTCTGCCTTTCCCTTTGGCCGAGGTTTGCAAGAGCGTAACCGGGTGATAAGCGGTGTCAACGCCGCGAATCCGTCGCCGCCAGACTTTCAGAGGACAGCCGCCAATGCCCGCGATCACCGAACCTAAGCTGATTTCCGGCAATGCCAACCGACCGCTTGCAACAGCCATCGCGCGGCGCATGTCGCTGCATAGGGGCATGTCGGTCAGCCTGGTCGATGCGCGGGTCGAACGGTTTAACGACCAGGAAATCTTCGTCGAGGTTTATGAGAACGTGCGCGGCGAGGACATGTTCATCGTGCAGTCCACCTCGAACCCCGCCAATGACAACCTGATGGAGTTGCTGATCATCGCCGATGCGCTGCGGCGCTCCTCGGCGGCGCGGATCACGGCGGTGATCCCCTATTTCGGCTATGCGCGGCAGGATCGCCGGATGCGGGCGCGCACGCCGATCTCGGCCAAGCTGGTGGCCAACCTGATCGCCGAGGCGGGGATCGAGCGGGTGCTCACGCTCGATCTGCACGCCGGGCAGATCCAGGGCTTTTTCGACATCCCGGTCGACAACCTCTATGCCGCGCCGATTTTCTCGCTCGATGTCGAACATCATTTCCGCGACCAGCTCGACAGCCTGACGGTGGTTTCGCCCGATGTGGGCGGCGTGTCGCGGGCGCGCGAACTGGCCAAGCGCACCGGCAGCCAGCTTGCCATCGTCGACAAACGGCGCGACCGCCCCGGCGAAGTGGCCGAGATGACCGTGATCGGCGATGTGAAGGACCGCACCTGCATCATCGTCGATGATATCTGCGATACCGCCGGCACGTTGTGCAAGGCGGCCGACCTGCTGATGGGCGCGGGCGCGCGCGAGGTTCACGCCTATATCACCCATGGCGTGCTATCGGGGCCGGCGGTGGGGCGGATCACCAATTCGGTGCTCAAGAGCCTCGTGATCACCGACTCGATCGCGCCGACCGAAGCGGTGAGCGCGGCGCCCAATATCCGCATCGTGCCGACCGCGCCGATCTTCGCGCAGGCCATCCTGAATATCTGGAGCGGCACCAGCGTTTCTTCGTTGTTCGATGTCGATACGCTGATCCCGATCTACGAAGGGATGTATAGCGCGGGCCGCTGACCTTCGCGCGCGTGTAAGCCGCGTCCTGCCAACCTGCAACAAATTGGTAATACTTGCTCACTAGCATCGCCCCCGTACTGGATCCGGGGAGCGGGCTGAATGAAACTGGTGAGCGAAAGGCATTCGGATGCCATCGTGATGCGGGTGCAGGCCGCGCGGATCGACGCCGCCGGCGCCATCCCCTTCAAGGAAGCCGTGCGCGCCGGTATCGATGACGCGGCCGCGCGCGTCGTGCTCGATCTGTCATCGGTCCAGTTTCTCGACAGCAGCGGGCTGGGCGCGATCGTGACGGTGATGAAGATACTCGGCCCCGAGCGGCGGCTGGAACTGGCTTGTCTGTCCCCCTCGGTGGCAAAGGTGTTCCGCCTGACGCGGATGGACAGCATCATTACCATCCATGACACGCTTCCCGCGGATATCGGAGGGGCTCGTCATGCGGGGTGACGGTGCCCGGGCATCCTGCGCCACCGGGGGAAAGGGAAAGTCCGGCCCGGCCAGCGCCGCGCATTTGCTGATGTGCCATCGATTTCTGTGTCAGCCGCTGACCGTGCGCGCGACGCTCGAATGCCTGATGGCGCGACTTGCCCCTGTCATCCTGAGCCAGGAGCGCGCGGCCTCGACCGAACTGGTGGTGGCCGAGGTTCTGAACAATGTCGCAGAGCACGCCTATGCCGGTGCGCCGGGCATGGTGGAACTCAGGGTGTGCCGCATTCCCGACGGGCTGACTTTCGAGGTGGTCGACCACGGCGTTCCGATGCCTGATGGCACGCCCCCGCTGGGCCGGCAGGTGCTGCATGACGTGCCGCTCGATCAGTTGCCGGAGGGCGGGTTCGGCTGGTTCCTGATCCGAAGCCTGACGCGACGTCTTGACTACCGGCGGGAACCGGGGCGCAACCGGCTGAGCTTTCTCATTCCGCTCGATCCCGGCATGGCACTGCCATGAAAGGCGATGCCATGCTTTACTTCGGGGCCGTTCCCCGCCGGAGCGGCGCCAGGGGGGCAGGCCGGGGGGCTGTCTGCCCCCCGGACCCCCCGAGGATATTTCACCCACAGTGAAGGAATGGAGTGCAGGGGGCCTGCCGGGCCGATGTGCCAAGCGTTCACCGCTTGGCGGGCGGGTGCATGCCTTGGCCGCAAGTGGCCCGGGCGGCCGCCAATCAAACGCGACCTGCACCGGGTAATTGCGTTGCCGGGGCAGTTGCCGGTCATGCAATCGGTTTTCGATTTGATGCGAATTGGTGCCTGCAAGCTGTTCTGTTTCGTCTGCGACAACAGCGTCATGATTTTGCCATGCGGCCAACCTACCGCTGCCGCAATGGGGTGCGTTCATTCACCTGTAGCTGGAATGGCTTCTCCCGGTGCCGCGCTTACAGCCCCCACAACGTGGCGCGGTGCCGGGACACCTCCCTCGGACATTCGGTTGCTGCTGTCGGCGGGCCTTCTGCAAGGGCCGCCGGCGCATGATGGTTGTGCCGCAGCCCCGCCCGCCGCCGGCGGCGGGCCAGCCGGGCACGGGCGCGTGGGCCGGGTCAGTTCAACTGAACTTGAAGCGGATAGAAACCGTCCTGGAAATCGCCGAAAAGTTCAGACAGGTCCGGGTGATCGACGGGTTCGCCAGTGTCGTCGGGCACCAGGTTCTGCTCGGAAACATAGGCGACGTAATAGCTCTGATCGTTCTCGGCCAGCAGATGGTAGAAGGGCTGGTCCTTGGCCGGGCGGCTTTCTTCGGGGATCGCGTCGTACCAGTCCTGGGTGTTGGAAAAGATCGCATCGACATCAAAAACCACACCGCGAAACGGATGTTTGCGGTGCCGGACAACCTGCCCGAGATGATATTTCGCGCGCTTCTTCAGCATGGTTAGAACCCCCAAGCCCCTTACTAGACTCAATCCCGGCCCGATGTCCATCGGGTGCGGCGGGTGCGGCTGGAAACAGTCTGTGAATGTCGATTCGATAGTATTTTCCTGCTTCCCTCGGGGCAAGTTTGTATCGCTCGCGGATTTCTGAACCCGGCAGCGGGGCGGCATGGGGGGTTTCGAATTTCCCCATGCGGCAAATTGCTGTAAGGTGCAGCCAACAAAAAAGACGACGAGAGGCAGTCATGGGCAGGTTCTTCCGCTACGCGGTCGTACTTCTGTTGCTTGCATCCTGCGGGGGCGGCGGCAGATTCAGCGCACCAAGCAATCTGGACGATGCCTGCAGCATCGTCCGCGAGCGTCCTCATTACCTGCGGGCCATGCGCGCGGCGGAACGCAACTGGGGCGTGCCGGTGCCGGTGCAGATGGCCACGATCCACGCCGAAAGCCGTTTTATCGGAGATGCACGCACACCGTTCCAGTATTCGCTGGGCGTGATCCCCATGGGCCGACAATCCTCGGCCTACGGGTACAGCCAGGCGCTCGACGGCACATGGGAAGAGTACCAGAGCGAAACCGGCAATCGCAGGGCGCGGCGTGACGATATCCGCGATGCGACCGATTTCATGGGCTGGTACATGAACAAGACCGAGCAGCGAAACGGCATCGCAAAATGGGATGCGCGCAACCAGTATCTGGCCTATCACGAGGGGCACGCGGGTTTTGCGCGCGGCAGCTACAACGCGAAGGCCTGGCTGTTGCGCGTGGCCGACGGGGTGGCCGACCGCGCGGTGCGCTATGATGCGCAGCTCAGGGCGTGCCGGGCCTGACCGGAGGCGGCCCCGCGCGACAGCCAGGCGGCGGGGCCTTATTGCCGCCGGTCTTCCGCCTCGTGGGTGATGCTGAACAGGGCGCTTGAAAGCGCGACGCCGGTTTCCAGCCCGCCCAGGATGACGGTGGTTTCGCGCCCGGCGTCATCGGTCACGCGCCACTGGCGCAATTCGGTCGGACCGGCGGTGAAGACCAGGCGGATATTGCCGTATTCGGGGTTTTCCGGATCCTGCGCGACAACGACTGTGGTGTTGTCCTCCTGCCGGTGCGCCACAACCATCCGGTCGCGGCCAAGGTCGACGCTGGGCGCAAGGATCAGGTTGAGCGGCGTGCGGCGCAGCGGGTATTGCGTCGGCCCCTGGTTGGACTTGCCGTCAAAGATGGCAACCTGCCCGCCTCCGGCCATCACCAGGCTGTCATCCGGCGGATCGTATTCAAACCGCATCCGCCCGGGGCGGTGGATGTAGAGCGTCCCGGTCGAGATCGTGCCATCGGGGTTGATCTGGGTGAATTCTGTCCGCGCTGTCGTGAAATCATTGAAATAGCGCGACAGTTCGGCAAGCGAAATCGGCTCCGCCCAGGCCGGCAGGGCCAGCGTGGCGGCAAGAAGCGGGGCGAGGAAAAGGCTGCGACGTTTCATGTTGCGAATATAGGCACGTGCCCTGGCCGATGCACCCCGCAATCCATCACGAGAGAGCGAGAGGGCTGAAACATGGGCGGAATTCTGCGCCCGTGGGGGCTCGGTGATGGGGGCCGGCGGGGGCGCGCGCCAAGCCATCCGCGAGGAAGGCACCAGACGTGCCGCGCAGGCGGGTTGCGCCCCCTGCATTTGGAGGGCGCGCCGCATCGCCCCGTTGCCCTAGGTTGGCCGCGAGCGAGAAACGCCAGAGGCAGCAGGAGGTGCCAGATGTGGGATTTTTCCTTTGGCCGCAGCATTGGCCTGATGGTGCAGACACTGCCCTTCGTGCTGCTGCGCATGGGGGTCTATTTTGGCGCGGCGCTGGCCTATGTGCTGATTACCGGCACCGGCGCCGGGATCGGCTGGGGCATCGGCGCGCTGGGCGATGAGGGCTTTCGCGCCAGTTCGACCTTTTTCGGCGGGCTGACCGGTTTTGTCGTGGTCATGGCCGTGATGTACTGGCTGCGCGAATATATCCTTTACATGGTCAAGGCCGGGCATATCGCGGTGATGGTCGAACTGATCGACAACCGGCCCATGCCTGACGGGCGCAGCCAGATCGGCCATGCCCAGGCCATCGTGCGAGAGCGCTTTGCCGAGGCCAGCATCCTGTTTGCCGTCGATCAGCTCATCAAGGGGGTGCTGCGGGCGATCACCGGCCTGATCCGCGGGGTGTTCACCATTCTGCCGATCCCCGGCGTGAAGCAGCTGATCAGCATATTGCGCGCCTTTCTGCGGGTGGCGGTGGGCTTCATCGACGAGGTGATCCTGGCCTATGGCATCCGCACCCGCGCCACCAACCCCTGGGAATCGGCACGCCGGGCGCTGGTGCTTTACGGGCAGAACTATGTGCCCATGCTCAAGAACGCGGCCTGGATCACGGTGTTTGTTTATGGGCTGTCGATCGTGCTGTTCTTCATCATGCTTGCGCCCGCGGCGCTGATCGCCAATGCCTTTCCCAACGGGTGGTCGGCGATGGGGGTCTTGCTTGCGGTGATCTTCGCCTGGTCGGTCAAGGCCGCGGTGCTTGAGCCGCTGGCGGTGGCGTGCCTGCTGCAGGCCTATTTCAAGACCATCGAAGGCCAGGAGCCGAACCCGGAATGGGAAGCCCGGCTCGAAGGCATGTCGGACAAGTTCCGCAAGCTGAAGGAACGCGCCTTCAGCGCCGGCGGCGGTGAGGCGGGGGCGCTGAAGCCCGACGGCGCCGGCAGTTGATCGGGCGGGCCCGATGGTGTTTTCTGGGCTGGCGCGCAAACTGTTGCCGCAGCGCCGTTTTGCGAGGGCGGTGCCGCCTCCGGCGGGGATATTTCCGCCAAGAAGAAGGGGCGGGCAGGTTGTCTGGTTCGGTGGTGTGCGCTTCTGGCGGAGGGGGGAATGGGGCACATACTGGCCATCGATCAGGGCACCACGTCGAGCCGGGCGATCATCTTCGACGGGGAGATGAAGGTCTGCGCCGTGGCGCAGCAGGAATTCGCGCAGCATTATCCTGCCAGCGGCTGGGTGGAGCATGACCCGGCCGATCTGTGGAGTTCGACCGCCGCGACCGCCCGTGCCGCGATCGAACGCGCGGGGCTGCGCGCCGGCGACATTGCCGCGATCGGGCTGACCAACCAGCGCGAGACGACCGTGGTCTGGGACCGCGAAACAGGCGCGCCAATCCATAACGCCATCGTCTGGCAGGACCGGCGCACTGCCGGCATGTGCCGCAGGCTGCGCGACGAGGGGCATGAGGCCCTGATCACCGGGCGTACGGGGCTGTTGCCGGATTCGTATTTCTCGGGCACCAAGCTGGCCTGGCTGCTGGAGAATGTGGAGGGCGCGCGGGCCCGCGCCCGGCGGGGCGAGCTGCTTTTCGGTACGGTCGATACCTGGCTGATCTGGAAGCTGACCGGCGGCGCGGCGCATGTGACAGACGCCACCAATGCCGCGCGCACCATGCTTTACGATATCCACAAGGGCTGCTGGAGCGACGAGATCTGCGCGCTTCTGGATATCCCGATGCAGATGTTGCCCGAGTTGCGCGATTGCGCGGATGATTTCGGGGAAACCCGCGCCGATCTGTTCGGGCATCCGGTTCCGATACTCGGGGTGGCGGGCGATCAGCAGGCGGCGACGATCGGGCAGGCCTGTTTCCGCCCCGGCATGATGAAATCGACCTATGGCACGGGGTGTTTCGCGCTGCTCAATACCGGCGATGTGCCGGTGACGTCGCACAACCGGCTGCTGACCACGATCGCCTATCAGCTGGATGGGCGGCCGACTTATGCGCTGGAAGGGTCGATCTTCGTGGCCGGGGCGGTGGTGCAATGGCTGCGCGACGGGCTGGGGCTGATCCGCGACGCGGGCGAGACGCAGGGGCTGGCCGAACGCGCGGATCCGGGGCAGCGGCTGATCCTCGTGCCGGCCTTCACCGGCTTGGGCGCGCCTTACTGGAACGCCGATTGCCGCGGCGCGATCTTCGGGCTGACGCGCAATTCCGGGCCGGCCGAGTTTGCCCGCGCGGCGCTGGAAAGCGTGGGTTTCCAGACCCGCGACCTGTTGGAGGCGATGCGCGCCGACTGGGAGGCGGGCGCGGACGAGGCGGTGCTGCGGGTCGATGGCGGCATGGTGGCCTCGGACTGGGCGATGCAGTTTCTGGCCGATATCCTGGGGGCGCCGGTCGATCGGCCTGCCCTGCACGAGACGACGGCACTGGGCGCGGCCTGGCTGGCCGGGATGCGGGCCGGGCTTTACCCCGGCCAGCAGGGCTTTGCCCGGGCCTGGAAATGCGAGCGCCAGTTCACCCCCGAAATGGACGCGAAAGAGCGTGTCGAACGCTATACCGCCTGGCAGCGCGCGGTGAAGGCGACCCTTAGCGTCTGACGGGGGCTTGCCGCGGGTGCGGAGGCCGCCCACACCTTGGCGATTGCATTTCCGTCGCTGAGCCGCATGATGCCCTCAGGACATTCGGTTGAAGAGGTTTGCAATGGAATTTGACCCTGCCGCGGTCGAGTCGCTTTTCGGCGGCAACCTGATCGTGCTGTTACTGGCGCTGTTCATCCTGATTTCGCTGTTTCTTGGCGTGCGGATCGTGCCGCAGTCGGAAAAGCATGTGGTCGAGCGTTTCGGCCGGCTGCAGAAGGTGCTGGGGCCGGGGATCAACCTGATCGTGCCGTTTCTGGACCGGGTGGCGCACCGGATTTCGATCCTGGAACGCCAGCTTCCCAATTCGCGCCAGGATGCGATCACTGCCGACAACGTGCTGGTGCAGGTGGAAACCAGCGTCTTCTACCGGATCATGGAGCCGGAAAAGACGGTCTATCGCATCCGTGACGTTGACCCGGCCATCGCCACCACCGTGGCCGGGATCGTGCGCTCAGAGATTGGCGCGATGGAGCTTGACGAGGTGCAGCACAACCGCGCGCGTCTGACCCAGCGCATCCGCGAGTCGCTGGCCGATGTGGTGGAAGACTGGGGCATCGTTGTGACCCGGGCCGAGATGCTGGATGTGAACCTCGATGACGCGACGCGCGCGGCCATGCTTCAGCAGCTTAACGCCGAACGCGCCCGACGCGCCCAGGTGACCGAGGCCGAGGGCAAGAAGCGCGCCGTGGAACTGGCCGCCGAGGGCGATCTCTACGCCGCCGAACAGGAGGCCAAGGCACGCCGCATCCTGGCCGACGCTGAAGCCTACGCCACCGGCGTGATCGCCGCCGCGATCCGCGACAACGGGCTTGAGGCGGCGCAGTATCAGGTCGCGCTCAAGCAGGTCGAGGCGCTGACCAAGGTGGGCGAGGGCGAGGGCAAGCAGGTGGTGATCGTGCCGGCGCAGGCGCTCGACGCCTTCGGCAACGCCTTCAACATGCTCAAGGGCAAGGCGTGATGGTCGATCTGTGGTATCTCTGGATCGTGGCGGGGATGGTGCTGGCCATTCTCGAGCTGTTCCTGCCCGGTTACATCTTTGTGGGGTCCGCCATCGGCGCGGTGGTGACGGGCTTGCTGCTGTGGCTGGGGATATGGCCCGCGGGCTGGATGGCCGAGGGGCTGGCCAACGCCCTGCTGGTCTTCGCGCTGGTGTCGCTTGTGGTCTGGCTGGGGTTGCGGCGCACGCTTGGGCTGCGCAAAGGCCAGGTAAAAACCTGGACGCGCGACATCAACGAAGACTGAAGCCGCGGGCGTCTGCCCGCGGTTCCGGCGTTGGCAGAGAAAGCCTTTGCGGCGCCACCTGACAGGTCGCTTCAGCCGTCCTGCCGCTTGGCGCGCAGCTTCGCGAACCAGTCGAGGCGCTTTTTCAGCTCGCGCTCGAACCCGCGCTCGGGCGGGTGGTAATAGATCGGGCGTCTCATCTCGTCAGGAAAGTAGTTCTGCCCCGAAAACCCGTCCTCGAAATCATGGTCATAGGCATAGCCCGCCCCATAGCCCTGATCCTTCATCAGTTTGGTGGGGGCGTTCAGGATATGCCTGGGCGGGGGTTCCGAGCCGGTCTTCTTCGCCCCTGCGACCGCCGCCTTGTAGGCCGCATAGGCCGCGTTCGACTTGGGCGCCAGCGCAAGGTAGATCACCGCCTGCGCCAGCGCGAGTTCACCTTCCGGGCTGCCCAGCCGCTCATAGGTTTGCCAGCCCTGCAGGCAGACGGCCTGCGCCTGGGGGTCGGCAAGGCCGATATCCTCGACCGCCATGCGGGTCAGCCGGCGCGCCAGAAAGCGCGGGTCTTCGCCGCCTGCCAGCATTCGCGCGAACCAGTACAGCGCGGCATCCGGGTCCGATCCGCGCACCGATTTGTGCAGCGCCGAGATCAGGTTGTAATGTTCGTCGCCCGATTTGTCGTAGCGCGCGGCGCGGCGCATCAGCCGGGCTGTCAGCGCGTCGAGATCAAGCGGTGTGCCGGGCTTCCATGCCGCCACCTGCTCGATCAGGTTCAAGAGCGCGCGGCCATCGCCATCGGCCATTTCCAAAAGCGCCTCGCGCGCCTCCGCCTTCAGCGGCAGGGGCCGGCCCAATGCCTTTTCGGCCCGCTGCGCCAGCCGCTCCAGATCGGCCAGCGAGAGGCGTTCAAGTACCAGAACCTGCGCGCGACTAAGCAGCGCGGCGTTCAGCTCGAACGAGGGGTTCTCGGTGGTCGCGCCGACCAGCAGGATCGTGCCGTCCTCCATATAGGGCAGGAAGCCATCCTGCTGGGCCTTGTTGAAGCGGTGAATCTCATCGACGAAAAGAAGCGTGCCGCGTCCGCCCTGGTGACGCAGGCGCGCCGCCTCGAACACCTTTTTCAGGTCGGCCACGCCAGTGAAAATGGCGCTGATCTGCACGAAGTGCAGCCCCGCCTCGCCGGACAGCAGCCGCGCGATTGTGGTCTTGCCCACCCCCGGCGGCCCCCAGAGAATAAGCGAAGAAAGGCTGCCTGAGGCCAGCATCGCGCCCAGCGGCCCCTCGGGGGCGAGCAGCTTTTCCTGCCCGATCACCTCCGACAGGGTGGCCGGGCGCAGCCGGTCGGCCAGCGGGCGCGGGCCGGGCGCCTCGGCGGTGGGGTCATTGGGTGTCTGGTCAAAAAGGTCGGGCATAGGGGCAGGTTACTCCTCCGACGGCGCGGGGGAAAGCGGGCAGTCTTGCATCTGCCGGGCCATCGCACGGGTGCCCGCCTGCCTGTCCTTCAGCGCATCCTTGTTGGGGGGTGAGGCCCATGCCGGGGCGGCCCCATCAACATTGCCTTTTCGTTGACGGAACATGTGAAATCAATGTAAATTATATAATGATTTTCCTGAAAATGTGGGGCATGTCGCATGCAAGCCAGTTCTTCCCTTCCGCTTGAAAACAAGGTTGCCCTTGTGACGGGGGCGTCGCGAAGGAACGGCCGCGCGATCGCGCTCAAACTGGCGGGGATGGGGGCCGATCTGGCCGTCCATGCCCATACCGCGAGGGACGAGGTCAGCCAGGTCGCCGAGGAAATCAGAAATATGGGCCGGAAATCCGCGGCGTTCCTGGGCGATGTCGCGCAGGAAGCCGATGTGCTGAAGATGTTCGAGGCGATCAACAGCGAATTCGGCGGTGTGGACATTCTCATCAACAATGCCGGCGTCCGCCATGAAAAGCCGTTCACCGAACTGACCATGGAGGAATGGCGCAACACGATGGCGATCACGGTCGATGGCTCGTTTCTCTGCGCGCGCGAGGCGATCCGCTCGATGCTGACGCGCGGCGGCGGCCGGGTGGTGAATGTCGGCGGGCTGTCGGCGCATATCGGGGCAAAGCAGCGCGCCCATGTCTCGACGTGCAAGGCGGCGGTCATCGGCCTGACGCGGGCACTGGCGGTCGAGTTCGGGCACGCGGGCATTACCGCCAATTGCGTGGTGCCGGGGCGCATAGGGGGCGAGCGTTCGGCCACTGCTGGCAAGCTGCCTGACTTGCCAGACGGCAGCGGGTCGCTGGTGGGCCGCATGGGAGAATTCGAGGATGTCGCGCATATCGTGGCCTCGATCTGCCATCCCAGCGCGGGCTACATCACTGGACAGGCGATCCATGTCAGCGGCGGGCTCTACATGAACTGAGCGGGCGGGGTGCAGAGGCGCCGGCTGCCCCGGCAGGCGGCAGGGCCATCGGGCACCTGCCGCTTTCGCTTTGCAGATCAGCCCCTTGGGTGGCTTCCCGACGCCGCGCAAGCAGCCTTCGGCGACCATTTGCGCGATCAAGCAGGCGGGTTCCTCTTCGCGCTTCGTTCCGTGTGTGGTCTGCGGGCAATGCCCGCAGACTGGGTCAGTTGAGGCCCTCGGGCAGTGCGATGCCGGTTTCTTCGGAAAGTTGCACAAGCACCTTGCGCGTCTCGAAGGGAATGGGGATGCCCTCGGCCTCGCGCTTGGCGGCAAGCCGGGCCTCGCGCTCGCCGGGATACATGACCTCGTCGAAGCCGGCCGCGGGCTTCAGCGCCTTGAGCGTGGCGATCATGTGCTCCATCCGCGCCGTGTATTCTGGCACCGGCATGAAGGCGTCGATTTTGAAGGCCATGAAGAAATGCCCGACATCCTGCGGCGTCTCGAAATCGCGGGTCATGTCGCGGATGGTGCCGGCATAGCCCGAGCCCGAGAGCGCCCCGCCCATCATGTCGACCAGCATCGCCAGCGCCGAGCCCTTGGGCCCCGCGAAAGGCAGCATCACGCCCTTGAGCGCGGCCTCGGCATCGGTGGTGGGGCGGCCCTGGTCGTCGAGCGCCCAACCTTCGGGGATCGGCTCTCCGCGGCGGGCGGCGATGCGGATATGGCCGCGCGCCGAAATGCTGGTGGCCATGTCGAGGCACCAGGGCGCGTGACGGCCGGCGGGCGCGGCAACCGCGATCGGGTTGGTGCCGAACAGCGGCTCCATGCTGCCGAAGGGCGCCAGCGACTTCGACGCGGGCGACAGCACGATGCCGATGCAATCCTGCGCCGCCGCCTGCAGCGCAAAGACCTGCGCCGCGCCGAAATGGTTGCTTTGCCTGACTGTGGCGCCGCCGATGCCGTGGCTTTCGGCGCTGTCGAGCACCTTCTTCATCGCGAAATCGCTCACCACCGGCCCCATGCCGTTGTCGGCGTCGATCGCATGGGCCCAGCCATAGCGTGTTTCCACCTTGAACGCCGGCTGCGGCTTGACGAGGTTCAGCTTGAAACGCTCGATATACGAGCCGCTGCGCACCACCCCGTGGGTATCGACGCCGCGCAGATTGGCCACGATCATCGTGTGCGCAACCGAGTTTGCGTGATCCTCGCTCAGGCCATGGTGCATGAAGGCCTTGACGATGAATGCTTCCAGGTTCCTGGGGCGGATATGGCCGATTTCTTCTGTCATCATGTGCTCGCTCATAAGGAGGGGTCGCAACAGCGACCCCGGTTGCTTGGCACGATCGGCCAAGCCCTGTCATGCTCAGCCTTCGTCGTGGATGTGCCCGAAAGCCTCGAACGCTGCCCAGCTGCGGCGAATCTCGGCGCTGATCTCTTCGGGTGTCATGTTTACCAGCAGATCGACAGGAGTTTCCAGATTCTCCATCTGTGCGATCAGGCGCGGGTCGCGCGCAGCCTCGTCCGGCGTTTCGACAAGCCGTTGGAACAGCAGATATGCCCCATCGTGCGGCTGGTTGAGAGAATGGTCATAGACCAGATGCCCGCTGGAGTCGCTGCGGCTGTCATGGACGAACTGTGTGCCGGAAATCTCGCCCCGACCCTCGCCCGGAACGCGGGGGTCTGGTTCCGGCTCGGCGAAGCCGAATGCGATTGACACTGGTGATCTGCTCCGGCGGCCAGTTATCCGCGGCGCCAGGCACGATCCTGGCCGGCGGGTGTCGCCCCCGGGGCCGTTTCGGGGCTGCACGGCCGCCCATGATGACATATCTATTCCGGGAGGCGGTGCCGGACGCGCGCGGAATGTCGATAAGGGGAAGGCCATGCGGATCGATTACCTGGGCTTCGAGGCCTTCGTCGCAATCGCCGATTTCGGAAGTTTCAAGCGCGCCGCCGCACATCTGAACGTTTCGCAGACGGCGCTGAGCCACCGGATACAGAAGGTCGAGCAGGATCTCGGCCAGCAACTTCTGGTGCGGACCACGCGCGAGGTGTCGCTCACATCGGCCGGGCAGCAGGTTCTGCCGCAGATCCGGCATCACCTGTCGGAACTGACCCATATCTACGGGACGATGCGCAAGCAGGGGCGGCAGTCGAACCAGCGGCTGGCCTTCGCCTGTATCCCGACCGTCGCCAACTATTACTTGCCTGCGCTGCTGCAACAGTTTACCGAACGCTACCCCCGGCTGATGCTGCAATTGCACGATCAGCCGGTCAGCCAGGTGATCGAACTGGTGCGCTCGGGCGAGGCCGAATTCGGGGTGACGATTTCCGGCGCCAGCCACTGGGATCTCGAGGCAAAGCCGCTCTTTACCGAACCCTATGTGCTGCTTGTGCGCCGCGACCACCCGCTCGCCGCGCGGCGCAGCATTACCCGCGAAGATCTGATCGGCGAGCCTTTCGCCCGCATCCGCACCCAGCATACCAACCGCAAGCTGGTCGATGATGCGCTGGGCGAATACAGCGACCGCATGACATGGCGCTACGAGGTGCAGAATGCCGCCACCGCGATGAGCCTGGTCGCCGCCGGGCTTGCGGTGACGGTGCTGCCCAAGCTGACCACCTACCTTTCGGCAGGCCGGCTGGTCGCACTGGAGTTTGAGGATATCGAGATGTCCCGCCCGCTGGGTATCTATACCCGACGCGGCGTGCCGCTGTCGGAACCGGCCGCGGAACTGGCTGACATGATCAGCAGCCGCTTGTCGGCGCTGTGAACCATCATCAGGGCATGTCCACGAGCCGCTTGAGACCCAACCTCCGCCGGGCAGCGCCGCGTCGTGTCCCTTTCTCGCGCGCAGAAAGCCCGGGCGCGAGAAAGAGCCAATCGCGCGCACCTTTGCCGGCGGGGGCCTGCGGCGCGGATATTTTCTTCACAGTGAAGGGACGGGGGCGCGCCTGCCGCTTCACTTTGAGAAAAATATCCCCGCCGGAGGCTTCGGTGCGGCCGTGGCCGCACCGAAAAGCGGCATTTCCGTGGGCTCCGCATCCCGATCCCGGAGCGTTCGCCGTGTTCAGGCTTTTCGCGGCGGATGGGCGCCGCGGATCACCGGCGAGATAACCTGATCGGATATCGGGAAATCCCAGACGGCGGCGCCGCCGGTCTTCCGGAACTCTTCAATCAGGCGGGGCAGGTCGGCCAGGTCATTGACCGTTTCGCCCCCCAGGCCGAAGCCGCGCGCGATCGCGGCCAGGTCGGTGCGGCCGAACACGGCGCCCGCGTCCGAAAGCCCCTCTGAGCGCAGCTTGTGGATCTCGGACCCGTATGCGCCGTCATTCATCACGCAGATCAGGATGTTGAGATTGTGCCGGCGGATCGTTTCAAGCTCCTGCACATGCATCATCAGGCTGCCGTCGCCGTCGAACAGCACAACGGTGCTGTCGGGCCGTGCGGCGGCGACCCCCATCGCAAACGAGATGCCGTTGCCGATTGCGCCGAACTCGCGGATCGTCAGGAAGTTCTCCTGCGGGCGCGAGGGCATGTGTGCCACGTAGAACGAGCAATGCCCCGACGAATTGACCAGTTGCCAGTCGGCCGGCACATGCGCCTCGAAGGCTGCGGCCACGTCGCGCGGGTCGTGCACGCCTTCTTCGTGGGCGAACTCGGCGCTGTCGATTTCGGTCTCGCGAATGCGGCGGGCCATGTCGTCGCTGCGCCACTTGACCGGGCGCGCGGGCACGGCGGCGGTCAGCGCCTCGGCGCCCAGGCGCGCATCGGCACGCACATGGCTGTCGGCGGCGACCCGGCCCTGGCTGATGGTCAGCGGCTTGGTGTCAATCTGCAGCACATGCGCCTTGGGAAAGAGCTTGCCGCCGGCGGCATTGTGATGCGCCAGGATGGTGCCGACGGCGATGATCAGGTCTGCCTCGCCCAGGCATTCGCGCGCGATCTCCGACGAGAACCCGCCTGCGACATTGAGCGAGAACGGATCGTCGTGGAACAGCCCGCGGGCGGGCAGGGTGGTGCACAGCAGCCCGTCGACGCGCTCGGCCAGCGCGCGGCAGGCCTGGGCCGCGCCGGGCGAATGCACCGCACCCATCCCCGCCATGATGACGATGCGCCGTGCGCCGGCCACACGCTCGGCGGCGGCGGCGATGTCATCGGGGTTGGGCGGCATGGCGCCGACCTGGGGCAGCATGTTGCGCGAGGGCTCGGGCAGCGTGTCGCCGCCCGGCCAGGGCAGGTCCTGCAGGTCGAACGGCACGCCCAGTACGACCGGGCGGCGCTCCATCCGGGCCTGCAGGAAGGCGTCGCGGATGCGGCGCGGCATGGTTTCGACATGGTGCAGCCGGTGATAGGCGGCGCCGGTGCCGGTGATCAGCGGCCCCTGGTCGAGCATCTGGTTGTACCAGCTCAGCTTGAGCGGCGATTCCCCGGCGAAGATCACCATCGGGATATTGGCGCGCACGGCGGCGGGCAGGGCGGTAAGCACCTGGGTCAGCCCCGGGCCGCAGGTCACTGTCGCCACACCGACATCATCGCGCTTGCGTGCCTCGGCCATGGCGGCGGCGACGGCGCAGTGCTCGTGCCGGACATAGATCATCCGCACGCCGGTTTCCGACAGCCGGGTGGCCCAGTTCATGTTGGCATCGCCCATCAGGGTGAAGCAGTTTTCGATGCCTTCCTGTGCAAATGCTGCGGCCAGAACGTCATAGGTCTTGCGCTGGCTCATGCAGCTTTCTCCTTTTTGCCGGGGAGGATGCCGGCCGGCACCATCAATTCGCCCCGCGCGATCAGCCGCGCGGTGCGGATCAGCCCGGCCGAGCGCAGGTCGAACCCTTCGGGGCCGACGCTGTAATCGACGGTCACGTCGATATGGCCCGAGGGGTGCTCGATCCGCATCAGCGCCGGGTTGCCCTCGGGGCGGTCCACCAGCCCCTCGGCCACGGTGCCGGGGGTCAGCGCGCAGGAGGCAATGCATTGCGAGCCGGTCACGGCCATCGTGGGGTGGCACTTCCACGGCATGAAATACCGTGCCGAGATCGCGCCGCCGTGGCGGGGTTTCGATAGCAGCCCGATCTTGGGCGTGACCGACTGGCGCACATCGCCCAGGCCCATCATCTCGCCGGCTTTCAGGCGGATTGCCTCGAGCCGGTCCATCAGCGCGGTGTTGTTGTCCAACTCTTCGGGGGTTTCATAGCCGGTCAGGCCCACATCCTCGGCCCGCGCGATCATCATCGGCATGGCGACGTCGATGCAGGTGACCGCGAGCCCGTCGATCACGTCGCGGGCATTGCCGGTGGGCAGCAGCGCACCGCAGCTTGTCCCGACCACGTCGAGAAACTGCAACTGTACGGGTGCGGCGGTGCCCGGCACCCCGTCGATGGCGGTGTCGCCGTCATAGCGCACCTTGCCACCCGGGGTCTGCACGATCGCCTCGACCCGGGCGCCGGTGTTGACCGCGTGGATGCGCACGCGGGTTTCATCGCCGGTGACAGGAACGAGGCCCATCTCGATTGCGGCGGGGCCCACGCCCACCAGCATGTTGCCGCAGGTGGGTTTGTAATCAACCTCGCGTTTCTCCACCGCGACCTGGGCGAAGAAGTAGTCCACGTCGCAATCGGGATCGTCGGAGGGGCTGAGCATCGCCACCTTGGTGGTCACGGCGGTGCCCCCGCCGATCCCGTCCACGTTGTAGGAATGCCCTGCACCGACGACTGCCATCAGCAGTTCCGACAGGGTGTCGCGATCTTCGGGCAGATCGGCGCGGTTGAAGTATGGCCCGCGCGAGCTGCCCCCGCGCAGGAAGAGGTAAGGTACAGGTGTCTGGGTCATGTTATCTCAATGGCCAGGGGAGGGAGACATAGGCTTGCAGCAGCCCCGGCGGGAAGTCGCGCCCGAGGGAGGATGCAAGGAAAAGGATGAAGCCGATACCGGCCGCCGCAGCGATCAGAGACCACAGCCATGACAGCCGGGCACGATACTTGAAGAAGCCGATCAGGAACAGCGTGGCCCCGATCACGAACCCGGCCAGGGACGACAGAACGACCAGGCTGACCAGCCACATCAGTGTGCCCCACAAGCCATGGTCGGCGTTGCCATCGTCGCCGCCGGCCTCGAGGTCCATGAAGACCGGATCGGTGGCCGGCTTCATGAACATCTTCACGATCAGCGCGCTACAGGCCAGCAGCGTGATCAGGCCCACGATGATCGGGAAGATCTTGTCGCCGGTGCGGGTGATGCCCGAGGCGTCAAAGACCGCGTAGGCCGTGTAACCCGTCAGCGCGGCGAGGAAAAGCGCCGGTGCCGTCTTGGTCGCGGTGTAGACATTGGCGTTCTCGCGGATGTTCTTCGATTGGCGAATGCCGACAACGATCGACAGCAGTGTGATGGCCAGAAGCGTCATCGTCAGGGGGGTCGCGATGTAATCCATCCCCATCTCGAAGCTGCGGCGGAACCGCGATCCGGCGATCTGGTAAACCTGGTTGGCATAGTTCTCGGCCCGATACGACAGCACGAAGCCGATCAGGAAAGCCGGGCGCGAATAGTCAAACCGCCGCAGGAAGATGCCAAGACAGCCGATGGCCACCAGCGCGATCAGGTCGCCCAGCCGCATGCTCGACTGGAAGGCGGCGAAGGTGATGATCATGAACAGGTAGGGCGCGATCAGCGCGAAACGGATCGTGGTGATCTTCGCGATCTGCCCCGACAGCAGGATGCACAGCCCCGCGCCGAAGACGTTGGCCAGCGCCAGCGACCAGACGATCGTATAGGTGATGTCGAGGTTGTTGCGCACCATGTGCGGCCCGGCCTCGTAGCCCAGCAGCGCCAGGCCGCCGATGAAGATCGCCATCGAGCCCGAGCCGGGAATGCCGAAGATCAGCGTGGGCACCAGCCCGCCGCCTTCCTTGGCGTTGTTCGAGGATTCCGGCCCGATCACGCCACGGATATCGCCTGAGCCGAATTGCGACTTGTCCTTGGCGGTCTGCACGGTGAAGCCATAGGCGATCCAGTCCACGACCGAGCCGCCAAGGCCGGGAATCGTGCCGATCAGCACCCCCAGGATCGAGCAGCGGGCCGAGAGCCACTTGTTCTGCCACCAGTCCTGCAGGCCGGTCATCCAGCCTTCGCCCAGCTTGCCATCGCGCGAAATCGACTTGTCCTGACGCAGGAGCGAGACGATCTCGGGGATGGCGTAGATGCCAAGGCCGATGATGACCAGTTGAAGCCCGTCAACCAGGTAGGGGTAGTCATAAGAGGCGATCCGCAGGCTGCCGCCGGCGCCAGCGGTGCCGATCGTGCCGGCAAGCAGGCCCAGCCCCGCCGCGACGACGCCCTTGAGTGGCACGCGACCGGCAAGGATCGCCACCATGGACAGGCCCAGGACGATCACCATCAGCATCGCCGGTATGTTGAAGGCCAGGATGACCGGTCGCGCTATGAAGATGAAGAATGTCAGGATGATGGCGCCAATGATGCCGCCGAAAAGCGATGAAATGAACGCGGCCGAGAGCGCCCGCGCCGCCTGGCCCTTGCGGGTCAGCGGAAACCCGTCGAGAACGGTTGCCTGCGAGGCAGTCGAGCCGGGAATCCCCATCAGCACGGACGAGAAGGTGTCCGATGTCGGGATGACGGCGACCAGGCCGACCATGAGCGCGAGGCCCGAAACCGGGTCCATCCCGTAGACGAAGGGCAGCACCAGCGATAGGCCGGCAATCCCCCCGAGGCCGGGCAGGATACCCACCGACAGCCCGAGCAGAATGCCCACGATAAGATACATGATCTGTTCCGGCTGCAGGATCAGGTAAATCGCCTGTTCCAGGGCCGGCAGGGCCGTTGCGATCAAGTCCATGGATTAGATGTCCGCTTCTGTGGGTTTTGTCGGTTGCAAGGATACGAAAAGACCTCTGCCGGCGGGATTGCCGGCAGAGGCCATGTGCGTCAGATCAGTCGAGCGTGATCTGATAGTCTTCCTCAAGCCAGTCCAGCACATACTGCTTGGCTTCGGGGCTGATGGTGGTCGCAAGCCGGTGGGCGTTGCGCGCACCGTTGTCGATCAGCTGCGGGTAGATACCCAGCGCCGCTTCGGAGATCTCGGTGAAATCGTCGCGGGCCATCAGGTCACGCAGACCCTCGCGGTAGGCTTCGACGACTTCGTCCGAGGCGGTGCCCGGCAGGTAGATCAGCTTCTGCGCCGGGAAGCCGGCGGTGAAGAACGCCTGCCATGCCTCGAAGCCAAGGCTGTCGGTATCACAGACACTGTTTGCTTCGCAGACTTCGGCAAAGCTCGGGATGTCCGGGAAGGTCGGGTCACGAACGATATTGCCGTCGTCGTCCAGCGAGCCCCAAGCGAACAGCGGAACCGCGAGGCCTTGGTCCACCATCGGCTGCACGTTGCTGATGTAGGCCGGGGTGGTTTGATAGTCGAGGTTGGTTTCACCGCGCTCGAACATCAGGCGGCCATCGCCGCGGCCTTCCACGCCGAAGATCGGCTCCACATCGAGGCCGATAAGTTTGAACGCAAGCAGCGCCACGAGGTCGAGCGAGGTTGCACCCTGCGAGCCGTACATGAAGAACTCGTCTTGCAGGTTGTCGCCCGTGCCGTCCCACTTGTCGGCCAGGTCGCCGGAAAGATAGGCGACGCCGCCCACGCCCGAACCCAGCAGCGGGATCCAGTCCTGGTATTCATAGCGAACGCGCGGATCGCCCAGCAGATAGGGGAACTGGGTCGAACCCGAGGTGCCGAAGATCTGCGTCCCGTCGTTCAGTTGCTGGTTGTCCTGGAACCAGTTGGCGCCGGTGGTCGAGCCGCCGCCGGGGCGGTAGCGCACGACCACGGTCGGGTTGCCGGGCAGGTGCTCGCTCAGAAGCGGGGCGTAGAACTGCGCCCAGCGGGCCGAGCCGCCGGTTTCCGAGAACGGAATGGTGAAGTCGACCGTCTGACCGGCAAAGGAGACATCCGCAGCCGAAGCCGTGGGCATCGCGGCGGCCATTGCAGTGGCGGCAACAGCGCCGAGAAAAGCGCGTGTGCGCGATTTCGTGGAGATCATTGTGGTCCTCCCTAAATGATCGTTTTGCACCTTTGCGAAGATGCACTCTGGTTCATGTCGCGGCAAGTGTGGCCGTTAGCGTTTCATCAGGCAAAATGAATTACCCGCGAAACGGCATTCACTGCCGAACCAACCGGTTTCAATTGACACGAGATGTATAATTTCATCAAGCGCGAACCCCGCGTTTATTGGTGAGAATTATTCATCAATTGGCTAAGTTCATGTATCGCAATGGGGAATCCTTGCGCTTGGCGGTGCATGGCGCCGTCCGATCAGGGCCTTCGCAGGTGATACCGCCAGGGAAACCTGGCATCGCGCTGGATTCGCGGGCTTTCTTGACACTATCTGCATACCGCCGCATACAGAACGTCGGGCAGCGGCCCTGACCCCCGGCCGGGTGCCGAAGGCCTTGTAATGGCCTCTGATTCGGAAAAGCCGGAGTGTCAAACGATTCGGTGCGGCCGGCAGCAACAGAAATGGGGGCAGTTTATGGATATTGGTGCGGTTCGGCAGATCCTGGCACCGCAAGGCGTGATGCGCATTGCGATGAACACCGGAAACCGGGCGCTGGTGCAGCAGGAAGGCGAGGCGCTGCATGGTGTCGCCCCGGCCCTGGCGCGGCGCTTCGTCCAGGAGCTGGGCGTCAAAGCCGAAATACAGCGCTATCCCGGCGCCGGGGCCACAGTGAAAGCCGCCGATGGATGGGATCTGGGCTTTCTTGCCATTGATGACGCGCGGCGTCACGCCGTGACATACACGCGCGCCTATGTGGTGATCGAGGGTGCTGTCGCCGTGCGCCGTGGCGGGCCGATCACCAGCGTCGAGCAACTCGACCAGCCGGGAAACCGTATCCTGGTGGCGACGGGCGCAGCCTATGATCTTGCGTTGACGCGCAGCCTGAAACACGCAGAACTCAAGCGGGAACCCAACCCGACCGCGTCTTTCGAGAAATTCCTCCAAGGGGCGGCCGATGCCGTCGCCGGGGTGCGGCAATCGCTTGAGCGCCATTTCACACCCTACCCCGACATCGAGATCCTGCCCGAGGCAGTGATGGAGGTTCACCAGGCGATGGCTCTGCCGTTGCGCCATGCCGCCGCGCTGCCATTCGTCGAGGCGTTTCTCGACCGGGCCCGCGCTGACGGATTCGTGCGTGAGGCGCTCGATGCCTCGGGCCAGACCGGCCTGAAGGTGCCTGCATGAGGCAGCCCTTCAACCGCCTGGAAGCCGGCGCCGTGGCTTTGCGGGCCTCGCTGGAAGTGCGCTCCGTGGGCCGCCGATGATCGAGTTGCTGATGCCACCGGAACTGGCGCTGTCGATCGTCGGGCTGCTGCTCGGGGTCAGTTTCTTCGCCTCGTTCATCACCGCCGCTTTCGGGCTTGGCGGTGGGGCGGTGCTACTGGCCCTGATGGCGATCCTTCTGCCGCCTGCGGCGCTGATCCCGGTGCATGGCGTGGTGCAGCTCGGCTCCAATCTGGGGCGGGCGGGCACCATGCTGCGCCATGTGGTCTGGGCCTCGCTGCCCGCCTTCACGGTCGGGTCGCTGATCGGCGTGGCGTTGGGGGGGGTGCTGGCGGTGAACTTCCCGCCCTGGATGGTTCAGGTCGGGATCGGGTGCTTCATCATATGGTCGGTGCTGGCGCGCCCGCCGCGCTGGATGGCCACCAACGCCGGGCTGACCGGCACGATATCGAGCTTTCTGACGATGTTCTTCGGTGCAACAGGCGTGTTCGTCGCGGTGTTCACCAAGTCGCTCGGCCTCAGCCGGCACGGGCTGGTCTCGACCCATGCGGCGTTGATGACCGTCCAGCACGGGTTGAAATCGGTGATGTTTGCGGTGCTTGGCTTTGCCTTCGCGCCCTGGGCGGGGCTGATTATCGGGATGATCCTGTTCGGGCTGCTGGGCACGCTGGCGGGGCGCCAGGTGCTCAACCGTCTGACCGATCATCGTTTCATGCTGGCGCTCAACGGCATACTGCTGGTGACAGCCGCGCGGTTGATCTGGGCCGGGCTGACCGGCGAGTGACGCCGCCGCAGCGTGCTCAGCGGTAGCGGTCGAGCGCACTGCGGAATCCCGCCGACAGGTCGTTCCACGCCTTTTCGAAGCTGTCGCGCATGTCCTTCCAGGCGGCTTCGCTGGCCTCACTGGCCTTGCGCAGCGTCTTTTCGGCCTCGGCGCGCTGGGCCTTCATTTCGCTGATTTGCTTGTCATAATTGATGCGTGCGTCGGCTTCGGCCTGTTTTGCCTGGGCCTGCATCTTCTCGATCTGGGCATTCCATTCGTCGATCTGCGCTTTCAGCTTGTCGACATATGCTTTGCGGTCGCTCATGGCCGTCTCCCTGTTCCTATCTGTCTGAGGTAGGCATTTCGGCGGATTTCTCAAGGGTTCCGGCAATGTGCCTGCGCCGGGACTTGCGCAGCGCGCCGCCAGGGCGAGGGTCTTGCAGCGAAGGATCGGCGGATCAATCCTGTTACGGCCCCAGGCCTGCGGCACGGTGCCCGCACCCATGCAAGGAGTCGGCACATGACGCTGGAGCAGGCCCTGATTTTCGGCATCATCGTTGCGACGGTGGCCTTCTTCCTGTGGGGGAGGTTCCGACATGATGTCGTGGCGCGGGGTGCGCTGATGGTTTGTGTGATCGTCGGGCTGGTTCCGGCGGCCGAGGCCTTCGCGGGCTTTGCCCACCCGGCGGGATAACTGTCGCCTGCGTGCTGCCGCTCGAGGCGCTCGTGGTCGCGGTGAGCGTGCCGCTGCTCCTCATCGTCTGGCCGCTGTGAGGGCAGGGGTCAGGCGTTTGCGGGGCGGGGCGCGCGCGTGCGGCCGATCCGCATCCGCATGTCACACCCCAGGGCCTTGGCAAGCGATTTGAACCGGGCTTCGACAACCTCGCCGTAAAGCCCCTGCGAGCCGGGGGTGAGCACCAGTTCAAGCTCGCGCTTCTTGGGGTAATAGCGCAGCCGCCCTGCGGTTTCCGGCCCGTCGGCCGAGAACATCGCGCCAAAGCGCATGGCCTTGCCCAGCACCTCGGCCTGTTTGCGGTCGGTTTCGGAAAGCAGGCCGGCCAGCCGTGCCATGCGGCCCTCGCTTGCGCCGCTGTTGCGGTAGCGGTGCATCAGCGCGACCCCCAGAAACACCCGCCCCCGATGATCCAGCCCGCCCAGATTGGCGCGAGTGGCGTTGTCGAAGCAGGCCTCGGCCCGGTAATCGGGGTGCGCGCGCCAGCTGACATCGTGCAGCAGGCAGGCGGCCTTTACCAGCCGCAGCCGCGCGGACGGGACATTTGTGTAGAGCGGCCGCAGAAACCCGAACAGGTGGCGGCCGAAGCCGGGCATCCGGGCGTTGGCCTGTTCGGCATGGCTGCAGGCCTCGATCAGCGGATCGCGCGCGCGCAGGCTTGGCGGCATCTGCTCATAGAGCACCCCCTCACGCAGCCCGTACGCGGAAATATGGATATGCTTCGGCCTGAGCCGCCACAGCACCTGCCGCAGCACCACCGCCGCCAGCGGCACTAGTGCGATACGCCCGCGCGACAGGCCGGTGCGGGCCTTGAGCAGGTTCACATCCTGGTCTTCCAGCCAGTCGATGGTGCGGCGGATCGCGCGCGGGGTCATTTCGTATTCATGCAGCACTGTCAGCGGATAATCGCGCCGCAGCATGTCCAGCCGCGCCAGCGCCCGCCACGAACCGCCCACCAGATAGAGGCGCTCGTAATCGCTGCCCACCTGCGCGACCAGCTTTTCCAGTTCGGCCCGGACATGCACCTTGAGGCCCTTCCGGCCCCCCGGAACCCCCTGCAGCCAGAACGGCCCCAGCGGCGAGGTCGCGCGCCGTTCGACCGCGCCCGCGCTGATGCCGGCCAGCTCCATCGAAGAGCCGCCGATATCGCAGACAAGTCCCTCGGCGCCGGGCCAGCCCAGCAGCACGCCCTGACCGGAAAGCCGCGCCTCCTCCTGCCCGTCGATGACATGAAGGCGCAGGCCGGTCGCGGCCTCGACCTCGGCGCAGAATTCGGGGCCGTCGGCGGCCTCGCGAACGGCGGCGGTGGCCACAGTGTGCACGCTTTTCAGCGCCATGCTGCGTGAAAGCAGGGCAAAACGCTTGAGCGCGGCCAACGCACGGACACGCCCCTCGGGGTGCAGCCGCCCGCTTTCATAGAGTCCCCGGCCAAGCCCGCAGAGCACCTTTTCGTTGAAGAAGAACGCAGGCGAGCGCGCCGCCCCGTCAAACACCACCATCCTGACCGAGTTGGAGCCGACATCGATCACACCCACGCGCGAAAGTGCCCGCGCCGACGGATCGTTGAACAGAACCTTTCCGAAAGGATCGTCGTCTTCCGATACGGTCACAGCGCCGTCCATGTCCCGGGTCTGCTGAATGCGCGGCGACTGTGACGGGTTTGCCGGCACAGGTCAATCTTTCCCGTGTGCCAACTGCGGCACATCGGCGGCGCCCGCCTTGCCCCGCCCCGAAAGCGACGGATTCTCCATGAAGAAGCGGTGGCAATTGAACAGCTCGCGCCCTTCGTCGGGCAGCGTGCGCTCGAAACTTCCGTCGGGTTTCAGCACCCAGCTTTGTTCCTCATCGGCCAGGTTCGCAGCCATGACCTGGCTCACGATCTGGGCCTTCACGGTATTATTGAGGATCTCGACCAGCGTTTCGACGCGGCGGTTCAGGTTGCGCCCCATCCAGTCGGCCGAAGAGATGAAGACCCGCGCGCCTTCCGAGGGCAGGCCGTGGCCATTGCCGAAACAGACGATGCGCGAGTGTTCCAGAAACCGCCCGACAATGGATTTCACCCGGATGTTCTCGGACAGGCCCTGAACGCCGGGCCGCAACCCGCAGACCCCGCGCACCACCAGGTCGATCTGCACGCCTGCGCGGCTGGCGTCGTATAGCGCGTCGATCACATCCGGCTCGACGATGGCATTCAGCTTGGCCCATATCTGCGCGGGCTGCCCGGCGCGGGCGTGTTCAGCCTCCTGCGCGATCAGCGCAAGCAGGCGCGGCTTCAGGTCGATGGGCGAGATCGCCAGGTTTTCCAGCCGCTCGGGTTTGGCGTAGCCCGAGAGATAGTTGAACACCCGCGAGGCATCGCGCCCCAGCGCCGGGTCGGTCGTGAACAGCGACAGGTCGGTGTAGATGCGTGCAGTGATCGGGTGGTAATTGCCGGTGCCGTAATGGCTGTAGGTCACAAGCCGCCCGCCCTCGCGGCGCACCACCGACGAAAGCTTGGCATGCGTCTTGTAGTTCAGAAAGCCATAAACCACATGCGCGCCGGCGCGTTCCAGCCGCCGCGACTGGCGGATATTGGCGGCCTCGTCGAAGCGGGCCTTCAGCTCGACCAGCGCGGTCACCGATTTGCCGTTCTCTGCGGCCTCGCACAGTGCGGCCACGATGGGGCTGTCGCGCGAGGTGCGGTAAAGCGTCTGCTTGATGGCCAGCACGTCGGGGTCGCGGGCGGCCTGATCGAGAAAGCGCACCACCATGTCGAAGGTCTCGTAAGGGTGATGCAGCAGCATGTCCTTCTGGCGGATCGCGGCGAACATGTCGCCGCCGTGGTCCTGCACCCGTTCGGGCACCCGCGGCGTGAAGGAAGGCCAGAGCAGATCGCGCCGGTTCTCAAGCACCAGTTCGCGCAGATCGGCCAGCCCCAGCAGCCCGTCGATCTCGATCACTTCATCGGGCACGACCTCGAGCTTCTCCATCACCATGTCGCGCAGGGCGTCGGGCGCGTTGGCGGTGATCTTCAGCCGCACCACCTCGCCCCGGCGGCGGCGTTTGAGCGCGATCTCGAATTCGCGCACCAGGTCTTCGGCTTCTTCCTCCAGTTCCAGATCGCTGTCGCGCAGCACCCTGAAGCCGCAATGCCCCAACATCCGGTAACCGGGAAACAGCGCGCCCAGATTGGCCAGCAGCAACTCCTCGAGCGGCAGGAAGCGCGCCTCGCGCCCGTCTGACGGCAGCGGAATGAAGCGGTCGATCTGCCCCGGCACCGGCAGGATCGCGGTCAATGCGCGGCGGCTGTTTTCCTCTTCCAGCTTGAGGGCCAGGCAGTAGCCGGTGTTGGGAATGAAAGGGAAAGGATGCGCCGGATCGACCGCCAGCGGGGACAGCACCGGAAACACCATGTTCAGGAAATGATCGTGCAGAAAGGCGCGGTCGCCCTCGTCCAGCGCCTCGCGGGTCATGATCGAGATGCCGGCTTCTTCCATCTCGGCGCGCAGCCCGGTGCAGACCTGCTGCTGCTCGGCCATCAGGGTGCGGGCGTCGCGGTTGATCTCGACAAGCTGCTCGGCCGGGCTCAGCCCGTCGGCGGCGGGGGTGGTGTTGCCGCTGCGCGCCAGTTCGCGCAGCCCGGCCACGCGCACAGTGTAGAATTCATCGAGGTTGGTTGCCGAGATCGAAAGATAGCGCAGCCGCTCGAGCAGCGGCACGCGGGGATTGCGCGCCTCGTCCAGCACCCGGCGGTTGAAGGCCAGCCATGACAGTTCGCGATTGATGAAACGCCCCGGCCCGGCAGGGTCGAAATCAGGAAGGGCCGCCGGGGCGCTGATGGGGGTGTTGAGGAAATCGGCGTTTGTCATGTGTCGTTCATTATGGGCAGGGCGCAACATTCTCGTGACAGTTTCAACATCGGGCCGCCCATCATGCAGCCTATGGGTCAGGGCTGTCCAGCACCTGCGCCGCAAGGCTTCGTGAGACGGGGCGCTGCTCGGCCAGGGCGCGCGCGTCGAGTGCTGCGACCAGACGCGCGGCGGCGGCGAGTGAGCGCTCCATCCGGCGCAGCAGATAGGCAATCAGCTCGGGCTGCACCGCGATCTGCCGGTCGGCGAACAGCTTCACCAGCACCGCCGCCAGCAGCGTATCGTCGGGCGGCTCGATCGTGGCTGTCTGGGTGGCCTGCATCCGGCTGGCCAGGTCGGGCAGGGCGATGGGCCAGCGGGCAGGCGGGGTGCGGGCCGTGATCAGCAGCCGCCCATCCATGCCCAGCAGGTGGTTGTGCAGGTGAAACAGCGCCCGCTCGGCGGTGGCGTCGCCGCACAGCGCCTCGGCATCCTCGACCGCGACATGGCCCTGTCGGGCAAGCCGGTCGATATCGGCCCCGGCAAGGTTGCGCGCGGCGATGATTGTTGCGCCGGTCTCGGCCGCCCAGACATGGGCGAGATGCGTCTTGCCCGCCCCCGCAGCACCGATCAGCGCCAGCTTTCCGCCCGGCCATTGCGCGGCATCCTCGACCGCGCGCACCGCAAGCGCGTTCGAGGGCGCGACGAGGAAATTCTCGCGCCCCAGTGCCGGGCGCACGGGCAGATCGAGGACAAGCTGGCGCGACATGGGCTAGCCTTCCCCGCTTTCACCCGGTCCGGGCGGAGGGCCTGGCCGGTCGTCATAAAGGCGGCTGGCGCGATACTGTTCGGCGGCGAAACGGCCCAGCACACCCAGCGCCGCCGCAAGCGGGATCGCCACCAGCATGCCACTGAACCCGAAAAGGGTGCCGAAGGCCGACAGCGCCAGCAGCAGCCAGACCGGATGCAGCCCGACCGAGCGCCCCACCAGCTTGGGCACCAGGATGTTGCCCTCCAGGGCCTGCCCCAGCACGAACACCGCCACCACGATGCCGATAGCCAGCGGCTCGCCCCAGAACTGAAACAGTGCCAGCCCGATGGCCAGCACGCCGCCCACGATCGCCCCGATATAGGGGATGAACGAGATCAGCCCGGCCGTGACCCCCACCGCCAGGCCATATTGCAGGCCCGCCAGCATCAGCGCCCCAGAGTAATACACGGCCAGGACAAGGCACACGGTCAACTGCCCGCGCACGAATCCCGCGATGGCATGATCGATCTCGCCGGCCAGGCGGCGGATCGTCGGGGCATGGTCGCGCGGCAGATAGGCATCGATCCGCGCGATCAGGCGCGGCCAGTCAAGCAGCAGGTAGAAGGCAACGACCGGCGCGATCACCAGAAAGATGAAGAACCCCAGCACACTGCGCGCCGAGGTCACGACCCCCTCGACCAGCGCATCGCCGCGCTGCCGGATATTCTCGCCCAGGGCGGCAAGCCCGTCGCGCATGGCGCCGTCTGCATCGAAGCTGGCCGAAACATGGGTGGCGACAAAGGCTTGCAACTGCTGGAAAATATCGGGCGCGGCCTCGAATAGCTGCAGGATCTGGGTGAAAATCCGCGGGATGATCAGCAGCCCCGCCAACACGACCACCGAGGCCAGCGCCAGCGAAATCACGATCACCGCCGCCAGCCGCGGCAACCCGGCCTGCTGCATCCGCCGCACCACCGGATCGAGGAAATAGGCCACCGCTGCCCCCACGAGAAACGGAAGCAGCACGTCGCCCAGCAGCCAGAGCACGCCCAGAAGCACCGCCGCGGCGATGCCCCAGTAATGCAACTGGTCCCTGACGGGCAGGCTCATATCCGTATCCCTCGCGCGATGCTGCCTGTTCTCTCTTCGCCCATGCGCCCGCCGCGCGCAACCGATGATGCATGCGGCGGGCGCATGGCGCTGTCGCTGCGCTCTTGTCTGGGCGATGCGGCTGGCATACACCTGCCGCCAAACCCTTTCCGGCCCAGAGGTTTGCCCGAATGCGCCTTTCCCGCTATTTTCTGCCCGTCCTCAAGGAAACCCCCTCCGAGGCCCAGATCGCCAGCCACCGGCTGATGCTGCGCGCCGGCATGATCCGCCAGCAGGCCGCGGGCATCTATTCCTGGCTGCCGCTGGGCTTCAAGGTGCTGCGCCGGATCGAGGAAATCGTGCATCAGGAACAGGTGCGCGCCGGGCATATCCCGCTCCTGATGCCCACGCTTCAGCCTGCCGACCTGTGGCGCGAAAGCGGCCGCTATGACGATTACGGCGAGGAAATGCTGCGCATCCAGGATCGCCACAAGCGCGACCTGCTTTATGGGCCGACCAACGAGGAGATGATCACCGACATCTTCCGCACCCATGTGGGCAGCTACCGCGACCTGCCGCTGACACTCTATCACATCCAGTGGAAATTCCGTGACGAGATCCGCCCCCGTTTCGGGGTGATGCGCGGGCGCGAGTTCCTGATGAAGGACGGCTACAATTTCGACATCGACAAGGATGCGGCGCTGCACGCTTATAACCGCCACATGGTCGCCTACCTGCGCACCTACGAGCGCATGGGGCTGACCGCGATCCCGATGCGCGCGGCCTCCGGGCCTATCGGCGGCGACAACACGCATGAATTCCTCGTGTTGGCCTCCACCGGCGAGTCCGAAGTGTTCTACGACACCGCCGTCACCGACCTGAAACTGGGCGCGCGCAAGGTCGATTACGACAACCGCGACGAGGTTTCCGCGATCTGCGAGGAATTCACCAGCCTCTACGCCCGCACCGACGAAACCCATGACGAGGCCGCCTTCGCCGCGGTGCCTGAAGCCCGCCGCAAGGTGGGCCGCGGCATCGAGGTGGGGCAGATCTTCTATTTCGGTACCAAGTATTCCGAACCAATGGGCGCCACCGTGGTCACCCCCGACGGCAGCCGCGTGCCGGTGCATATGGGCAGCCACGGTATCGGCGTCAGCCGCCTCGTGGGCGCGATCATCGAGGCCAGCCATGACGACCGCGGCATCATCTGGCCCGAGGGCGTCACGCCCTTCCACGCGGGTATCGTCAACCTCAAGCAAGGCGACAGCGCCACCGGCGGGGTGTGCGACCAGCTTGTCGCCGGGCTCGAGGCCGCGGGGCTCGCGCCCCTCTATGACGACCGCGAGGAACGCGCCGGCGCCAAATTCGCCACCATGGACCTGATCGGCCTGCCCTGGCGCATCACCGTGGGCCCGCGCGGCCTGGCCTCGGGCAAGGTGGAGCTGACCTGCCGCCGCAGCGGCGAAAGCGACGAGATGTCCCCCGAAGCCGCCGTCGAACGCCTGCGCGAGATCTACGCCCACCACTAGTTGGACGGGCCGCAAGGGGCGCGCGTGCGAGCTGCGGCAAAATGCAGGGGCGCGTCATCTTGCGCAGCTTCCCCGCGCGCCATAGGTATCAGGAGACAGGCACGACAAATCGCAACACATGCAAGGGTTTCGACATGCAGATTCAAGTCAACACCGACAACAATGTCCAGGGGCGGGAAGATGTCATCCGCTTTGTCGAAACGACCGTTCAGTCAAAACTGGGGGCGATCGCCGAGCATCTGACCCGTGTCGAGGTGCATATCGGCGATGAAAACGGCCCCAAGGGCGGCGGCAAACACATGCGCTGCATGGTTGAGGCCCGGCCCGAAGGCCGCGCGCCGGTGGCGGTGACCCACAACGATTCCAACATCAAGAGCGCGATCACCCACGCCATCGACAAGATGCGCAACGCGCTCGACAGCGACCTGGGAAAACTGAAAAAGCACCGCTGACAAGGCGGGGCAGGGCGCGCCTGACAGCATTTCGGCTATTCGTTGAATCGCCGAAACGATTTAACCTTCTGTTTTGTCGCAATTTCGAACCGGAAAAGTCTATCAACTTTTTCTGAAATTGCTTGAATCGCGCGCGCCCGCTTCCGGGGCAAGGGGCATCACGATGGAACTGCTGGGTATTCCCACCTGCGATACCTGCCGCAAGGCGCGCAAGGCGCTGGAAGACGCAGGCCACGAGGTGCAGTTTCGCGACATCCGCAAGGCACCGCTCAGCGATGCCGAACGCACCGCGCTGCTCGCGGTTTTCGGCGACGCCCTCATCAACCGCAAATCCGCGACATGGCGCGCGCTCGACGATACCGCGCGCGCCCTGCCGCCTGCGGCTTTGCTGGCCGAACATGCCACATTGATGAAACGCCCGGTGATCCGCCAGGGCGATCGGCTCCACCTTGGCTGGGGCCCCGAGACCCGCGCCGCCCTGTTGGGCTGATCCGCGCGCCAACCCTGCCGGAAGCTCGCAGAAGCCCGTTCTTCTTGGCAAAAATATCCCCGCCGGAGGCCCCCGCCAGCGACAGGCGCGACGTCAGTCGCTTCAGGACACAGCATCATGGGCGGCTCAGCGCTCGATATCCTCGTCGCGCACGAACATGTTGTCCCAGGCGCGGTCGATCAGCTCGGGCGTCATCTGCCTGGGCAGGCCTTCGAACTCGCAGACCGAAAGCATCTGGTCGATCAGGAAGCCGGGCATGTAATTGGCATAGGCGTTGCCGATCTCGGGAAAGCGCACCTGCATCAGATGCACCAGCGTGCGCTCGTCCAGCGCCATGCCCTTCTTGCGCGCCACGAGCGCGAAAATCTTCAGAAAATCCTGCTGGTCCGGCCCGTCAACCTTGATCTTGAAAAAGATCCGCCGCAGCGCTGCGCGGTCGAAGATCCTGTTGGGGTGGAAGTTTGTGGAAAAGATCACCAGCGTGTCGAAGGGCACGGTGAATTTCTCGCCCGATTGCAGCGCGAGAATGTCATGGCCTTCTTCCAGCGGCACGATCCAGCGGTTGATCAGCGCCTGCGGGGTTTCCTCCTGGCGGCCCAGGTCATCGACGATGAAGACCCCGCCGGTGGCCTTGAACTGCAAGGGCGCCTGATAGGTGCGCGCGGTGGGGTTGTAGGTGAGGTCCAGCATCGAAAGCGTCAGCTCGCCCCCGGTGATCACCGCCGGGCGGTCGCAGCGCACATAGCGCGGGTCATGGCGGTTGGCGTTGCGCCTCAGCGAGGTCGGGTCGTCCTCGGTTGTGTCCGCCTTGGTGTGAATGATCGGGTCGTAGACCGAAATTACCTGGCCGGCATGTTCGACCGCGCGCGGGATGTAGATACGATCGCCCAGCGCATCGCGGATACCGTTCGAGATCGAGGACTTGCCGTTGCCCGGCGGCCCGTAAAGCAGGATCGACCGCCCCGAGGTCACCGCCGGCCCGAGATGGTCGAGCAAGCTGTGCGGCAGGATCAGATCACCCATCGCTGCAGTGAGTTCCGTGCGGGTGATGCGGATGTCGCGCACCGACTGGCGTTCGACCTGGCGGGCGTAATGGGGCATCGGAACCGGCACCGCGCCGTAATATTCCGATTGCGCCAGCGCATCGAGGGCGCGCGCCTTGCCGCTGTCCGACAGCCGGTAGCCCATCTCGCTGCGCGAGGTGGCGCCTAGCGTGCCGGTGGCCTCGAGCAGTTGCTGGCTGCGGGCGATGTCTATGATCTCCTGCGTGACCGGCACCGGCAGGCAGATCGCCCGGGCGATGTCACTGATCTGGTCGAGCGACATTCGGAAAATCGTCTTGAGCAGAATGTCGCGCAGCATGACCGGCGGCAGCCCGGTTTCAGCCAGGGATCGCGGCGGGGTCGGGCCGAACCCGCCTTGCGGTTTGGAGTCGGTGAGCGTGTCGAAATTGTTCATGCAATGCCTCGCATCGCTGTCATTGTCTTGGTCGGGGTGCGGGCCTGGCAGCCCGGCTCATTGGCCCAGGCTTGCGGCCAGCACCAGATAAAGCGCCAGCGCGCCCCCCAGCGCCAGCCCCATGGGAAACTCGCGCCGCTCCCAGGATTCCCAGTGCGGCGCCAGGGCGCGCACCTGCGGCACTGCGCGCAATGCCCGGTGGGTCACGAAGGCTGCCAGCAGCATCGCGGCAAATAATGGCAGAAACAGGGCCACATCGCCCAGCGCCACGAAAGGCGCCATGGCGGCGGCGAACTTGGCATCGCCCGCGCCGATCATGCCGCCCGCGCTCAGAACGAATCCGATCACCAGGATCACCGCGAAATGCGCCCAGCCCCAGGCCCAGCTTTCAAGCGGCAACACCAGCGGCCCGATCAGCAGATACACCCCCAGCAGCGCCAGCACCGCACGGTTGGGGATGCGCATGGATTTCATGTCGCTCCAGGCGACCCAGTATGCGATCGGCAGGGCTGCGGGCAAAAACCACAGCGCGGCACTCGCGGGCAACACAAGCATCAGTTCGTGCGGCCTTCATCGAGCGCGCGCAGCGAGCGCACCGCCACGTCGAAGTGCTGCGGATGGGTCTCGACCGCTTCATGCAGCAACTGGCGGCCGGTGTTCACGTCGCCCTGCTTGATTGCCGTCAGCGCGAGCGTGTGCAGCAGTTGCGCGCGTTCGGTCTGGGTCATGCCGATGACAGGCAGGGTGTAGTTGCGCTGCGCGCCGCGCGCCATCACCAGGTTGTTCTTGGCGGTGAACAGGCCGGGATTGTAATTGAGCGCCTCAGCAAACAGCCTTTCGGCCTCGCGGTGCTCGCCCCGGCTGAGCTTGGAATACCCCCAGTTGTTAAGCACCCCGGCCGGGCGGGTGGTCAGCCCCGCGGCGGTTTCATAGAAACTGTCGGCGCGCTCCCAATCCTGGTTGCTGTCGGCGATCATGGCCTCCAGCCGGTAGCGCTCATAGGTTTCGTGGGTCGGGGGGATGCTGTTCAGCTCGGCCGCGGCGCGCTCCCAGTCGTTGCTGCGGATCAACGCATCGGCATAGGCCACGCGGTCGTCATTGGTGGCCTCGGGCGCGGCGGCAATCTCGCGCCACACCTGCGCGGCCTCTCGCGCGTTGCCCGCGCGCACCAGCGATTTGGCCAGCCCGCGCCGCAGGTCCATCCGCTCGGGGTTGTCCTCGACGGCCCGCCGGAAATACGAGACCGCCTCGGCCGGCTCGGCCGCGGAAAGCATGATCTCGTTGAGATTGGTTTCATCGACCAGGTTGATGCTCTGGATCGCGCGTGCGGCTTCGGCCTCGTCCGGGCCGGTGCTGCAGGCGGCAAGCGCCAGCCCGCTGCAAAGGCACAGACCGAATAGGACAGGTTGGCGCATGGGATGCGTCCTTTTACTGCTCGTCTTGTTGTGGTGTCGACAGGAGCAGGTATTGCCCACTTCCGCGCCGCACCAGCCTCAAACTGCTTTCATTTTCGTCAGAATAGCCGGGATTTTCCGATTTTGCGATAGCCAGCCGCAGATTTTCGCGAATGACGTCAGATCGGCCACTGTCAAGCGCGTAGGCCGTGCGGAAGGTCTGGCGCGCCTCGCCGGTGCGGCCGGTTTCCATCAGCACCACGCCAAGGTTGTTCCAGGCGGGCACGAACTCCTGATCGGCCTCCAGCGCCCGGCGCAGCAGGCGTTCCGACTGGCCCAGCCGCCCCAGCCGAAGGTTGGCCGACCCCAGTGCCGAAAGCACATCGACCGTCGCGCCCTGTTCGCCTGCGCTGCGCAGATAGGCGCGCAGCGCCAGCTCATATTGGCCCGCGGCCATCAGCCGGTGGCCAACCTCCAGCCCGTCCACGGCCTCGGGTATCTCGACATCGGCGGGGGCGGGGGGGCCTACATGCAGGCTGTCCAGCGGTTCAGGCCCGTGTTCGCAGGCCGCCAGCGCGCCAAGGATCAGGCCGAAAAGGAGATATCTTGGCGCGCGCATACCCTCAGAAGCTGTGTGAGTTCAGTGTCTGGTAGATCCCGTAGACCGACGGCCCGATCAGGATGATCATGAGCGGCGGCACCGTCAACAGCATAGTGCCAAGGGTCAGCTTGGTGGGCAGGACGTTGGCCTTTTCCTCGGCGCGCATCACGCGCTTGTCGCGCATCTCGCCGGCATAGACGCGCAGCGCATCGGCGATCGAGGTGCCGAAGGTCGCCGACTGGATCAGCACCGTAACGAAGGCGTTGATGTCGGCGACACCGCAGCGCTTGGACATGTCCTTCAGGACCGAGACGCGGTCCTTGCCGGCCTTGACCTCGTGGCTGACGATCTCGAATTCCTCGGCCAGCGCCGGATAGCCAGCCCGGATCTCGCGCGAGACGCGCAGGATCGACTGATCCATCGACTGCCCCGCCTCGACGCAGACAAGCATCATGTCGAGCGAGTCGGGAAAGCCTTCGATGATCTGCTGCTCGCGTTCGGCGCGGCGCCGCTGGATCCAGTATTTCGGGGCGTAATACCCCAGCAGCGCGGGCCCGAGCACCCACAGAAGCAGCCCTGTGGTGCTGATCTCGCCCGCAGCGCTCTTGTAGATGGCAACCATCACGCCCAGCACCAGAAGCCCCATGCCCAGCGCGAACTGCAGCGCGTTGAACGTGCGCACCGCCGATTTCGCCCTGTAGCCGGCCTGGATCATCTTGAGCCGGGCCGAGGAAAACTCCTTTTCGTCCTGCGGCTCCAGGAAACCCGCGAAACGGTCAAGCTTGTGGCCGGCGGTATCCTTCTGGCGCAGTGCGTTTTCCGGCAGGGGCTTGTCCTGTTGCGTGCCGGAATTTTCCTCACGCAGCTTTTCCAGCGGGTCCGCCTTGCGCGAGGGTATGGTAAGCAGCGTGATGACAATCAGCAAGACGCCCAGCGCGCCCACCGCCAGCAGTGGGCCAAGCGGGCCAAAGGCCTGTTCAAGCAGGGCGTTGATCGACTGAAGCAGTTGCATCCCCGTGTCTCCTCAGACCTTGATATTGACCATGATCTTCATGAAGATCACGTTTGCGACCAGAAACGCCGCCACGACCAGCGCCGCGGGAATGAACAGTGCGGTATCGCGCACCTCGTCGTAGTAGTCCGGCTGCAGCACGTTGATGGCCACCAGGGCAAGGATCGGGAAGCCCGACAGGAACATGCCCGACCATTTGGCCTCGGCGGTGATCGCCTTGACCCTGCGGAACAGCTTGAAACGCGCGCGGATCACCCGGCTCAGCCCTTCGAGGATCTCGGCGAGGTTGCCGCCCGATTGCTGCTGAATCGTCACCGCCACGGCAAGGAAACGCAGATCCTGCATGTCCATCCGTTCCGCCAGCGCGCGCAGGGATTCCGAGATGTCGCGGCCATAGGCCGCCTCGTCGGCGATAACCCCGAATTCCGAGCCGAGCGGGTCTGCCACCTCCTTGGCGACAATGCCCACGGCCGAGGAAAACGGATGCCCCACCCTGAGCGAACGCACCATGAGTTCCACGGCTTCGGGCAGTTGCTCCTCCATCATGGAGAGACGCTTCTTGGCCTTGTTGTTGACCCAAGTGTAGATTGCACCCACACCCATCGCCACGGCCAGCAACGCGCGCACCCCGGCGGCAGCCTCGGTCAGCGCCGAAAGAAGCGCGAAGCTGACAACCGAAAGCAGCAGCATCATCATGATCAACTGCCGCGGGGAGAAGGCGATATTTGCCTTCTGCGCCTTGTCGGCCAGAATCGCGTAAAGCGGGATGCCCTGCGATTTCATGTGCTGGCTCATCTCCTTGCGGAGCTGTTCCAGAACCTGTTCGCGGGGCGTGCCCTTTTCCAGCAGTTCCAGCCGGCGGTTCACTCGGTTGTTCAGGCTGATCGACTTGCCGAAGGCGGTCAGGTAGACCCCTTCGACCAGTAGAAGAACACCCACAAAAACGAGAACGTAGATAAGCGGTGCGGCACTGATTTCCATCGTTCGGCCCCCTTATGCCGGCTCGTAGATCGAGGCGGGCAAATCGTATCCCCACTGCCGGAAGCGTTCGGCAAAGTGCGAGCGCACCCCCGCCGCCGTGAAGCGGCCTATGATTGCCCCGTCGGGCTCCAGCCCGAGGCGTTCGTAGCGGAATATCTCCTGCATGGTGATGACTTCGCCTTCCATGCCCGTCACTTCGGTGATCGAGGTCATCCGGCGCGAACCGTCCTGAAGGCGGTTGACCTGCACGATCAGGTTGACGGCGCTGGCGATCTGGCTGCGCACGGCCTTGGTGGGCATCTCGATCCCTGACATGGCGATCATGTTCTCAAGCCGGCTGACCGCGTCGCGGGCCGAGTTGGCGTGAATGGTGGTCATCGAACCATCGTGGCCGGTGTTCATGGCCTGCAGCATGTCGATCACCTCCTCGCCGCGGGTTTCGCCCACGATGATCCGGTCGGGCCGCATCCGCAGCGCGTTGCGCAGGCAATCGCGCTGGGTCACGGCGCCCTTGCCTTCCACGTTCGGCGGACGGCTTTCCATCCGACCAACATGGGTCTGCTGAAGCTGAAGCTCGGCCGTGTCCTCGATGGTCAGGATGCGTTCGGCATTATCGATAAAGGACGACAGCGCATTGAGCGTCGTCGTCTTGCCCGAGCCGGTGCCGCCCGAGACGATGATGTTGAGCCGCGTGGCGACGGCGGCTTCCAGATAGGCGGCCATCGCCTCGCTGAAGGCGCCGAATCGCACCAGGTCGCTGACGCCCAGCTTTTCCTTCTTGAACTTGCGGATCGACACCAGGCTGCCGTCCACTGCGACCGGCGGCACCATCGCGTTGAAACGCGAGCCATCGGCGAGCCGGGCATCTACATAGGGGTTCGATTCATCGACGCGCCGGCCCACCGCCGAAACGATCTTGTCGATGATGCGCAGCAGGTGCTTTTCATCCTTGAAGGTGATGTCGGTCAGTTGCAGCCGGCCGTTGCGCTCGACAAAGATGCGGTGCGGGCCGTTGACCAGAATGTCGTTGACCGTGTCATCCTTGAGCAGCGGCTCGAGCGGGCCGAGGCCCATCACCTCGAAATAGAGTTCCTGGTTGAGGGCGAGGCGCTCATCCTTGTTGAGCACCATGCTCATTTCATTCAGCGCCTCCGAGGCGATCGACGCGATCTCGGCGCGCAGGTCGGCTTCGGTGGCGTGTTCCAGTGCCGAAAGATTCAGGTTTTCAAGCAGGCGCTTGTGCAGCTCGACCTTGACTTCGCCCAGTTTCGCCTTGCGCTTGCGCTCCTTGTCGGCGGCCACCGCTTCGGCCGTCGGCCTGGGGGGCTGGCTGCGCGACTGCGGCGGGTTGCTGGCGACCGGGCTGATCGGTGGTGGTGGCGCGGTGCCGGCGGTTGCCCTGGGAGCTGCCGCCGCTTTCGCAGTGGCCGTTGCCTGGGGAGGGGGCGCCTCCGCCGGACGGCTGCTGCCCGCTTTCTTGAACCTTGCAAACATCCCGGCCTCCTTTCGCCTCAGGCTTGCGCCTCCGCGGCGGCCCGGTTGCGCTCATGTATTGACCGGGCGAGCTTGAGAATTTCCTTGCGCAACGGGTTTTTAGGCGCGGTTTCCGCCAGTGGCAGGCCGTGGTCGTTCGCCTGCGTGACCGCCTTCTGCCCGTCGGGCAGCCAGATCTCCAGGTCGATATCCAGGCTTTCGGCCATCCGCTTGGCACGTGACTTGGCCGAAAGATCGGTGAATCCCGGCGCGCGGTTGAGCACATAGCGCAGCTTGTCCAGCGGCAGTTCCTCGGCCTTCAGCGCGCGGATCATTCGCAGCGCGTTCTGGGCCGAGCGCATGTCGAGTTCGAGCAGGGCAAAATAGACATGCGCCTGGTTGAGCACCGTCTCGGTCCACTGCACGACCGTGCTTGGCATATCGACGATGACATAGTCGAAATTGGAGCGCGCCATATCCAGCAGGCGCGAGATATCGTCCGGCCCCAGCAGGTCGAGCGGCAGGATATCGGCCGGTGCGGTCAGCACCTGAAGCCGTTCGTTGAACGGCAGCAGCGCCTGCATGAAGGCATCGCGGTCCATCGCCGCAGTGTCGGAGAGCAATTCGTAAATCGCTTCGCGCCGCGGCAGGTCAAGGAATGTCGAGACCGACCCGAATTGCAGGTCGAGGTCCAGCACGCACACGCTGGCGGGGGCCTTGCGATCGGCGATTGCCAGCTCCCAGGCCAGGTTCACGGCGAGCGTCGTGGCGCCGACTCCGCCGGCCAGCCCGTGCACCGGCAGGATTGCCCCGTCATGGCCGCCGCTCGGCCCGCTGCCCTGCGGTGGGGCGTTTTGCTGCGCGCCGGTTTCGGCGGGTGCGGGGGGCTTTCGCAGCCGGGCGATGGCCTCGTGCAAGGCGCCTTCGGGCAGGGGGTAGGGCACGAAATCATCGGCGCCCAGGCGCAGCAGTTGATGCAGCACCATCGGGCTGAGTTCTTCGGCGATCAGGATGACCTTGACCTGTCCGGCCTTGGCCGTCTGGATCAGGTCGCGGATCAGCGGCAGGTTCTCGTCATCCCCGTCGTCCACCGCGATGGCGATGAACTCAAGCGCGGCGGCGTCGGGCTGCCGCAAGAACACCAGCGCATCAGCGAAATTCAGATCGCCCCAGCTTTCACCCAGCTCGGTTTCCATGTCTTCGATGAGAAGGTCAAAATTCTGAACATCCCTGGAAACCGTGCAAGCCAGAACCGGTGCCGCTTCGGGCTCAAGAGCTGCAAGACTCGTCATGGCCTGTACGTCCCTTCCTCAAATCAACGCGGCAAAATTTGCGTTCCGGCAAAACGGACACACGACCGCGGCGCCTTTTCGATTCGATCCCGTTGAGGCGCTGTCAGACTTGTGTTTCGCGGAGAATCTTGGCGACATTGCGGCCAAAAGACCGCGATTATTCGGATTTTGTTGACGGTTCTCATGCGGGCGCGGCACCGTTGCCGCCGCAGGGCCATGGCCCGGCGCGCAGGTCGCCCCCCCGGGGGGGGCGTGAACACGCATTCATGCAGTTGCAGGACAAGGAGCGCGTGGTGCGAGCCTGGCGCCGGCCCGTATCAGCCGCCGCCGCCCAGCGAGGCGCCGCCGCCCGAAGTCGGCGGGTGTGGCCGCGTCGCGCTGGCGACATACTCGCGGAATACCACCCGCGCGTACTGGCCGTTCAGGACGGTCGGGTGATTTTCCACGAACCCCGAAACTTCGGTCACGGTGCGCCGGTTGCGCCGCTCGGGCGCCTGGGTGACGATCAGCGGCTGGGTTTCCCCATGCGAGACGAGCGCCTCTAGCCGCGACCTGGCCACGCCCCGGCTGACCAGGTAATTGACCACGGCATTGGCCCGGCGCAGGCCCAACTGATAGTTATAGGACGGGCTGCCCACCAGGTCGGTGTGGCCATAGACGCGGAAGCGGACCTCGGGGAACTGGTTGATCCAGTGCGCCTGACGGTCGAGCGTGCGCCGCGCTTCGGCATCGAGCTGGGCGCGGTCGAAAGCGAAATTGACGGTGCTGGGCACCTCTTCGGCGAAGCGCTTTCCAAGATCCAGCACATAGGGCATCTGCCCTGACTGGACCATCGTGTTGTGCATCGTGGCGTTGCCGAAACTGCCCGAGTCGATCTGGGCGCCGGCTTCGCTGTCAAAGGTCTGCGGGTCGCAGGCGGCCAGGGCAAGCAGGCTGGCACCAAGGATCAGAATGCGTTGCACGCCGGGGTCTCCCTCAATCCATCACATAGCCGTAAGGGCCGCCGAAATCCTGGCGCGAAACCTCTCCGGCCGCGCCGTCCAGCCGCTCGCCCCGAGCCATCTGGCCGAACAGGAACATCTCGCGCTCGGAGGGCGGGCGCACCCGGTCCGTGGGCAGGGCCAGCGCCTCGCCACGTGTCGGCGTCACCAGGTGCGGGGTCACGATGATGACCAGTTCGCTCTGCTGGCGCTGATAGCTGGTGCTGCGGAACAGCGCGCCAAGCACCGGGATATCGCCAAGCCAGGGCACCTGGCTGGCGGTGTTCTGGAAATCATCCTGCAACAGCCCGGCAATGGCAAAGCTTTCGCCGTCGCGCATCTCGACCGTGGTCGAGGTCTCCCGCCGCCGGAAGGCATTGACGGGGAAGCCGCCCGCACCAACCTCGATCGAGGTGTCGATGCTGCTGACCGCCGCGTTGATCGCCAGGTTGACGACATCGCCATCCACCACCCAGGGTGTGAAGTTCAGCTCGACCCCGAAGGGCTTGTATTCGATCGTGACGCGCCCGTCGGCATCGGCCACCGGGATCGGATATTCGCCCCCGGCAAGAAACTTGGCCTCCTGCCCCGACAGGGCGGTCAGGTTCGGCTCGGCCAGGGTGCGCACCAGGCCCTTGGCCTCAAGCGCCTCCAGCAGAACCGAAAACTGCAGGCTGCCGGCGGTGAACCCCAGATCGAGCGTGCCCTGCGGGTTGCTCAACCCCGTGCCCAGTGAAAGCGAGTTGTTGGAACTCGAAACATTGAACTGCGCCCCCAGCCCTTTGCTGACCGAGCGCTGCATTTCCGCAAAGCGCACCTTCAGCATCACCTGCTGCGAGCCGCCCACCGACATCAGGTTGGAAACCCGCTCGGGCGCATAGCGGTTGGCAAGGTTCAGCGCGCTATCCAGCTTGGCCGAGCTCGACACCACGCCCGACAGCACGATGCCGTCATTGGCGGTGCGCACCTCGATATCCTCGCCGGGCAGGATCTGGCGCAGGCGCTCCTTGAATTCGGCGATGTCGGGCGTGACCTGGACCTCGACATTGGCGATCAACTGGCCGTCGGGCGACAGGATCGTCAGGGTGGTGCGCCCCGGCGTCTTGCCCAGCACATAGATCGAACGATCGGACAGTGTGGAGATATCCGCGATGTTCGGGTTGGCGATCGAAAGCTCGGCGAAGGGCTGATCGCTTTCCACCACAACGGCGCGGTTCATCGGCACATTGAGCGACGAAACCGCCGCGCCATTGAGAATGCGCAGCGTCTCGGCGCTGACCGGCATGGCCGGCACTGCGATCAGGGCGAAGCCGAAAATACTGGCCCGCAGTAGCTTGCTGAATGACATGTGACCTGCCTCTATGTCACGCGGTTTGATCGGGTCTTTGTCTGCCCTCTTGCTGCGCATCATGCGTCATTTGCCATTTTTATGCAAGAATCAACGATTTGGCGCGGGTAGTTTATGTGGATAACGGGCAACAGGCGCTAGCTGTTGTGAAATGCCGGCGGCGCCGCCCCCATATCAGGTGGCAGCGCGGCAGGTTGAGTTTGTTCAATTGTTGTTGCAGGGGATCGGAATTTCGACCACCTCGCCGCCGCGGCGGGTGCGCACGGTGCACCGCTCGGGCTCGGGCGCGCGGGGGGCGGGCTCCTGCATCTGGATGCCCAGCAGGCTGCGCTGATCGACCTCCACGGCCTGGGCCACGCTTTCGTCCATCACACCCACCAGCGCCAGCGAAAGCCGCCCGGTGCTTTGCGCCTGCGCCAAGGAGGCAACCTGTTGCGGTGTGGCCTGGATGGTGACGTTGCGCGCGATCACGGCGCGGTTCTCCCGGTCCTGATCGGCGCTCTGGTCGACGGCGATGATCTGCACGCCGGTTTCGATCAGCCGCGTGATCTCGCCGTTCTGGCTGCGGCCCGTCCAGTAGATATCCACCCGGTCCGAGGGGCGCAGGAAGCCCGAAACCCCGGTCGTCACATTCACCTGGATGGTGAAGGCGCGCATTCCCGACTCAAGCCGCGAGGTGATGCCTGCATCCTGGCCGGGGCGGGTGATCTTGCTGGGCAACAGCGGCTCGCCCGGCTCCATCGCGCGGATCACGTAACGCGCGTCGCCATTCTCGGGGAAGAGTTCGTCAATATCGGTGAAGATGTTTCGCGGTGTGGCGGTGCGCGGCCACTTGATCGGTATGACATCCTCGCGCTGCAAGCGCTCTCCATAGCGAAGCGCACGGCGGGCGGTGTAGACCTCCACGGTTTCCACCACCTGCGACGCGGCCGCGCGAGCCTGGGCCAGTTCCTGCTGGCTCTGGTTGACATACTGCTGCGCCATGAAGGCGGCGAAGCCCGCAAGCCCGATCCCCATGACGAGCACAAGTCCGAATACAATGCGCATGTGCTTTCCTCGTTCGTTGTGTCCGGCGGCGGGTGCGCGCGCCGGGATTCGTGATCTGGCCTTTACCCTCGTTCACAAATGCGGCGAAGTGATGATCTGACGACGACCGTACTGGGGTGCGGGTGCGGCATCCTTGGCCTATGGTTTGTCGTTGCCTAAGTTCAGAATTGCAACAAAACCACAAGAAAATACCGCGCCCGGTACGGGCGCGGTATTCTCAGGTACTTGGCCGTTGGTGATTAAAGCTCGCCGCCGCCTTCGCCAAGCGTCAGGCCAGGACCGTCTGTCGTAATGGTTGCGCCGCCCACGGTATCACTGATATTGTCAGCCAGATCTTTCAGGCCCGGCCCCACGGCCACGACCACGGCGATGCCGAGGCCCACGATGGCGGCGGTCAGGACGACCCAGTCGACGGTCACCGCGCCGGATTCGTCATGGCGGAATTTCTTGATCATGTCGAAAAGTTTCATGTCTCTACTCCGTAAGTTCAGGTTCGCTCGTTTCCGATGGCCGGTTCCGGACCTGTTGAGCGCCAACCTCTGCCTTGGTGCTCGTCCATCGCGGCATGACCACATAAGGCCCCCGAATCGTGGCGAGACTTTGACGCGGATCGTGCAATTTTGAAGCGTGGAAATTTTTTCTTAACGATCTTCATAAGTATATGAAAACATAAGGAAAAATTTTCCTTCAGGGTGCGATTATCCCCCCATGGTTGCAGAATGTGGGGCGGGAATCACCCCCTCGGGCGCTGCTTTTTCTGGTTTTCTCGGCCGTTTTCTGCGAAGGCTTCCAGCAAGGATAACGGCGGATCGCCGGACAAAAGCACAAGAATCGCACCGGGGCAGGGCAGCTATGCGGTGTCATCTCTATCTGGCAATGGCCCTCGGGCTGGGGGCGGCGCTGGGCCATCCGGCCCCGGCGTCGGCGCAGGAAGTGGCGGCCCCGGCTCCCTCGCGCGGGGACTTCACCTTTCGCCGGGTGCGCCCGCCCGAACCGGGCGGCGGCCCGCGCATCACCGTCCAGATCGACCCGGAAGAACAGGCGCGGCTGCTGGCTTTGCCGTTGCTGCCACCCCCCGCCAACCCGCCCGCAGGGGTGCCGGGCGGGGCAGGCCGCGCCGTGGCTGACGATTTCGGCTGGTTCTGGCAGGCGGTAGAGCCGGGGATCGAGGCCGGGGCAGGCCGGTTTCAAAAGGCACTCGACGCGCTGGCAGACCCCGCGCGGGCGGGCAGCACCCCGGCGCCACGCCTGCAGCACCTGCAGGAAATCGCCGCCCGCCACGGCCCCGACATCCTTCTGGCCACGGTCGGCACACGGGTGTCGCCCGCGCTGGTGCTGGCGGTGATCGCGGTCGAATCCTCGGGGCGGGTAGATGCCCTCAGCCACAAGGGCGCGCAGGGGCTGATGCAGCTCATCCCCGCCACGGCGGAACGCTTCGGCGTGGGCGATGCCCATGACGCCAGCGAGAACATCCGTGGCGGGGTGGCCTATCTGGACTGGCTGCTGGACGAATTCAACCAGGATGCCGTGCTGGCGCTGGCCGGCTATAACGCCGGCGAAAACGCCGTGCGCCGCAACGGCGGCGTGCCGCCCTTCGCCGAAACCCGCGCCTATGTGCCCAAGGTGCTGGCGGCATGGAAGGTGGCCCGGGGCCTCTGCCTCACCCCGCCCGAACTGCCCGGCGATGGTTGCGTCTTTCGCGTGGCGGCGCGCGCGGGGCCCTGAGGCGGGCGAGGGGGCTTTCCGCCCCCTCTGCGGCTGCGCCGCATTCACCCTCGAGGATATTTCTTTCACAGTGAAGGCGTGGTTAGGGTTTACTTAACCCCGGTGAGGCAGAAGGGGGGCGCGGTACAGGCGGGGACGCCGATGACCGCCACAGTGAAACGCCCTGCCTTTTCCGGCAGGGCGTGACCACTTTCCCTGCGCTTCACTGTGGGGAAATATCCCCGCCGGAGGCTTTCCGCTGAAAGCGGAAAAATGCCGTCTCCGGAAGCGGGCGCGCGGGTTGCTGCTGCCGGGCCGGCACCGGAGGCGGGCGGGTCAGCCGACGATCGTGGCGGCTGTCTTCTGCCGGATCTCGTCTTCGGTCACATCCGGGGCGGTTTCGACGATGCGCAGCCCGCCCTCGACTACATCGAGCACGCCGAGATTGGTGATGATGCGGTTGACCACGCCCTTGCCGGTCAGCGGCAGGGTGCATTCCTTCAGCAGCTTGGGGTCGCCGGCCTTGTTGGTGTGGTCCATCACCACCACCACGCGCTTGACGCCGGCCACGAGGTCCATCGCGCCGCCCATGCCCTTGACCAGCTTGCCGGGGATCATCCAGTTGGCCAGATCGCCGTTCTCGGCCACTTCCATCGCGCCGAGGATGGCCATGGCGATCTTGCCGCCGCGGATCATCGCGAAGCTTTCGGCGCTGTCGAAGAAGCTGGTGCGGTCCAGCGCCGTCACGGTCTCTTTGCCGGCGTTGATCAGGTCGGGGTCGATTTCGTTTTCGGTGGGGAAGGGGCCGATGCCCAGCATCCCGTTTTCCGACTGCAGCGTGACATCGACGCCTTCGGGGATGTAATTGGCCACCAGCGTCGGGATGCCGATGCCGAGGTTTACATACATCCCGTCTTCAAGTTCCTGCGCCGCGCGGGCGGCCATCTGGTTGCGATCCCAGGGCATGTGCTTTCCTCCCTTTTTCAGGCCGCGCGCGTGGTGCGCTTTTCGATCCGCTTCTCGTGCTCGCCCTGGATCAGGCGGTGCACATAGACGCCGGGCAGGTGGATACAATCGGGGTCGAGCGAGCCGCGGGGCACGATCTCCTCGACCTCGACCACGCAGACGCGCCCGCACATCGCCGCCGGCGGGTTGAAGTTGCGCGCGGTCTTGCGAAACACCAGGTTGCCGGTGTCGTCCGCCTTCCAGGCCTTGACGATCGACAGGTCGGCGACGATCCCGCGTTCCAGGATGTAGGTCTCGCCGTCGAATTCCTTGTGTTCCTTGCCCTCGGCTATCTGGGTGCCGACGCCGGTTTTCGTATAGAAACCGGCGATCCCCGCGCCGCCGGCGCGCATGCGCTCGGCCAGGGTGCCTTGCGGGTTGAATTCAAGCTCGAGCTCGCCGGAGAGGAACTGGCGCATGAACTCGGCGTTCTCGCCGACATAGGAGGACATCATCTTTCGGATCTGTTTGGACTGCAACAGAATGCCCAGGCCGAAGTCATCCACCCCGCAATTGTTCGAGGCCACTGTCAGCCCATTGACGCCCGAGTCGCGGATTGCCGCGATCAGGAGTTCCGGGATGCCGCACAGGCCGAAGCCGCCCGCCGCGATGGTCATCTCGTCGAACAGAAGCCCGTCGAGAGCTTCTGCCGCCGAGCCATAGATTTTCTTCATGAAATCTCTCCCCGCTGCCGTCTGTTGCAGGATTTGTGGCGGCTGCGGGCGGCGGTGTCAATCAATTGTGCAGCTGCAATGCGGCGGTGCGGCAACGCCCCGCCCCGGTAGGGAGCGGGCGTTGCGGGCCTATTTCGCGCTGCCTTGCGCGGTCTTGGCGCTCTTGGTCGCCGCCTTGGGCTTTGCCGCCGATTTTGCCGCCTTGCCGGATTTCGCCGTCTTGGCCTTGGCCTTCGCGGGCTTCTTGCCCTTGCCGCCCTTGGCCGCCTTTTGCGCGATCAGTGCCACGGCCTCGTCCATGGTCAGGGCCTCGGGTTCGGTGCCCTTGGGAAGCGTGGCGTTGATCTTGCCCCATTTGACATAGGGGCCGTAGCGCCCGTTCATCACGTTCACCGGGCCGCCCTCTTCGGGGTGCTCGCCCAGTTCCTTGAGCGGCGCGGCCGTGGTTCGGCCGCGGCTGGCTTTCTGCGCCAGCACCTCGACCGCGCGGTTCATCCCGACGGTGAAGACCTCATCCACCTCGGGCAGGTTGGCATAAACCCGGCCGTGGCGCACATAGGGGCCGTAGCGGCCGATCCCGGCCTCGATCATCTCGCCATCATCGGGGTGGGGCCCGACCTCGCGCGGCAGATCGAGCAGCATGAGCGCGCGCTCGAGGGTGATCTCGTCCAGCGCCCAGCCCTTGGGCAGCGAAGCGCGCGGCGGTTTGGGCACCTCTTCGCTGGCCTCGCCGCGCTGCACATAGGGGCCGAAGCGGCCGGTGCGCAGGGTGATTGGCTGGTCCGCTTCGTCATGGCCGAGCAGTTTGCCATCGGGGCCGATGGCGCCGTTGTCTTCATCGCCGCCCGAGATGGGGCGGGTATAGCGGCATTCGGGATAGTTCGTGCAGCCGATGAAGGCGCCGCCGGCGCGCGAGGTGCGCAGATTGAGCCGCCCGGCATTGCAGGCCGGGCAAAGGCGCGGGTCGGCGCCATCCTCGCGCGGCGGATAAAGCCGCGGTGCGAGCACCTCGTCGATCTTTTCCAGCACTTCGGTGATGCGCAGATCGGAGGTTTCGCCAAGGGCTGCCGAGAAGTCGCGCCAGAACCGCTCAAGCACCTCCTTGTAGTCGGCCTCGCCCGCCGAGATGTCGTCAAGCTGGCGCTCAAGGTCGGCGGTGAAATCATAGCCGACATACTGGCGGAAGTAGTTGAGCAGGAAGATCGTGACCAGCCGGCCCTTGTCTTCGGGGATCAGGCGGTTCTTGTCCTTGCGGACATAGCCGCGATCCTGGATCGTGGTCACGATCGAGGCATAGGTCGAGGGCCGGCCGATGCCGACCTCCTCCATTTTCTTGACCAGCGTGGCCTCGGTATAGCGCGGCGGCGGCTGTGTGAAATGCTGCAGGCCGAGCACCGAATCCTCGGCGCCGATCAGCGCGGCGGGGCCTTTCACCTTGCCGGTCTCGGCGGCGGCGCTGGCGGCCTTGTCGAAGGCCTCGCGGTAGCTGTGCTTGTGCGAAAGCGCCGCGGCTTCACCCTCGGTGATCTGGGGCAGGCGCTTGTCGTCCTCGTCGGGGGTGTCGTCGCGGCCTTCCTCGTAGACCTTCATGAAACCGTCGAACAGCACCACCTGCCCGGTGGCGCGCAGGCCGACCTGGCCGTCCTTGCTGCCGATCTCGACCGTGGTGCGCTCCATCCGCGCGGCGGCCATCTGGCAGGCGATGGAACGTTTCCAGATCAGGTCATAAAGCTTGCGCTGGTCGGCATCCGTCAGCCGCAGCTTGTCAGGGGCGGTGCCCATGTCGGTGGGGCGGATGCATTCATGTGCTTCCTGCGCGTTCTTGGCCTTGTTCTTGTACATGCGCGGGCTGCCGGGGACGTAGGCCTCGCCATAGCGGCGCTTGATCTCGTCGCGCGCGGCCATCACGGCCTCGGGCGCCATGTCGATCCCGTCGGTCCGCATGTAGGTGATATATCCGGCCTCGTAGAGCCGCTGCGCCGCTGACATCGTTTGCCGCGCGCCCATGCCGAACTTGCGGCTGGCTTCCTGCTGCAGGGTCGAGGTCATGAAGGGCGCGGAGGGGTTGCGGCTGGCAGGCTTGGCCTCCACCGAATGTATGAAAAGTTCACGTGAGCCGACCGCCTGCACCGCCATTTCGGCCTCTTCGGCGGTGGACAGATCGAATTTGTCCAACTTCTTGCCGCCCAGCATGGTGAGCCGGGCCTCGTAATCCTGGCCGCGCGGGGTGCTGAACATGGCCAGAACCGACCAGTATTCCTGCGGGCGGAAAGCCTCGATCTCCATCTCGCGTTCGACGATCAGGCGCAGCGCGACCGACTGCACGCGCCCGGCCGATTTGGCGCCGGGCAGCTTGCGCCAGAGCACCGGGCTGAGGTTGAAACCCACCAGGTAATCCAGCGCCCTGCGTGCGAGATAGGCGCGCACCAGTTCCATATCGACTTCGCGCGGGGACTCCATCGCCTTGGTGACGGCCGATTTGGTGATGGCGTTGAACACCACGCGGCTGACGCGGGTGTCCTTCTTCAGGGCGCGCGACTTGGCCAGCGCCTCGGTCAGGTGCCACGAGATCGCCTCGCCCTCGCGGTCGGGGTCGGTGGCGAGGATCAGTTCGTTGTCGTCCTTGAGCGCATCGGAAATCGCCTTGAGGTGCTTGCGGCTGTCCGGCGAGACCTCCCATTTCATCTCGAAATCATGCTCAGGGTCGACCGAACCATCCTTTGGCGGCAGGTCGCGCACATGCCCGAACGAGGCCAGAACGGTGTAGTCGTCGCCCAGATACTTGTTGATTGTCTTGGCCTTGGCCGGAGACTCGACAACGACGACCGCCATGAATGACCTCTTTCAGAAACCGCTTCCCAATGCCAAGAGCTATGGCGCAGCTACTTGCGTGGCAAGTGCAGCGGATGTCAATGCGCCGCAGAAGATGCGGGCCGGGCACCGTGGCGGGCTGTGGCCGAACACCTTGCGCGGGCATTGCGCCCGGCTCAGGCCAGCCGGGCGAGCAGGCCGCCGGGCTGGCGTGTGATCCGGCCTTCAAGCTCCAGCGAAAGCAACACGGGCGCGACCTGCGCGGCGGGCAACGACAGATCGCGGATAAGCTGGTCTTCGGCCAGCGGGCTGGGGCCAAGCTGCGACAGGATGCGCGCGTGCAGCGCGGCGGTTTCCGAAGGGCTGTGCGGCCGTGGCTCCGGGGGTTGCGGCGCCGGGGCGGGTGTTTCGCGGGGCGGTGCCGATTGCGGGGGCTTGCCGCTTGCGGGGGCATTCGCGGCGGGGGGCGTCGCGCCCTCAAGCGCGGCAAGCACGTCTTCCGCGCCGCGCACCAGTGTCGCGCCATCGCGGATCAGCGCGTTGCAGCCGGCCGCGCGGGCGTCGAACGGGTGGCCGGGCACGGCCATCACGTCGCGGCCCTGGTCGAGCGCATCGCGCGCGGTGATCAGGCTGCCCGAGCGCGCGGCCGCCTCGACCACGATCACCGCATGGGCAAGGCCCGAGATGATTCGATTGCGGCGCGGGAAATGCCGCGCCTGCGGGGCCATGCCGATGGGCTGTTCCGACAGCCGCAGCCCTTGCGTGGCGATGGTTTCGGCCAGTGTGGTGTTCTCGGTCGGGTAGATCGTGTCGATCCCGCCGGCTTGCACCGCGATGGTGCCGCTCTCCAGCGCGGCGCCGTGCGCGGCGGCGTCGATGCCGCGCGCCAGGCCCGAGACCACGGAAAACCCCGCTTCGCCCAGGCGGCGGGCCAGGCTGCGCGCCATCCGCGTGCCCAGCGACGAGGCATTGCGCGCCCCTACCATGGCCACCGCAGGGCGGTTGGCAAGCTCGGCCCGCCCCAGCGCCCAGAGTAGTGGCGGCGGGTCCGGGATGCTGGCCAGCGCGGCAGGGTAGTCGGGGCTGCCGAAGGCAATCAACTGGGCCCCGATGGTGCGGCCTGCGGCAAATTCGGCCTCTACCTCGACCGGCGCGGCGGGGGCGTAGCCCTTTACGCCGGCGGCGCGGGCGATTTCAGGCAGAGCCTCGATTGCGGCGGCGGCGCTGCCATATTCGCCGAGAAGGCGGAAAAAGGTGCTGGTGCCCACGCGACGCGAGCGAATGAGACGAAGCCAGGAAAGCCTGTCCTCTTCCGTCGTGGGTGGGGTGAAGGGTGTGGGGGAAGAAAACAAATCCTCGACCATCCGTGCCTCCGCCTCATTCGCGGATCACATTGGCGGGTCAAGGTTAACGGGGAATGAACGGTTGTGGCAAAATTCGGGCGGTCGGGGGTGTTCAGGCCGTCGCGGGATGATTGAACAGATCGCGCCGGCGCAGCCGCAGGGCCAGCCAGAACAGCAGGCAGCCAAAAACCCCGAAGGCCGGCCCCACAACCGAGCCAACCCCGCCCATGAACCAGGCCGCAAGCGCGCCGGTGGTGGCGCCCACGGCCATGCTGGGCAGCAGGCCGAACCAGCCCGTCGCCTGCAGCCCCAGAAGCAGCGGCAGCGCCATGCCCAGCCCGATCCAGGTGAATGCCGGCGAGATGATCAGCCCTGTCGCCAGGAAATAGGAACTCATCCGCACCAGCGGCATGGCGGTTTCAGCCGCCGCGGTCGAGACGATCAGATGCAGAAGAATCACCACCGCGCCCAGCGCCACCGGCGCCAGCCAGGCGCTGAGCAGGGCGACGATCCAGTCCGATGTCTGCAGGTTGCGGTGCAACCCGGTCCGACAGGTCATGATGCTCATGTCGCGCTTCCTCCTACAGTCAGCCCGCCGATCAGCAGGGTGGGCTGGCCCACACCCACGGGCACCCATTGCCCCGCCTTGCCGCAATTGCCGATCCCGGGATCGAGCGCCATGTCGTTGCCGATGGCGCGCACATGCTGCAAGGCGGTGGGGCCGTCGCCGATCAGCGTTGCCCCTTTCACCGGGGCGCCAATTTTCCCGTTCTTCACAATATAGGCCTCGGTGCAGGAGAATACGAATTTTCCGTTGGTGATGTCCACCTGCCCGCCGCCGAACCCCACAGCCCAGAGGCCGTTGCCGATCTCGGCGATGATGTCGTCGCGGGTGGCCTCGCCGTTCAGCATGTAGGTGTTGGTCATGCGCGGCATCGGCGTATGGGCATAGCTTTCGCGTCGCCCGTTCCCGGTGGGTTGCGCGCCCATAAGCCGGGCGTTCTGCCGGTCCTGCATGTAGCCCACCAGGATGCCATCCTCGATCAGCACGTTGCGGCCCGAAGGCGTGCCCTCGTCGTCGATATTGATCGAGCCGCGGCGCTCGGGCAGCGTGCCGTCATCCAGCACGGTGACACCCGGCGCGGCGATGCGCTGGCCCATAAGCCCGCAGAAGGCCGAGGATTTCTTGCGGTTGAAATCGCCCTCCAGCCCGTGGCCCACGGCCTCGTGCAGCAGGATGCCGGGCCAGCCAGCGCCCAGCGCCACGTCCATCACGCCCGCCGGGGCCGGCACCGCCTCGAGATTGACCAGGGCGATTCGCAGCGCCTCGCGCGCCACACCTTCCCAGTGATCGCGCGCCAGAAGCCCCGCGAGGCCAAAGCGCCCGCCGCCGCCCATGGTGCCGGTTTCGCGCCGGCCGTCCTGTTCGACGATGATCGAGATGTTTAGCCGCGCCATCGGGCGCACGTCGCGCAGGTGCTGCCCGTCGGGGCGCAGGATTTCGATCTCCTGCAGCGCGGCTGCGATCGAGGCCGAAACCTGCACCACCCGCTTGTCCAGCCCGCGTGCGAAGGCGTCGATCTCGCGCAGGGTGTCGATCTTTACCGAAAAGCCGGCATCGGCCATCGGGTCGTCGGGGCGATAGAGCCGCCGGTTGGTGCCCGGCGGGGGCGGGGCCATCACGCCGCCGCCGTCGCCCACGGCCAGCCGCGCCGTCTGCGCTGCCCGTTGCAGCGCGGATTCGGTGATATGCGTGGAATGGGCATAGCCGGCGACCTCGCCCTTCACGGCGCGTAGCCCGAACCCTTCGGAGGCATCATAGCTGGCGTTGCGGATGCGCCCGTCATCGAGCAGCAGGCTTTCCGAGCGCCGCCGCTCCAGAAACAGCTCGCCATCTTCGGCACCCTCGGTGGCCGCGCGAAGCTGCCGCAGGGCGGCGCTCTCGTCAATCAGGGTGTCGAAAGGGCGGAAGGGGGCTTCGGTCATATGGAGCGCATCCTTTGAACTCTGGTGAAACGATCTATGTTGGCGCCCTGAAGGCATATCCTGAGCGACGGTTTTGCTTGCCGTCACGACCCTAATATGATTTCTGCGGGTCGAAAAACAACGGGATGCCATGGCAGCCGCGCACGGGGTGCGGCGGGCCGGGCACTGGCTGACCAAGGAACGGGAACCGGGGAATGCGACTTTTCACTTCACTGAGCCGTCTGGGGACTTTCGGTGTTTCGATGATCGCTGCAGGCATGGCAGCGGCGGAAAGCCAGTTGTCCGACTTGCCCGTGATCGGCGCGCCGGCGGATCGCAACATGAATTTCCAGCCCGCGGTGACGGAACTCAAGCGCGATATCATCTGGCTCGACTCGATGCTGATGTGGATTCTCACTGCGATCACCATCCTGGTTCTTGGCCTGCTGCTTTACGTCATCCTGCGCTACAACAGCCGCATGAACCCGACCGCGGCGCGCTTCACGCATAATTCGCCGATCGAGGTCACATGGACGGTGGTGCCGATCCTGATTCTGGTGTTCATCGGCGCGTTCTCGCTGCCTATCCTGTTCAAGCAGCAGGAAATTCCCGAGGCCGACGTCACCATCAAGACCACCGGTTACCAGTGGTACTGGGGATATGAATACCCCGACCACGATTTCGGCTTCCTCAGCTTCATGCTGGAGCGCGACGAACTGGCCGAACATGGCTATGACGACGAGCATTACCTGCTGGCCACCGATACCGCGATGGTCGTGCCGGTGAACCGCACTGTCGTCTTGCAGGTCACCGCTGCAGATGTGATCCATTCCTGGACCATCCCGTCCTTCGGCGTGAAACAGGATGGCGTGCCCGGGCGTCTGGCCGAACTGTGGTTCAAGGCCGAGGAAGAGGGCATCTACTTTGGCCAGTGTTCGGAGTTGTGCGGCATCAACCACGCCTACATGCCGATCACCGTGAAGGTGGTCAGCGAAGAGGAATATGAAGCCTGGCTTGATCGTGCCATCGATCAGTATGGCGGCACCCCGCGCAACGCCGAGCTGGCCTCGAACTGAAACCCGTGCCAGCTGACAGAAACCGCTACCGGAGAGGGCAGCCTTGAGCGATATTCGCGCCAATGAAATGACGGGTGAGGCCGGCTTTGGCGATTATGTCGCCCTGCTCAAGCCGCGCGTGATGTCGCTGGTGGTGTTCACCGCGCTGGTGGGGCTGCTGGTTGCGCCGGTCTCGGTGCACCCGATGGTGGCGCTGGCCTCGATCCTGTTCATCGCGCTGGGGGCAGGGGCTTCGGGCGCGCTGAACATGTGGTGGGATGCCGATATCGACCAGGTCATGCGCCGCACCCGGAGCCGCCCGATCCCCGCCGGCAAGGTCGAACCGGGCGAGGCGCTGGGCCTCGGCATCGCGCTGTCGGGTATCAGCGTGATCATGCTGGGACTTGCTGCGAACTGGTTTTCGGCGGCCTTCCTGGCCTTCACGATCTTCTTCTACGCGGTGATCTATTCGATGTGGCTCAAGCGCTCGACGCCGCAGAACATCGTGATCGGCGGCGCGGCGGGGGCGTTTCCGCCGATGATCGGCTGGGCTGTGGCCACGGGCGGAATCGGCATCGAATCGGTGCTGATGTTCGCGCTGATCTTCATGTGGACGCCGCCGCACTTCTGGGCGCTCGCGCTGTTCATGAACGACGACTATTCGCGTGCCCGCATCCCGATGCTGACTGTGACACATGGTCGCGCCGCCACGCGCCGCCATGTGCTGGCCTATACCGTCCTGCTGGCCCCTGTGGCGCTGGGCGCGGGATTCACCAGCATCGGCGGGCCGGTCTATCTGGCGGCAGCGCTGGTGCTCAATGCGCTGTTCCTGCGCGGGGCGGTGGCCATCTGGCGTCGGGATGAAACGGTGGCCGAGGCTGACGGCTACGCGGTGGAAAAGCGTTTCTTCCGCTTTTCGCTGCTGTATCTATTCTTGCACTTCGGGGCGCTGCTGGCCGAAGCCGGGCTTCGTGCCTTCGGGGTGTTTGGCTATGCGGGGTGGTGAGGCCATGACGCTTTCACGCGATCACGAGTTGCACAAGCGCCGCGCGGGCCGCAATATCGGCCTGGCGCTGGTGCTCGTGGCCTTCATCGCGCTGGTGTTCGGCCTGACGGTGGCAAAGGTGCAACGGGGCGGAATGATTGAGGCTTTCGATCACACGTTCCGCCCGGGTCTTGCGGAGCGAGCGGAATGAAACTGAATCGTCTCGAAGGCAAGTATCGAACGGCGGCACAGGCTTCGGCAGTCGTGGTGATCATGGCGGGCATGGGCTGGGCAGCGGTGCCGCTCTATGATCTGTTCTGCCGGGTCACGGGGTATGGCGGCACCACCGGCGTTGCCCAGGCCGAATCCGACCGGGTGCTCGACCAGACCATGCGCATCCGTTTCGATGCTTCGCGCGCGGCCGACATGCCGTGGGAGTTCCGCCCGGTCGAGCGCACCATGGACGTACGCATCGGCGAGACGGGCCTGGCCTTCTACGAGGCGCACAATCCCACCGATGAGGCGATCGCGGGCACAGCAAGCTTCAACGTCACGCCCTATTCGGCGGGGCGCTACTTCATCAAGATCCACTGCTTCTGTTTCGAGATGCAGGTGCTCGAGCCGGGCGAGACCGTGTCGATGCCGGTCAGCTTCTACGTCGACCCCGAGATCGTGGATGACCGTGAAGCCAGTGGCACGCGGCAGATAACCCTGTCATACACCTTCCACACCACCGACATGCCCGAGGATTACGCGGCGCTGAATGCCGCGCCTGATCCGGATGCGGTGCAACAATGACCCCACCGCGCGGGGATAGAACCATGAGCCGATTGAGGGACTGCTGAAGATGGCGCACGAAAAGAACCACGACTACCACATCCTGCCTCCGTCTCCCTGGCCGCTTCTCGGGGCCGTGGCGGGGTTTTTCATGCTCTTCGGGGCTGTCCTCTGGATGCACGACAGCGGCCCCTGGCTGTTTTTCATCGGGCTGGCCGGTGTGCTTTACGTGATGTTCGCCTGGTGGGCCGATGTGGTGCATGAGGGCGAAACCGGCGATCATACCCCGGTGGTGCGTCTGGGCCTGCGCTATGGCTTCATCCTGTTCATCCTCTCCGAGGTGATGTTCTTCGCGGCGTGGTTCTGGAGCTTCTTCAAGCACGCGCTCTACCCGATGCACCCCGAGGGGCTGAGCCCGATGATCGATGGCGTCTGGCCCCCCGCCGGGATCGAAACTTTCGACCCATGGCACCTGCCGCTGATCAATACGCTGGTTCTGCTGTGCTCGGGCGCGGCGGCGACCTGGGCGCACCATGCCCTGGCCCATGAGAACAACCGCAAGGACATGATCACTGGCCTGACCATCGCGATCATCCTCGGCGTGATCTTCACCGGGTTGCAGGCCTTTGAATACAGCCACGCCTATTTCAGCTTCTCGGGCAACATCTACGGCGCCAACTTCTTCATGGCGACGGGCTTTCACGGGGCGCATGTCATCATCGGCACGATCTTCCTTGCCGTCTGCCTGTTCCGCGCGATGAAGGGGCATTTCACGCCCGAGCAGCATGTGGGCTTCGAGGCGGCCGCCTGGTACTGGCACTTCGTCGATGTGGTCTGGCTGTTCCTCTTTGCCTCGATCTACGTCTGGGGCGCCTGAGGCCATAGCGGGCCCGCGCCCGGTGCGGGGGTTGCGAAATCGCGTAAGGCGCGGGCCGCAAGGCGCGCGCCTTTGCGCATGAAAGGATGATGTCACCCGATGACCCGCCGCATGATCTGGCCGCTGATCTTCGGGGTCGTGGGCTGCGCGATCCTGATTTCGCTGGGCACCTGGCAGGTGCAGCGCCTGCACTGGAAACAGGAGATCCTGGCCGCGATGGATGCGCGCCTGGGCGACGATCCGGTGGCGATCCCTGACCCTGTGCATCCCGGGCGCGACCGTTACCTTGCGGTCGAGGTCGCAGGCCGTTTCACCGGCGAGGATGTCCTGGTCATGGCGTCCGAGCGTGGCATCGGGGCGGGGTACCGCGTGATTGCCGCCTTCGAGACTGCGCAGGGCCGCCGGCTGCTGGTCGACCGCGGGTTCATTCCCGCCGATGCCCGCGGCCAGCCGCGCCCCGAGGCCGAGGCGGTGATCGCCGGCAACCTGCACTGGCCCGAGGATGCCGACAGCTTCACCCCCGATCCCGACCGTGCCAACCGCCTGTGGTTCGCCCGCGACGTGGACGCCATCGCCACCGAGCTTGGCACGGAGCCTGCGCTGATCGTGCTGCGCACCACCAGCGAGGCCCGGCCGCCCGCGCGGCCCGTGCCACTGGATACATCGACGATTCCCGACAACCACCTGAACTATGCCATCACCTGGTTTTCGCTGGCGATTGTCTGGGCGGGGATGACAGTCTTTCTTCTGTCGCGTATCAGGCAGCGCAAAGCATGAGGGGCTGCACGCCATGAATTATGTATCCACCCGCGGACAGGCGCCGCGCCTGGGCTTCGAAGAAGCGATGCTGACCGGGCTTGCGCGCGACGGCGGGCTTTACGTGCCTGAAAGCGTGCCGGAAATGGCGCCCGGAGACATCGCCGCACTGGCCGGCGTCAGCTATGAAGAGGCGGCACTGCGGGTGATGCGCCCGTTCATTGGCGATGCTTTTTCCGAGGCTGAGCTTGAGGCCGCCATCGCCGCCGCCTACCGCGATTTCGGCCATGCCGCCCGCGCGCCGCTCAAGCAGCTTGCGCCCAACCACTTCCTGCTGGAACTGTTCCACGGGCCGACGCTGGCGTTCAAGGATTTCGCCATGCAGCTGATCGGCCAGCTGTTCCAGACGGCGCTGGCGCGTTCGGGGCAGCGCGTCACCATTGTCGGCGCGACCAGCGGCGACACCGGCTCGGCCGCGATCGAGGCGTTTCGCGGCCTGCCGAACGTGGATGTCTTCATCCTGTTCCCGCATGGTCGCGTCTCCGAGGTGCAGCGCCGGCAGATGACCACCGCACCCGAAAGCAATGTCCATGCGCTGGCGCTGGATGGCGATTTCGACGATTGCCAGGCCCGCGTGAAAGACATGTTCAACGATTTCGCCTTTCGCGATGCGGTGTCGCTGGCGGGGGTCAACAGCATCAACTGGGCGCGCGTGCTGGCGCAGGTGGTCTATTACTTCACCGCCGCCGTTTCCTTGGGCGCCCCGCACCGCCAGGTCGGCTTCACGGTGCCCACGGGGAATTTCGGCGACATCTACGCAGGCTTCATCGCGCGGCGCATGGGGCTGCCGGTGGGGCGGCTCGTGATCGCCACCAACCAGAACGACATCCTGCACCGCGCGATCAGCGGCGGCGCCTACGAGACCGGCACGGTGCGCCCCTCGATCAGCCCGTCGATGGATATTCAGGTCTCGTCGAATTTCGAGCGCGCGCTTTTCGATGCCTATGGCCGCGACGGCCAGGCGGTGGCGCAACTGATGGAGGAGTTGAAGTCCTCGGGCGGGTTCACCATATCCCAAGGCGCGATCGAAACGCTGCGCGAGGTGTTTACCTCGGGCCGCGCCTCTGAGGATGAAACCCTGGCCGCCATTCGGCAGATCCATGCCGAAACCGGCGAGGTGCTCTGCCCGCATTCAGCTGTCGGGGCGCATGTGGCGCGCGGGCACCTGGGCGCCATGCCCATGGTGACGCTCGCCACCGCGCATCCTGCCAAGTTCCCCGATGCGGTGGAACAGGCCACCGGCCAGCGCCCCGCGCTGCCGCCCCGCATGGCCGACCTGTTCGACCGGCCCGAGCGCGTGATGCGGGTTGAAAATGATCTTGCCGTGCTGCAATCCCTGATCCGAGAAAGGATTTCTGCGTGAACCACCGCCTGACGACCCTGCCCAACGGATTCCGCATCGTCACCGAGGCGATGCCGGGGCTGGCTTCGGCCGCCATCGGCGTCTGGGTCGATGCCGGCGCCCGGCACGAGCGGGTGGATCAGAACGGGGTGGCGCATTTTCTCGAACACATGGCCTTCAAGGGCACCGCGCGGCGCAGCGCCCTGCAGATCGCAGAAGAGATCGAGGATGTCGGCGGCCATATCAATGCCTACACCTCGCGCGAGATGACGGCCTATTACGCGCGTGTGCTGGCCGCGGATGTGCCGCTCGCGCTCGACATGATCGCCGACATCCTGCTCAATGCCAGCTATGACCCGCGCGAGATAGAGGTGGAGCGCGGCGTGATCCTGCAGGAAATCGGCCAGGCGATGGATACGCCCGATGACGTGATCTTCGACTGGCTGCAGGAAGCCTCCTATCCCGCGCAGCCCATCGGGCGCTCGATCCTCGGCCCTAGCGAGCGGGTGCGCGCCTTCGCACGCGACGACCTGCACGGCTTCGTGGCCGAGCATTACGGGCCGGGGCAGATGATCCTTTCGGCGGCGGGTGCGGTCAACCACGATCATATCGTCGAGCTGGCCACGCGGTTTTTCGGCGACATGCGGCCAAGGCCCACACCGGTGGCGGAACCGGCGCGCTTTCACTGCGGCGAGCGGCGCGAGCTGCGCGACCTCGAACAGGCGCATTTCGCCATGGCCTTCGAGGGGCCGGGCTACCGTGACGAGGCCTTCTATACCGCGCAGGTCTTTGCCACCGCGCTGGGCGGGGGCATGTCGTCGCGCCTGTTCCAGAAACTGCGCGAGGAAATGGGCCTTTGCTACACCATCTTCGCGCAGGTCGGCGCCTATGCCGACACCGGCAACATGACGCTCTATGCCGGCACCGGCGGCGATCAGCTTGCCAGCCTCTCGGGGCTGGTCATCGACGAGATCAAACGCGCCGCCGATGACATGAGCGCGGCCGAGGTGAACCGCGCGCGCGCACAGATGAAGGCGGGGCTGCTGATGGGGCTGGAAAGCCCGTCTGCCAGGGCCGAGCGGCTGGCGCGCCTGCTGTCGATCTGGGGCAGGGTGCCCGAGGTTTCCGAAGCGGTCGCGCGGATCGAGGCTGTGGATACGGCGGCGGTGCGCGACTTCGCCGCGCAAATGGTGATGCAGGGCCGCGCGGCGCTGGCGCTTTACGGCCCGATCGGGCAGGCGCCCGACCTGGCCATGCTCAGCCGGAGGCTGGCGGCCTGATGTTCGGCCTGCGCAGCCGCCTTGCCATCGAGACCGAGCGCATGACCCTGCGCCTGCCCCAGCATTCCGACTATCCCGCCTGGGCGGCCCTGCGCCGCGAGTCGCAGGATTTCCTCACCCCGTGGGAGCCGGCCTGGTCGGACGACCATCTTTCGCGCCGGGCCTTCACGGCGCGGGTGCACTGGGCTGCGCGCTCGGTGTCGCAGGGCACGGGAGTGCCGCTTTTCTTGATTCGGCGCGACGACGAGGAACTGCTGGGCGCGATCACGCTCGATCATATCCGCCGGGGGCCATCGCAGGCCGGCACGCTGGGCTATTGGGTCGGCGCGCGCCACGCCCGGCAGGGATACATGCGCGAGGCGATCCTGGGGCTTGTCCATCACGCCTTTTCCGCGCTCGACCTCAGCCGGATCGAGGCCGCCTGCCTGCCGGAAAACCTTGCTTCGCGGCGCACGCTCGAATCCTGCGGCTTCAAGTATGAAGGGGTGGCGCAAAGCTATCTTCAGATAGATGGCCGCTGGCGCAATCACGTGCTTTACGCCAGCCTGCGACATGACCGACGCGGCCGCACCGATATCGGCTGAACCGGCGAAACGCCGCCGGCTTCGGACCTTGCCGGTGGTGTTTCGGGCGGGTCTGCCGCAGTTGCCGCTTGCCGGTGAATGTGCCATTACTGATCTGAGTGAATAAACCGAAGAGTTTACCCCATGCCGGACTATGCTGCGCGGCGCAGAATGATGGTCGACACCCAGGTTCGCCCGTCGGATGTGACGAAGTTTCCAATCATTGAGGCGATGCTTGATGTCCCGCGCGAGGCTTTCGTGCCCGAAGCGCTGCGCGAGGCCGCCTATGTGGGCACCAATCTCGAGATCGCCGCCGGGCGGGTGATGCTGGAGCCCCGCACGCTTTCGAAGATGCTCGATGCGTTGGTGGTCGGCCCGCGGGATCTGGTGCTCGATATCGGTTGCGGCTTTGGCTATTCGACGGTTATCCTGGCGCGGCTGGCCGAGGCCGTGGTCGGGCTTGAGGACAGCGAAGACATGGCCGAAGAGGCCGCCGCGATCCTCGATGCGCAACTGGTGGACAACGCCACGATCATTGCCGGGCCGCTGGCCGGGGGGGCGCCGCAGCACGGGCCGTATGACGTGATCGTTGTGCAGGGCGGTATCGAGGAGCTGCCGGCCGCCATCGAAGAACAGCTCAAGGAAGGCGGGCGCATCGCCTGCGTCTTCATGGAAGGGTCGCTCGGGGTGTGCCGGCTTGGGCGCAAATCGGGCGGACAGATCGCCTGGCGCGATATCTTCAATGCGGCCGCGCCGGTTCTGGCGGGGTTCGAAAGAAAGCCCGAATTTACCTTTTGAGGGGTTAATCCGGGCAGGCCAATCCGGCCGGGCAAGAACGGGGGACGTTTGTGATGCGCGGGATCAGACAGGCCGTTTCGGCGGTGATATGCAGTCTGGCGGTCATCGCCGCGCCGCCGGTCTGGGCAAGCTCGCTCACCGATGCGCTTATCGCGGCGTATCGCAACTCCAACCTGCTGGAGCAGAACCGCGCGGTTCTGCGTGCGACGGATGAAGATGCGGCCTCTGCGCTGGCCTCGCTGCGGCCGGTGCTCAACTTCGTCTCCAGTTTCACCATGACCAATGCGCCGGTGAACAACATCACCGGCTCGCTGGGGTTGAACGCGGAACTGACGATTGTTGATTTCGGCCGCGGGCAACTGGCGCTCGAGGCCGCGCGCGAAAATGTCCTGGCCACGCGCCAGGCGCTGATCGGGGTCGAGCAGCAGGTGCTGCTGTCGGCCGTGGCCGCCTATGTGGATGTGCGCAGCGCCATCGACACGGTGCGCCTGCGCGAGAACAACGTGCGCCTGATCACCGAAGAGCTTCGCGCCGCCCAGGACCGTTTCGAGGTGGGTGAGATCACCCGCACCGATGTCGCCATCGCCGAGGCCCGGCTTGCCGCCGCGCGCAGCAACCTGGCTGCCGCACAGGGCGACCTGGCCGTGGCGCGCGAAGCCTTCCGCCTGGCCACCGGCGAATACCCCGGCGCGCTGCGCGACCTGCCGCCGCCGCCGCGCCTGCCCTCTAGCCTGGAAGAGGCGCAGCAACTTGCCCGCAACACCCACCCCTCGATCCGCCAGGCCCGCCACGAGGCCAACGCCGCCGACAAGAACGTGGCGCGCGCAGCTGCCGTGCGGCATGGCACCGTGGGGGCCAGCGCGGGGTGGTCGATCGACCAGGATCGCGACACATCGGCGAATATGCGGCTGTCATACTCGCGCCCGATATATCAGGGCGGGGCAATTTCTTCGGCCCATCGCCGGGCCATCGCGCAGCGTGACGCCTCGCTGGCCGGGCTGCACCGCACCGTGGCCGTGACGCTTCAGGATGTGGGGCGGGCATGGTCGGATATGAACGTGGCACGCGCCCGGATCGAGGCGAGCCAGTTGCAGATCAGCGCAGCGCAAACCGCCTATGATGGTGTCAGCCAGGAGGCTGCGCTGGGCGCGCGCACCACGCTCGACGTGCTCAATGCCGAGCAGGAACTGCTCGACGCCCGCGCCACCCGGATCACCGCCGAGGCCGGTCGGTATGTCGCGACCTACGCGCTGCTTTCATCGATCGGGCTGCTGACGGTCGATCACCTGAACCTCGGCATCACCACCTATGACCCTGAGGCCTATTACAACGCCGTGCGCAACGCGCCCGTGACCAGCCCGCAGGGTGAAAGCCTGGATCGGGTGTTGCGCAGCATCGGGCGCCCCTGAACTTGCAACGGATGATTGAGTTGCGGGCCGACCGCGGGTAGCATGTCCAAAAAAGGGCAGGCAGGAGACGCAGGATGTCGGACGCGATGAAGGATGGCGAGATCGAGGATGTTCTCTCCTCGATCCGAAGGCTTGTTTCGCAGGAAACGCCCGGCGCCGCCTCTGCGCCTGCGGGGGCTGCCGCGCCGGGCAGGCTGTTGCTGACGGCTGCGCTCAGGATCGTTCCCGGCACCCCGCGGGCCGCAGCGCCCGAGGCCGCGCCGGAAGAGACGCCCGCGCCCCGTTCCCAGGACGCGCCCGGGCCGTCCAGCGCCGAGCGCCGCGCCAGCCTTGAGCAGACAATCGCCGAGCTGGAAGCCGCCGTTTCCCAATATGATGAGGAGTGGGAGCCTGACGGCACCGAACCGCCACAGCGGGTGGAGGAACCTGCCCCGGAGATGCCTGCGTCCTCGCCTGTGCCGGTCGCGTCGGCAGGCGGCGCGCAACAGCATGATGCGGCCAAGGCCGATAACGTGCGCCCCTTCATCATTCCGGCCTCCAGCAGAGTGCCGCGCGCCGACAGGCCGCAGGCCGATTCCGGCCCTGCCACCAGCGACGAGGGGGGCGAGGGGGAAGAAGCCAGTCCGCCCCTGCGCGCGCTTGCCCCCCATGAGCTGCCGGAGGACGAGGACGCCCTGCGCGAACTGGTCGCGCGGCTGGTGCGGGAAGAACTTCACGGCCCGCTGGGTGAGCGTATCACCCGCAACGTGCGCAAGCTGGTGCGCAGCGAAATCGCCCGCGCCCTGGCCAGCCGCGACCTGATCTGATCTGAACTGCCCCGGCCCGCGCCGCGACGGCACAGCCGAAACGAAAAACGCGCACCGAAGTGCGCGCTTTTCGTTACATGCTGTTCAGCCCGGCCAGCGCCGGGCCAACGTTCTGTCAGGCAGCCGCGACGTTCAGCTGCTGCTGCCGGCGTTCGCTTTCCTCGCGCGAGAGCGCGACCGAAGTGCGCACGCCTTTCCCGACGAATTCCATCAGCCCGGCGACCACCCGCTCGTTCGGGTCGATCCCGGCACAGGTCAGAACCTCGCGCCCATCGCGCGAGCGCGCCCAGCGGGCGATCTGCTCGGGGCCGTTGCCGAATTTCTTGTCATCGGCGATGGCGTCATCCAGCGCAGCAAGCACAACCGCGGCAAACAGTTTGCGCGCGCGCTGCCCCTGCTCGTGGTTGAACGCGGCGCTATCCACAAAGTCAAACATTCGGAGCTTCCTGCTATTCTTGCTCTTGCGTTTTTCCGTCAGGCCTCAATAGAGTGTTTGGCTCCGATTCGATATTTTTATTTTGCATGACTGCCATGCGTCCTGAGCAAGGCTCGCTTGGCTGGCATACAGTATATAGTCGGGTTGCCTCGGGCCTGATCGCCAGATATAGGTGCCGCCAGATTTTCGTCAACCTCCTGTCAAGGTTTTGATCATGCCCAAGATCAACGGCAATGAAATCCGGCCCGGAAATGTGCTGGAACATGACGGCGGCCTTTGGGTCGCGGTGAAGGTCAATCACGTCAAGCCTGGAAAGGGCGGGGCCTTTGCCCAGGTCGAGATGAAGAACCTGCGCAACGGCACCAAGCTGAACGAGCGTTTCCGCTCGGAAGACAAGGTCGAGAGGGTGCGCCTTGAGCAGAAAGACCAGCAGTTTCTCTATGAAAACGACGGGATGCTGGTCGTGATGGACATGGAAAGCTTCGAGCAGATCGAGCTTCCCGTCGATCTGCTGGGCGAGCGCCGCCCGTTTCTGCAGGACGGCATGACCGTGACCATCGAATATTACGGTGACGAGGCGCTGAACATGTCGCTGCCGCAGAAGGTCACATGCACCGTTGTGGAGACCGAGCCGGTGGTGAAGGGCCAGACCGCGGCCAACAGCTTCAAGCCGGCCATCCTCGACAATGGCGTGCGGGTCACAGTGCCGCCTTTCGTTGGCCAGGACGAGGCGATCGTGGTCAATACCGAAACCTTCGAATATGTCGAACGGGCCTGAGCGGGGCCTGATGAGGTGGGTGCGACCGGTCAGGCCGCCGCATCATCGCGCCGGTGCAGTGTGGCGTCGCCTGCCTGCATGACGCCCTGCGCCTTGTCGAAGCGCAGATAGGCGATGCCCGCGCCCCCGGCCTGGGTAAGAAGCTTGCCGACGCGCCGCCCGTCGGCGGTGATCTCGGTGCCCACACGGGCCGAGCCCTCGACCGACACGGTTTCCAGCCCCTTGCGCAGTTCGGTCTTGTGCTTCATGCGCGCGGTGACTTCCTGCCCGACATAGCAGCCCTTGCGGTGATCGACACCGCCCAGCCGCTCGAACCCCGCCTCGAGGATGAAACTCTCGCCTGGCACCAGTTCGATGCCGCTTTCGGGGATGCAGGCCTCCACGCGGATCGCGTCCCAGTCGATTTCGGGCGTGTGGCCGGCCTCAATGCTGTAAAGGCGCCAGCCCAGCGCGGGGTGGCGCGGGTCGGCCACGGCGCCGGGCGGCGGCGTGCCAAGCCCGCGCTGCACCTTCAGCGCCGAGGCCGCGACCTGCACATCGGCGCGCAGCCGATACATGTTGAGCATGCGCAGCAGGCTTTCGGCCAGATCCTCATGCACATCCAGCGCGATGGTCTCGCCCATCTCGATCAGGAGGAAATCGGCCAGATACTTGCCTTGCGGTGTCAGCAGCGCCGCATAGATCGCGCCGCCGGGCTTGAGCCGGCCCATGTCGTTGGTGACAAGCCCCTGCAGGAACGCCACGCGGTCAGCGCCCGCGATCTCGAAAACCCGGCGTTCCGGTGCGCGTTCACCTTGCATTGGCATCTCCTTGTCATCTGTTCAGGGCGTTCTGCCCGATCAGACATAATTCGATTTGCGGCGAGAGAAAGGCCTCGCCGGCAACGCGGCCCGGACGGGGATGATGCCGCCGAAAGCGCCGCGAATGGCGTCAGCGTCAATGCGGGTCGGGCTTGCGGGCGAGCAGCGCGAGCACCCCGCCCAGCCCGCACATGGCAATGGGGAACATGGTGAAGGCGCCGAAGCCGAACGCCTGGTACATCCCCAGCGCGGCAAGCAGCAGCGCCACCCCGGCGGCGATGTTTTGCGAACGCGCCATCGCCCCCCCCGCGATCGCCAGAACCGGCGCACCCAGGCTTACCAGCCGGATCAGCCCGGGGTTCTCTACCCCGCCGGTCAGTTCGGCCAGTTCGGTATAGCGCGCCAGCAATTCGGTGTAGCCGAAGCTGAAAAATCCCACCAGCATACCCCAGAGCCCGCCGATAATACCCAGAACCAGTGCCGCGTTTCGCATGATCGCTCCTGTCGTTGCGCCGCCCGATCCTTACCTGACTGACCCGCCGGAGCAAGGGTTTGCCAAGCCATGCGGCCGGCGATAGGCTGCTGCGGAGCAGTATCGTGCAGCGCAATGGAACCGGGCCGGAATGTCGCTTGAGTGGTATTATGTCGCCGAGGGCGAGGCCCGCGGCCCGCTGCCCGAGGGAGAAATCATCCATCTGATCCGCAATGGTGAGGTCAAGGCCAATACCCTCGTCTGGACGGAGGGGATGCAGGACTGGGCACCTGCCAGCGATCATTTCGAGACCCGCCGGCGCTTTGGCCCGCCAAGCCCGCCGCGCGGCGGGGCGCAAGGGGCGGCTTCCGGCCCCTGGCGCAACGACGGCGGGGCGCGCCAGCGTGCGGCGGGCGCGCGCGCCAGCCACACCGGGCCGGACGGCCTCTATGGCGGGGCGCCTTCGCGCGGGTTTAGCGGGGCGGTGTCTGCCTGCCTGCGGCGCTATTTCGGCTTTTCGGGGCGGGCGAGCCGCTCGGAGTTCTGGTATTTCGTGCTGTTCGGTTTTCTGGCGAGCTTCACCGCCAGCATTCTGGATGTGATGTTGTTCGGTGTGGCCGACGAGACCGCGCCGCTGAGTGCGCTGGTCGGGCTGGGGCTGTTTTTTCCACAGCTTGCCGTGACCTTCCGGCGCCTGCATGACACCGGGCGCAGCGGCTGGTGGGTGGGCTGGGTGTTTTTCGGCCCGCTCCTGGTGACGCTGGCCTTTGCTGCGGTCAGCGGCGGCGGGGTGCTGGTCACGCCCGACGCGGCGATGGGCCTGATGCTGTTGTTCATGATCGGCTGGTTCGCGATTTTCCTGCTGATCCTGATCTTTCTGTGCCAGCGCGGCGATCCGGGGCCGAACCGGTACGGGTGATCGCAACAGGCAGGCGCGTTGCGCAGCCATCCGGTCCGCTGGCGCCCCTTGCCGGCGGCGGGTGCCTCCGGCGGGGATATTTTCATCACAGTGAAGGGCAGGGCGCAGGCTGCAGGTTCCTGGTCTTGCGCGACCCGGAACCGAAAAAGTCCATCAACTTTTGCTGGAGGTGTTCTAGCCGGTGCCTTGCCAGTCGCGCAGGCGTGCGACGTAACGGGCGAGGGTGTCGATCTCGACATTGACCAGGTCGCCCTCGGCCACATCGCCCCATGTCGTGGCCGTCTTGGTATGGGGGATCAGGTTCACCCCGAAATCGGCGCCATCGACGTCATTGACGGTAAGCGATGTGCCATTGAGCGCGACCGAGCCTTTCGGCGCGATGAACCCGGCCAGGTCGTCGGGCACGCGCAGGGTGATGCGGGTGCTGCCGCCTTCGTGACGCAGGGCGATCACCTTGCCCACGCCATCGACATGGCCTGAAACGATGTGCCCGCCCAACTCGTCGCCGACCCGCAGCGCGCGCTCGAGATTGAGGCGGGTGCCGCTGATCCAGGCGCCGATATTGGTCTTTGACACGGTTTCGGCCGAGATATCGACATCGAACCAGTCCTGGCCGTCTTCGCGGCCCTTTGAGACCACGGTCAGGCAGACCCCGTCGCAGGCGATCGAGGCGCCGATGTCGATCATGTCCGTGTCATAGCCGGTCGCGATGCGCGCTTGCAGATCGCCTTGCTGCCTGGTGGTCAGAACGCGGCCGATATCGGTGATGATGCCGGTGAACATGGCGGCTCCGTGTTGTTCCGGTCTCACCTAGTCTGCCGCCGGGGCAAGGGCAAGGGCCTTGCCTTGCCGCAGGGATGCCGTAATTTCGTCCACCTGCCCGGGTAGAAGGCAGGGATCGGCCGCGCCCCGAGCCGCCATGCCGCAAGGGCAGGGCGCGCGGTGATATGACATGAAAGCAATTGCAGGTCCCGGCCGGGCGCGGGAAAAGGACAGCATGACGCAGCAAGACGGGCACACGGCACGGCATTTTCTGTTCCTCCAGGGTCCGCACGGGCCGTTCTTCGGCAATCTGGCCCGGATGTTGCGCCGTGCAGGGGCGCGGGCCTGGCGCGTGGGGTTCAATGCCGGCGACAGTGCCTTCTGGCGCGACCGCGGCGCCTATATCGCCTATCGCGGCCGGCCCGAGGACTGGCCCGGGCATGTCGCCGAACTGATTACGCGGCATGGCATCACCGATATCGTGCTCTATGGCGATACCCGACCCGTCCATGCCCATGCGATCGCCGCCGCCCGCGAGGCCGGAGTGACGGTGCATGTTTTCGAGGAAGGGTATCTGCGCCCTTACTGGGTGACTTACGAGCGCGGCGGCGCGAACGGGAACTCGCGGCTGATGCAGCTTTCGGTGGACGAGATGCGCGTGGCGCTCGAACGCTGCGAGATGGAACTGCCCGACGCGCCCGCCCGCTGGGGCGACATGCGGCACCACGTGTTCTACGGTGCGCTCTATCATTTTCTGGTGCTGCTGGCGAACTGGCGCTACCGCAATTTCCGCCCCCATCGCGCGCTGAGCGTGCGCGACGAATTCCGCCTGTATCTCAGGCGGCTTTTCCTGATGCCTTTCCACGCGCTCGAGCGGCTGGCGGCCACGCGGCGGGTGCGGCTGGGCGGCTTTCCCTATCACCTGGTGCTGATGCAGCTCGAACATGACTCGAGCTTTCAGATGCACGGCCCCTTCCGCAGCATGGCCGAGTTCATCGAGGTCTGCATCACCGGCTTTGCCCGCGGTGCGCCGGGGCATCACCACCTGGTCTTCAAGGCGCATCCGCTGGAAGACGGCCGGGCGCCCGTACGGCACGAGATCCGGCGGCTGGCGCGGGCGCATGGCGTATCTGGGCGGGTGCATTTCGTGCGTGGCGGCAAGCTGGCCGGGCTGCTCAACCATGCGCGCAGCGCGGTCACGGTGAATTCCACCGCCGCGCAACAGGTGCTCTGGCGGGGGCTGCCGCTCAAGGTGTTCGGCGATGCGGTCTATGCCAAACCCGAGTTTGCCTCTGCGCAGCCGCTGCACGAATTCTTTGCCGCGCCGGCCCGCCCGGATGCCCGCGCCTACCGCGATTACCGGCATTATCTGCTTGAAACATCGCAGATCGCGGGGGGGTTCTATTCGGCGCGGGGGCGGCGGCAATTGCTGCGCCAGGTGGTCGATCTGATGCTCGTCGAAGAAGACCCGTATGACAGCTTGCAATCGGGCACCGCGGCGCCACGGCAACAGTTGACGCTGGTGCGTTGAGCGGCGTGAAACGTGGCGCTGGCAATTTTTGTCAGAAAACTGTAGCTTTACCGGAAAAATAAAAGCAAGAAACGCAAAAAAGAGCAGGAGCCGAGCAGTGAATATCATGGCATCCCGAGGGGCCAGGGCACTGGCCCTGGTCGTGCTTGCCGCCACCCTGGCGGCCTGTGCCCTGCCACGCCCCGGCCCCAGCAAGAGCGAAATCTTCGCAGGTTCTGTCGAGCGGCAAGGCGACGCCTTCATCGTCGCGGTCAACGACCGGGTGACGCGCGCCACCGCCGTGGTGCCTGCGCTTGGCTTCAGCGATGCGCTCAGGCGCGCGGGGCGCCTCGGGTCGGACACGATCAATCCCGGCGATCTGCTGACACTGACCATCTATGAAAATGTCACCGAAGGCCTGCTGGTGGGCGAGGCGACGAATGTCGCCGTGCTCGACGAGGTGCAGGTCGATGGCCAGGGGTTCATCTTTGTCCCCTATGCGGGCCGTATCCGTGCCGCCGGCAGAAGCCCCGAACAGCTGCGCCAGGACATCACCGGCGCGCTCGATGCCCAGACGCCCGATCCGCAGGTCGCGGTGCGCCGGGTGGCGGGCGATGGCTCGACTGTTTCGGTGATGGGCGCGGTCGGCGCGCAAGGTGTCTACCCGATCCAGCGGCCCAACCGCACGCTGACGGCGATGCTGGCCACGGCTGGGGGGGTGGCGCTTGCGCCCGAGGTCGCGCAGGTCTCTCTCACGCGCGGCAAAACGCGCGACCGCGCCTGGCTGATCGACCTTTACGACAACCCCACGCTCGATATCGCGCTGCGCGATGGCGACAGGATCCTCGTGCAGCAGGATACCCGCAGTTTCACCGTGCTGGGGGCGACCGGAACGCAAAACCGGGTGTCGTTCGAAAGCCAGACGATTTCGGCTATCGAGGCGCTGGCGCAGGTGGGCGGGCTGAGCGCCGTCACCGCCGATCCGACGGGCGTGTTCATCTTCCGCAACGAACCGGCCGAGATCGCCAATGCCGTGCTGGGCCGCAATGACCTGGTGGGCGACCAGCGCTTTGCCTATGTGCTGGACCTGACCGCGCCGACCGGCATGTTCAACGCGCGCGATTTCGTCATCCGTGATGGCGACACCGTCTATGTGACCGAGGCACCGGCGGTGCAATGGCAGCGCACCATTGGCACACTTACCGGCACTCTGAGCGCGGCGGACGCAACGACCAGCCTGGCCGAGTGAAACCAAGCGATGCCTGGCATCCGCAGGCCTGATGACGCCTCGCGGGACCGTCCCGCGGGGCGTCTTTGTGTCTTCAGCGCGGGGTTTTTCGGGCCGGGGCGCGTGGCGCAGCGGGTGCGGCGCATCCTGACGCTGGCAGGCCATCCGCCGCGGCTGGCCTGGCCGCGCGCGGGCGACAGTGTCGGCGTCTGGGGGCGGCGCCCGGTGTCGTGGCGGGGCGAGGCCGTGGCGCAGCGCACGGGGGCGGCCCTGCTGCGCATCGAGGATGCCTTTCTGCGCTCGATCCATCCGGGCCGGCAGGCGGGCGAGCCGCCGCTGGGCCTCATCCTCGACAGCCGCGCCATGCATTACGAGGGCGCGCAGCCTAGCGACCTTGAGCATCTGCTCGCCACACATCCGCTCGATGAGACCTCGCTGATTGCGCGCGCGCATGAAGGGATCGCCCGGCTGATCGCGGCCGACCTGTCGAAATACAACGCCCATGACCCGGACCTGGAGCCGCCCGCGCCGGGCTATGTGCTGGTGATCGACCAGTTGCGTGGCGACGCGGGGGTGACACATGGCGGCGGCTCCGACGCGGTGTTTCGGGAAATGCTGGCCGCCGCCCTGGCCGAAAACCCCGGCGCGCGCATCATCATTCGCCGTCACCCCGAAACCGCGCAGGGCGGACGCGGTGGGCATTACGGGCCGCAGGACCTGCATGAGGCGCGCGTGGGCTTTCTCGATGCGCCGGTGTCGCCCTGGAAGCTGCTGGAAGGCGCGGTCGCGGTTTACACGCTGTCCTCGCAGATGGGGTTCGAGGCGATCCTGGCGGGACACCGCCCGCGCGTCTTCGGCCAGCCCTTCTATGCCGGGTGGGGCCTGACGGAGGACGAGGCCGCCTTTTCCCGCCGCACCCGGCGGCTGAGCCGCGCGCAGCTTTTCGTCGGCGCGATGCTGCTTTATCCGCTCTGGTATGATCCGGCGCGCGACCGGCTGTGCGATTTCGAGACGGCGCTTGCGCATCTCGAGGCCGAGGCCCGCGCCTTCCGCGACGATCGGGCAGGCCATGTGGCAAATGGCATGCGGCTGTGGAAACGCGCGGGGCTGCAACGCGCCTTCGGTCGCACGCGCCGCGTGGTATTCTGTGACGGCCCCGCCCGCGCGGTGCGCAAGGCGCGCGACACGGGCCGCGCGCTGATGGTCTGGGCCGGGCAGGAGCGCGCCGCGCTGTGCGAGGCGGCACTTGCGGGCGGTGTGCCGCTGCGCCGGGTCGAGGACGGCTTCCTGCGCTCGCACGGCCTGGGCGCGGCGCTGACGCCGCCGCTGTCGCTGGTGCTCGATGATCTGGGCATCTATTACGACCCCAGCCGCGAAAGCCGGCTCGAAGGCCTGATTGCCGCGCCGCCGCCCCCCGGCGGCGAGGCCCGCGCCGCGCGGCTGGTCGCGCAACTGACTGTGCAGGGGCTGAGCAAGTACAACATCGGCGCCACCCGGCTGCCCGATCTGCCGGCGGGGCATCGCATCCTGGTGCCGGGGCAGGTGGAGAATGACGCCTCGATCCGGCTGGGCGCCGGGGCGGTGCGGCGAAATGCCGACCTGCTGCGCGCGGCGCGGGCGGAGAACCCCGATGCGGTGATCCTCTACAAGCCGCACCCGGATGTGGAGGCCGGGCTGCGCCCCGGCGCGCTGGCGCAGGCCGAGGCGGAAGAGTTTGCCGATATGGTGGTGCGGGGCGCGGATGCGGCGGCGCTGCTCGAGGCGGTTGACGAGGTCTGGACGATGACCTCGCTTCTCGGGTTCGAGGCGCTCTTGCGCGGCAAACCCGTGACCTGCCTTGGCGTGCCTTTCTACGCGGGCTGGGGCCTCACGCGCGACCTGGGCGCGGTGCCTGCGCGGCGGCAGGCAAGGCCCACGTTCAACGCGCTGGCCCATGCGGCGCTGATCGCCTATCCGCGCTATTTCGACCCGTTGAGCGGCGCCCCCTGCACGCCCGAGCGCGCCGCCGAGCATCTGGCCGCGATGCGCACCGGCGCCGTGCCGGTGCCGCGCGGGCCGGGGCTGCGGCTGCTGGCCAAGGCGCAGGGACTGCTGGCCAGCCACGCCTGGCTGTGGCGGCGCTGAAGCAGTTTCAAGTCAGGCGGAATCGCCCGGCGCCCGGGAAATCACGACAAGATCCGGGGCGGGGGGCTGTCTGCCCCCCGTGCCCCCCGAGGATATTTCTCCCACAGTGAAGGGATCGCGCGCGCCATCTTCCTGGCCCAAATATCCAGTCCGTTTTTCTTGTGTCAGGACGTGTGCGGGCGGGCGCTCGTAAATATCCGGATGCCATGGCATGAAACGCGGCTGCTCCAGCGTGTCTATCCACAGCAAGCGGCCTGCAAACGGCGCGGCCCAGCGTCTCAGTCCTCGCGCGTCCAACTTTGCATCAGGTCGTGGCCCACTGGCCGGGACGATACAAGCCGAAAGCGCGGCGCGTCGACCAGCCGGTCCAGCCCCAGCGGGCCGATGGCGGCGCGCCCCTCCGCCCCCAGGGCCAGCCCGGCGGTGAAGCCGATCAACTCATCCACCAGCCCTGCGCGCAGCAGCGCCGCCGCGAGCCTGCCACCGCCTTCGCAGAACACCCGCGTCAGCCCGGCCTCGCCCAATGCCGCCAGCATCGCGCGCGCGTCCAGCCCCGTGCCTTCTGCACTCGGCGCGACAGGCAGCAGCCGCGCGCCAACAGCCTCCCAGGCGGTGCGGCGGGCAGGGGGCGTGGCCTGCGGGTCATGCAGTAGCCACAACGGCACTTCGCCGGTGCTGCGCCCCAGCGCCGAGCCAGTATCAAGATCGAGCGTGCGGCTCGCCACGACCCGCACTGGCTGGCGCGCTACGCCGAGGCCTCGCACCGTCAGCATCGGATCATCGGCGCGGGCGGTGCCGCCGCCCACCAGTACCGCGTCATGGCGCGCGCGCAGCCCATGCACCATGCGCCGCGCCTGTGGGCCGGTGATCCAGCGGCTCTCGCCGCCTGCCGTGGCGATCCGACCGTCGAAACTGCTGGCCAGCTTGAGCGTGACCATCGGGCGCCCGGCGCGCACGCGCAGCAGAAAGCCGCGCTGCGCTGCCTCGGCCTGCGGCGCGCAAAGGCCGGTTTCCACCGCGACCCCGGCCGCGCGCAGCATCGCATGGCCCTTGCCGGCCACCCGCGCATCGGGGTCTTGCAGCGGCGTGACCACCCGCGCCACGCCAGCCTCGACCAGCGCCTGCGCGCAAGGCGGGGTCTTGCCATGATGCGCGCAAGGCTCCAGCGAGACATAGGCCGTAGCCCCGCGCGCCCGCGCGCCGGCCTGGGCCAGTGCCTGCGGCTCGGCATGGGGCCGCCCGCCCGGTGCCGTCCAGCCGCGCCCCACGATCCGTCCGTCTTGCACCAGCACGCAGCCTACGGCGGGGTTTGGCCAGGTCAGCCCAAGGCCGCGCGCGCCCAGCGCGATGGCCAGGTGCATGAAGCGTTCGTCCTGGCTGCCGGTCACTCTTCGCTCAGGTTTTGCGGGCGCAACTCCGACACGAAGCGGTCGAAATCGTCCGCTGCCTGGAAGTTCTTGTAAACGCTGGCAAAGCGCACATAGGCCACGGTGTCGATCCGGGCCAGCGTCTCCATCACGATCTCGCCGATCACGCGCGAGGGGACATCGGTATCGCCCAGGCTTTCCAGCCGCCGCACGATCCCCGAAATCATCTGGTCGATGCGGTCAGGCTCGATCGGGCGCTTCTGCATGGCGATGCGGATCGAACGCTCCAGCTTGTCGCGGTCGAACGGCTCGCGCTTGCCCGAGGATTTCACCACAACCAGGTCGCGCAGCTGCACCCGCTCATAGGTGGTGAAGCGTCCGCCGCAGGCCGGGCAGAAACGCCGCCGCCGGATCGCGACATGGTCTTCCGCCGGGCGGGAATCCTTGACCTGGGTGTCGATGTTTCCGCAGAACGGACAGCGCATGGCCTCTCCCTCGGTGTCGCCCGGCAATTATCCACAGGCACTATAGGCGAACCGCGAAAGGTTGGGTAGGGGCAATTTCCGCCCCACTATATAGCGGCCGGCCGCCTTGGCCTGTATCCTCAGAGGGCGCGCAACTCGTCCGCGACCGGGGCAAGTGCTGCGCGATCGGCCTGCGAAAGCGGCAGGAAAGGCGGCAACAGCGCATCCCAGGCTTCATCGCCAAGGCGCCGCCCGACCAAATGCTTGACCGCCGGAATGAGCGGCCGGGCAGAGACCGTCTCGCGGATATGGCTGAGCTGCCCGAGCGCGGTCGCATCGTCCTGCGCGCGCCAGACCCGCTGCGCCAGCGGCGCCGACAGGTTCACCGTGGCCGAGATCACCCCGGCAAAACCCTTCGCATCGGCCTGCCCCAGCGCGCTTTCGCTCGAGGGGAAGACATCCAGCCCCTCGATCCCGGCAAGCTGCGCGGCATAGTCCAGATCGCCCGAGCTGTCCTTGATGCCCAGGACCCGGTCGGGATAGGCCGCGCGCAGCCGCGCGACCAGTTCAGGCGCGAAGTTCAGCCCCGTCATTTGCGGAAAGTTATACAGATAGATCGGCGGCGCCTCGGCCGCGGTCTCGGCGATCAGCCGCTCGAAAAAGGCAAACAGCCCGTCATCGGAAACCGCCGAATAGTAATAGGGCGGCAGCACCAGCGCGCCGGTGAAGCCCAGGCTACCGGCCAGCGCGGTCAGCCGGATCGCGGTTTCCAGATCGGGCGCGCCAGTGCCCACCATCATCCGCCCCACGGGCAGCGCCCCGGCGGCGGCGCGCATCAGGGCCGCGCGGGCCTCGGGCGAGAACGAGTTTGCCTCGCCGGTGGAGCCCAGCACATTGAGCCCGTCGCAACCATGATCGAGTGCCCAGCGCGCATGTTGCACGAAACGGTCGGTGTCGATGGCCGGCGCCGCTGCCCTGGCATTGGCGGCCAGCGGGCTTGGCACGGCGGCGATTACGCCCTTGATCCGGTCGGTCATCTGGAAACTTCCTTTCACGCTGCTGCGGCTACACCTGTCGATATTGTCCGCCACCCGCCTTGGCAAGCCCGCATCGCCGCCGAGGGCGCCACCCGCACGGCCCTGGCAGCTTCGCGCCATCCCTTCACTGTGACGAAAATATCCTCGCCGAAGGCCCCCATGAGCAAAATGCGCCCCGCGCGATGATCCGGGCGCACACTGCCCGCGCCGTCATGCCGGCGCGCTTCAGCCAGCGCAGATCCCCCGCTTACGCCAGCATCTCGCGCACCATCGGGATCACCCGCGAGCCATAGAGTTCGACCGAGCGCATCAGTGCCTCGTGATGCAGCGTGCCCATGCTGTATTTCATGTCGAACCGCGCCAGGCCCAGCGCCCTGACGGTGGCCGCGATCTTGCGCGCCACGGTTTCCGGCGCGCCCACATACATCGATCCATGATCGACCTCGCGGTCGAAATCAGCACGCGCCATCGGCGGCCAGCCGCGCTCGCTCCCGATGCGGTCATGCAACTCCCTGTAGCCGGAAAAGGCGGCCTCGCGCGCCTCGGCATCAGTATCGGCGACATGGCCGGGCGAATGCACGCCAAGTGCGCGCTCGGGCAGCCCGGCCTTCTGCTGGGCGCGGCGGTAAAGCTCCACGAACGGCAGAAAGCGGCGCGGATCGCCGCCGATGATGGCCAGCATAACCGGCATGTCGTGACGCACCGCGCGCACCACCGATTGCGGGCTGCCGCCGACCCCGATCCATACCGGCAGACCTTCGGGGCCCAGTTCGGGATCAAGCGGCGGATAGACGCGCTGGCGCGACAGGGGCGCGCGGGTTGTGCCTGACCAGGTGACTTCGCTCTCGCGCACGAGCTTTGCGAAAAGGTCGAGCTTTTCCTCGAACAGGGTTTCGTAATCCTCCAGCGCATGGCCGAACAGCGGATAGGATTCGGTGAAGGATCCCCGCCCCAGCACCACTTCGGCGCGGCCCGGCACCAGCGCCGCAAGGGTCGAGAATCGCTGGAACAACCGCACCGGGTCATCGGTGCTGAGCACCGTCACGGCGGTGCCCAGTCGGATGCGGCGGGTCTGCCCGGCGATCACGCCAAGCACGACCTCGGGTGATGAGATCGCGAAATCGTCGCGGTGATGCTCACCCAGACCGATGACATCGACGCCGACGCTGTCGGCCAGAACTGCCTCTGCCAGGACATTGCGCAGCACCTCGTCCTGGCCCAGCAGCGCGCCATCCGCGCCGCGGGTCACATCGCCGAACGTGTCGAGGCCGAATTCAAGCTTGGCGTCCATATCTCACTCTCTCACTCTATCACGCGCTCTTTTCTGCCGGGCGCGGTTTTCCCGAAGTCGGGATCACAGGCGCCCCGGCGCAAGCGCAAGCGCCGCGGCAATCGCGCGGCGGCGCCACAGAATCCAGATCGCCATCGCCAGCACCAGCCCCGCCCCCAGCAGCACCGGAATGTGCAGCCCGAACAGATCGGCCAGCGCCCCCATCACGAGTGCCCCCAGCGCCGGGCCGCCGCGATGCAGGATACCATACATGCCCAGCACCCGCCCGCGCAGCCCGTGTTCGACCGAAAGATGTATCATCGTCTGGGTCAAGATGCCCGTGCCCGACATGGCAAAACCGGTCAGCACCATGGCCGGGAGCGCCAGAGCCAGCGTGCCGGACAGCGCAAACAGTGCCAGCGCCAGTGCCGTCGCCCCGGAAAGCAGCCCCAGCAGTCGGGTCAAGCCGCTCGATTGCGGCACCCCGCCCAGCCAGACGCCGGCCAGCACCGCCCCGACCCCGACCGCCGAGGTCAGCCAGGCCAGCCCCATGGCGCCTGCGTCGAACACCGCGTCGGCAAACCCCGGCAGCAGCTCGATCACGGGGCGCGCGCAAAGCCCGGCGGTCAGCGTGAGCGCGAACAATGCCGCAAGTCCGGGCTGCGTGGTGACATGGCGAAACCCTTCCACAAGGTCGGCACGCAGCGAGTTGCCGCGCCTTGGCTTGGGCTCGTCGGGGTCGAGCCTGATCCAGCGCAGCGCCACAAGCAGCGCCAGATAAGACGCCGCGTTCAACGCAAACGCCGCCGCCACCCCCAGCGTCACGATCGTCATCCCCGCCACCGCCGGCCCGACAAAGCGCGCCAGGTTGAAGGTGACCGAATTCATCGCTACCGCCGCGGGCAGATGCGCGCGCGGGACCAGCGACGAAATCAAGGCCAGCCGCGCGGGCTGGTTGAATGCCACCGCGGTGCCGCTGATCGCCGTCAGCGCCAGAAGCCCCGCCATGGTGGCCGATCCACTTGCAGCCAGCACGAAAAGCCCCGCGGCGGCAAGGCAGGCGACAGACTGGCTGATGCGGGTCATGGTCAGCCGGTTCACCCGGTCCGCCACTGCACCTGCAATCGGGCCGAAGATGATCGTCGGCACCAGGTCGGCGAATGCGATCAGACCCAGCCAGATGGCCGATCCCGTCAGCTCCCAGGTCAGCCAGCCAAGGGCGACGCGCTGCACCCAGGTGCCGATCAGCGAGATCGCGTTGCCGGCCGTGTAGATGCCGTAATTGCGCACCCGCAGCACGCCGAAAAAGGTTGCAAGCCGTGTTCCTGCCGACACTCGCGATCACCGTGAAAAGGCCGTTGTGGCGCCGGTCTAGCGGCTGCGCCGCCGATCTGCCAGCGGATTTGCCCGGGGCCCTTGGCGCTGGCGCCTGCCCGGCCGATGCCGTTATGGTGACGGCGAAGATGTGGCAAGCAAGAAGAGGAACCCGGAAATGAGCGCCAGCACCAACAGCGAAGCGGTTGAAATCCTGAAGAACATCACCACCGCGACCCTGACCACCATCCTGCTCAAGAAGGGGCTGCGCAACGTGTGGATTCGCGGAGCGATGCCGCTCAGGCCCGATCAGCCGCGCATCGTCGGCCCGGCCTTCACCCTGCGCTTCGTGCCCGCGCGCGAGGATCTGGCGACACCCGCCTCCTGGGGCAGCCCGATCTCGACCCGCGCCGCGATCGAGGACATGCCCGAGGGCTGCGTGGCGGTGATCGACGCGATGGGAATTGCCGATGCCGGCGTCTTCGGCGACATCCTGTGTGCGCGGATGCAAAAGCGCCAGGTGGCGGCGATGGTCACCGATGGCGTGGTGCGCGACCTGGGGGGCGTGCTGGGCACCGGCCTGCCGGTTTGGTGCCGGGGCGCGGCCGCGCCGCCCTCGGTGGCGGGGCTGACCTTCGTGGGCTGGAACGAAACCATCGGCTGCGGCGGTGTGGCGGTGATCCCCGGCGACACGATCGTCGTGGATGCCGACGGCGCGGTGGTGATCCCGCAGGCGCTTCTGGACGAGGTGCTGGCCGAGGCCCCCGAGCAGGAACGCATGGAGGCCTGGATCGTCGAAGAGGTCGAGCGCGGCGCGAAACTCCCCGGCCTCTACCCGATGAACGAGGAAACCCGCGCCCGCTACGACGCCTTCCGCAAGGGGCAGGGTTGAGCCTGAAGGGGCGGCGGGGGGCTGTCTGCCCCCCGTGCCCCCCGAGGATATTTCGCCCACAGTGAAGCTGAAGGCGCGTGCTATCCCTACACTGTGAGAAAAATATCTCCGCTGACAGGCATTTCGGCGACGGCGGGCGGCACAGGCTTTGCGCAAGACGGGTGGGCCGTAGCCACTTGCCCGCGCCCGCGCTTGCGGGCATCAAGGACCGCATGAGTGATTTCCGCAGCCATATGGAGGCCGCGCTGAACGAGGCGCGCGCGGCCGCGGCACTGGGCGAGGTGCCCGTGGGCGCGGTCATTGTCGCGCCGGACGGGCAGGTCGTGGCGCGCGCGGGCAACCGGACGCGCACGCTGAGCGACCCAAGCGCCCATGCCGAGATGCTGGCGATCCGCGCCGCCTGCGCCGCCGCCGGGTCCGAGCGTCTTTCCGGCCACACCCTCTATGTCACGCTGGAGCCTTGCCCGATGTGCGCGGCGGCGATCTCGTTCGCGCGCATCGCCCGGCTTTATTACGGTGCGGCCGATCCGAAATCGGGCGGGGTGGCGCAGGGGCCGCGCATCTACACACACGCCCAGACGCATCATGTGCCCGAGGTCTACGAGGGCATCGGCGCGCGCGAGGCCGAGGCGCTGCTCAAGGCATTCTTCGCCGCGCGGCGCGAACAGTAGGCGCGTGGCAGAGCAGTGCGCCCGCCCCCTCCTGGCCGCGCGCCTGTCCCGCGCTCGCCTTTGCCGCGCGCGCTTGCGGGTTTTCCTACAACTCGATCGGCTCAAGCACCTCCGGCTCGATCACATTCACCTCCGGCAGCCCGTCGATCAGCGCCTGCGCCGATTGTTCGAGCAGCGGGAAGGTCTTGTAGTGGCAGGGGATCACTGTCTTGAAATTAAAGAATTTCCGCGCCGCGTATGCCGCGCGCTTCATGTCCATGGTAAAATGCCCGCCGGCCGAAAGGATACCGATTTCGGGTTTGTGCAATTCCTCGAAGATCGCCATGTCGGCCATCACGTCGGTGTCGCCCGACAGGTATATCGTGCGCCCGCCATGCTCGATCATGAACCCCGCCTCGGCGCCGGTATAGACAGGCCCGTTCGGCCCGGGCAGCGACGAGGAGTGGCTGGCCGCCACCATGGTGACATTCACGTTGCCCAGCGCCACGGTGCCGCCATTGTTGAAGCCGAGGCATTCGATGCCCTCGGCCTTCGACCACCAGGCGGCAAGGTCGGCCTTGCATACCGGTTTGATGCCCAGTTCCCTGGCCAGGTCGACAACGCCGGAGACGTGGTCATGGTGGCCGTGGGTGATCAGGATATGGGTCGCCCCGGCAATGGCCTCGGCGCGGCGATTCTCGGGGAATACCGGGTTGCCCGCAAGCCAGGGATCGACAAGCAGCACCTGGTCGCCGATCTCGATGCGGAAACTGCCATGTCCAAGCCAGATGATCTTCATTGTGGTCTCCCTTTCTGCTACAGCTTGCCGCCGTTTCTCTGGAACAGTCGAAAAGCTGCAGATCCTTGATATTGCGCAACTCCGAGCCGAAAAAGCCCATCAGTTCGTTCCGGAATTGCCTTGGCGGTCGAAAGCTAACAGATCGGGAGCGTTTGTCACATGGATTGGACGCAGCAGGTCATCGCCTATTGCGAGCGTGGGGATTTCGGTTTCTGGGCCGAGCCGGTGAATGCGGTTACGAATGCCGCCTTTCTGGCCGCCGCCGCAGTCATGGCCTGGCGGCTGCGCGGCCTGCAGGGCATGGCGCTGGCCTGGGCGATGGTGGCGGTGCTGGCGGCGATAGGGGGTGGTTCGTTCCTGTGGCACACCCATGCCGCGCGCTGGGCGGGGCTGATGGATGTGCTGCCCATTCTGCTGTTCATCCTGCTCTATGTCTTTGCTGCCACACGCGATTTCCTGGGCCTTCGCTGGTATTGGGCGGTGTTGGCGGTGCTGCTGTTCCTTCCCTATGCGGCGGCGGTGTCGGCCGGGCTGGGGCGGCTGGTGCCGGGGTTGGGGGCCAATGGCGCCTATGCCAGTGTGGCGCTCCTGATCGTGATCTATGCGCTGGCGCTCCGGCCAAGGCACCCGGAAACCGCGCTGGGGTTGCTCACGGGGGCGGCGATTCTGGCCGTGTCGCTGGGGTTCCGGATGCTCGACGGGCCGGTTTGCGATGTCTTCCCGCTGGGCACGCATTTCATGTGGCACCTGCTCAATGCGGCGATGCTGGGCTGGATGATCGAGGTCTACCGCCGTCATCGGCAGCGAGTGGGCCCGGCCTGAGGCAACCCGAAGCACACGGCGCGCGCCGGGGGGCAAGGCTCTGCCGGCGGCAGCCGGCCGCCCCGGCTTGGCATTGAGCCGCTGCTGCCCGCGGTGCTAGGCTGGCCGCGCGGGGCCGCTTGCCGGCCTGTCTTTCAGGGAGTTTTCACCTCACTCATGGCCACCGCCTTTCCTCTCCGCCCGCTGCTTGCGCCGCTCACGCCGCTGGGGCTGGTGCTGGGGGCGGTGGCGTTCTCGGCGGCGCTGACACCTTCGCTGGTACCCCGCACCGGGGTGTTGCAGGGCGGGCTGGCGGGCATGGCCTTTGCCGCCGTCTACGGACTGACGGCAGGGCTGGTGATGCTGTGGTCCTGGCTGGGGCTGCCCGACCGGCGCGTGGCCTGGGCCTGCCGCCTGGCCGAGCTGCTGGCGCTGGCGATCATCGGCTACGGTCTGGCCAATGCCACCACCTGGCAAAACGCCGTGAATCTTGTCGCCGGGATGGAACCGGTGGAAACCGCGCGCCCCTTCATCATTGCCGGGGTGGCGGTGGGGATGGCAGTGCCCGCGCTGGCGCTGGGGCGCCTTTTTAGGCGCCTCACGGTGATGGCCGCCAACCGCATGACGCGGCTTTTCCCGCCGCGCCTGGCGCTCAGCCTGGGGCTTGTGCTGACGGCGGCGCTGTTCTGGTCAGTAGGCAACGGGGTGCTGGCCACGGCAGTGCTGCGCACGCTCGACGGCACCGCGCAGCAGGTCGATGCGCTGATCCAGCCCGACCTGGCCCCACCCGAGAACCCGCTCAAATCCGGCAGCCCCGCATCGCTTCTGTCCTGGGAGGGGCTGGGCGCGCGCGGCCGCGCGCGGGTCACGGCCTTTCCCGATGCCGCGCAGATCGAGGCGCTGACCGGCCAGCAGGCGATGGAGCCGCTGCGCGTCTATGTCGGGCTGAACTCGGCCGAGACAGTCGAGGAGCGCGCCGATCTGGCGCTGGCCGAGTTGTTGCGCACCGATGCCTTCTCGCGCGAGGTGCTGGTGATCGCCACGCCCACGGGCACCGGCTGGGTCGACCCTTCCAGCGTCTCGGCCCTGGAGTTTCTCTGGCGCGGCGATGTCGCCTCCGTCTCGGTGCAGTATTCCTACTTGTCAAGCTGGCTGTCGCTGCTGGTCGAGCCCGAATACGGCGAGGAAACCGCCCGAGCGGTATTCGAGCGCATCTATCGCCACTGGCGCAGCCTGCGCCCCGCCGAACGCCCGCGCCTTTACCTGCACGGGCTGAGCCTCGGCTCACTCAATTCGGAACTTTCCGCCAATGTCTGGAACATCCTCGCCGAGCCCTATGACGGGGCGTTCTGGGTGGGGCCGACCTTCGCCAACCCGCTGCACGCGCAGTTCACCGCCGCGCGCAACCCAGGTAGCCCTGCCTGGCGGCCCCGTGTAGGATATGGCCAGCTGGTGCGCTTTGCCACGCAAGACGGGATCGACGCGCCGGCCGCCGCCCCCTGGGGGCCGGTGCGGATACTCTATCTGCAATACCCGTCGGACGCGGTGGTGTTCTTCGACCCCTCCAGCGCCTGGCGTCCGCCCGCGTGGATGCGCGATGCGCCCGCACCCGATGTCACCCCGGCCTTCGGCTGGGTGCCGGTGGTGACGTTTCTTCAGCTTCTGGCCGATCTCTTCGCTGCCTTTGGCACTGAACCGGGGCATGGCCATGTCTACCTGGCCGAGCATTACATCGACGGCTGGGCCGCGCTGACCGACCCGCCGGGCTGGGACGAGGCTGCGCTGGAAGACCTGCGCAACTGGTATCGCGCGCAGGGGCGGTAACGAGGCCGCAAGCGCCACAGGCCCGCCGCAGACCCCTGCGCGGTTCCGTTCGCTCCGCGAAAACGCGGGCGCCTTCTTCTTGGCAAAAATATCCCCGCCGGAGGCACTGGCGCGGGGCAAGGGCCGGCAGGCCCGCCGCGCCCCACTGCCCGGGCTGCTCCACCGGCCTGGCCCGGCCATCACCGGCCCTGTCCGAATCGCGCCTGCCAGCAGGGCAGCAGGTCTTCAGCGGCGGGGCTGGCGGCATGGACCCCCCGCGCGATGGCCCGTGCCAGGCAGCTTGCCGCCGCATGACCCAGCATGAAGGGGTCGGCCACCGTATCCCCCAGCGGGCGCGCCCCGGTCGAGGCGGCAAAGACCAGATCGCCATCGAGCAGGCTGTGCGAAGGCACGATGGCGCGCGCCATGCCGTCATGTGCGGCCACCGCCAGCCGCGCAAGCTGCGCCTGATCCAGCGCGGCATCGGTGGCGACGATGGCGATGGTGGTTGCCCGCCCTGCGCCCTTGCCCGGCAGGGGGCATTCGGTGGCGGGAAAGGCCGCGGGCAGGCCAAGGCCGCCGAATTCGTCTTCCAGCTCCCAGGGGGCGGCCCAGAAATGCGGCCCGTCGCCCACCGTCACGGCGCCCATCGCGTTCACCGCGGCCAGCGCGCCCACCTTGTGCCCGGTATCCAGCACCGCCGAGGCCGAGCCAAGCCCGCCTTTAAGCCCGCGCACCATGGCGCCGGTGCCCGCGCCTTCGCTGCCCAGGGCGAAATCCCGTCCCGCGGCGGAAAAGGCCTCTGCGCCCATCCTGTGCCAGGGGTTTTCCGCCCAGTCCTGCGCGCCGCCGTTCGACAGATCGAAAAGAATCGCGGCCGGCACGATGGGCACCCGATACCCCCCGGCTGGAAAGCCGCGCCCCGCCGCCCGCAGCGCCTGCGCCACGCCGCCCGCCGCCTCCAGCCCGAAGGCCGAGCCGCCCGACAGCACCAGCGCATCCACTTTCTGCACCAGCCGGTCAGGGGCCACCAGATCGGTTTCGCGCGTGCCCGGGGCGCCGCCCATCACATGCACGGCGGCGATGAAGGGGCGCTCGGCGGTTAGCACGCTCACCCCGCTTTTCAGCCGCGCGTCCGAGACATTGCCGACAAGCAGCCCCTCAACATCGGTGATCAGGTTGGCCGGGCCCTTGCGCATGGATATGCCTTTCGCTGCTGCCTTCCCGGCCAAGGCTAAAACGATTCCGCACGAAGGTGACAGGATTTTCGCCGCAAAAGTATCGGCGCCGGCCCTGGTCGCTGCGGCGCTTGAATCCTGGCGGGATGCCGGGATAATATCGGTTAGGTAATTGAAATAAAATGATATTCCCGTGCGGCGCAGGCGCGGCCGATTGTTCATGCCCCTGCAACTGTCTGGCGGGCTCTGCCACAACTGTTCGCGGAATGACCCGAGTTTCGCCACAAATCGCCAAATTTACGCCAATTGTGTCTGCAACTTGTGAATTGTTGAGAAATTGAAGCCGCCAGTGATTTGAGGGCACCCCGTGAACAAAGCCGCCAGATATCTTGCCCGACTTGCCTGTGCCTTGGCCGCCACCTTGCCGCCCGGCGGCATGGTCTGGGCCGACGCCACGGCACATCTTTTCGAAAAGCCGGTCGCAACCAGCCGCGACGGCAACATGAACCGCCAGGCCAATGTCGGCGGGGGCGCCGCTGGCGGCGGCATGGCGATGGCCAATTCGGTGGTCGTGCAGCAGCAGGGGCGGGGCAACACCCTGATCCTGAACGTCGATCAGCAAAACAGCGGCAACATTTCAGCCGGCACCAGCCTGAACGGGAGGCTTGACCTTGACTAAGCGTATCGCAGCGATCCTTGCCCTGCTCGGCCTCGCGGCGTGCGGCGCGCCCGAGGCGGATGTGTCGGGCCGCTACGCCACCCCCATCGGTGGCGCGCCGGTGATCGACAACACCACCCCCTACAGCACCGAACTGGCCTGCCTGCGGGGCGAGATCGACGCCCATGGCCAGCGCAAGCCGCGCATCGCGGTGGGCGAGATCCGCGACTACACCGGCAAATACGACGAAACCAACGGTGCAAAGATCACCCAGGGCGCGGCGCTGATGGCCGTGTCGGGCGTGGCCCGGCTGGGGCTGCCGATGGTCGAGCGGCTGGACATGCGCGTGGCCGAGGCCGAGCTGAAATACGCCAACAACAACCTGATCGGCGACGACGGCACAGTGCGCCAGATCCGCGCGGCCTCGATGCAGGGCAGCGATTACCACATCGTCGGTGGCATCACCGAGCTGAACTACAACATCCGCTCCACCGCGTCGGATGCCTTCTACAGCCGGCTTGGCGCGCGCCGCCAGGTTTATGTGCTCAACATCGCGGTCGACCTGCGGCTGGTGGACAGTGTCACGCTCGAGGTGGCCGATGTCATCAGCTACCAGAAGCAGATCGTCGGTTTTGAGCAAAGCGCCGGGGTCTTCGAATTCTTCGGCAGCAACATTTTCGACATCTCCTCGGCCGAACGGTCGCTGGAGCCGATGCAGCTTGCCGTGCGGGCCATGATCGAGAAAGCGATCGGAGAAATGGCGCGCACGCATTTCGGCCTGCCGCCCGAACTTTGCGCGGCAGAGGCCCCCACCGCCGGGCCAACCCCAACCGACGGGGCCGGCGTGCAGGCAGAGACCTGACCCCAAGACCTCAACCTTCAACCCCAAACCTTTGAAAACACGAGAGGACAGAGCAATGAAAACCCTACTCAGCAGCACAGCGATCCTGATCCTGATGGCCGGCACCGCCATGGCCCAGGAAGGGCCTGGAAACAACGGTAACGGAAACGGTAACGGCAACAACGGCGGCAACCAGCAAGGCGCCGTGGCCGAGGCGATCTCGCAAACCAACAGCCTGAACGGCCAGCTCAACCTCAGCGGCATGACCGCCACGCTGAATGTCGTGGCCGAGGATGCCGCTGATATCGCGGGTACCGCCGCAGCCATTGGCAATTCGCTCTCGGTCGGTGCCGAGGCGGGCGAGGCCGCGCAGGCCACCATCGAGAGCACGCAGGAGAACCAGGGCCAGATCAGCGCCCGGCTCGATGCCGAGATCGCCGGTGCCGGCGATGTGGCTGCCACGGCTGCGGCCATTGGCAACACCGCCTCGATGTCGCTGGATGCGGGGGGGGACGGGGCGCTCGATGCGCTGACCTCGCAGGATAATGCAGGCGCTGTGGATGCCACACTGAGCGCCGAAATGAGCGCTGTGGGCGATGTGGCCGCAACCGCTGCCGCGCTGGGCAACTCCGCCGCGCTGGAGGCCGCCGCCGGGGGCGACAGCGCCGTGGAGGCCGTGACCGACCAGACCAACACCGCCACCATCGCCGCGCGGCTGGATGCCGTGATCGACGAGGCCGGGTCGGTTTCGGCCACGGCGGCCGGCATCGGCAACTCGCTGTCGGAAACCGTGTCGGCCGATGGCGCCGCCGCGCTCGACACCACGGCGGTGCAATCGAACACCGCCGATGTCACGGCAACGCTGAACGCCGATCTTTCCGATCTCTCGGGCGGGGTGAGCGCGACGGCAGCGGCCATCGGCAACTCGGCCTCGGGCGCGGTATCGTCGGAGGAGGAGGCCAGCGGGCTGGCCAGCCTCGACCAGACCAACACCAGCCGGATCACCGCCAGCCTGAACGGCACGCTTGACGGTGTGGGCGGTGACATCGCCATGACTGCCGCAGCCATCGGCAACTCGGCCAGCTTCAGCGTGATGGGCGGCGGTGCAACCATGCTCGACAGCACGATCAGCCAGTCGAACACCGAAGCGGTCAGCGCCACGGTGAACGCCACGATCCGCGAGGCTTCGGGCGCGGCCACGGCCACTGCCGCCGCTATCGGCAACTCGATCTCGGTGGTCAACGGGCTGACGCAGTAACCGCCGCCCCCCGCAGCGCGCAAACGCAGAAAGGCCCGCCACCCCCGGCGGGCCTTTGACGTAGTTGGTGCGGTTGCGCTTGATCGGATACGTTCAAGGCCCGGGTCGCTTACGGCCCGGGCATGCGCCCGCCCGCCCCCCAGGCGGGCGCATCCGCGCCCACCTCGGGCGAGCG
>NZ_QNVJ01000092.1 GCF_003350345.1 Alkalilacustris brevis
CCGACTGCGCCACCTCGACAGGCTGCGTGCTGACCGGCAGGTCGGCCCCCGCCCAAGCGGCAACAAGCGCCTTCCTGTCTGCTCTTGACCTTCCAAGGAGGGCGGTTCCAAGTGCTCCGGATCAGTTTCGACTGGAGAGCATCATGGAATCGATGACCATACGGCCAACATCGCCCGACACCCGGCAGAAGGCTCCGGGCCGGGGATGATTCCGCGTTTTGGCAGCCCGCGCCTGGCAGCACAGAGCTATCGCCACCGCGCGGGGGCCTATGCGGTGTTGCTGCGCGATGGTTCGGTGCTGTTGACGCACCAATCGGCGCCGGTGCCGGAATTCCAGTTGCCGGGTGGGGGTATCGAACGCGGCGAGCCGGTGCTGCAAGCCCTGCATCGCGAGGTGCGCGAGGAAACCGGCTGGCGCATCGTGCCGTTGCGGCGGCTGGGGGTGTTCCGCCGGTTCACCTACATGCCGGAATATGGGATCTGGGCGGAAAAGCTTTGCACGATCTATCTGGCCCGCCCGGTGCGCCTGCTTGGCCCGCCTTCTGAACCGGGACACAGCGCGATGTGGTTGCCGATGGACGAAGCGGTGGAGCGGCTCGGAAACGATGGCGACCGGCATTTCCTGCAAAGTGCCGCAAGGATGCAGTTGCCGCCTGCTGGAGGCTTCAGGAGGCCGTTGGACCACCGTATTCCAGAAGCACGGCCGAGACATCATCGCTGAACTCGGGCGTTCCGGCGTGGCGCGCCAAAGCGTCGATCAACGCCTCATGAAAATCCTCGCCACGGCGACCCGCGATGTCTTGCATGATTTCGCGCAAGCCGGCCTCGCCCAGCTCGTGCCCGTACGGATCAGCGCATTCAGTGACCCCGTCCGATACGATCAGCAACCGGTCACCCGGCGAAAGGTCAACCTCGAAACCCTCGTAACTTGCGTTTTCGATCAGACCTGCAGGAAAGCCGCCCCGGCCCGGAAACTCCACCCTGCCGTCTTTTCGAAGAAGCGCCGGAAACGGGTGCCCCGCCTGCACCATGCGCACCCGCCCCGTCGCCAGATCGGCATCGGCATAAAGCAGGGTGCAGTAATGCTCGGATTCGACCTCATCCAGTATCAACCGATTCATCTGCATGGCGACCGACTCGGGGGCCCGTGCGTGGTGCTGCCCCTTGGCGCCCGGGGTCAGCGCAATGTTCTGTTCGGGCACCGCGCCCGAAAAAAGCCCTGCCAGCCGTGCCGCCAGGATCGCCGATGTCACCCCGTGCCCGGACACGTCGAGCGCGAACAGCCCCACCCTTGCCTGCGCGATGGGAAAGAACCCGACCAGATCGCCGCCCACATGGCCGCTGGGGCGCAGCAGCAGCGACACTTTCGCCAGGCCGAAATCATGCTGCCTGCGCCGGACAAGCGATTGTTGCAGCTGCCGCGCCTGCGCGAGGTCACGGTCGATCGAGTCATGGATTTGCTGCAGCGCATACAACGTGTCGGAAACCAGGCGGTTCTTCTGCATGAGTTCCGCCTCCATGCGCAGGATTCGTTCGCCTGCGATGATCCGGGCGCGCAGCTCTTCGGGGGATACGGGTTTTCTGAGGAAGTCATCGGCACCTTCCTTCAGGCCTTTTGCCACGGCCCCCTTGTCGCGATTGGAGGTCACCAGGATGAAATAGCCATAGGAATCGCGCGGCAGCGCCCGGAATGCACGGCAGAATTCAAGCCCCGACATGCCCGGCATGACCCAATCGGACAGGACAATATCGACACGCTGCTCTGAACACAGGCGCAGTGCCTCTTCACCGGAGGTTGCCTCATGCACGGCATACCCCCAACGCCTGAGCAATACACTGGCCACACGCCGCTGCAGGGCGCTGTCATCAACGACAAGCACGTTGCAGGCTGCGTTGCTGCACCTCGCTGCCGGCACTTCCTGGTCATGTGTCAAAACTGCGCTCACCGGGGTGACCTTGGCAATCAAATCTGGCAAGGTTTGACAGACCCGGTTTAATGAACAGTGAAGTCGTATTGCTTTTGAAATGCGGCCGTCGGATTACAAGACATTAAACTATGGTTCCCATATTGGGCATTCGAGCGGCCGCGGCCGTGGCAAGGGGTTCGCATGATCGACTGGGACAGGCTGCGGGACTTGCGGGAAGAAGTCGGCGATGAAAGCTTCGCCGAGGTGGTCGTGCTGTTCATCGACGAGGTGGATGCCGCCATCGATGAACTGTCGTCACTGGACGATGCCGCGGCGCTTGCCCGCGAATTGCATTTCATCAAGGGCAGTGCGCTGAACCTGGGGTTCAGCCGGTTGGCCGATCTGTGCGCCCATGGCGAACAGAAGGCCGCGGAAGGTGACAAGACGGCGGTTGATATCGACAGCTTGCGTAACGTTTATGCCGAATCGCGCCGGCAACTTCTTGCTCAGATGCCGCCGGCTGGCTGAGCGCCGCGCCGGGCGACCGCATCAGATCAGGAACCCCGCCAGGGTGTCATCCTCGGTGATGTCCTGATAGGTGTAGCCTGCCGCGTCGAGCCGCGCGAAAAGGCCCGGAAACGCGGCGGCATCCAGAGTCTCGATCCCGATCAGGACCGAACCGAAATTGCGCGCGGATTTCTTCAGGTACTCGAACCGGGCGATATCATCGTCAGGGCCGAGGATGTCGAGAAAGTCACGCAGCGCACCGGGCCGTTGCGGCAGACGCAGGACCAGGTATTTTTTCAGGCCCGAGAACCGCATCGCGCGTTCCTTCACTTCGGGCAGGCGCTCGAAATCGAAATTGCCGCCCGAGGTAATGCAGACGACGGTCTTGCCCTCGATCTGCCCGGCCAGTTCGGGCAGCGCATCGACCGAGAGCGCGCCGGCGGGCTCCAGCACGATACCTTCGAGGTTCAGCAATTCGAGAATCGTGCCGCAGATGCGGTTCTCGGGGGCCAGCAGCACATGGGCCGGATCGACCCCGGAAAGCACGGCAAAGGGGCGCGCGCCGATCCGCGCAACCGCCGCGCCATCGACAAAGCTGTCCACCGAGCGCAAGGTCACGGGCTCTCCGGCGGCAAGCGCCGCGCTCAGGCTGGCCCCCCCGGCGGGCTCGACATAGCGAAAGGCGGTTTCCGGAGCCGCCGCCCGCATATAGCGCAGCACCCCTGCCGCCAGCCCACCGCCGCCGACCGGCAGCACCACCATATCGGGCGCGCGGCCCAGTTGCTCGAGCAGTTCGACCGCGACGCTGGCCTGGCCTTCGATCACATCGTCATCATCGAACGGCGCCAGAAAATGTGCCCCCTCGCGCGCGCAGAACTCCTGCGCGGCGGCAAGCGACTGGTCAAAGTAATCGCCAACCAGCCGGATCTTGACCGAATCGCCGCCGAATGTCCGGGTCTTGACGATTTTTTGCTGCGGCGTGGTCACCGGCATGAAGATCGTCCCAGAGACACCGAAATGCCGGCACGCATAGGCCACCCCCTGGGCATGGTTGCCGGCGCTGGCGCAGACGAAATGGCGCTGGGCCGGGTCACGTTTGCGCAGCTTGCGCATGGCGTTGAACGCGCCCCGGATCTTGTACGAGCGCACAGGGCTGAGATCCTCGCGCTTGAGCCAGATATCGGCACCGAGGCGCTGCGACAGGTGATCGTTGCGCAAAAGCGGGGTCGGATCGAACAGCGCGCGTATCTCACGCGTTGCCGCGCGGGCGGCCTCGACATGGTCAGCGGCCTTGCGGAGGGGGTCGGGAAAATCGCTCATGAGTCTTCCTCTGCCGTGAATGCGGGGGCAAGGCAAGCCTGCCTGCGCCCCTTTCACCTGCTGCGCCGATGCTGTATTGCAGCGCGCAGAAGACGCAAAGGAGACCCCGATGGGCTACAAGATCGTCGTCGTCGGCGCCACGGGCAATGTGGGCCGGGAAATGCTCAACATTCTCGCCGAACGGGAATTCCCCGTCGACGAGATCGCCGTGCTGGCCTCGCGCCGCAGTCAGGGCACCGAGGTCAGCTTTGGCGACCGGACCCTCAAGTGCCAGGATCTGGCGCAATTCGATTTTACCGGCTGGGACATCGCGCTGTTCGCGATCGGCTCGGACGCGACCAAGACCTATGCGCCCAAGGCCGCCAAGGCCGGCTGCGTGGTGATCGACAACTCGTCGCTCTATCGCTACGACCCCGATGTGCCGCTGGTGGTGCCCGAGGTCAATGCCGAGGCTGTGGACGGCTACGCCAAGAAGAACATTATCGCCAACCCCAACTGCTCGACCGCGCAGATGGTCGTGGCACTCAAGCCGTTGCATGACCGTGCCCGCATCAAGCGGGTGGTGGTGAGCACCTATCAGTCGGTCTCCGGCTCGGGCAAGGACGGCATGGACGAACTGTGGGACCAGACCAAGGGCATATATGTGCCGGGCCAGGAGGTCGCGCCTTCGGTCTATCCCAAGCAGATCGCCTTCAACGTGATCCCGCATATCGATCTCTTCCTCGAGGATGGTTCCACCAAGGAAGAATGGAAGATGGTGGCCGAGACCAAGAAGATCGTCGATGCGTCGATCAAGGTCACGGCGACCTGCGTGCGCGTTCCGGTTTTCGTCGGCCATGCCGAGGCGATCAACATCGAGTTCGAGGATCACCTTGACGAGGAAGAAGCGCGCGACATCCTGCGCGAGGCACCGGGCATCCTGGTCGTCGACAAGCGCGAGCCGGGCGGCTACATCACGCCGGTTGAATGCGTGGGCGAATATGCCACCTATATCAGCCGCATCCGGCAGGACAGCACCATCGACAACGGCATCAACCTGTGGTGTGTCAGCGACAACCTGCGCAAGGGCGCCGCGCTGAACGCCGTGCAGATTGCCGAGACGCTGGGCAACCGGGTGCTCAAGAAAGGCTGATCAGGGCCTGACAGCACTGAACAGGGGCGTGGTGCCGGATCGGCCCGCGCCCCTGCTGCCATCACCTCGCGCGGCTCAGCCGGAGCTGTCCACCGCCCGGATCAGCTTGCGTTCAAGCACCCTGAGAACCTGCGCCAGATCATGCCCACGCTTGAGCACCTGCCCGCCGGGGCCAACCAGCGCATAAATGCCTTGCCGGTTGCGCAGGGCAGGGCGTTTCTCGATCCGATAGAGCGGATGCTCGGCCGTGCGCCGGAATACCGAGAATATCGCCACTTCGCGCAAACAGGAAATGCCGTAATCGCGCCATTCTCCGGCGGCCACCATCCGCCCGTATAGCGAAAGGATCGTGCCCAGTTCGCGCCGGTCGAAACTGACCTGCTGCGGGTCACGAGCGGGTGCCCTGAGCGGCACGGGCGTAGCGGGCGGAACCATCATGCCCCGAGAGTGGCCTCAGCGCGGCGACAAATCAAGCCTGCGTGCCGCCGAAAGCCGCCTGCCAGTGGCAACCGCCGTCTGCACAGGCTATGCCCCTTGCCGGCGGGTGCTTTTCGCCACCCTCGCGCCGGGGTGGAATATCTGCTAGCCACCGCCGTATTGGCCAACGTGCACAGGGCGAAATGACTGGATTAGGACAACTGGACAGAAGCGAGACATCGCTGGCCATCGCGACGATCTGCGCGGGGGTCGCGTTTCTTGTGTGCAGCGACGCCATCGCCAAGCTGCTGACCGAGCGTTACGACCCGATCCAGATCGTCTTTCTGCGCAATCTTATCGCCGTGCCGATCATCGCGCTGGGGCTGGCGGCGCTGCGCGGCCGGCACGCGCTACGCACGAACCACCTGCGCCTGCACGCGCTGCGCGGGCTGATCATGGTGATCGGCGCCTACCTGTTCTTTACTGGGCTCAGCTTCCTGCCGCTGGCCGAGGCAACGGCGCTGGTGTTCTCGGCGCCGATCTTCATCACCGCGCTATCCGTGCCGCTGCTGGGCGAGGCCGTGGGCTGGCGGCGTTGGGGGGCAGTTCTGCTGGGGTTTGTCGGCGTTCTCGTCGTCGTTCAGCCGGGTGGTGCGGCGTTTCAGCCGGCCTCGCTTCTCGTGGTTGGCACGGCGCTGTGCTACGCGCTTTTCATGATCAGTTCGCGCTGGATCGGGCGCGATGAAAGCCTGTGGACGATGATGCTGTTCGTCATGCTGTTTCCGATGATCTATGCCGCACCCTTCGCCATGGCATACTGGACACCGCCTGTACCCGGCGACATTGGCCTGTTTCTGGCGATCGCCGTTTTCGGCAGCCTCGGCATCACCTTGATCGCGCAGGCCTTTCGGCTGGCCCCGGCCGCCGTGGTGGCGCCGTTCGATTACACCGCACTGATATGGGCCACTGGCCTGGGCTGGCTGATCTGGGGCGATATTCCGGCGTTGTGGACAATGGCCGGGGCGGCCATCATCATCGCGAGCGGGCTGATCATCCTGCTGCGGGAAACCCGGCAGAAGAAACGTTAGCTCCGGGTACCGCACCCATGAGTGCTTATTGTGGTTTCACCCGGCGGGTTCGGGCGCTATGACAAGGCCGTTGAATTCTCAATCCAAGGGGCAGTCATGGCCAATGTTGTCGTAGTGGGCGCGCAGTGGGGCGACGAGGGGAAAGGCAAGATCGTCGATTGGCTTTCCGAGCGCGCCGACGTGATCGCCCGTTTCCAGGGTGGGCACAACGCGGGCCACACGCTGGTGATTGACGGCACCACCTACAAGCTGCACGCGCTGCCTTCGGGCGTGGTGCGGGCCGACAAGCTCAGCGTGATCGGCAATGGCGTGGTGCTCGACCCCTGGCACCTGGTTAAAGAGATCGAGACGATCCGCGGCCAAGGCGTGAAAATCACGCCCGAGAACCTGATGATCGCCGAAAACACGCCGCTGATCTTGCCTTTCCATGGCGAGCTGGACCGCGCGCGCGAGGGCCAGACCACGGTTGCCCGGATCGGCACCACCGGACGCGGCATCGGCCCGGCCTATGAAGACAAGGTCGGACGCCGCGCGATCCGGGTGGCTGACCTGGCCGATGACGCCACGCTCGAGGCTCGCATTGACCGGGCGCTGGTACATCACAACGCCCTGCGCAGCGGGCTGGGCATGGAGCCGATCGACCGCACCGCGCTGCTGGCGGAGTTGCGCGAAATCGCCCCGCAGATCCTGCGCTATGCCGCCCCCGTCTGGCGCGTGCTGGCCGAAAAGCGACGCGCGGGCAAGCGCATCCTGTTCGAAGGCGCACAGGGTGCGCTGCTGGACATCGACTTCGGCACCTATCCTTTCGTGACCTCGTCGAATGTGCTGGCCGGACAGGCGGCCACCGGCGTGGGCATCGGCCCCGGCGCGATCGATTTCGTGCTGGGCATCGTCAAGGCCTATACCACCCGCGTGGGCGAAGGCCCCTTCCCCACCGAACTGCACGATGACGACGGCCAGCGTCTGGGCGAACGCGGGCATGAGTTCGGCACCACCACCGGGCGGCAACGCCGCTGCGGCTGGTTCGATGCGGTGCTTGTGCGCCAGACCTGCACCACCTCGGGCGTCTCGGGGATCGCGCTGACCAAGCTCGATGTGCTGGACGGTTTCGAAGAGCTGAAGATCTGCGTGGGCTACGAGCTGGATGGCCAGCGGCTCGATTACCTGCCCACGGCCGCCGATCAGCAGGCCCGCGTGACGCCGATCTATGAAACCATGCAGGGATGGAGCGAAAGCACCGCGGGCGCGCGCAGCTGGGCCGAACTGCCTGCGGAAGCCATCAAATACGTGCGCCGGATCGAGGAATTGATCGATTGCCCCGTGGCGCTACTTTCCACGTCGCCGGCGCGCGAGGACACGATCCTTGTAACCGATCCCTTCGCCGACTGAGCGCGGCATGGCAGCCGCCGCACCAGCGCGACGCTCACGCCCCGCCACCCTGAAAGGAGGCCCGCGCATGTCCGAACTTTCCCACAAGGCGCGGCGGCGCTGGGCGCTCATCATCCTGCTGGTTGGGCTGCCTGTCTATATCGTCGTCGCCGTCAACGTGATCGACCTGTTCGAGCGTCCGCCATTCCTGCTGGAACTGGCAATCTATGTCGTGCTGGGGCTGGTCTGGGCGCTGCCGTTCCGCTTCATCTTTCGCGGCGTGGGCAAGGCTGACCCTGACACGGCCGAAAATGATCAGAGAAACCGGCCCCGTCGCTAAGCCGATGCCACGCCAACAGACAACGAACGCCGCCCGATAGTTCAGGCGGCGTTCGCAGTTCTTGCCTCAGGCGAAAATTTACAGCCCCGCAGCTTTGCGTGCCTCGGAGACATAGGGCGAATCCTGCGAGATCTCGAACAGGCCCCGCCGTGTCTTGATGATCCTGCCCTCACGCAGAAGCTGCCCGAACGAGCGCAACCCGGCCTCGCGGCTGGCGCGATCGTCCAGCCCAAGCCCGCCGGCTTGGCGCATCAGTTGCGGACGAGAAAACTGCGGCTGGCCCTCGACCTCGGCAATATAGGCGGCTGCGGCCTCGAGTATCTCGGGCAGGCGCGTGGCACCGATTCGAGCCGCGAATTCGGCAAAGCCCTCGTCCGCCCCGAAGATATTCTCGTCCTCGTTGCTTTCGGCCGCGACCGCGGCAAGCCCCCCCCCGCCCTGACGGATACGGCGCGGCCGCACACCGCCGGACGGGCGCACAGGCGCCACGCCCTCGGCTGCCGGGGCTGCATTCTCGGCCTGCGATACGTCGATCCGCTGTTCCGACACCAGCACCAGCGGGTCGGGCCGGCGGCTTGTTTCAGCCGCCGTTGCTTCGGGGCGGCGGGTCTGCGGCTCTCCGCGCAGGCCAGGGCGGCGCGGTACCGGGGCTTCACCCTCCTGCGCGGCACCATCGGTGCGCACGGCGCGTGCCAGATCATCGCGAAAAGGTGCGGCGCTGTCAGCAGGCGCACTGTCGACAGGACGCGGGCCGCGCATGGTCTGCTCGGCCTGGGTTGCCGCCACGGCTGCCTTGAGGTGCGAGATCGTGCTCTGGCGGCGCCGGTTCTCGGCTTCGCCAAAGGCATGGTCGGTCTGCCGCAGAAGGCGCGTGACCGAGGCCTCATCCGCCCGCGCATCCGCTTCGAGAATCTCGCGCCCCTTGCCGCTGCGGTGGCGCAGATCCTCGGCCTCGCGCTCGACCAGCGCCAGTTCTGCCACAAGCTCGGCCTCGTCCTCGGGGGAAAGCCCCGTGTCACCCAGCGCCGATGCGACCTTTGCAAAAAGCTCCTCTTCGCTGTCGCTTGATACCGAATCGGGATGCGTGACGACTTCGGCATCAAGAGCGGGCCGAGATTGCAGCTCGGCCCCTGAAACAGCCTCGCCCGATTCAACATGATCGGTATCGGTATCCACTGTGGCGGAACCCTTATCCGATGGCGTTTCCTCAACCTTCTCGGGCCCCTTGCGCAGACGGATCACGCGCGCGCGGGCAACCTCGGCCAACTCGGTCACGCTGCGCGGGTACCGCCCGGATGGCGCGGCTTCGGCGGCTTCCGGCGCGGCAGGTTCTGCATCCTCGTGCTCGGCCGGAGATGCCGCCTTGAGGTCATCAGCCACCTCTTCAGCAACGTCATCCGCTTCGGGCCAGGCCGTTTCATCAAAGGCTTCCGCAGGCGGCGCATCCGCTTCATCGCGGGGCGGCGCCGCAAAGGCGGGCTCATAGCCGGCTTCAGCGGCCTCTTCGTCTTCCCAGCTTTCCTCATCCCACGGATCACCCGGGTGTGCCTGGAACGGATCGCCCAGCTCGGTGGCCGGGGCGCCGTCTGGCCCGTGGATATTCGAAAGCGTGGCGGCCCGCGCATCGGGTGTTTGCGAGGCGGGGGCTTCATCCTGCTCGGAGACAGCCGCGCGGATGCGGGCAAGCTTGGCCGCAACCGTTTCTTCTTCGGCTTCGGCTTCGGCTTCGGCTTCGGCTTCGGCTTCGGCTTCGGCTTCGGCTTCGGCTT
>NZ_QNVJ01000041.1 GCF_003350345.1 Alkalilacustris brevis
GGGATCGCTGCCGACAGCATCATGACATAAATCCCAGAGACAGGGTCGGGCGCGGCCCGGGCTGGTCGCCCGGGCGGAACCTGTTGCGGGCGCGGTGCAGAACAGGTTCCCGCTTCCGCGTTTGCGACCGGCGGGCTGAACGACTTTTTCAGCAGCCTGTTAGAGCCTTCAGCCCTTGTGAAGGCGCAAAAGCGATGCCGCGGAAGACCCTGTCACTGCAATCCGGAAATTGCCTCAGCCCCCGGGGGCAACCTCGAGCACCACGACACAATCCGCACCACCCCCTGCACGCGCGCCCTCGCACGCCGCCATTGCGGCTGCCTGCGCGGCCGCGGCATCAGGCAGGCCGGAAAGCGCGGCAGCCGAATTCGCGGGCGCGCCATCGCGGATGAATCCCTCGTCAGGGGCCAGGGCAATGGCCGCGTGCCCGTCCTCCGTTTCGCCCAGCAGCGCCAGCCGCGCCTCGGGGCTGGCCGCGATCTGGCGCAGGATCAGCAATTCCTCCTGCGTCAGGAAACCATGCAGATGCAGCGTCACTTCGGCGCCGTCGCCCCTGAACACTTCCTGCTCGGGCGGCTGTGCCCAAGCGCCCGCTGCCGCGGTCACGACCAGCGTGCCTGCCGCCAGCACACCCTGCAATGCCTCTCGGAACCTCTCTGCCATATCCATCATCTGCAAACCTCGTTTCTGCCTTTTCCGCGGCCCCTTTGCCGACCGGCTGGACAGCCGGCGCGCGCCTGATAGGGTCTTGCCGATTCCATAACATAAGGTCTAGCGAGATGCCCGCCACCGACGCGCTTGAAGAGGTGCTTTCCCATATCGATGCGACGCTGCCACAGGCCACCGGGCGGCTGCTGAAACTGATGCGCATCCCCTCGGTTTCGACCGACCCGGCCTACAAGGCGGATTGCGCCGCCGCCGCCGACTGGCTGACCGAGGACCTGCGCAGCATCGGCCTGACCGCCGACACCCGCCCCACCCCTGGCCACCCGATGGTGCTGGGCCATGCGCAAGACTGCGGCGACGGGCCGCACCTGCTGTTTTATGGCCATTATGACGTGCAGCCGGTCGATCCGCTGAACCTATGGCACCGCGACCCGTTCGACCCGGCCATCGAGGACGCGCCCGCGGGCCAGGTCATCCGCGGCCGCGGCGCCGCCGATGACAAGGGCCAGCTCATGACCTTTATCGAGGCCTGCCGCGCCTGGGTTGCGGTGCATGGCCGCCTGCCGGTGCCGGTATCGGTCTTTCTGGAGGGGGAGGAAGAATCCGGCTCGCCCTCGCTGGTGCCCTTCCTGAAGGAGAACACCGACGAGCTGCGCGCCGATCTGGCGCTGATCTGCGACACCGGCATGTTCGACCCTGAGACCCCCGCCATCACCACCATGCTGCGCGGTCTCGTGGGCGAGGAAATCACCATCCGCGCCGCCAGCAAGGACCTGCATTCGGGCATGTTCGGCGGCATCGCCATGAACCCGATCCGGGTGCTGGCGCGCATCATCGCCAGCCTGCATGACGATCAGGGCCGCGTCACCCTGCCCGGCTTTTACGACGGCGTGCCCGACCTGCCCCCGGAAATCGCCGCGCAGTGGGAAGGCCTGGGCTTCGACCACAAGGCGTTCCTAGGCGCGGTCGGCCTGTCGGAACCCGCCGGCGAGGCCGATCGCACCCCGCTGGAGATGATCTGGGCGCGCCCCACCTGCGAGGTCAACGGCATCACCGGCGGCTACACCGGCGCAGGTTTCAAGACCGTGCTGCCCGCCGAGGCCCGCGCCAAGATCAGCTTCCGCCTGGTGGGCGAACAGGACCCGCACAAGATCCGCGAAACCTTCCGCGCCCATGTCCGCGCGATGCTGCCGCCCGATTGCGAGGTCGAGTTCACCGCCCACGGCGCCTCGCCTGCGTCGCGCATGTCCATCGATCACCCCGCCTTCGAGGCCGCCCGGCAGGCGCTGTCGGACGAGTGGCCGCGCGAGGCGGCCTTCGTCGGCTCGGGCGGGTCGATCCCGGTGGCGGGCTATTTCAAGAGCGTGCTGGGCTTGGATTCAATGCTGATCGGCTTTGGCCGCGACGACGACCAGATCCACTCGCCCAACGAGAAATACGACATGGAAAGCTTCCACAAGGGCATCCGCAGCTGGGCGCGCATCCTCGCCGCGCTTGCACGCTAAGCGTCTGGAGGGCGTGCTCAGGCCGCCGCGCCCTCCTGATTGCGGCACCAGGCCAGGACGGCGGCGCGATCATCGGGCAATTGTTCGGCCATGCCATCGGCAAAAGCCTCGAAAGCGGTGTGATTCGCGGCGCTCACCGCCGTCAGCACCGGCACGCCCGCCGCCAAAGCTTGCCCGATCAGCGGGCGAAAGCCGCGCCCCTCGGCCTCTTGCTTGCCGAACTTGTTGATGATCATCAGCCGCGGCTGGCCGGCCAGCGCCGTCTCGAGCAACCCCACCGCCTGTTCCAGCCCGGCCGGGTCCAGCCGGCAGCCCCGCGCCTGCGGCCCCAGATGCTGGCTTATGCGCACCACCTCGCCGACCGAGAGCACATGCAGCTCCATGTCGCAGGGGCGATCGGGGAAGCGTTCGACATTGACCTGCACGGCCGCGGCCACCGGCCAGCCCTGCGCGATCAGGGTCTGCGCCACGTCCGTCAGCAGCCTGTCGGCGGCCCCGCGGCCCGCCCCGCGCACATATCCCAGCATGATCCGCCCTCTTGCATGTCTCAGGCCAGTCATAAAAGATGCGGCCCCGACAGGAAAGTGATCATGACAGCACCCGCCTTCCCCATTCTGCCCGACCCGGAAGATGCACGGCTGACCCGACGCATCCGCGGCATCGACCATTCCGGCAACGAGGCCGAGATCAGCGTGGTCGAGGAACGGCCCCTGACCATATTCCTCAATTCGCAGGAAATCGTCACCGCGATGACCATCGGCGACCACCCCGATTACCTGGCGCTCGGCTTCCTGCGCAATCAGGGGATGCTGCGCCGCGATGACGAGATCACCGCCGTCGATTACGACGAAGACATCGACACCGTTGTCGTGCGCACCCGCCGCCAGACGCTTTACGAAGAGAAGGTGAAGAAGAAGACCCGCACCTCGGGCTGCGCCGTAGGCACCGTGTTCGGCGACATGATGGAGGGGCTTGAAGGCCTCACCCTGCCCCCGGCCGAGCTGCGCACAAGCTGGCTTTATGCGCTGGCGCGGCAGATCAACACCACGCCCTCGCTTTACCTCACCGCCGGGGCGATCCATGGCACGGTGTTGTGCCAGGCCGACAAGCCGCTGATCTACATGGAGGATGTGGGCCGTCACAACGCCGTCGACAAGATCGCGGGCTTCATGTTCCGCCACACCATCCCGCCCGGCGACAAGATCCTCTACACCACCGGGCGGCTGACCTCGGAGATGGTGATCAAGACCGCGCTGATGGGCATTCCGGTGCTTGCGTCGCGCTCGGGCTTCACCGCCTGGGGGGTCGAGATCGCGCGCGAGGTCGGGCTCACGCTGATCGGCCGGCTGCGCGGGCAGCGATTCGTCTGCCTCGCGGGCGAGGAGCGTCTCGTGCGCGATGCCGACCCGGCCGCCGTGGGGGAAGAGCCGGCCAAGGCCCGGCGCAAGGGGGCGCGCGATGACTGAAGCGCGATTGCCCGGCGTCATCCTGGCCGGCGGGCTGGCCAGCCGCATGGGCGGCGGCGACAAGGGGCTGCGGCGCATTGGCGAGCGGCGGCTGATCGACCATGTGATCGCGCGGCTATCGGCCCAATGCGCGCCACTTGCGATCAACGCCAATGGCGACCCGGCGCGTCTGGCCGAATTCGGCCTGCCGGTGCTGCCTGACAGCCTGGCCGATCATCCGGGGCCGCTGGCCGGGGTGCTGGCGGGGCTTGACTGGGCCGCCGGGCTGGGGGCGCGGGCCATCGTCACCGCGGCCGCCGACACGCCCTTTCTGCCGCCCGACCTGGTGGCGCGTCTGCAAGCGGCGGCGGGGCCTTCGGGGCTGGCGCTGGCGGGCAGCCGCGACGCCGATGGCAAACTGTGGCGCCACCCCACCTTCGGCCTCTGGCCTGTGGCGTTGCGCGAGGATCTGCGCGAGGCACTGACCGGGGGCCTGCGCAAGATCGTGCTCTGGACCGACCGGCACGGCGCGGGGCTGGCCGAATTTCCCGCGCAGCCTTTTGACCCGTTCTTCAACGTCAACACCCCCGACGACATCGCCATCGCCGAACGCTACCTGGGGCAGACATGAAGGTTTTCGGCGTCACCGGCTGGAAGGACACCGGCAAGACCGGCCTGATGGAGCGGCTGTTGGCCGAGTTCACCGCGCGCGGGCTTGCTGTCTCGACCGTCAAGCACGCCCATCACGACACCGAGGTTGACCACCCCGGCCGCGACAGCCACCGCCACCGCAGCGCGGGCGCGCGCGAGGTGTTGCTGTCTTCGCCGCGGCGCTGGGCGCTCATGCACGAGCTGCGCGATGCGCCAGAGCCGCCGCTTTCCGAATTGCTGGCGCGGCTCTCGCCCGTCGATCTGGTGCTGATCGAGGGCTACAAGCGTGCAGAGCACCCCAAGATCGAGGCCTACCGCACCGAGACAGGCCGCCCCCTGCTGGCCGAGCGCAATCCGACGATCCGCGCCGTGGCCTCGAACACCACGCACCCGGGCCTTTCGGTGCCGGTGCTCGCCCTCGATGACACCGCCGCGATCGCCGATTTCATCCTGCGCGATCTGGAGATGGCACCATGAGCAGCTTCGACCGCGTTCTGGTGGTGGACTGGTCGGCCAACGCGGCACCCAAGACCGGACGCGATTCGATCTGGATCGGCAGCGCCGGGACGGGGGCGCGCGCCCCCGAAAACCCTCCCACCCGCGCCGAGGCGATGGCCACCATCCGCGCCGATATCTCTCGCGCGCTGGATGACGGCACGCGGCTGCTCATCGCCTTCGATATCGGCTTCGGCTTTCCCCGTGGCTTTGCCGAACGCCTGACCGGGCGGGCCGAAGCTCTGGCCGTCTGGGACTGGCTGGCCGAACGCATCGAGGACGACGCGCAAAACCGCAACAACCGCTTCGAGGTCGCCGCCGAGATCAACCGCCGCTTTCCGGGGCTTGGCCCGTTCTGGGGCCGCCCGGCGGGCCGCGACCTGCCCGACCTGCCCGCAAAAGGCACGCGCCGCCACGGCCACGGGCTGAATGAGCTGCGCGCGGCCGAACGGATCTGCTCGGGCGCGCATCCGATGTGGAAGCTCTACACCACCGGCTCGGTCGGCTCGCAAAGCCTGCTGGCGCTGGCGCATCTGGCGCGGCTGCGCGCCGAATTCGCCGGGCAGCTCCAGGTCTGGCCGATGCAGGGCGCCGAGGCCCCGGTGGTGCTGGCCGAGACCTACCTTTCGCTGATCGCGGGGGCGGTGAAAGCCGCCGCAGCCGACTATCCCTGCAAGGATGCCGCGCAGGTCGATCTGCTGGCGCGCGCCCTGCTTGCCACCGATCCGGCCACGATGATGCAGCCCGACGCCGCCCCCGAAATCCTGCGCGAGGAAGGCTGGATCCTGGGCGCAGGGCATGGCGCCGCGCTGGCCGCCCGGCTTGCCCCGCTCGAGCCCCCGCGCCTGCGCAACGACTGTTTCGCCATGCCGCAAGGCGTGGACTGGGTGCCCGTGGACGAAGCCCTGTCGCGCCTGCGCCGCGCGCTCAAGCCGCTCACCGGGGCCGAGACACTGCCGCTATTGCAAGCCGGCGGGCGGGTATTGGCCAGCGACTGCCTTGCGCAACGCTCCAACCCGCCCCGGCCCAATTCGGCCGTCGATGGCTACGGCTTCGCGCATGCCGCCACCGGCAGCGGCGTGCAACGCCTGCCGCTTCTGGCCGGACGGGCGGCGGCGGGGCAGCCCTACGCCTCGGCGGTGCCGCCGGGCACCGCGGTCCGCATCCTGACCGGCGCAATCCTGCCCGAGGGCGTGGATACCGTCGTGCTTGAGGAAGACACCGCAAGCGACGATAAAACCGTCGTTTTCGACGGCCCTATCAAGCCGGGCAGCAATACCCGCCGCGCTGGCGAAGATGTCGCCAAGGGCCAGCTTGCCCTACCGCGCGGCCACCGGCTGCGGCCCCCCGATCTGGCGCTTCTGGCCGCACTTGGCATTGCCCGGCTCAAGGTGCAGCGGCAGTTGCGGGTGGGCGTGCTCTCCACCGGCGACGAGATCATCCCCGATCCCGGCCAGCCCGCCGCCCCGCACCAGATCTGGGATGCCAACCGCCCGATGCTGCTGGACCTCCTGCGCGGCTGGGGCTATGCCCCGGTCGATCTGGGGCATGTCCGCGATAACGCGGGGGAAATCGCCGCACGGCTCGATGCGGGCGCGGCCAAGGCGGATGTGATCCTGACCTCGGGCGGCGCCTCGGCGGGCGACGAAGACCATGTCTCGCGGCTCCTGCGCGACTCCGGCACATTGTCGAGCTGGCGCATCGCGCTCAAGCCCGGCCGCCCGCTGGCGCTGGCACTCTGGCAGGGCGCACCCGTGTTCGGCCTGCCCGGCAATCCGGTCGCGGCGCTGGTCTGCGCGCTGATCTTCGCGCGGCCCGCGCTGTCGCTGATGGCGGGCTCGGGATGGTGCGCGCCCCGAGGCTTCACCGTGCCGGCGGCGTTTTCCAAGCGCAAGAAACCGGGCCGGCGTGAATACCTGCGCGCGCGGCTCGACGATCAGGGCCGCGCCGCGGTCTTCACCTCCGAAGGCTCCGGCCGCATCAGCGGGCTGAGCTGGGCCACGGGGCTGGTCGAGCTGCCCGATGACGCCTGTGAGATCGCGCCGGGTACGCCGGTGCGCTACCTGCCCTACAGCGGCTTCGGGATCGCCTGAGCATTAGGCCGCGCGGCCCTTCTTCTTGGCAAAAATATCCCCGCCGGAGGCATCCGCCGCAGGCCACTCTCACCCCCGCCGGATCAGATAGACCTGCGCCGCACCATCGGCGCCGCTTTCCAGCAATTCATGCCCCGCCTCGGCACAGAAATGCGGCACATCGACCACCGCCGCCGGGTCGGTTGCCACCAGCCGCAAGACCTGCCCCTGCGCCATGCCCTTGAGCCGCTTGCGCGCCTTGAGCACCGGCAGCGGGCACAGAAGCCCCGAGGCATCGATTTCCTGATCGAACTCCATATCTTTCCGATAGGACGGATCGCGCCGCCTGTCCATCGGCTGCTGTCGATAGGCATTGCCTATCGAGCGACGAAACAGGAAAATTGACTTGCCCGGCAGCGGCGCACAGACCCGGCACGACCAAGCGAAAGGCGAAAGAGCGACATGGCACTCGACCAAAAGCCCGGCATCTGGAAATCGGGGCGCGGCCGCGGGCGCACGACCCCCAAGGGGCGGCAGATCGACGATGCCGCGCTTGCGCGGGTGCGCGATCTTCTGGGCGACCGCCCGCGCCGCCGCGACCTGCTGATTGAGCATCTGCACCTGATCCAGGACGCCGAAGGCCACCTTTCCGCCGCCAACCTGCGCGCGCTGGCCCATGAGATGCGCCTGTCCATGGCCGAGATCTGGGAGGTTGCCAGCTTCTACGCCCATTTCGACCTGGTGAAGGAAGACGAGGCCCCGCCGCCCGCGCTAACCATCCGGGTGTGTGATTCACTGTCATGCGAACTGGCCGGGGCAGAGGCCCTGCTCGCCGCGCTCGAGGCCGGGCATGATCCGGCACAGGTGCGGGTGTTGCGCGCGCCCTGCATGGGCCGCTGCGACACTGCGCCCGTGGCCGAGATCGGGCACGCCCATGTCGATCACGCCACGCCCGAGCGGATTGCCGAGACCATCGCAAAGGGCGATTTCCACCCCAAGATTCCGCCTTATGAAAACCTAGATAAGTACCTAAAATCAGGTGGTTACAAAACACTTCTGAAGTTACGCGGCAAGGGCGACTGGCAGCAGGTGCAAGAAAGCCTGCTGGCCGCCGGGCTGCGCGGGCTGGGCGGCGCGGGCTTCCCCTCGGGGCGCAAATGGGGTTTTGTGCGTGCGGAACCGGCGCCGCGCTATCTGGCCGTGAATGGCGACGAGGGCGAGCCGGGAACCTTCAAGGATCGCTTTTACCTTGAGCGGCAACCTCATGTCTTTCTTGAGGGAATGCTGATCGCTGCCTGGGCGGTCGAGGCCGAACGCTGCTATATCTACATGCGCGACGAATACCCCGCCGTGCTGGAAATCCTGGCATCCGAGATCGCCGCGCTGGAGGCCGCCGGAATCGCCCCGCCGGGCTATATAGACCTGCGCCGCGGCGCGGGCGCCTATATCTGCGGCGAAGAAAGCGCGATGCTGGAATCGATCGAGGGCAAGCGCGGTCTGCCCCGGCACCGCCCGCCCTATGTGGCGCAAGTTGGCCTGTGGGGGCGCCCCACCCTGGTGCATAATGTCGAGACGCTCCATTGGGTCGCGCGGGTCTGCCGCGAGGGGCCGGAGGTGCACAACAGCACCGAGAAAAACGGCCGCACGGGGCTGCGCAGCTATTCGGTCAGCGGCCGGGTGGCCAGGCCCGGCGTCTACCTGCTACCGGCTGGATCCACGATCCTTGACGTGATCGAGGCCGCCGGCGGCATGGCCGAGGGGCATGTGTTCAAGGCCTATCAGCCGGGCGGGCCATCCTCGGGGCTGCTACCGGCCACGCTCGACGATGTGCCGCTCGATTTCGACACGCTACAGGAGCACGGCAGTTTTATCGGATCGGCCGCCGTGGTGGTGCTGTCGGATCACGATTCGGCGCGCGATGCGGCGTTGAACATGCTGCGCTTCTTCGAGGATGAATCCTGCGGCCAGTGCACGCCCTGCCGGGTGGGCTGCGAAAAGGCGGTCAAGCTGATGCAAGCAAGGCATTGGGATCAGGGCCTGCTCGAGGAGCTGTGCGAGGTCATGCAGGATGCCTCGATCTGCGGGCTGGGCCAGGCCGCGCCCAACCCGATCCGGCTGGTGATGAAACATTTTCCCGAGGAGGTGTGAGCATGGCTATGGCCGACACCAGCCACGAGACAGGCGCGGGCAGCGCCCGCCCGAGGGGGGCGCGGAAGCGCCCGCCTGGGGGGCGGGCGGGCGCTGCCCGTGCTGACGCACGGGCGGGGCGCTTCGCACGGCAAGGCGCGCCAACACATGATTCCCATCAACGCGCCTGCGGGGGGCCGACCCATGTCTGACGAAAACCGCTCCACTCCCATCACCTTCACCCTCGATGGCGAAACCGTCACCGCCCGGCCTGGCCAGACCATCTGGGACCTTGCCCATGGCCGCGGGCTGGTGATCCCGCATCTGTGTCACAAGCCCGCGCCGGGCTACCGGCCCGACGGCAACTGCCGCGCCTGCATGGTGGAAATCGAGGGCGAGCGCACCTTAGCTGCCTCGTGCATCCGCGAGCCCGCCGAAGGCATGGTCGTGCACAGCAGCACCCCCCGCGCCACCCGTGCCCGCAAGGCGGTGATGGAGCTGCTGCTGGCCGACCAGCCCGACCGCGCCGCCGCCCATGACCGTAGCGCGCATCTGTGGGACATGGCCGAGGCCAGCGGCCTCTCCACCAGCCGCTACCCCACCCAGGAGGCCGAGCGCATCCCGCTGCTCGATGACAGCCATGTGGCGATGCGCGTCAATCTCGATGCCTGTATCCAGTGCGGGCTTTGCGTGCGCGCCTGCCGCGAGGTGCAGGTCAATGACGTGATTGCCATGGCTGGGCGCGGCCACGACACCTGGCCGGTCTTCGATTTCGACGACCCGATGGGCGAGTCGACCTGCGTGGCCTGCGGTGAATGCGTGCAGGCCTGCCCCACCGGTGCGCTGATGGAGGCCGGCGTGCTCGACAGCTACCAGCATGGCGACAGCGCCGACCACGACAGCGAGACGCGCTCGGTCTGCCCGTTCTGCGGCGTGGGCTGCCAGGTCAGCCTCAAGGTCAAGGATGGACAGGTGAAATCCGTCGATGGCATCAACGGCCCCGCCAATGAGGGGCGGCTGTGCGTCAAGGGCCGCTTCGGATTTGATTATATCCACCATCCGCACCGCCTGACGCGCCCGCTGATCCGGCGCGAGGATGCCCCCCCCAAGGGCCTGAACGTGGACCCCGGCAACTGGTCCGAGGTGTTCCGCGAGGCCACATGGGACGAGGCGCTCGACGCGGCGGCGGGGGGCCTGGCCCGGCTGCGTGACACCACTGGCGGTGCCTCGGTAGCAGGCTTCGGCAGCGCCAAATGCACCAACGAGGAGGCTTACCTCTTCCAGCGACTGATCCGCGAGGGGTTCGGCCACAACAATGTCGATCACTGCACGCGCCTGTGCCATGCAAGTTCGGTGGCCGCGCTGATGGAAAACGTGGGCTCCGGCGCCGTCACCGCCACCTTCAACGAGATCGAAAACGCCGATGTCGCCATCGTCATCGGCGCCAACCCGGTCGAGAACCACCCCGTCGCTGCCACCTATTTCAAGCAATTCGCCAAGCGCGGCGGCAAACTGATCATCATGGACCCGCGCGGCCAGGCGCTCGCGCGCCACGCCACGCATATGCTGCAATTCAAGCCCGGCGCGGATGTGGCTCTGCTCAATGCGATCATGGCCACCATCGTCGAGGAGGAACTCTACGACCGCCAGTATATCGAGGCGATGGCCGAGAACTGGGAGGCGCAAAAGGCCCATCTGGCCGATTTCGCCCCCGAAAAGATGGCCGATCACTGCGGCATCCCGGCGCAGACCCTGCGACAGGTCGCGCGCGATTTCGCCGGGGCGCGGGCTGGCATGATCTTCTGGGGCATGGGCATCAGCCAGCACATCCACGGCACCGACAATTCGCGCTGCCTGATTTCGCTGGCGCTGATGTGCGGACATGTCGGCCGCCCCAGCACCGGGCTGCACCCGCTGCGCGGGCAGAACAACGTCCAGGGCGCGTCGGATGCGGGGCTGATCCCGATGTTCCTGCCCGATTACCAGAGCGTCGAGGACGACGCCGTCCGCCGCCATTTCACCGCGATCTGGGGCGGGGGTGATTTCTCGGCCAAAAAGGGCCTGACCGTGACCGAGATCCTCGACGCGGTGCACGAAGGCGCGATCCGCGGCATGTATATCCTGGGCGAAAACCCGGCCATGTCGGATCCGGATGTGGACCACGCCCGCGACGCGCTGGCCAAACTGGAACATCTGGTGGTGCAGGACATCTTCCTCACGGAGACCGCCAATTTCGCCGACGTGATCCTGCCCGCGGCGGCCTTCTTCGAAAAATCCGGCACCGTGACCAACACCAACCGGCAGGTGCAGATGGGCCGCCCCGCCGTGGCCCCGCCGGGCGAGGCGCGCGAGGATTGGGCGATCACCGTCGCCCTGGCGCGCAGGCTGGGGCTCGATTGGCCATTCTCCCACCCGCGCGAGGTCTTCGCCGAGATGAAGCACGGCATGAAAAGCCTCGACAACATCACATGGGAGCGGCTGGAGCGCGACGGCGCCGTCACCTATCCCAGCCTCTCGCCCGACGATCCCGGCCAGGCGATCGTGTTTGGCGATGGCTTTCCCCGGCCCTCGGGGCGCGCGCGTTTCGCCCCAGCCTCCATCGTGCCGCCCGACGAGCTGCCCGATGCCGAATACCCGATGGTGCTGATCACCGGCCGCCAGCTCGAACACTGGCACACCGGCTCAATGACCCGGCGCTCGCGCGTGCTCGACGCGGTCGAGCCCGAGGCCAATTGCTCGCTGCACCCAGGCACCCTGCGCCGCATGGGCGTCACCCCCGGCGAGATGCTGCGCCTGAGCACCCGGCGCGGCAGCATCACCGTGATGGCCCGCGCCGACCGGGCCGTGGCCGAGAACACGGTGTTCCTGCCCTTCGCCTTTGTCGAGGCCGCAGCGAATGTGCTGACCAACCCGGCGCTGGACCCTTACGGCAAGATCCCCGAGTTCAAGTTCGCCGCCGTGCGGGTGGAAAAGGCAGAGGCCGGGGCAGCGGCGGAGTAAGGCCAGCGGGCCGCGCCTGACCCGGCGCGCCACCCTGACCTGCCCCGCCTTGCTGCACGGCTCCCTTTGCCTCCCCGAAAACGCCCGTCTGCCCTTCACTGTGAAAAAAATATCCGCGCCGCAGGCATCGGCGCGGAATCAAGGGCCGCAGGCCCGCCGCGCCACCTGCCCTGGCCGCGCGCGCGCGCGCCCCGCGCTTGCCCAGTCCCTGCGCGGGGGCTATGACAGCGCACAGGGCCGCCCCAGCGGTACGCCCGCATATCCAAGCCGCGCAGGAGAACGCGCCATGTCCGACCCCGCTGATCGTCCGCAGCTATACCTGATCACGCCCCCCGATTTCGAGCCGGAGGCATTCGGCGCGCGGCTTGCGCCGATTCTCGATGCGGTGCCGGTGGCCTGCCTGCGCCTGAGCCTCGCCAGCCAGGACGAAGACCGCGTGGCGCGTGCCGCCGACGCCTTGCGCGGGCTGGCCCATGAGCGCGACATCGCGCTGGTGATCGAACGGCATGTGCAACTGGTGGAACGGCTGGGCCTCGACGGGGTGCACCTGACCGATGGCGGGCGCTCGCTGCGCAAGGTGCGCAAGGATCTGGGCGCCGAGGCGATCATCGGCGCCTTTTGCGCCAGCGCGCGCCATGACGGTATCAGCGCGGGCGAGGCCGGCGCCGACTACATCGCCTTCGGCCCGGTGGGCGAGACACCACTGGGCGATGGCAGCCGCGCCCCGCGCGAGCTGTTCGAATGGTGGTCGGAGATGATCGAGATCCCGGTGGTGGCCGAAGGCGCGCTAACCCCCGCGCTGATCGAGGATCTTGCGCCCGTGACCGATTTCTTCGGCATCGGTGAAGAGATCTGGCGCGAGGACGACGCCCTCGCAGCGCTGCGCAAGCTGATCGCGCCGCTGGGCTGACTGACCGGCCCCACCGTCAACGCCTTCCGAAGCCAATCAAGATCGTCAGGATTATGGTGGGCGACCCTGGAATCGAACCAGGCGTGGGTCTCCCCGGCGGAGTTACAGTCCGCTGCCGCACCTTGCAGCTCGTCGCCCATCGCTTTGCGATGGCAGGTGATTAGACGATCAATGCGGGCGGTGCAAGGGTGCGTATTGCCCCCGAGACCAAAGTTTTTCCCCCTCACCCGCCCTTGCGCCTTGCGGGTCATGCGCGCATTGTCCCGCACGCATGAATCGCGGAGGCCCTCGTGAAAAAACCCGCCTGGGTGATCGACAAGGAACGCGGCCGCCGCGCCGCCGCGGCCCAGACCGTGTGGCTGTTCGGCCTGCACGCGGTGCGCGATGCGCTGCTCAATCCCGCCCGCGAAAGGCTGCGGCTGGTGGTGACGCGCAACGCCGCCGACAGGCTTGCCGAGGCCATCGCCGCCAGCGGCATGGCACCCGAAATCGCGGATGCAAGACGTTTCGATGTGCCGCTCGACCCCGGATCGGTGCATCAGGGCGCCGCGCTCGAGGTCAAGCCGCTGGAATGGGGCAGCCTGCACGACCTTTGCGCGCCCGCAGCCGCACCCGATACCGTGCCGTCTGGCCCGCCGCCCGTTGTCGTGCTGCTCGACCGGGTGAGCGATCCGCATAACGCCGGGGCGATCCTGCGCTCGGCCGAGGTGTTCGGGGCCCGCGCCGTGATCGCCCCGGCGCGCCATTCGGCGCCCGAGACCGGCGCGCTGGCCAAGGCCGCCAGCGGCGCGCTTGAGCGCCAGCCCTACCTGCGGGTGCGCAACCTTGCCCGCAGCATGGCAGAGCTGCGCGACATGGGCTTTCTGCTGCTGGGATTCGACGGCGCGGCCGATGACACGCTCGACGCCGCGCTGGCCGGGGCCGCGGGCCGCCCCGTGGGGCTGGTCCTGGGGGCCGAGGGGCCGGGTCTGCGCGAAGGCACCCGCGCCGCCTGCGACCAGCTTGTGCGGATCGCCGCGGCGGGGGCGTTCGGCTCGCTCAATGTCTCCAATGCCGCGGCGATCGGGCTTTACGCCGCAAGCCGCCACGGCTGAGCCCCCACGCGAGCGTGATGCCGCGGACCATCACGCTTGCGACAGCGGTCTTTCAGCACCGCGCCCGATGCGCCATTCTTGCGTCATGTCACACGCAGCCCGACTCACCCCGTCCTTGTCCGCCGCCCTGCCGCCGCGCAGGGCGCATCTGCCCTGGCGCTGGCCGCTGGCGCTGATGCTGGCGCTGATGTTCGGGCTGGGGGCGACGGGTTTGCGGGCCGAATCGATGGCACGGCTTTACGCCCCCGAAGGGGTGGCGCTGGCCGGGTATGACCCGGTGGCCTATTTCACCGAAGCGCGCGCGGTCAGGGGTGACGCAGCAATCGCGCTGCGCTGGCGCGGTGTGCTGTGGCAGTTCTCCAGCGCGCGACACCGCGCCGCATTCGAGGCCAACCCCCGCGCCTATCTGCCCCAGCTTGGCGGGTATTGCGCCGTGTCTATGGCCAAGGGCATCGCCCGCGCGCCCGACCCTGAACAATGGGTGATTCACGACGGGCGGCTTTACCTGGCCGAGAACCGGCTTCAGCGCAGCCTGTTGCTGGCCGAACCTGCCGCCATGGTCGATCTGGCACGCATCAACTGGCCGCAGGCGCGCGCGGGCGGGGCTGCCGAATAGAACGCCCGGCGCCGTCCCGCTTTGGCGGGTTTTTCACAGAATCGCGATGTCCCCTTCAACTGCCGTGGAAAGCGTCTATCTCTATTGCGAAGCGTGATATCGGAACATTCGCGTTTCTCTTCACTGTCCCTCGTTCCGTTACTGGCGCCCGGTTGCAAATACCGGGCGCTTTTTTATGCAGCGGGGGGCCGTGCGTGCGGTCCGGCAGAAAGCCGCGCCATCGGCAGGCCGTGGTCTGTCGATCCGATGGCGGAGCGAGGCACTTCATGTCAGCCAGGTCCGCATGACCCGCAAGCGATGCGCTTACATCCGCAAATCGACAGGCCGTGGGGGCGGCCTGCCGATGGCGCGGCGGGCCTGCGGCCCTTGATTCCGCGCCGGCAGGACATGGCCTGCGACGACTGCTCGGCCGGCTGGGCAACATACCGCTGCCCGCCAGTCCCCGAACGCGCCTACCCTTCACGCCCGGCCTTTTCCGCAATCCCCGAAACCCCCTCGCGCCGCGCCAGTTCCGCCAGCACATCGTCGAGCGCAATGTCGCGCGCGGCCAGCATCACCAGCAGGTGATACAGAACATCGGCCGCCTCGCTGGTCAGGCGCGCGCGGTCACCTTTCACTGCTTCGATCACGGCCTCGATCGCCTCTTCGCCGAATTTCTCGGCAGCCTTCTCGGGCCCCTTGGCCAGCAGCCGCGCGGTCCAGGAGCTTTCCGGGTCGGCGCCCTTGCGCGACTCGATGGTGGCGGCCAGCCGTTCCAATGCGCTCATGTCAGCCTCACGGGGATGCCTGCGCGGGCCATGTGCTCCTTGGCCTCGCGGATGGTGAATTCGCCGAAATGGAAGATCGAGGCCGCGAGCACCGCGCTGGCGTGGCCCTCGATCACCCCTTCGACCAGGTGATCCAGCGTGCCCACTCCACCGCTGGCGATCACCGGGATCGGCACCGCATCTGAGATGGCGCGGGTGAGCGGCAGGTTGAACCCCGCGCGCGTGCCGTCACGGTCCATCGAGGTGAGCAAAATCTCGCCCGCCCCCTTTGCCGCGACCGTGCGGGCAAATTCCACTGCGTCGATGCCGGTCGGGCGCCGCCCGCCATGGGTGAAGATCTCCCACTTGCCGGGGCTGACGGTCTTGGCATCTATCGCCACCACGATGCACTGGCTGCCGAAGCGTTCCGCCGCGCGGGCCACCACATCCGGGTCGGCCACCGCCGCCGAGTTGAAGCTGACCTTGTCGGCCCCCGCCAGCAGCAAAGCGCGCACATCCTCCGGGCTGCGCACGCCGCCCCCCACCGTAAGCGGCATGAAGCAGTGCTCGGCCGTGCGGCGCACCAGGTCGAACATGGTACCGCGATTTTCGTGCGTGGCGTGGATATCGAGAAAGCACAACTCGTCCGCGCCGGCGGCGTCATAGGCAATCGCGGCCTCGACCGGGTCGCCCGCGTCGCGCAGATCGACAAAGTTCACGCCCTTGACCACGCGGCCATCGGCCACGTCGAGGCATGGGATGATGCGGGTCTTCAGCATGGTTTCTCCGCCTGGCGGTCTTGCAGGGTGCTTCTGGCCCAGCCGGGCCGATCAATCAAGCCCGCAGCGCCGCCAGCGCCGCGCGCAGGTCAAGCGCGCCGTCATAAAGCGCGCGCCCCGAGATCGCCCCGGCGATACCCCCCGCATCACGCAACGCCATCAGGTCCGCCAGCGAGGAAACCCCGCCCGAGGCGATCACCGGCATTGAGACCGCCGCCGCCAGTTCCGCCGTTGCGGCCACGTTCGGCCCCTGCATGGCGCCGTCGCGGGCGATGTCGGTGTAGATGATCGCGGCGATTCCGGCATCCTCGAACCGGCGCGCCATGTCGATTACCTGCTGGTCGGTTTCCTCGGCCCAGCCGCGGGTGGCCACGAGGCCGTCGCGCGCATCCAGCCCCACCGCCACCTGGCCCGGAAATGCTCGCGCCGCCTGGCGCACCAGATCGGGATTTTCCACCGCCACGGTGCCCAGGATCACCCGCGCCAGCCCGCGCGAAAGCCAGCGCTCGATGGTGGCCATGTCGCGGATGCCGCCACCAAGCTGGCAGGGCACATCCACTGCGGCGAGAATACCCTCGACCGCCGCGCCATTGACCGGCTGGCCGGCAAATGCACCGTTGAGGTCGACCAGATGCAGCCATTCGCAGCCCGCATCCACGAACGCCCGCGCCTGCGCGGCCGGGTCATCGCCGAACACGGTGGCCTTGTCCATCTCGCCGCGCAGCAGCCGGACGCATTGGCCATCCTTGAGGTCGATTGCAGGATAAAGGATCATTGGCGGCTCCGGGGCTGTGATTGGCGGATGCGCTGCTCAATAGCCTGCTTTGCGCGGGCGTGCAAAGCCCGCGCAATAATCGACCAAATGATCAGAAATGGCCCACGCAATCAGGCCCTTGCGCAGCTTTGCTTGCATGGTGCGGCAAGCCCCGCTAAGGGCTGGGGCAACCTTGCCGCGCGGAGGATGCAGCCATGCCCGCCCCTTCACCGAAACCGCCCCGGGGCGCCGGGCTCTGGCTTGGGGTCATGGTGCTGCTGATCCTCGCAGGCATAATCGTGCCCTATGGCCTTCTGGGCGGGTCCGAGCCGGGGCTGGGCATCGCCGCCTTCTGGCTGGTTTTCGGGCTGGCGGTGGCGGGGATGATCCTTGCCGGAGTCGCCCGCTGGAGGGACAAGCCATGATCGCGCCGGGGCTGATCTGGGGCGTCATCGCCACCTTTGCCGCGCTCGGCATTGCCATCGCCCTGCGCGCTGCGCGCGCCAATACCGGCACAGTGGGTGATTACTACCTTGGCGGACGGGCGATTGGCGGGATGGTCGCGGGGCTGTCCTATGCGGCCACGACCTATTCGGCCTTCATGCTGGTGGTGCTTACGGGGCTGACCTATCGCGGCGGCATCGGCGCGTTGGGATTCGAGCTGATCTATTTCGCGGGCCTCGCGCTGCTGGTGGTCTTTGCGCCGCGGTTCTGGTTGGTGGCGCGGCGCTGGGGCTTCATCACGCCCACCGAGATGGTCGGCGCGCGCTATGGCGACCGGCGCGTGGCGCAGGTGATGGCGGGGGTGAGCCTGGTCTTCCTGCTGCCCTATTGCACCACCCAGATGGCAGGGATCGGGCTGCTGCTATCGGGGGTGACAGGCGGCGGGATCAGCCTGTTCCAGGCCGTGGCGATCGGCGCGGCGCTGGCGATGTTCTGGGCAGTGGTGGCAGGGCTGCGCTCGGTCGCGTGGACGGATGCGGCGCTGTCAGTCGTGATGTTCATCTCGGGGCTGCTGGCGGTGGGCTTTGCCATTCACGCCCTCGGCGGCTGGGGCACCTTCGTCGAGACCGCGCAGCGCGACCACGGCCCGTGGCTGGACGTGCCGGGGCCGGGGCTGTGGAGCCTTGGCACCTTTCTGGCGCTGTCTTTCCCGTGGTTCTTTTTCGCGCTGTCCAATCCGCAGGTCAGCCAGCGGCTGTTCATCCTGCGCGATTTCGCGGCGATGCGGCGGATGATCCTGTGGGTGCTGGGCTTTGGCCTGATCATCACGCTGGTGGCGGTGCTCTGGGGCTTTGCCGCGCTGCAACTGACGCCGGGGCTCGAGAATACCTCGATGGCGACGCCGGCGCTGCTGACTTCGGGGGCGATCCCGGTCTGGGTGGCGCTGCTGCTTATCCTCGGCATCCTGTCGGCGGCTGTCTCGACGCTCGATTCGATCGCGCTGACGGTTGGGGCGATGGTGGCGCGCGATTTCATCCGGCGCGAGCGCCAGACCAGCGATGCGCGCCAGATCATGGCTGGGCGCGTGGTGATGGTGCTGGTGATCCTGTTCGCCAGCTATTTCGCACTGCAACAGGCGCAGATCGTCGACCAGTTGGCCGCGCTCTCGGCGGCGGGGCTGCTGGTGGCGGTGCCGCCGATCATCGGGGCGTTCTTCTGGCGCCGGGGCACGGCGGCGGGGGCGCTGGCGGGGATGCTGGGCGGCGCAGTGCTGGCGGTATGGCTGGCAATGATCCAGGGCGTCAGCGTTTTTGATCCGACCCTGCCCTTCTCCGTGGCTGCCATGAGCACGGCGCTCTTCATCGGGGTGAGCCTGCTCACCCGGCCCCGCCCCGAGGCGCTGGATTTCCAGACCGAGATCGCCGAGGCGCTGGCGCGGCACCGGGCGTTCTGAGGGGGCGATCAGCCCGGGTTGCGCGCGCAAACTCCTGCCGGCACCGCCAGCGCGCGAACCAACGCCTGTATCAAGCCCTGGCCCGGCAGGAGGCCCGCCGCGCGCCCCTTGCCCGCGGGGGCCTCCGGCGGGGATATTTTTCTCACAGTGAAGGGGCAGGCGCGGCGCAAGTTCGGAGCGTATACCCCCAGATGAGGCACATGGCGCGCCTTTGGCGTAGCGGGGACGGGCCTGGCCGCGCGTGGCTCGCCCGTGTCGGTAGACGGTGACCTTCAGCCAGAGCCGGGCAAGGGTCTACTCCCCGTCGAACAGCGCGCCCTGCCCGCCGCCATTCTCGCGCGGTGGGGGGGCAAGGCCCAGGTGCCGCCAGGCGCGGCTGGCCAACATCCGCCCGCGCGGGGTGCGCGCGATCAGCCCCTGCTGGAGCAGGAAGGGCTCGATCACCTCTTCGATGGCGTCGCGGCTTTCCGACAGCGCGGCCGAGATCGTCTCGACCCCCACAGGCCCGCCGCCGTAGTTCTCGGCCAGAAGCGTCAGATAGCGCCGGTCGGCGCCGTCGAGCCCCAGCTTGTCCACCCGCAGCCGGCTGAGCGCATTGTCGGCCAGCGCGCGGGTCAGCCGCCCGTCGCCTTCAACGAGGGCAAAATCGACCACCCGGCGCAGCAACCGCCCGGCGATGCGCGGGGTGCCGCGCGCGCGTTTGGCGATCTCGGCCACGCCATCGGCCTCGGCCTCCACGCCCAGAAGGCGGGCACCACGGGTCACGATCTCGGCCAGTTCAAGCTCGGAATAGAACTCAAGCCGGGTGGGAATGCCGAAACGGTCGCGCAAGGGCGTGGTCAGGAGCCCCAGCCGCGTGGTCGCGCCCACCAGCGTGAAAGGCTGCAACTCGATCCGCACGGTGCGCGCGGCCGGGCCTTCGCCGATCACCAGATCGAGCTGGAAATCCTCGAGCGCAGGGTAAAGCACCTCTTCCACCGCCGGGTTCAGCCGGTGAATCTCGTCGATGAACAGCACGTCGCGCGCGTCGAGATTGGTCAGGATCGCCGCCAGGTCGCCGGCGCGGGCCAGCACCGGCCCCGAGGTCATGCGAAAGCCCACGCCAAGTTCGCGCGCCATGATCTGCGCCAGCGTCGTCTTGCCCAGGCCCGGCGGGCCGTAGAACAGCGTGTGATCCATCGCCTCGCCCCGCATCCGGGCGCTTTCGATGAAGACGCGCAGATTGGCGCGGGCCTCGGCCTGGCCGATGAACTCGTCCAGCACCTGCGGGCGCAGGGCCTTGTCCATCTCGGGCGCGTCCTCGGGGCGCGGATCGGGGCGCAGGGTCGGGTCGGGGGGGGTCATGGCCGCCTCTGTCCTCGAATTGCGGGGCGAAGCCGCGCAGCCCTGCGGGGGCTGACACCAAATTCGGCTGATCGGTTCGGAACGCCTGGACAGGGAAATACCGTCGGCCTTCTCAACCGATCGCCCCCGTCCGGCACGGCAGGCATTTCAGCAATCTGCGGGCAGTCTTGCATCGCGCTACCCCTTGGGTGCCAGCAATTTCAGCGCGGCGCGGATCAGGCCGGATGTGTCGGCCTCATCCGCCTCGCGCGCGGCCTGCGCCACGGCGCCCGCCGCCTCCGACTGGCCATAGCCCAGATTGACCAGCGCCGAAAGCGCCTCGGCGCTGGCCGCGCGCGCGGTCGGTTGCGGGACAGTTTCGACCAGAGCCGCCGCGTCGGCACCGGCAGGTGCGGTGGACGGCGGCGCGCTGGCGTCACCGGCCTGTGCCGTGGCGCCCGCACTGGCCATCGCCATCAGCATCGGCGCCTTGTCTTTCAACTCGTTGGTGATGCGCTGCGCCAGTTTCGGCCCCACCCCTGGCGCGGCCTTGAGCGCGGCCCAGTCGCCCAGATTCAGCGCCTGCACCGCCCCCGCCGCGCCCAGCGTGCCCAGGATCGCCATGGAGGCCTTGGCCCCCACCCCCTGCACGGTGGTCAGCATCCGGTGACACTCCTTTTCGGCCATGGTGGGAAAGCCGAAAAGCTGTAGCAGATCCTCGCGCACAACCAGATCGGTATAAAGCGCCACAGCCCCACCGGGCGCGGGCATCTGCGCCAACGTCCGGTCCGAGACATGCACGACATAGCCCACGCCCTGCACGTCGATCAGCACATGATCGGCACCTAAATGGTCAAGCCGCCCGGCAATGCGCCCGATCATCGCCCCGCCCCTCCGGCAATCGCCGCCGCCAGCCGCCCCGAGGCCTGCATCTGGAAGGCATGGCAGATCGCCACCGCCAGCGCATCGGCGGCATCAGGCCCGGCGATCTGTACGCCCGGCAATTGCAGCCGCACCATGTGATCGACCTGCACCTTGGCCGCGTGCCCCACCCCGACCACGGCCTTCTTGACGGCATTGGGCGCGTATTCGCCCACGCTCAGCCCCGCCTGCGCGGGCACCAGCAGCGCGATGGCGCGCGCATGGCCCAGCTTGAGCGTGGCCACCGCGTCCTTGTTGACGAAGGTCTGTTCGACCGCCGCGCAATCGGGCCTTTGCGCCGCGACCACGGCTGCAAGCTGGCTGTGCAGGCTGTGCAGCCGCGTGGCCAGGTCATCGCCTTCCGAATGCAGCACCCCGTTGGCGATGTGGCGCATCCGGCCGCGCGCGCTTTCGATCACGCCCCAGCCGAGGTTGCGCAAACCCGGATCGATGCCCAGAACCCGCATGATGATGCCCCTGCCCCGCCTTGCCTGCTTTCGCCGTCGTTCTTGGGCCCTGACTAGCACGAAAAGAGAACATCTGCCAAGGCCCGTCGCGGCACGCGCGGGATGGAAAAGGTTGCCGGACCCTGCCCGCGCCGCGCTTGACGGCATTTCGCCCAGGGGCGCCCGGCCTGTGCCGCAGCGCCTCAGTTCCAGCGCCGGGCGGCGACCTCGGCCAGCAGCCCGCCGAGAATGCCGCCAATCAGAAGGATGCCCAGCACCGGGGCGGTGAGCATCAGCGCGCCATATTCCAGCGCGATGCCGAAGGTGCCGACTGCGGCTTCGAGCGGGCCGTCGAAGCGCCGGTTCATCGAGCGGACCAGCATCTCGCGCACCGAAAAGAAAACCAGCGCCACACCCGCCGTGCAAAGCGCGCTGGTCAGCCCCACGCCCATCGCCACCCGCCAGCCGCGCCCCGCGCGCCTGCCGCTGATCCGCCAGCCGCAAAACGCCCCGAATGCCGCGCAGATGAACGAGAACGCCCCGAACACCGTCCATTCCGGCATTTCCGGTTTGAAGGCCTCGGCGGCCAGGAACGCCACGGCGGCAAAGGCTATTGCGGCAACGAGCTTGGCCGCTGTGGGCATGGGGTCACCTCGCCGGTCGGGAAAGCGTGATCTGCGTCACATCGCAGATACCGCTGCGGAAGGCCGCCGCGCAAGAGGTCAGGTAAAGGTTCCACATCCGGCGGAAGCGCTCGTCGAAGCCGAGCTGCGCGATGTCCTCCCAACGGTTGTTGAAGGTGGCGTGCCAGCGCCGCAGCGTCTGGCTGTAGCTGTCGGCGAATTCCTGCGACCCCGCCACCGCAAGCCCGGCGCGGCGGGCCTGTTCGCGCAGCACGCCCGGCCCCGGCAGCATCCCGCCCGGAAAGATGTATTTCTGGATGAAATCGACACCCTTGCGATACTTCCCGAAACGTTCGTCCGGAACCAGGATAACCTGCAGCGTGGCCTTCGCGCCGGGCTTGAGCCGCTCACGCAGCGTATCGAAATATACCGGCCAATAGCGTTCGCCCACGGCTTCGAACATCTCGATCGAGGCGATGCCGTCATATTGCCCGCGCGTGTCGCGGTAATCCTGCATCCGGATCTCGACCTGTTCCGACAGCCCCGCGCGGGCCATCCGCGCCACCGCGTAATCATGCTGCTCTTGCGAGATGGTCAGCCCCGTCACCTTCAGGCCCCGCTCGCGCGCGGCATATTCGGCAAAGCCGCCCCAGCCGCAGCCGATTTCCAGCACATGATCGCCGGGCCTTGCGCCGATGGCATCGACCATTGCCGCGTATTTCTGCTCCTGCGCCTTTTCCAGGCTTTCCTGCCCGGTGTGGAACAGCGCCGAGGAATAGGTCATGCTGTCATCCAGCCACAGCCGGTAGAAATCGTTTCCCAGATCGTAGTGATGGGCGATATTCCGGCGCGCCTGGAACTTGTTGTTGGAACGCAGCCAGTGGCGAAGCCGTTCCAGAACCCGCACCACCCGGCTGCCGGGGTAGTGATCGTAAAGCGCCTCATTGCCGTCGCTGATCAGGTCGAGAAATGCCTGAAGGTCCGGCGTGGACCACCAGCCATCCATGTAAGCCTCGCAAAAGCCCAGGTCGCCCTCGCGCAGCAGCCGTGCGAAAAGATCGGTCTCATGCACATGCAGTTCGGCCACCGGGCCGGGCTGCGCCCCCTCGAGCCGAAAGCGGCGGCCATCGTCCAGCACGATATCCAGCCGCCCCCTGGCCATCCTGGCGGCCATCGCGTGAACCTGCGCGAAATAGCGCGGAAGGCCCGCCTGCCCTTGAAGAGAAGTGATCACCTGCATCCTGTCCCAGCCATCCGGTTTTGTTACAACTTAAGCGATTAAACGCATATCGAGCAAGAATTGCCGCGCCCGGTGCGCATAATCGCGGCGCTATCGCCCGCGCAGCGCCTCATGCGCGGCCAGCGCACGGGCGCGCCCTTCCTTCAGCCCGATTGCCGGACTCGCGTAGGGCTGTTCGGGCGAAAGCCCCCAGGATCGCGGCGCCGCCTCGAAGAAATCCAGCGCCTCGCGCCCCGGCGCATCGCTCAGTTCCGCGACAAAGCGCGCGATGTATCTGCCTTCCGGGTCGAATTTCGCGGCCTGGGTCTCGGGGTTGAAGATGCGGAAATAGGGTGCGGCGTCGGGGCCACAGCCGGCCACCCATTGCCAGCCCATCGCGTTCGAGGCCGCGTCCCAGTCCACCAGGCATTCGGCGAACCAGGCCTGCCCGACTCGCCAGTCGGTCAGCAGATGCTTGCTCAGGTATGAGGCCGCGATCATCCGCGCACGGTTGTGCATGGTGCCTGTGACATACATCTCGCGCATGGCCGCATCGACCAGCGGCACCCCGGTGCGCCCCTGCCGCCAGGCCTCTGCCTGCGCGTTGTCGCCGCGCCAGGGAAAGCGCTCCCACCCCTCGCGCCAGTTTTGCTCCGCGATATGGGGGGTGTGATACATCAGGTGCCAGGCAAATTCGCGCCAGACCAGTTCCTTCAGGAAATGCTCGGCCCCCGGCCGGCCCTCTTCCATCGCCGCGCGCCCCGCATGCCACAGGCGGCGGGGCGAGATCTCGCCATATGTCAGGTTCTCCGACAGGCCCGAGGTCGCCCCTTCGGCAGGAAAATCGCGCCGCGCGCGGTAATCATCGAGCCGATCGTCGATGAAGGCCTCCAGGCGCCCCTGTGCCGCCGCCTCTCCCACCCGGCAGTGCCGGGCCACCACCGGCGCGCCCCGGTTCATCGCCGCGCCCAGCCGCCAGTGGGCCAGCCTGTCGCTTGCCGGCCATTGCGCGGGCGCGGGAATAACGGCGGGCGCCGCCTCGGGCGCGGGCACGGGCAGGCCCCGCACAGCCCGCCAATAGGGGCTGTAGACACGGTAGAACCCGCCCTGCCCGGTCTCCACGCTCCAGGGTTCGTGCAGCAGGTGCCCGGCAAAGCTGCGCGCCGACAGCCCGGCCTGCCGCAGTGCCTGCTTGACCTGGGTGTCGCGCTCGCGGCTCTCGGGGTCGTAGAGGCGGTTCCAGACCACGTCGCCCGCGCCGGTCTCGCGGGCAAGGCGCCCAAGCTGCGCGCCCGGCGCGCCCCGGCGCAGGATCAGCCGCAACCCGCGCTCCGCCAGCGAATCCGCCAGCGCCTCCAGCCCCAGCCCAAGCCGCCAGCGCGGCGCCGCGCCCAGCGCCTCGGCTGGCCCGTCCAGCACGAAGACCGGGATCACCCCGCCGCCCGTTTCCCGCGCCCGCGCACAAGCCGCCAGCAGGGCCGCGTTGTCGGACAGGCGCAGATCGCGCCGCACCCACCAGATGACCCCCGAATTGCCGCTCATACCTTGCGCCTTGTGCTGCCATGCTGTCCGAGGCCGCCGGAATGCCCCATCTGCCGGCCCTGAGGAGATCTAGCGCGCGCCCGGCAGGGTCAAGAACAGCCGGGTGCGAAACAGCCTTTCGCGGGCCCCTGGCCAGCCAAGAAAAAAGCCGCCCGGCGCCGTGGCGGCCGGGCGGCTTGAGGCAAATGCAACTGGCAGACGCCGCTCAGCGCGGCTCCTGCAACAGCCCCTTGACCAGCGCGTAACAGGCCAGCAACAGCACGATCGCGAACGGAAAGCCCGTCGAGACCGCCGCCGCCTGCAAAGCCACCAGCCCGCCGCCGATCAGCAGCGTCGCGGCAACGATCCCCTCGAAGATCACCCAGAAGACCCGCTGCGTGACCGGCGCGTCGATCTTGCCACCCGCGGTGATCGTGTCGATCACCAGGCTGCCCGAATCCGACGAGGTGACGAAGAACACGATCACCAGCACGATCGCCACAAACGACGCGATCGGGGCAAGGGGCAGTTCCGACAGCATCCCGAAGAGCGAAAGCTCGGGCTGATAGGCGTCGATCACATAGCTGCGCACCGCATCGCCCGTGCCCGACACGATCTGCTCGATCGCGGAGCCGCCAAAGACGGTCATCCACAGGATCGAGGCGATGGTGGGGATGATCAGCACGCAGGTGATGAACTCGCGCACGGTGCGGCCACGGCTGACCCGCGCGATGAACATGCCCACGAAAGGCGACCAGCTGATCCACCAGGCCCAGTAGAAGGCCGTCCAGCCCTGGCGATAGCCGTCATCCTCGCGGCCCACCGGATTCGACAGCGGCACGATCTCGCGCACATAGGACACCGTCGTATCCCAGAAGCCCGTAAGCAGGAACGCCGTCGGCCCGACGATGAACACGAAAAGCATCAGAACCACGGCCAGGATGAGGTTGATCTCCGACAGCCGCTTCACGCCGCCTTCGAGACCCCGCAACACCGAAATCAGGGCGATCGCCGTGATCCCCGCGATCAGGATCACCTGCACGGTAGTGTTGACGCCGATGCCGAACACATATTCCAGCCCGGCATTGGCCTGCTGCGCGCCCAGCCCCAGCGAGGTCGCCAGACCAAAGAGCGTGGCAAAGACCGCCAGAATGTCGATGACATGGCCGGTCCAGCCCCAGACCCGCTCGCCGAAGATCGGGTAGAAGATCGACCGCACCGTCAGCGGCAGACCCTTGTTATAGGCGAACAGCGCCAGCGACAGCGCCACGATGGCATAAATCGCCCAGGGGTGAAGCCCCCAGTGATAGATCGTGGCCGCCATCGCCATCGACCGCGCCGCCTCGATGGTGGCCGCGTCGGCCAGCTCGCCATCGACAATGCCCAACGGATGACCCAGCGGCTGATCGCCCCACGGTGTGCCGAAGTAGTAGACGGGTTCCAGCACCCCGAAGAACATCAGCCCGATCCCCATGCCGGCGGCGAACAGCATCGCGAACCAGCCGAGATAGCCGTAATCGGGCGTGGCCTCGCTGCCGCCGATGCGGATCTTGCCCAGCGGCGACACCAGGATCGCAAGGCAGACCACGACAAAGATGTTGCCTGCCATCAGAAAGAACCAGTCCAGGTTCGACGTCAGAAAACCCCGCACCGCCCCAAAGGCCGGCCCGGCCGCGTCCTGAAACGCCAGCGTGATGAGGACGAACGCCACCACGACCAGCCCGGAAACCACGAAAACAGGGTTGTGAATATCAAGCCCGAAAGGCCCGATCTTCGGTTCAATATTGTCCTGACCGATCTCGTATTCGGTCTCAATGACATCTGTCTGGCCTTCCGGCTCGGGGATGCCCTGGCCATTTGTCTCCGACATCTGTTCCCTCCTGATAGCGTGTTCTTGCCCGCCCGGGCTTCTCGCGGCCTGCTGTCGGGCACGATTGCGTTTCCCGGCCTCCAGAATGGCCTGACCGGCGCGGCCTTTGCGGCCAGAAACGAAGTCCGGCTGCGCTATTACGACGCAGCCTCTCTACAGGGGTAACACGCAAGACCCTCAGGTCAAGAGCGGGCGCCGCCCCGCCCTCGCGCGACCTGCGCCCTTCACTGTGACGAAAATATCCTCGCCGAAGGCATCCGACACAAGCCACAGGCACCGCACGCCGGGGCTTCGCACCGCGGCCGCAGCCAGCATGCGCCGGGCAACATGGCGTCAGGCGCGCGGATGATCTCAGCCGCGCGGGTCCACCACGATCTCAGCTGCGCGGATCCACCACGACGCGGCCACGCACCTGGCCCGCCAGAATCGCATTGCCCAGCCGGGGCAAATCCTCCAGCCCCGCAGGTTCGACCATCGCCTCCAGCCTGTCCATCGGCAGATCGCTCACGATCCGCGCCCAGGCGCGCAGGCGCGCGTCATAAGGGCACATGACGCTCTCGATCCCCAGCAGCTTCACCCCCCGCAGCAGGAAGGGAACCACCGTGGCCGGCAGATCGGCCCCACCGGCAAGCCCCACGGCCGCGACGCTCGCGCCATATTTCATCTGCCCCAGCACGCGGGCCAGCATCGCGCCGCCCACCGCATCGACACAGCCCGCCCAGGTTTCCGATTCGAGCGGGCGCCTGACCGTCTCGGCCAGTTCGGCGCGCGGCACGATGCGGCTGGCGCCCAGGTCGCGCAGATACGGCTCCTGCTCGGGTCGGCCGGTGACGGCCGCGACCTCATGGCCCAGCTGCGCCAGGATCGCCGTGGCGACCGATCCCACCCCGCCCGAGGCGCCGGTGACAAGCACTTCGCCCTGACCGGGGCGCAGACCATGGTCTTCCAGCGCGATCACCGCCAGCATCGCGGTCAGCCCCGCGGTGCCAACTGCCATGGCCTGCCGGGTGGTCAGCCCCTCGGGCAGCGGCACCAGCCAGTCGGCCTTGGCGCGTGCCTTTTCGGCATAGCCGCCCCAGTGGACCTCACCGACGCGCCAGCCGGTCAGCACCACCTTGTCGCCGGGTTTGTAGCGCGGATCGTCTGATGCCTCGACGGTGCCGGCGAAATCGATGCCCGGCACATGCGGATAGCTCCTTACCAGCCCGCCGCCGGGGCCGATGCACAGCCCATCCTTGTAATTCAGCGTCGAATACTCCACCGCGACGGTCACATCGCCCTCGGGCAGGCGGCTTTCATCGAGCTGCTGCACCGCTGCCTGCGTCTTGCCGTCCTCGGTCTTCTCCACCACCAGCGCCCTGAACAAACTTTGCTCTCCCTGCTCTGCGCGCGCCAGGGGCAAGCCCCGCCCGGCACGCCGTGACTCGACATGCAGGAATGGTAATCGCTTTGCCCCTGCGCCGATAGGGACAGCCGCGCGCAGAATGCACGGGCCTTGAACCGGGCGGGCGCGCTGCGTATATCCAGAGTGTTCCGGCAACGGAACTATGGACATAAACGCGCCCGTAATAAGCGGATCGGACCCGGGGGCGGTACCCGGCGGCTCCACCAGAAATCCCTTCGTTGGGGGCAGATGGGGCCGAAACAGGATCGACGAACGTCTAAAGGGGTTGGCTTTGTCCCGGTGAGGTACCACCGTTATCGGTCCGCAAAGTACAGTTGCCAACGACAACCGTGCTCCGGTGGCTGTTGCTGCGTAAGCGGCAACGAAACCGAAACTTAAGCCCTTGCGCTTAGCCGCGTAAGGCGGGGTTCGCAGGCACCTGGCAACAGAAGCCTGCACTTTACCGCACCACCATCTCATTCCCCGTCTCATCCACCCGCGGCAGATTTGAAAAACCTCCGCGCACGCCCCTTTCCTTCAGGCGCGAATCCCTTATGCTGGCGTCAGTTTTTACGGCAAGTGCTTCGATGGGGTCTGGCAGCATGGCGAACGCGATCGACTATGGCACGCTGATGCACCACGCGATGCGCGGGCTGATCCGTCAGGTGCTGGACGGCATCGCGCATGAGGGGCTGCCCGGCGATCACCACTTCTTCATCACGCTCAACACCCACCATCCGGATGTCGAAATGGCCGAATGGCTGCGCGCGCGGTATCCCGACGAGATCACCATCGTCATCCAGAACTGGTTCGAGGACCTGGTGGTCGAGGAGGAAGGCTTCGCGATCACGCTGAATTTCGGCAATGCACCCGAACGGCTTTATGTGCCCTTCGATGCGATCAGCACCTTTGTCGATCCTTCGGTGGAATTCGGGCTGCGTTTCGAAACCCAGATTGACGACGAAGACGAGGAGAGCGCGGAAGAGGACGACGCCGAGGCGCCCATGTCGGTGGCCGAGGAAACGCCCGACACCCCGCGCGAGGCCGAAGTCGTCAGCCTGGACAAGTTCCGCAAGTAACCCGGCCCGCCGGGCCACGCCAAGGCCTGACCGGCCAAGCCGGCCGCCTGCCCGGCGCGTGGCCCTTTTCGGCAATTACCTTTGCAAAGCGCGGCGGCAATGCGCCGGATGCCGCGGATGTGGCCGCGCTGTCAAAGGCCTTCAGGTGGCGCCGCCGCGCATTTTGCGCCGGCGCCAGAAGCCGCAACCTGCCGAACCGGCCTCACCGCCCGATGGCATAGGCCTGCATCAGCCGCGGCGTGGCAGCGGCCCGCAACAACCCGTCAGGCTCGCGCAGCGCCGCGGTCAGGCGGCCGATCGTCCACGGGTCCGACACGTCCACCCCGTGCCCGCGCGCGCGCAGGCCCTCGATGACCTCGGGACCGAAGCTTTCCTCCAGCAGCATCTGCCCCGGCCGCCGCCCGCGCGGATAGAAGGATGCCGGGAAATGCATCGAATGGAACAGCGGCGTGTCGATCGCCTCCTGCAGGTTCATGCCGTGATGGATGATGCGCAGCAGGAAGGAAAGCTGCCACTGGTCCTGCTGGTCGCCGCCGGGGGTGCCGAAGGCCATCGCCGGCCGGCCCTTGTGCAGCCCCAGCGCCGGCGTGAGCGTGGTGCGCGGCCGCTTGCCCGGCGCCAGCGATGTCGGCAGCCCCTCGCGCAGCCAGAACATCTGAGCGCGCGAATTGAGGCAAAAGCCGAGGCCCGGAATCGTGGGCGAGCTTTGCAGCCAGCCGCCCGATGGCGTGATCGAGACCATGTTGCCCTCGGCGTCGATCACGTCGATATGCACCGTGTCGCCCTTGCGGTCGGCCAGATGCTCCATCGTGGGCTCATAGACCGTCTTGTTGGGGCTAAGCTCATCGAGCACGGCCATCGTGCGTGCGCGCTGATCCTCGAAACCGGGCACCGTGCCCGGGCGCAGCTCGAGGCTGGCGGTGTCGCCGATCAGCTTGCGGCGCTCGTCGTTATAGGCATCCGAAAGCAGCACATCCATCGGCACCTTCGAAAACTCCGGATCGCCGTAATAGACCTCGCGGTCGGCATAGGCGAGCTTCTTGGCCTCGGTCACGGTATGGACAAAATCCACTCCGCGCGGGTCCATCGCGCCGATGTCGAACCCCTTGAGCAGTGCCAGCGCCTGCAACAGCACCGGCCCCTGCCCCCAGGGGCCGGTCTTGCAGATCGTCCAGTCGTGGTAATCGTAGGTCTGCGGCGCCTCGTAATGCGCCGAATATCCGGCCATGTCCTGGGCCGTCAGCACCGGACGGTGCATGTGGCCGTTATGGTCGGGCAGCTCGGTCTTTTCCAGCCAGTTACCGATCGTTTCTGCCACAAACCCCCGGTAGAACGCGTCGCGCGCCGCGTCGATCTGCGCCTCGCGCCCCTCGCGCGCCTCGGCTTCCTTGAGGATGCGCTGCCAGGTCTGCGCCAGCACCGGATTGCAGACATTCTCGTTGGCCTGCGGCGCCCGCCCGCCCGGGTGCCAGGTCTCGTAGGAGGTCGGCCAGTTCTCGCGGAAGAAATCGCCCAGCCGCTGGATCGTGGCCGCAACGGCGGGCAGCACCGGGTGGCCCTTCTCGGCATACCAGATCGCAGGCTCCATCACCTGCCGCAGGCTCAGCCGCCCGTGATCGCGCAGCATCAGCATCCAGCCATCGAACGCGCCGGGAATGACCGTGGCCAGAAGCCCGTCACCGGGAATCACCTTGAGGCCCTGGGCCGTGTATTCCTCGATCGTGGCGCCGGCCGGGGCGGGGCCTTGCGCGCACAGCACCTCGGTCTTGCCGGTGCGCGCCGAATGCAGGATCGCGGGCATGTCGCCGGCGGGGCCGTTGAGATGCGGCTCGACCACCTGCAGCACCATGCCGGTGGCCACTGCTGCGTCAAAGGCATTGCCGCCCAGTTCGAGCATCCGCATCCCCACGGCGGTCGCGATCCAGTGGGTCGAGGTGACGACACCGAAATACCCCTTGATTTCCGGGCGAGTGGTAAAGCGGGCTGACATGCGGACACTCCTGGTCTTGTTAACAGGCACGAATTGCCGAAGCTGCGGGTCGGATCGTGCCACCTTATTGCCTGTCCGGCCGCGCACCGCAATGGGCAGGCCAGGCGGATATGTGCGCGAAACGCACCCGAACGACCGCCCGGCGGCGCTCCGTTGCGTCCTGCGGCGTCGGAAATCGCCCGATTCAGGGTTGAATGCGCGCGGGGCGGCCAATATGAACGCCGGGAGTTTCAACGGCTGCGCCCGCGCGGCCTGTTTTTCGATGAGCATGAGGGAATGAGATGCAGGTCACCGAGACCCTGAAAGACGGCCTCAAGCGCGGCTACACCATCACGGTGACGGCGAATGAGCTTGACGCGAAGGTGAACGAGAAGCTGGCCGAGGCGCAGCCCGAGGTTGAAATGAAGGGCTTTCGCAAGGGCAAGGTGCCTTTTGCCCTGCTCAAGCGGCAGTTCGGCCAGCGCCTGATGGGCGAGGCGATGCAGGAAAGCATCGATGCCGCCATGCGCGAGCATTTCGAATCCAGTGGCGACCGCCCGGCGGGCGAGCCCAGCGTGAAGATGGAAAACGAGGACTGGAAGGAAGGCGACGACCTGACCGTCTCGATGTCCTACGAGGCGCTGCCCGAAATCCCCGAGTTGGACCTCTCGGGCGTCAAGCTCGAGCGTCTGGCCGTGAAGGCCGATGACGCCGCCGTCGACGAGGCGCTGGAGAATCTGGCCAAAAGCGCGCAGAATTTCGAGGACAAGCCGAAAAAGGCCAAGGCCGAAGACGGCGACCAGGTGGTGCTCGACTTCGTCGGCAAGGTCGATGGCGAAGCCTTCGAGGGTGGCGCCGCCGAGGATTACCCGCTGGTGCTGGGCTCGGATTCGTTCATCCCCGGTTTCGAGCAGCAGCTGGTCGGCGTGAAGGCGGGCGATGAAAAGGCTGTCACCGTCTCCTTCCCCGAGGAATACGGCGCCAAGCATCTGGCCGGCAAGGAGGCCGTGTTCGATTGCACGGTCAAGGCGGTGAAGGCCCCCAAACCCGCCGAGATCAACGACGAACTCGCCAAGCAATATGGCGCCGAGGATCTGGACTCGCTCAAGGCCCAGATCCGCGAGCGGCTCGAGGCCGAGTATGGCCAGGCCGCGCGCGCCGTGCTCAAGCGCAAGCTGCTCGATGCGCTCGACGATCTGGTCTCGTTCGAGTTGCCGCCCAGCCTGGCCGAAGCCGAGGCCAAGCAGATCGCGCATCAGCTCTGGCACGACGAAAACCCCGAGGTCGAAGGCCACGACCACCCCGAGATCGAACCCACCGACGAGCATGTGAAACTGGCCGAGCGCCGGGTGCGCCTGGGGCTGCTGCTGGCCGAGATCGGCCGCAAGGCCGAGGTGGAGGTCACCGATCAGGAAATGACCCAGGCGGTGATGCAGCAGGCCCGTCAGTATCCGGGGCAGGAGCGCCAGTTCTTCGAGTTCATCCAGCAGAACCCGCAGATGCAGCAGCAACTGCGGGCGCCCATCTTCGAGGACAAGGTCGTCGATCACATCATCGGCCAGGTCGAAGTGACCGAGAAAGAGGTCAGCAAGGACGATCTGCAAAGGGCCATCGAGGCGATGGAGGACTCCCCTTCGTAACCGCCGCCGATGACCGAAGACTGCAACAAGGGGCGCCAGCTTTGGCGCCCCTTTCCCGTTGCCGGGAAATTATTTGCGCCAGATCAAGGTTTATCTGCCCCCTTGCCCCTACACCTTTGCGCGTATCAGAATGTTGTACTGCGAACAGGAGGGAAAGTGACATGTACAAGCGAATCATCGTGGCCGTTGACATCAGCCACGGCAAACTGGGCAAGGAACTGCTCGACAAGGCGCTGAAGCTGCTCGACGACGGAGGCGAGATCCGCCTGCTCCATGTCCTCGAAGAGATTCCCACCTATGTCGCCGCCGAAATGCCCCAGGACCTGAACGAACGCCGCGAGGCCGAATCCCGCGTCGAGCTGAAGGCCATCGCGCATGGCGTGGAGGGCAACATCCAGGTCGAACTGCGCCGCGGCGCGGCCTCGGGCCAGATCCTGCAATGCGCCGAAGACAACGAGGCCGACCTGATCATGATCGCCTCGCACCGCCCCGGCCTGAGCGACTATTTCATCGGCTCGACCGCCGCGCGCGTGGTGCGCCATGCGCAATGCTCGGTGCTGATCTCGCGCTGAAACCGCGGGGCCCTGCGGGCGCGCCTTCCCCCGGTGCCGCGCCCGTTGCGGCCCCGGGGCACGCCACCGGCCACGGGCGCCAAAGCCCGCCGGCAAAGGGGGCAGCCGGAGGATGGTGCAAAGCCCCCTGCCCTTCACTGTGAAAAAAAATATCCGCGCCGCAGGCCCCCGCCGGCAACAAGGCGCGCGGCCCGAAAGCGTGCGCGGCGGCCGCGGATGTCAGCGGATCACCACCTCATCGGCGCGCAGCATTCCCAGCACTTCGCGCGCGCGCTCGTCCAGCAGGTCGAGGTCGAGATAGCTGTCGGAAAGCCGCCGGGTGCGGTTTTCGATCTGGCCGAGTTCGGCGGCCAGCCGGTCGCGGGTTTCGGTCAGGCGGGCGATCTCGGCCTCGGTCTCGATACGCTGGAAGATGCCGTTATTGCCCTGCACCGCGGCAAAGGTGAAGTAACTGCCCAGCATGAAGGCCAGCATCAGGAAAAGGACAGGCCCCAGCGCGGGGCGCAAACGGTTCTGCTGCATGATCTGCCTCGCATTGCGCCTCTGGGCGCCTCTGGCGGGCGCGCTTCCCGGTCAGGATGCCACAGCCAGCGCCGCGCGTGAATCCCTGAAATCGCGCAACCGGCGCAATATGTGACGCATTGGCCATACCGGGGCGCGCGGCACGCCGCCGGATGCCTACCGGAATTCGGCCGGCCCGCGGCGCGCCGGCGGGGTGACAAAGGCCGCCCAGGCCCAGCCCACGACAAAGCCGCCCAGATGCGCCTCCCAGGCCAGCAGCCCGGCCAGCGCCAGCCACAGCACCACATTGATCAGCGCCAGCCCCGCCAGCGACATCCAGAGCGGGCGCATGTCTGCACCCACGGCGCGCCGGTCGCGCCACTCCCAGTATTTCCAGGCGCCCAACAGGCCGAACACCGCGCCCGAGGCGCCCACCATCGGAATCTCCACCGGCCCCAGCACCGCAAAGCCCAGGCCCCCGCCGATCGCGCTGAGCGCATAAACGATGAGAAAGCCGCGTTGCCCCGCGCGCGCCACCACGATACCGCCCAGCGCCAGCACCGCGACCATGTTGCCGATCAGATGCAACAGGTTGCCGTGCACCATTGCGTAACTGAGAAACATCACCTCGCGCTGAAAGGGGTAAAGCCCCTCCCATCCGCGCAGCAGCCCCGACCAGAAGGCCATGTGCGCCACCGCCCAGTTGCGCAGCCCGGTGGCCCCGATCAGCCCGCTGCCGGCCAGGGTGAAGATGATCTCGGGCAGGCAGGTCAGCCCAACCAGCCAGATCACGGCAGGGGTGTTGGGGCGGGTGCCCATCGGGCCGGGCGAAGCGAGGCGATTGCGCATCCGCCCCCAATGCCACCGCGCCGGGCGCGGGGCAAGTGGCAACCAAGCACCCGCGCGACCGCGCGAAAGCCCGCCTCGCGGGTGCACTGCGCATATCGGCGTCCACTCCGCCCCACAGGCGCCTGGTAGCAGCTTGATCCTTGTCGCGATTTTCGGAAATGGGACCGTGCCAGGGCCAACGCAACCTTGCAGTAGTCACGACACAGTATCGCGCATACTCCGCAAAATCCTCAACGATTGCTGCCAGCAGCGGGCATTATCGCCGCGCGAGAAACAATCGAAAGCGCAGTTTGCGCCCCCGGGCATGTCCGCGCGGCGCGTTGCAGGCCCTGCAACAGGATTACCCGGAAAAGGTCGCAATTCTGCCAGCCTGCTGCCGTGGAACGGCCCCTTGATTGGTTTTGGTTCCCAAGCTGCGGTATAGACGTAAAAAGGTGCTGCGCTCCGTCGGGCAAGGCCGGCACGACGGGTGGCACGGAACAAGGCATCAGGCAGAAGGCACAGCGCCGCGCATGGCACCGACGCAGGACATTTATCTCGAGCATTTCAACCTGGCACAGCGCCCCTTTTCGCTGGTGCCGGACCCGGAGTTCCTGTTCTGGTCGCGCGCCCATCGCGGCGCCTATGCGATGCTGGAATACGGGCTTGTCACCCGTGCCCCGATTACCCTGATCACCGGCGAGATCGGCGTGGGCAAGACCACGCTGCTGCATCATTTCCTCAACGGTCTGGCCGAGGATGTCTCGGTCGGCTTCATCGCCAATGCGCGGCGCGGCACCAGCGACCTGCTGCGCTGGGTGATGCCCACGCTTTCGCTCGAGGCGCCCGACAATGCCTCGGATGTGGTGCTGTTCGACAGGTTTCAGCATTACCTGATCCACGAATACGGCGAGGGGCGGCGCGTGCTGCTGGCGATCGACGAGGCGCAGAACCTCTCGCGCGAGGCGCTTGAGGAATTGCGGATGCTCACCAATATCAACGCCAACAAGGACGAGCTATTGCAGCTTGTCCTGGTTGGCCAGCCCGAGTTGCGCGACACCGTGCGCCGCCCCGACATGACCCAGTTCGCCCAGCGCGTGGCGGCGAACTACCATATTCCCGCAATGGATGCGCCCACCGTGCTGGGCTATATCGCGCACCGGCTGACCGTGGCCGGGGGCAAGCCCGACCTGTTCAGCCGCCAGGCCGCCGATCTGGTGCAGGAGGCCACCAATGGCGTGCCGCGTCTGGTCAACCAGCTGTGCGACCTGTCCATGACCTATGCCTTCTCTGCCGGGCAGCGCAGGGTGCGGCGCGCGACCGTGATGCAGGTGCTCGATGACGGGGTGTTCTTTGCCGGCGGGCTGAATCCGCACGCACCGGTGCCGCAATGACCGGCACGCCGGGATATGCCCGCGACGTCCTGCGCCGCCGGCTTCCCGGTGCGGCACTGCTGGCGCTTGGCGTGCTTGCGCTGGCATTGGCGCTGGCGGTGCTCTGGCCGCCCGTCTACCGCGCCGAGGCAGTGCTGCTGGCGGCCCCGAATGATGCGCCGGACGCGGCCACCGCCGCAGTCGAGACGCGCGAGGTCCGCACACAGATCACCATGATCGCGCAGCGGCTGATCACGCGCACCAGCCTGATCGAGGCCTCGCGCGATCTGGCGCTGCATGACGCGGCGCTGCATGACAGCGCGGCCATCGTGCAGGACATGCGCGCGCGCATCGCGCTCGATGTCGAGGGCGGCGGCGAATACGCGCTCACCGTGCGCCTGGGCTTCAGCGCGCCCAACCCGCGCGTGGCGGCCAATGTCGCCAATGCGCTGGCCGATGTGCTGATCCGCGAAAGCCTGGCCGCCCCCGACGCGCTGAGCCTGCAGCGACGCGACATCATCGAACGCGAGGCACGCCGCCACGACGCCGAGCTGGAACAACACAGCCTGCGGCTGGCCGAGTTCCGCGCAGCACATGTCGGAGCGCTGCCCGAGGCCCTGCCGCGCTTGCGCGCCGAAGCCGCCGCGATCAGCGCGGAACTGGCCGCCCTGCCAGTCGCGGCAGGCGGCGACGCGCCCTCGCCCGAAGCCGCCGCGTTGCGGGCGCGGCTGGACAACCTGCGCAGCGACATCGCTGCCGCCGAGGCCAACGCGGTGACGCTTGCGCGGCTCGCACGCGCGCGCGATGCGGCACAAAGCCGGTATCAGGCGGCCATGCACCGCTTTTCGGCGCTGCACCCCGCCCCGCCCGGCACCGGCATCGGCAGCGGCAGTGGCAACCGCGAGGGCGAGGCCATCGACGCTGTGCTGCAGTTGACCCTGCTCGACCCGGCGCGCGCGCCGGAACGCCCCGAAACACCCGATCGCGGGCTGATCGCCGCGGCGGGGCTGGGGCTGGGGCTGCTGGCGGGGCTGGGCTTCATCCTCGGGGCCGAGGCGCTGGACCAGACCGTGCGCACCCCGCGCGACGTCACCCGCCGGCTGGGGCAGGCACCGCTTGTCACCATTGCGCTGATGCCTGACCCCGCATCACAGGGCAGCCGCCAGTCCCGCCGCCAGATGCTTGCGCTGGTGGTGCCCGCCGGGCTGGTGATGGTGCTGTTCGGGGTGCATGTTCTTGTCGTGCCGCTCGATGTGCTGCTTGCGCGCGCGGTGGCGCTTCTGGGGCTCGAGCCGTTGCTGGACGGGCTGCACCGGGCCATCGCCGGATGAGGCAGATTGCGCAATTCCGAAGGGAAAACCATGCCTGACCGCATTCAGACCGCCCTGGCCAAGGCCCGCGCCCGTCGCGCGGCGCTGGCCCGCGCGCGAGAGGGGGCAGGAAACGGCCCGCCCGGAGGGGCCGCGGCAGGCGGCACCGCGGCACCCGAAGGCCCTTCTCCCGAAACGGTGTGGGCCGCCCTGCCCGAGATACACCCGTCGCCCGAGCAACTCGCGCGCAGCCGCCTTCACCCCCGGCCCGGCAGCGAAGGGGCCGCCCCGTTCGATCAGTTGCGCGGCCAGATCCTGCGGCAGATGAGCCCCCAGGGCTGGCGGCGCGTGGCGATCACCTCACCCGATTCCGGCTGCGGGAGCAGCACCGTGGCGGCCAATCTGGCGCTCAGCCTGGCGCGGCAGCCGGGCCAGCGCATCCTGCTGATCGAGGCCGACATGCACCGCCCTGCGCTGGCGGGGATGCTGGGCCTGCGCACGCCGCCGCAATTCGCCCAGGCGCTGCGCGGCAGCGTGCCCCTGACAGGCCCGCTGCTTCGGCTGGGCGATAGCCTGTGCCTGGCGCTGAACGGCGCGCCGGAAAGCGACGCCTCAGACCTGTTGCAACGCGCCGACCTGGCCGCGACCCTGCAACGGCTGGAGGCGCTGCTTGCCCCGGATGTGGTGCTCTTCGATCTGCCGCCGATGCTTGCGGACAGCGACACGCTGGCCTTTCTCGACAAGGTGGATTGCGCGATTCTGGTGGCCGCGGCCGACGCCACCGCCTTGCCAGATCTGGAAGGCTGCGCCGAAGAACTGGCGCGCCACACCCATTCGCTGGGCGTGGTGTTGAACAAGCTGCGCCTGGGCGCGCCGGGATATTGGGCGTGAACAAGGGATTGACAGCGATCATGAGAGCAGGCTGCTGAAAAAGTGTCGCGCCAATCCGTTTCCAAACTCGGCACCGGGAAACTGTTCCACACCACGCCCGCCACAGGTTCCGCCCGGGCGACCAGCCCGGGCCGCGCCCGACCTTCCCCCGGGAGGGCGCATTGCGACGTTGCAAATAGCACAACGGTTGGAGGGACCTGGCTGGCAT
>NZ_QNVJ01000025.1 GCF_003350345.1 Alkalilacustris brevis
CACGGTTCGGTAAAGGTGGTTGCGGGGGTAGGATTTGAACCTACGACCTTCAGGTTATGAGCCTCAACCTGTTGATTCTGCGGTTTCTTTTAATTCCAAGCAGTTAGCCGACAAGCCTTTGTCAGCACAACGCTATTCGCCGTTTTTGGTCGGATTTCGGCGTATGCCGGCGGGCCAGGATGTGCCCAAAACCGCGCTCATGGGTTGACCAGACGTTGACCAGAGCAATCAAACGATCATGATGCAAAGGGCGGAAAGGTGTTCAGTCCCGGCATCTGGTGGATAGGATTGACGATGAATCTGTCTGGTTCTGATGTCCAGATTCTGCAGGTATATTCATATGGCGTGAAGGGCATTGAGGCAGTCATCGACTGCGGAAGCAGAGCATGGCGCCGGAATGCGACGACCGCCGCTTCCTCGGCCTTGGTTAGGGCAGTAGAGCGAGGCTCCGCCGACCCGGTTCTGCAATCCTCGACGGTCGCCCGCTTGCACCACTCCGCCACCGTCCTAGAATTGATTCCCAGTTCACGGCTCAGTTGCGCGAGCGAAGCCTGCGATCGCTGTATTACAGATCGGACAGCGTGCGTGGTCAGTGGCGCTCCCGTGACGAACCTGTCCCACAATGCTTCCTTCCATTTCTGCGAAAGAATCGCACCATCAAACCGTGGGATCAAACACTTAGTCGCTTTTTGAGGAAAAATCCCGAGACAGGTCACAGCCAGACTACGGCTCATGCTGCGTCAATCTTTCTGAGCAGGTCTTCTGGCGCCGCCATGAGTTCACTGGGGTCGGTCCCGTTGAGTATGTGAGTGCGCAGCTTTTCCTCCACCTCAACAAGCCGCTCAGTATAGCTCATTCCTTGAACAGGTGTCGCAACGCTGATCGCAACGCGCATGCGATTGATTTCGACCAAACTGTACCTTCTTCTCATTGCTTATCCCCAGACCACACGTTCATCGGCGCGAAGGCGAGCGCTTGCGACTGTGCGCTGGCCGCCTATTTCGCCATGATGGTCGATTGGCTCTACGGGACTCGCGCGAGGGACAGTTTCTAGACGCTGCGGCAATACTGGACGCGCAACACAGTACCGGTGATCATCACTGCGAAAGCGGTTCATCCCGGTTCCTTGTGGGCGCAACCTGATGGGGAAACGCGCAAGCCATGAGAAAACAGCGGTGCAGCTATGGCGAACGAATTGCAACTTTTCGGATCCGGTCCGCTTCCCATAGCCACCGCCGCGACCTAGCCCCCGAGAGTCTTGGTCCACTTTTGCGAGGGCGGCCAAGATCGATGCGCAAGCTTTTTCTCTGTCGGCAAGGTGAGCTTCCAGATGATTGAAGGATAGAGAGCACCACAAGAGCGTGTCCCACATATCTTCCACCGAGTTCTTTCCCTCACGCAGGTAAGTCAACTCTTCATAGAGCCATGCGATCGCCGAAGCATGTTGTTCCCGAAGTTCATTCTCCAGATCTGACGGGGGTTCGGAGTTAAGCAGCCTACGCAGCCAATCAGTAGTCAAGTTCTGGGGCATTTTGGGACCTCCATTCTTAGAGCATGAGGGGCACCATGCAGACACAAGGTTACCGTCCCGTTAAGCAAGTTTCATTGAACATTCTGGGCTGGTCTCAATCGCCTGAACACATTCGCCTACCAGGCACGCGAAGTAATCAACTTCGACGCATTCGCTGTTGAGCATGATGCTGACCATCCACTTGAGCTTATCCAATGCCTGCTCGTTTGTTCCCGGCACTACACTCAAGATTTCCTGGACGAGGGATTCGGACTTCGATTCCAGTTGCCGAAACTCTGATTCGAGCGCCTGAAGCTTGCCAAGGTCGCCAGCGTCAGCACCATAGATGAACTCCTTTCGCCGACTCTTTGTCCAGTCCAGCGCGCTGCGATTGTACCCAAGTGCGCCACAGGCGGCATCGAGAGCCGAAAAGGTCTCAAAGTTGGGCACAGATACTGGCCGCGCGATCCGGTTACGATCGTTGACGTTCACGGGAGCATTATTTGCAACCTCCCGACGTTGGATCTTGCGCATCATATGCTCAAGCTCTTCGCGCAGCTGACTGCTGCGGGCTTCCAGTTCGTAATGGTTGCTGATCATCTCGTTCAGCGAGATTTCACCGACAGGCTCTTGTGAAGTCGGCTTTGCGTTCGAGCTGGATTCCAGCTGGTAATGTCGATCTCTGGTCGCATTGAGCTTCTGCACGAGTTCCGTCATCTGGTATTTTCCTATGCTTCTGACGCTCGACATGCAGAACTGCAAATCTGTATTTTTATGGAAATCTTTTTGTTATTTTGGCCTTCTTGGTTACCAAAGTATTAACAAAAATCTAGGATTGTACTTGATCCGAGAATAGTTAACGAATTTTTCGATTATTGTTCGGTATTTTCATATTTGCAATACTTGCCTTTGGCAAAGCATAAGCGTCGCGAGGAGCGCGCACACAAGTCTGTGTTGCTCGATTCTTGAGTTTTCATAACCGGCAAGCGACCAGCCTATACATGGCTGCGACTGAAGGACAAATAATAAGTTCTTTTTCTTTTAAGCTCACCATCGAAATGCGTTTGCCGTAGCAACTTCATCGATGCGGAGACAGGTGGGTATAAATGTTTAAGGAAAGTCAGTAAATGTAACGGATCTGCTTGATCCAGAAACGTTCGAGCCGCTGAAGGCTCCGGTTCACATCCTCGAAGCCGCTGCCGCCGGCCAAGCCACGTCCCCGCAGTATCTCGACGTGGCGCTCAAAAAGCGCATGAACCACGTCACGAATGTTACGCCCTCGCGATGTCAAGCGAACGCGCACCGCGCGACGATCGACAGTGCAACGCCTATGGTGCATATAACCGATTTCGACCAACTTCTTGAGATTGTAGGAGACATTCGATCCTTGATAATACCCTCGGGACTTCAGATCTCCTGCCGTGACTTCGTTTTCGCCGATGTTGAATAGCAAGAGTGCCTGCACCGCATTGACTTCAATGATCCCCAAGCGCTCGAACTCATCCTTGATGACGTCGAGCAACAGTCGATGTAGCCGTTCTACCAAAGCAAGGCTTTCCAGATACGGCTCGAGAGACCGGATAAATGTACTGTCTTTGGCCTGATTTTGAATGGTCATCCTTGTCTCCGCTGCTCCCTTCTGAAGGTCAGGATGAATGGAATTGGACAACAAGGCGTAAACGTCGACATTTCGACCTTGAGCAGCTGACCTACGAATGCTGCCGCGGCGGATGACTGCTATTGCGATTGCCACCGCGCAGCATGTGCCGAGACCGAACGGCGGCAATAGGGCCGGCTGTGACGCCGCTTCTCCGAGGTCATTGGCGCCTCGGCACAATGAGCGATGGGCCGGTGCGGGCCGAACTGGTCGGGCTGGGGAATACTGCTCATGCTGAAGCTTCCGTCGGCCCATGAACGAGTTCTGTTCGACCGCAAGCCGCGTTGCAGCGTTTATCACGCGCTGGAACTGCGTGTGTGAAGTCCACAATCTTGGGGGCGCCAAAGCTCAATACCAAGCGACACATCGTCGAGCGGCCGTCAGACAATCTGCCCTGCCGCCCACCCCGAACTCCAGGCCCATTGAAAGTTGTAGCCGCCCAGCCAGCCGGTCACATCGACCAGTTCACCCACCACGTGAAGCCCCGGAACTGCGCGGGCTGAAAAGCTGCGTGCGTCCAGATCCCGGGTGTCGACCCCGCCCGCCGTCACTTCGGCCGTGCGCCACCCTTCGGTTCCGGCGGGAACCAGTTGCCAGTCATGCACGCTGCGAGAGAGCTTTTCGAACCCCGCCCGGGTCTGGTCGCCCAATCGCCCCGACAGCCCTGCCCGTGCCACAACGCTGCGCGCCAGCGCCTGTGGCAGGTCCAGAACATTGACCAGATCGCGCCCGCCCAGACCTGCTGCCCGCCCCGCCTCGGCCTCGACCGCGAGGTCGCACCCGGGGCACAGGTCGACACGGATCGCGCGGCCCGGGGTCCAGTAGCTGGAAATCTGCAGGATCGAAGGGCCCGAAAGCCCGCGATGCGTGAAAAGCAATCCCTCCTCAAACGCGATCTTCTGCCCCTCGGCCCCCACCCGCGCCTGCACCGAGAGCCCGGCCAGCGGGCGGATCGCCTCGAGCTGCGCATCGGTGAAGACCAGTGGCACCAGCGCCGGCCGGGTCGACACGATCCTCAGGCCAAACGCCTCGGCAACTCGATACCCGAAATCGCTGGCCCCCATCTTGGGGATCGACTTGCCGCCGGTCGCCAGAACAACCGCACGCGCCGTGATCACGCCCGCGTCGGTTTCGACCCGGAAATCGCCATCGGCGCCGCGCGTCACCGCCCCCGGACGGACGCCCAGCCTGAGTTCACCGCCGGCGGCATGAAGATCCCTCAGCAGCATGTCGACGATCTGCCGGGCCGACCCGTCGCAGAAAAGTTGCCCGAGGGTCTTCTCGTGCCATGCGATGCCGGCACGCGTAACCCGATCGATGAAGTCCTGTTGTGTGTACCGGCTCAATGCGGATCGCGCGAAGCGGGGGTTTTGCGAGAGGAAGCGGTCTGGCGAGATATGAAGGTTGGTGAAATTGCATCGCCCCCCGCCCGATATGCGGATCTTCTCGCCTGCCGCACGGGCATGATCCAACACCACGACCCGCCGCCCCCGGCGCGCAGCCTCGATGGCACACATCAAGCCCGCCGCCCCCGCGCCCAGTACGACTGCGTCCCACATCATCGCGTCCCTGCAATTCCCCGACACCTGATAGTCTGGGCACGCTTGTGGCGCCAGAGCGGAATACGGTCGCAGAATTCCGCGATTCGCACACCACCCGCGCTGGGCGCCCACGCCAAGCCATTGACGAAACAGTGCGGAATCCGCGCCGGGCTTCAATTCCACCTTCCGCCTGTTTTCCTCCCCCTGCCCCGTGATCTGACTTGATAGAGGCGCGGATCCACGCCTGTGTCCAACGGGAAAGGAGGGCCGGACGCATGGCCAGACGGGTGAAACTGAGCGAGAAGGTCCTGCGGGACGCCGAGCCTCTTGAAGGCAAGAGCTACCAGATCTTCGACACCGAGATCCTCGGCCTGGCCGCCAAGGTCCAGTGCTCGGGCACGCGCACCTTCACGCTGGACTATCGCTTCGCTGGCCGCCAACGCCGCATGACCATCGGCCGCTGGCCGGAATGGAGCGCCACGGCGGTGCGCGAGCGCGCCAAGGAACTGCGCCGGATGATCGACGAGGGACAGGACCCGCTGGCAGCAAAAGAGGGGCTGCGCGAGGCGCCACGGATCAAGGACATGATCGACCGCTACATCCGCGAGCACCTGCCAAAGCTCGCGCCCGCGAATGCCGGGGATCAGGTTTCGATGCTGAAGAAGATGGTGGAACCTGCCTGGGGCAACCGGCTGGTGAGCGACATCACCAAGTCCGATGTGGCGAAGTTCCTCGATTTCGTGGCCGAGGGCCGCCCGCGTCCCTGCAAGCAGAAGCCAAGGAACCGGGCCCGCAAGCTGCAGGGCCACAAGCCCACGCCTGTGCGCGCCAACCGTGTCGGGGAAATCCTGCGCAAGATGTTCACGCTGGCCATGGAATGGGAATGGCGCGCGGACAATCCGGCGCAAGGCTTCCACCGGCGCATCGAACATGCCCGTGAGCGGTTTCTGTCCCCCGAGGAGCTGACCCGGCTGGCCGCTGTCCTCGACAAGGCCGAGGATCAGCGCGCCGCCGCGATCATCCGCATGTGCATGCTGACCGGCGCGCGCGTGGGCGAGGTGCGCACAGCGCGGTTCGAGCAGTTCAATCTCGATTACGCCATCTGGTCGAAACCGGCCTCGACCACCAAGCAGCGCAAGATCCACCGCGTGCCGATCTCGCAAGACGTGGTCGCCATCGTGCGCCAGCGTCAGTTGGTGGTGCCGCGCGGCAATCCATGGCTCTTTCCCGGTGACGCCGTCGGCAAGCCCGTCCGCGAAATCCGCCGCTTCTGGATCAAGGTGCAGAAGGAGGCGGAGCTTCCGGATGTGCGCATCCACGACCTGCGCCACACCTTCGCCTCGCTGCTGGTCTCGGGCGGCGCCTCGCTCGAGATCATCGGCCGGCTGCTGGGCCACAGCCAGATGCAGACGACGCAGCGCTATGCGCATCTGATGGAATCGCCGCTGCGGGCGGGCGTGGACAGTGTGGCAAGCATCTTCCGCCCACGCCCGCAGCTTGTTCATGACGCTGAAAAGGATCAGCGCTCCGCCTGAGCGCCGGGCATCACTTGCCCCCGCGCAGGATGCGCCAGATCAGGCTGATGCGCTTGCGGATCGTGCTGTCCTCGGGAACCTTGCCCGATTGCGCGTTGCGCACGAACCATTCCTGCGCCTCCCCCACAAGTGCTGCCTGGCTCTCGGGCAGGCCCTCGTCGTTGATGCGCTTGAAGAGCCAGGCATACATCGCATCCCAGTCGTAGCGCGGCGCTACCCCGACCGTGCTGGCACTGCGGCGCAGGAGATCGCGCTCGTCCTCGTAACGCTGCACATCCTGACTGGGAACGAGCAGATCGGTGCTGCGGATCGGCAGGCCCTCGGCCGGATCGGTGATGTAGATCCACTCGCCGCCCTCACAGGGCGCGATCCGGCGCAGCGTGGCCGCCTCCTCGCTCGACCCGAACCGGCGAAACATCGGCAGCATGTCTGCGACATTGACCTGCACGAGCCCGCCGATGCGCTGATGCCCGCAGGTGACGGGCGGGATTCCCGCCACCACACGCAGCTGCCCCAGGAGGGCTGCGTCCACCACCCTGTGCATCGTGCATTCCCAGCGAATTGCCAGTTCCATGATTGAAAAGAAGCCGCTTGGTGAGGCAGTCATCGTTGTTCTCCTCTCTTCTGCCACCACAACGCCAACCGCACATGCCTCGGCACGGCCTGCGAAAGACGCGGGCAATGCGCCGCCGACCGGGCGCTTGGGGCGCGCAGGGGTGGGTTGCGAGAACGATGTGCCAGGGGTGCGAGAGAATCGCTCCGGCCGGCACGCAGAGGTTGCGCAACCCGTGCGGTGAATGCACTAGGCAGGGCGTAACAATCTGGCATGGACGACGCATGACCTATGTTCCCTTCACCAAGGCCCTCGAGCTGATGCGCCTTGCAGACATGGCAGCCGCACGTGATGAGGGTGTCAGCCTGCAAGACATCGAGGTCAGCTTCGGGGTGAACCACCGCAGCGCGCAGCGCATGGCACGCGCGCTGGAGACCGTGTTCACCACGGTCAGCGTGCGGGTCGACGACAACCGCCGGAAACGGTGGTCGCTGTCGGGGGACGAGCGGCTTCTGCGACTGCAGGGCATTCGCGATGACGAACTGTCCGCACTCGACATGGGCGTTCGCCGCGCGTTGCGCGAAGGCGCAATCACCGAGGCGCGGACGCTGGAGGCGCTGCGCGACCGGCTGGTTGCCGCGCACCCCCCTTGCGAGGTACGCCGCGCGGAAGCCGACGCGGAGGCCCTGCTGCAGGCGCGGGGGCATGCGTGCCGGCCGGGGCCCCGTGCAGTCTATGAGCCTGAGATCCTCGAGGTGATCGACGCCGCGCTGAAGGGGCCATTCCGGCTCGAGATCACCTATCACGGGGATCGCGATGCGGAGCCGCGCACGCGCCTTCTTGAGCCTTATGGAGTTCTCTTCGGGCTGCGGTGTTATCTGGTCTGCCGGGAGCCGGATGTCGATGACCAGTTCCGGCATTTCCGGCTCGATCGCATCCTGCATGCCCGGCGCATGAAGCAGTCCTTCCGTCGGGACCCGGAATTCGATCTCGGGCGCTACGCGGCGCGCTCCTTCGGCTCGTTCCACTGCGAGAGGGAGTTCGCGACCGTGATCTGGCGCTTCGACAACCGGGCAGCGCCGGTCGCACGGGAATACGTGTTCCACCCCGACCAGGTGATGGAGGATGACGCCGAGGGCGGGCTCACCGTCACCTTCGATGCTTGCGGCTGGCTCGAGATGGCCTGGCATCTCTACACCTGGGGCGACACGGTCGAGGTGATCGCGCCTCAAGAACTGCGCCAGCTGGTCGAGAACCACCAGCGCGGCGACTTCCCTGCCCTGCCCTGACGGCGCGGCTTCCTCCGGGAGGAATGCGCGCATACGCGATTCCGCCTCCGATTCGCGCGGCCTGATCCGGCATGACCCGAAGCAACCAGTCGAGGCGCGTTCCTGCGCTGAAACGCGCGCGCGAGGGGGTGGAATTCGACCCGGAAAATTCCGGAAATCGCGCCCGGATCACTCTTGATCATGACGACGATCACGCCAGAACTCCAGAAAAACAAGGGGCGGAATTGCCCCCCGCTTTCAATTCCACCTTCCGCCTCGTTTCCACCCCTCCGGCTCTGCTTCGATCTCCCCAGCCCGAACCGCATCGGGCGTGGAACGGAGGAGATCATCGATGTCGGAGATCATGACCATGGATGCAGGCGTGGAGCCTTTGCATCTGCTGGCCGACTGGATCAGCCGCGATCAGCTCGCGGTGGAACTGTCGGTCACCCCCGATACACTGGGGCGCTGGGACGCGCGGCGTGAAGGGCCGCCCTGCACGCGCATCGGTCGCAAGGTGTTCTATCGGCGCAGCAGTGTCGAGGCGTGGTTGCTGAGCCGCGAGCAGGGCCGCCCCGCCCCCCAGCGTCGGGGAGCACGTCGATGACCATCCCCCTGCCCTTCCGCAAGCGCGCCCAGCGCGATCAGGTGCGCCAGGACTGGATCGAAGAGCGGCTGCGCGAGGCGCGCATCGTCGTCGCCGATGTCGTGAGCCATTCCGACCATCTGATCAGGCTCGCCTGCAATGTGCTGGTCCGGCATGGCGAGACGCCGACAGAGCGCGAGGACGCGCGGATCCTGCTCGTGGTTCTTGATGCCCGATCACCCGGCCGCGCTGGGCGCCACCGGCCCGATGATGAGGAATCCCCGGAGGTGCAGCGATGACTCGCCGCCACACCCCCGAGGCCGATCTGCAGCGCGCGGTGGTACAGGCGCTGCGCTTTGCCCTGCCCCGCACGGCCATCATCCACCATTGCGCCAACGAGGTCACCGAGCCAGGCCCGCGCGGGGCCAGGCGCCAGGCGATCCTTGTCGGCATGGGCGTCCATGCCGGCTTCGCCGATCTGTTGGTGCTTTGCGATAAGCGCGTGCTGTTCCTCGAGCTGAAATCCCTCAAGGGCCGGCTCAGCCCCGCGCAGGAGGCGTTTCGCGATGCCGTGCTGGCGCAGGGCCATGGCTGGGCGCTGGTGCGCAGCTTGGACGATGCGCTGGGCGCACTGGCCGATCACGGGTTCACCAGCCGCGTGGTGCAGCAGGACGCGGCCCAGCGCCACGCCGTCAGTTCTGCGCGGAGGGCTGCACCATGAGCCACGAGGCCACCAACTGGGCGATCAAGCAGCGCGGGCTGAAGCCGACGACCAGGATCGTGCTCTGGCACCTCTGCGACCGGTTCAACCCGGATTACGGCTGCTTCCCCTCGCAGGCGCGGCTGGCGCATGATTGCGAGATCAGCCGATCGACGCTGAACGAGCATCTCGGCCAGCTGGAGTCGGCAGGCCTGCTGCGTCGGGTGCCGCGAATTCATCCCGTTACCAAACGGCAGATGCCCACCCGCTACATTCTGGGCTTCGAGCCAGGCTTCGCACCAAATGATCCAACCCCGTGTCCGGAAACCGGACATGGGGAATTGCCCTTCGATGAAATTGCCGGTGATGATGGGAAATCAGGGGATGAAGCACTCGATCTGCCCGAGCCGTGTCCGGAAACAGGACACGGGTGTGCGGCCCGATCCGTGTCCGATTTTGACCCCGACCCGTGTCCGGAAAATGCCGAACGCCGTGTCCGGAATCCGGACACTAACCCTGTAAGGGAACCTCTAAGTAAACCAGTAAAGGAGGAGGAGGACGCGCGGGCGCGCGAGGCGATCTCCGAGGAGTTTTTCGGGGAGCTGCTCAAGGCGCTGGGCCTCGACACGACCGCCCTGCCCGGCTGGTGGCAGGGCTGGCCGCCCCGCGAGCATGTCCGGCGCTGGCGCGACGATCTGGGGCTCGACGAGGACGCGATCCTTGCCGTGGCCGAGGCTTCGCGGCGCGATCATCCCGAGCCGCCCGATGGCCCAAAGGCGCTCGACCGTGCCATGCAACGGGCAGCAGGGCGCCTGAAGCACACCGGCGCGGCGGTTGCAAAGAAGGGGCCAACACCCGGCAGCAGCAATACCCGGCGCCGCAAGCGCGACGAAGGCCCCAGGCCCAGTGACGACGATCTCGCGGCCTTCTACGCGGCCAAGGTCAATTCCGAAGAATACCTGCCACCCAGCATGATCAGCAATGCCATGTGCCACGCCATGCTGACCCGGGGCCTGGTCACGGTCGAGCGCCTGCGCGCGCGGGGGGTGCGGTGAATGGCCTGGTGTCACGTCCCCGGCACGGATTGTCCCTCTGCGCAGGCGGCGGAGGCCTGGATATGGGCCTCATGCTCGCCGAGCCCGGATATCAC
>NZ_QNVJ01000029.1 GCF_003350345.1 Alkalilacustris brevis
TTTTCGGCGCGGCTGCGCCGCACCGAAGCCTCCGGCGGGGATATTTTGCCACAGTGAATTTGCGGGCGCGCCATTGCCCTTCACTGTGAAAAAAATATCCTCGCCGAAGGCATCCGTCACCGGCAAAAGGGCGCGCGGCGGATATTGTGGCGGTGGGGGATGTGCGGGGCCGGACGGGGGGCACCTGATATCCCGCCGGCTTTTGAGAGAAATCCGTTTCAATCCTCCAGTGCCAGCAGATAGGCGGCGATGGCGTCAAGTTCGCTGCGCGGCAGTTGTGCGAGGCTTTCCACGACCGGCGCCATGGCGCCGCCGGCCACGTCGAAATCGGGGGTGAAGCCGCTGGCCAGATAGCCGGCGATATCCTGTTGCGTCCAGCCCAGTTCACCGGGGGTGATCGGCGGGATGCGCCCTTCGCCCGACGGGTTCGGCGCCCCTTGCATCCAGCGGTCCGTGTCCAGGCCGCCCAGGCGGTCGCGCGGGGTGTGGCATTCGGCGCAATGGCCCAGCGCCTCGACCAGGTAGCGCCCGCGCTGTACCTCGTCGCTCAGCGCGCCTTCGAGCACCCAGCCGTCATCAAGGTAAAGGGCCTTCCACAGTCCGAGGTTGCGGCGGATCGAGAAGGGAAATGGAAGCTCGTGCGGGGCATCCGGTGTGTTGCTGGCGGGCAGCGTTTGCAGGAAGGCCCAGAGGTCGGCCACATCCTGCGGGTCGGCGCAAATATAGGCGGTGTAGGGAAAGGCGGGGTAGTAATGCCGCCCATCGGGCGAGACGCCGCGCAGCATCGCGTTGCCGAATTCCGCCAGCGTCCAGCCGCCGATGCCGTGTTCCGGATCGGGCGAGATATTGGGGGCGACGAAGGTGCCGAAGGGGCTTTCGAAGCGCTGCCCGCCCGCCAGCAGGAGGCGCGCGTCGCCGCTGGCGTCATCCGTGGCGTGGCACGAGGCGCAGCCCGCCGCCCAGAAGATGGCCTCGCCGGCCCGGGCCTCGCCGGCAAGCCCGGCGAAGGCCTGGTCGGGCAGCGGGGCGGGGCGGGTCAACCACCAGTATCCCGCGCCGCCCAGCGCGATCAGCGTGACCAGAGCAATTGCAGATTTTCTCATCGCAAGCATGGTGCCCGGCCCGGAACGGAGGCGTTTGTCGGCGCGGGCGCGGCCTCAGTCGGCGCGATTGACATCATGGCAGGCGCGGCAGGCCTGTGCCACCGGGCCAAGCGCGCCGCGCAGCGCATCGAGGTCGTCGCCCGCGGCGGCTTCCATTGCGCGGGTCGCGCTGCGCAGGGCGTCAAGCTTTTCGGCAAAGCCGTCAGGGTCGTCCCAGACATTGGGCAGGGCGCGGGTGCCGTCATGGGCGACATTGTCCGAGCCTTCGGGCCAGAGGCCACGCTGATCAAGGCTGGCCACGCGGGCCATGTTCGCGGCCGCGGCGGCCGCGGTCTCGGCGTCATAGGGGATGTCGCCGCGCGTCATCCCGACCAGCGGGCCGAGATTGAAGGCGAGCAGCCTGAACTGCCCCTGCCGGGCTTCGATCGGGGTTTCGTGCGGCCCCTCTGCCTGCGCGGCGCCGAGGCCGAGAATGAGTGCAAGGCCGGTTGCGGCGAATAGTTTTACGGTTTTCATGACTGTTCCTGAACCTGTTGAACGAATGCAGCGCGATGCTAACAACAGGCTTCGCCACAGGGCAAACGCGCGGGCCATGTGCGCCTGTCACATCAGCGTGACCGGCACAATCGGGCAGGGGCGCCTCAGGGCGCGCGCAGGCGCATCCCGCGGCCATCGACGGTGAGCGCCTCGGGCCAGCCGAAGAAATGCTCGACCGCGGCAAGCCCCAGCGCCACGGCGATGATGCCCGCGATCAGCATCATCATGCGCTTGGAGGGCGGATGCTGCGCCCAGCGACGCAGCCGCACAAGCCAGAACAGGTTCATTCCACGAACCGCACCTTGCCGATATGCGGCAGGTTGCGGTTGCGCTGCGCATAGTCGATGCCATAGCCCACGACGAATTCATCGGGGATCTCGAAACCCGTCCAGGTGGCGCGGATATCGACCTCGCGCCGCGAGGGCTTGTCGAGCAGCGCGCAGACCTCGAGCCGTTTTGGCGCGCGGCTGAGCAGCAGGTTGCGCACATGATGCAGGGTGAAGCCGGTATCGACGATATCCTCGACCACCAGCACGTCGCGCCCGGCGATCTCGCCGCGCAGGTCCTTGAGGATGCGCACCTCACGCGAGGATTTTGTCGAATTGCCGTAGCTCGACGCCTCCATGAAATCCACCTCGACAGGCAGGTCGATCTCGCGCACCAGGTCGGCGATGAACACGAACGAGCCGCGCAGGAGGCCGACCACGATCAGCTTGTCGGTATCATGAAAATGGCGGGTGATTTCGCGCGCCAGCGCCTCGACCCGCGCGGCGATGGATTTGGCCGAGATCATCTCGTCGATCACGTAGTTTTGCTGCGACATGGGCGCCCCTTGATTTTGTCGGCGCATTCTAGGACATGTCGCGCCACTGTCACCCGATAATGAACGAAGGCCAGATGCCCCGACATCAGGAGAAACGTCAACTGCCCTATACCGCCCGCCAGATGTACGATCTGGTGGCCGATGTTGCGGCCTATCCGAAATTCCTGCCCTGGACGGCGGCCGCGCGCATCCGCTCGCGCACGCCCTTCGACGAGGGCGAGGTGATGGAGGCCGACCTGGTGATCTCGTTCAAGGTGTTTCGCGAACGTTTCGGCAGCCGGGTGACGCTCTGGCCGGAAAAACTGTGCATCGACACCGAGTATATCGACGGCCCCTTCAAGCACATGCGGGCGCATTGGCAGTTCCGCGATCTGGACACGGGCGGCTGCGAGGTCGATTTCCAGGTCGATTTCGAGTTTCGCAACGCCATCCTGCGGCGGCTGATCGGGGTGGTGTTCAACGAGGCGATGCAGCGCATCGTCGGCGCGTTCGAGCGTCGCGCGGCCGAGTTGCACGGGCCGGGCGCGGCGCGGTCGGGCGGGTAGGCGGCCCCCCCCCCACACAGACCGGCCATGCAAACGCTTGGGAGTGGAGCCGCGCCATCGGCAGGCCGCGGGCTGCCGGACCGGCGGCGAAACGGGGCACTTTATGGCAGCCAAACTCGTATGACCTTCGGGCGATGCGCCTGTAATCGACAAATCGGCAGGCCGAGGGGGCGGCCTGCCGATGGCGCGGCGGGCTCACGCCCATGATGCCGCGCCAGCCCGCGGCCTGCCGCTGCCGCGCCGCGCGCGCGGCGCCCTAGCCGGGCTGCTCCAGCGCGCCCAGCATCATCGCCAGCGCATGATCGACCGTGGCGCTGCGCACCTTCGCCCGCCCCAGCGCCCCGAAATCGCGCGTTTCGGTATGTGTTGGCCGCCCGCGCCGGGCCAGGCCGAAGCACACGCGCCCCTCTGGCTTGTGCTCCGACCCGCCCGGCCCGGCAATGCCGGTGACGGAAATCGCCATGTCGGCGGGGCTGTGGGCCAGCGCGCCTTTGGCCATCTCGCGCGCGACCTCTTCCGACACGGCGCCAAAGTGTTCCAGCGTGTCGGGGCGCACGCCCAGCATCTCGGCCTTGGCGGCGTTGGAATAGGTCACAAACCCGCGCTCGAACACATCCGACGACCCGGCGATATCGGTCAGCGCGGCGGCGATCATCCCGCCGGTGCAGCTTTCGGCGCAGGCGATGCGCTGCCCGGCCGCGCGGGCGGCGTGCAGCAGCTGTTCGCCTGCCGCCCGGCTCATACGCCCAGAATCCCGTGCGAGATGCCGGCGGCAAAGACCACCGCCACCGCGGCGAACACCCCGGCGATCACATCGTCAAGCATCACGCCCAGCGGGTCATGGCGCCGGTCGGCCCAGCCGATGGGGCCGGGCTTCCAGATGTCGAACAGGCGGAAGGCCAGGAACGCCACCACCCAGCCCGGCCAGAGCGCCAGCATGCCGACGCCCTGCATGGTGGCCCCCAGTGAAACCGGCCACAGCGCGATCCACATGCCGGCCACCTCGTCGATGACGATCTCGGAAGGGTCCGGGTCATCGGTGTCGGCGGTCTCGACCATCGTCACCCACCAGCCCAGCAGGAACACCGCGATGCTGGCCACCGCGAGCGCGGGAAACCCGCCCAGAACATGAATGACCCAGGCAGCGGGCAGCGCGGCGAGCGAGCCCCAGGTGCCGGGGCCGGGGCGCATCAGCCCCGCGCCGAAGAAGGTTGCGATCAGTCGGCTTGTTGTCATGGGGATACCAGTGTTGCTGTGGCGAGCGCGGCAATCCCTTCGCGCCGGCCGGTGAAACCCAGCTGCTCGCTGGTGGTGGCCTTGACGCTGACGCGGCCGGGATCGACGGTCATGATTGCGGCCAGCGCGGCGCGCATGGCCTCGGCATGGGGGCCTATCTTCGGCGCCTCGCAGATCAGGGTGACATCTGCGCTGGAGATGCGAAAGCCCCGCGCGGCCACGCGGGCGGCGGCATGTTCCAGAAAGATCCGGCTGTCGGCGCCTTTCCATTGCGGGTCGGAGGGCGGGAAATGCCGGCCGATATCGCCCTCGGCCAGCGCGCCATAGATCGCGTCGGTCAGGGCGTGCATCCCGACATCGGCGTCGGAATGCCCCTCGAGCCGCTGCGCGAACGGCAGCGTGACGCCGCACAGCGTGACCGCATCGCCCGGCGCGAAGCGATGCACGTCGAATCCGGTGCCGGTGCGTATATCCATCGGCAATTCTCCGAGAAGGCGCTCGGCGCGGGCGATATCGCCGGGCCAGGTAATCTTGATGTTGGTCTCATCCCCTTCCACGATCTCCACGTCAAGCCCGGCGGCGCGGGCGATTTCGACATCATCGGCGGCGCTCTCGCTGCCATGGGTCCGGTGGGCGGCGTGGATGGCGACATAGTCGAAGGCCTGCGGGGTCTGCGCACGGAACAGCTCCGCGCGCGGCACGGCTTCAATCACGCGGCCCGCCGCGCCGCGCCAGAGCGCATCGCTGACCGGCAGGGCCGGCGCGGCGGCCACGCCGCGATCCAGCGCCGCAAGCAGCCGCGCGATCAGCCTGGGGCTGACAAGCGGGCGCGCGCCGTCATGGATCAGCACGCGGCGCATCCCGCGCCCCTCGAGCGCGTCCAGCGCGTTGCGCACAGACGCGGCGCGCGTGCTGCCGCCTGAAACCACCTCGGTTCCGTCCTCCATAAGCTGGCGGGCGCGGATCATGTCATCGGGGTGAACGACCAGCAGAATCAGCCCGACCCCGGCACGCCGGAAGGCATCGCACGCATGTGCCACCACCGGACGCCCGGCAAGAAGCTGCCATTGCTTTGGCAGATCGCCCCCCAGCCGGGTGCCTCGCCCGGCGGCAACGATGATGGCGGCTGTGGTCATGAATTCTCCGGCCTGAATTCGACTGGTCTATGGGATGACCCGGCAACTGACAATGCTTTGGCAGATCGCGCCAGAAATGCACAAAAAATAGGCAAATGGCCACGGCGTCAGCAATTTCGGCAGCATTCAATTGCAAGCAGAGGGGCGGGCGATTAGCTAGGCAGGGCAAACCGCACAAGGAATAGGCATTTGTCCATCTCGCTGGCAGGCATACCGATCGATCCGCCCGTGGCGCTGGCGCCGCTGGCCGGAATCACCGATCTGCCCTTTCGCCGGCTGGTGGCGGGGTTCGGTGCGGGCTGGGTGGTCTCCGAGATGGTCGCCAGCCAGGAGGTGGTGCAGGGTCGCCCGCTGGCCCGTGCACGGGCCGAACTGGGGCTGGGCGAGGGACGCACCGCCGTCCAGCTTGCCGGGCGCGATGCCCGCTGGATGGCCGAGGCCGCTCGCTGGGCCGAGGCAAACGGCACACGGATCATCGACATCAACATGGGCTGCCCCGCGCGCAAGGTGACGGGGGGCATGTCCGGCTCGGCGCTTATGCGCGACCTCGACCATGCCTTGCGGCTGATCGAGGCGGTGGTGGGCGCGGTGCGTGTGCCGGTCACGCTCAAGACGCGGCTGGGCTGGGATGACGATTGCCTGAACGCGCCCGATCTGGCCCGGCGGGCCGAGGCCGCCGGGGTGGCGATGGTCACGATCCACGGGCGCACGCGCTGCCAGTTCTACAAGGGCCGCGCCGACTGGGCGGCGATTGCGCGCATCAAGCAGGCAGTGTCGATCCCGGTTATCGCCAATGGCGACATCACCGACGGCGAAAGCGCGCGCGCGGCGCGCGCGGCCTCGGGCGCCGATGGCGTGATGGTGGGGCGCGGCGCGCAGGGGCGGCCCTGGCTGCTGGCGCAGATCGCCGCGGCGTTGGCCTGCAAGCCGGTGCCAGAAGCACCTGCGCAAAACGAGTTTTCTGACATTGTATCAGGGCATTACGAGGCAATGCTCAGCTTTTACGGTAACGATCTTGGCCTGCGTGTGGCGCGCAAACATCTGGGTTGGTACATGGATGTCGCGGGCACGTTGCCGGCCTTGCGCAAGGCCGTGCTGACAGCAGACCAACCCGCCGAGGTGCTGCGCCTGATCCCGCGCGCGCTGGAGCGGGCTAATGTGCGGGCCGATACGCGGAGGGCCGCGGCATGAACCCGCCCGAAGCCACGCGGCTCTGGACGTCGCTGCCCATTCCGGCCTTTATCATCGGCGATGACGATACGATCATCGAGGTGAACCCGGCGGGCGAGGCGTTCGTGAACGTCTCGGCGCGCGTGCTGCGGGCGGCGCCGGCCTTCGACCGGCTGGTGATAGACGCCGACATGCCTGATGCCTGCACGCGGGTGCGGCGCAACCAGGCGCCGCTGTTTCTCAACGACGCCCAGGTCGGCACGGGCGAGCGTGCGCCGGTGATGTGCAATATCCAGGTCGCGCCGCTGGCCGATGATCCGGGGCGGCTGCTGATGCTGATCACCCCGCGCGAGATTGCCGGGCGGCTGGGGCAGGCCAACAGCGTGGCCTCGGCGGCCAAGGCGGCCATCGGCATGTCGGCGATGCTGGCGCATGAGATCAAGAATCCGCTGGCGGGGATCACCGGCGCGGCGCAACTGCTTTCCATGAGCCTGGACAAGGACGGCCGCGAGCTGACCGATCTGATCGTCGAGGAATCGCGGCGCGTGGTGAAGCTGCTTGAGCAGGTCGAACAGTTCGGCAACCTGCGCCCGCCCGACCTGAAGCCGGTGAATATCCACGATGTGCTTGATCGCGCGCGGCGTTCGGCCGTGGTGGGCTTTGCCGCGCACATGACCATCCTCGAGGATTACGACCCCTCGCTGCCGCCCGCGCTGGTCGATCGCGACCAGCTGTTGCAGGTGGTGCAGAACCTGCTGAAGAACGCGTCCGAGGCGGCAGGCGATGCGGGCGGCACCATTCGCCTGCGCAGCTTTTACGACCTTTCGCTGCGGATGCGCGGGCGGGCGCTGCCGCTTCAGATCGAGATCATCGACGACGGGCCGGGCCTGCCGTCGGCCATCGCCGGCGACGTGTTCGAACCTTTCGTTTCGGGGCGCGAGAACGGCACCGGCCTGGGTCTGGCGCTCGTGTCCAAGATCATATCGGAGCATGACGGCTGGGTTGCCGTCGATTCCGTGCCGGGCCGGACGGCATTCCGCATTTCGCTGCCGGTTGCGACGACGCTCAAGGAGGCACCCTGATGGACGGCACGATACTGGTGGCCGATGACGACCGCACGATCCGCACGGTGCTTACCCAGGCGCTGACGCGGGCGGGCTGCAAGGTTCATGCGACATCGTCGCTTACCACGCTGATGCGCTGGGTCGACGAGGGCAAGGGCGACCTTGTCGTCACCGATGTGATGATGCCCGATGGCAACGGGCTCGAGATGATCCCGAGGATTGCCGAGTTGCGCCCTGGCCTTCCGGTGATCGTGATCTCGGCGCAGAACACTATCATGACGGCGATCCAGGCCGCCGAGGCCGAGGCCTTCGATTACCTGCCCAAGCCCTTCGACTTGCCCGACCTGATGAAACGCGCGGGCCGCGCGCTGGAAACCCGCCGCCATGCCCGGCGCGCGCCCGAAGCGCCGCCAAGACCGGCCGAGATTGCTGGCGAGGATCTGCCGCTGGTGGGGCGCACCGGCGCGATGCAGGCGCTTTACCGGCTGGTCGCACGAGTGATGAACAGCGATGTGCCGGTTCTTGTCACCGGCGAATCCGGCACCGGCAAATCGCTGATCGCGCGGGCGATTCATGATTTCTCGGATCGCCGCGGCCTGCCTTTCGTAGTGGCCCGACCCAGTGATCTGGAAAGCCTCGATGGCCCCGAGACGCTGCTGTCGCGAGCGCGGGGCGGCACGCTGGTATTCGACGAGATCGCCGATTACGACGACGCCGCGCAGGCGCGCATCGTGCGGATGCTCGACAATCTCGCCGATAACGCGCCGCGCATCATTGCCACCAGCCAGCAGGACCTTTCCGGGCAGATGGAGGCCGGCACCTTCCGGCAGGATCTGTTCTATCGTATCAATGGGGTCACGATCGCGGTGCCCAGCCTGCGCGAGCGGGTCGATGACATCGCGCTCCTGGCCGAGCATTTCCTGGCGCGTGCCGCGCGTGATGGCGGCCCCGTGCGACAGCTCGGCGATGACGCACTCGAGGTGATCCGCGCCTACACATGGCCGGGCAATGTGCGGCAACTGGAAAATACCCTGCGCCGGCTGATCATGACCGGTATCGAGCCGGAGATCAGCCGCGCCGAGGTCGAGCAGGTGCTGGGCAACCAGCCCGCGACCGAACCGCTGCGCAGCGTGAACTCGGGCGACAAGCTGTCGGAATCGGTAGCGCGGCACCTGCGGCGCTATTTCGATCTGCATGGCAACAGCCTGCCGCCGCCGGGGCTCTACACCCGCATCCTGCGCGAGGTGGAGCTGCCGTTGCTCGAGATCGCTCTCGATGCCACGGGGGGCAATCAGGCGAAATGCGCCGAGCTACTCGGGATCAACCGGAACACCCTGCGCAAGAAGATCACCGATCTTGATATTCGCGTGACACGCCGCCGCAAATTGATGTAAATTGGTCACATAAGCGTGGCCCGGAGGCGTCAGTGCAGCGCCACTCCTGAACGAGGCTGCAAACGGCGGCAGGCCGCCCGGGCGCGGCCAAATGGGCGGGGGGACCCGGTTGCAACGGGTATCGACAAGCGCGACCTGGAACAAGCTGGTGCGGCTGCGCCGCCGGCGCAGGGTGCAGAACTTTGCCACCCTGGGGCTGGTGCTGCTGGGGCCTGCGCTCGTGCTGGCGACGTTTCTTGCGGTCGGGCCGCTTAACCAGGAACTGGATTCGACGACTCTGCGGCTGATCCTGCTGGCCGACATGGTTTATGTGCTGGTGGTCGCGGCGCTGATCATCGCGCGCGTGGCCCGGATGGTGGCGGCGCGGCGCGAAAAATCGGCCGGCTCGCAGTTGCACCTGCGGTTGACCGGGGTTTTCGGCCTTGTCGCGCTGGTGCCGACCGTATCGGTGGCGGTTTTCGCGGGCATGACGATCAATATCGGGCTTGAGGGCTGGTTTTCCGACAGGGTGCGGCAGGTGGTGGGCAATTCGCTGGCCGCCGCGCAGGCCTACGAGGCCGAGCACGAGCGCGACCTGATCGAGGATGCCGAGGTGCTGGCCGAGTATATCAACGTGGCCCAGCAGGCGGTTTTCTTTCTGTCGGATGGCGAGTTGCGGCAGATCCTGACCCAGGGCCAGACGCAGATCCAGCGCGGGCTGCGCGAGGCCTTCGTCATCGATGGCAGCGGCGAGATCCGCGCCCGCGGCGAACGCTCCTATCTCTTCGATTTCGAACGCCCCGGCGAAGAGGACCTGGCGCGCGCCCTGGCCGGCGAAACGGTGGTCATCAAGGACTGGACGAATGATGAATTCCGCGCGCTCGTGCCGCTCGAGGCCTTTGCCGACCGGCTGCTTTACGTGTCGCGCAATGTCGATGGGGCGATTCTGAACCTGCTGGACGAAACCCGCGAGACAATCGTTCTGTATCAGCAGCTTGAACGCGAGCGCGGGCGCATCCTGTTCGAGTTCAGCCTGCTTTACCTTGGGTTTGCGCTGATTCTCATCCTGGCGGCGATCTGGCTGGGGTTGTGGTTTGCCGAACGGCTGTCGCGCCCGGTGGGGCGGCTGGCCGGCGCGGCCGAGCGCGTGGGCCAGGGCGATCTCGACGTGCAGGTGTTGGAAGACCGCGGCAATGACGAATTCGCGACTCTCGGGCGGGTGTTCAACCAGATGACCCGGCAGCTTAAACGGCAGCGCGAAACCCTGCTCGAGAACAACCGCCAGATCGAGGCGCGGCGGCGGCTGTTCGATTCGGTTCTTTCCTCGGTCTCGCCGGGGGTGATCGGGCTGGACGATACGGGCCGGGTCGATTTCGTGAACCGTTCGGCCGAGACGCTGTTGCAGATCGACCCGGCCAGGGCGATCGGCCACCCGCTGGGCGAGGCAGTGCCCGAGTTCGCCGCGCCTTTCGATGCGCTGCGCGACAGCGGGCGCAGCCATGCACAGGAAGAGCTGCGCATCAGCCGGGGCGGGCGGCTTGAGACCTTGCTGGTGCGGCTGGCCACCCGGCGCAGCGATGGCGGCGCGCTCGAAGGGTATGTGGTTGCCTTCGACGATGTGACCGACCTGGTCAGCGCCCAGCGGCTGGCGGCCTGGGGCGATGTGGCCCGCCGCATCGCGCATGAGATCAAGAACCCGCTCACCCCGATCCAGCTTGCGGCCGAACGCATCAAGCGCAAGTTCCGCCCGCTGGTTGGTGACGAAGCCGAGGCGCTGGACTCTCATGCCGATGTAATCATACGGCAAACCAATGACTTGCGGCGCATAGTTGATGAGTTTTCGCGCTTTGCCCGGATGCCCGAGCCCGATCGCCGCAGCCAGGACATCGTGCGGCTGGTGCGCGATGCGGTTCTGCTGCAGGAGGCGGGGCTGCCGGACGTGAAGATCACCGCCGACCTGCCCGATGAATCGCTGGTGCTGGAAATCGACGCCACGATGCTTTCGCAGGCTTTCACGAACCTTATCAAGAACAGCGGAGAAGCAATTGAAAGCCTTGTAAAAAGTGGCATCCCCGAGGGTTATTCTCCGGAAATCCGCGTTGCGCTGGAACACGACGAGGCATCGGTGCGCATCACCATCTGCGACAACGGCATCGGCCTGCCGGAAGACAGCGCGCGCCTGTTCGAGCCCTACGTCACCACCCGCGACGAGGGCACCGGGCTGGGCCTTCCAATTGTCAAGAAGATCATCGAAGAACATGGCGGCACGCTGCGCCTGGGCGATGCGCCGGTATTCGGCGGCGCCGCACGGCCCGGAGCACAGGCCGAGATCCGCCTGCCGCTGCTGACCGAGGCGGCATCCAACCTTAAGCGAGTGCGATAAGAAATTGCAGGAGTTATAAAATTGGGCGACATCCTGATAGTTGACGATGAACGCGATATTCGCGAACTGATTGCGGATATCCTGCGCGATGAGGGCTACGGGATCAGGCTGGCCCCGGATTCCGACACCGCCATGGCCGAGATCAACGCCGACCCGCCGGCGCTGATAATCCTCGACATCTGGCTCAAGGGCAGCGCGATGGACGGGATCGACATTCTGATGACCGTCAAGCGCTCGAATCCCGACATTCCGGTGGTGATCATCTCGGGCCACGGCAATATCGAGATCGCCGTCGCCGCGATCAAGCAAGGCGCCTATGACTTCATCGAAAAGCCGTTCAACATCGACCAGCTTCTCGTGGTGATCGGCCGCGCGATGGAGGCCTCGCGGCTGCGGCGCGAGAACGTGGAACTGCGGCGCCGCGATGTCGTCGAGACCGACATGATCGGCAACTCGCCCGCCTTCCGCACGCTGAAGAGCCAGCTTGAGAAAGTCACCAAATCCAATGGCCGGGTGATGCTCTGGGGGCCTTCGGGCGCGGGCAAGGAGATGGCCGCGCGCTTCATCCATGCCAATTCCGGCCGCGCCGAAGGGCCGTTCGTGACCGTCAGCGCCGCCTCGATCGAACCTGCGCGCATGGAAGAGGTGCTGTTCGGCCGCGAATCCGCCGGCCGCGGAATCGAGCAGGGGCTGCTCGAACAGGCGCATGGCGGGGTGATCTACCTGGATGAGGTGGCCGACATGCCGCCCGGCACGCAATCGAAGATCCTGCGCGTTCTGGTCGAGCAGCAATTCATGCGCGTGGGCGGCTCCGACAAGGTGCGGGTGGATCTGCGGGTGATTTCCTCAACCACGCGCGACCTGAAGGCCGAGATTGCCGCCGGAAACTTCCGGCAGGAACTCTACGACAGGCTGAACGTGGTGCCCATCACCGTGCCTTCGCTGGAAGAGCGGCGCGAGGACATCCCCGAACTGGCGCGGCACTTTATCGTCCAACTCAACCGCAGCCAGGGCCTGCCCGCGCGCGAGCTCTCGGAGGAGGCCAAGGCGCTCTTGCAGACGACGGCCTGGCCCGGCAACGTCCTGCAATTGCGCAACGTGATCGAACGTGTGCTGATCCTGGGCGACAGCAACGGCGCGATCCGCGCGCAGGAATTGCAGGGCGAGGGCGGCAACAGCGACGAGCCGGGGCGGATCGTCATGTCGGGGGGGCTGGCCACGCTGCCGCTGCGCGAGGCGCGCGAGCTGTTCGAACGCGAATACCTACTGACCCAGATCAACCGCTTCGGCGGCAATATCAGCCGCACCGCCAATTTCGTCGGCATGGAACGCTCGGCGCTGCACCGCAAGCTCAAGTCGCTGGGGGTCGTGACAGGCAACGCGAATGGCCCCAACCGCAAGCCGGATGCCGCCGAGGAAAGCGAGGCCTGACAGCCCGCGGGGCCGGCGCGATTGACGCCCTGTTGGCGCTCTGTCATGCAAGGCTGCGAGCAGGGCTACGGGCCGCGAGAAGGAAGCGACGATGAAGATCATCATCTGCGGGGCCGGGCAGGTTGGCTGGCAGATCGCGCGGCGGCTGTCGAACGACACCAACGATGTCACGCTGGTCGATAACAATCCCGCACTGGTGCGCCGGGCAACCGAGGTGCTTGATGTGCAGGGGGTGACGGGGTTTGCCTGCCATCCCGAGGTGCTCGATGCCGCGGGCGCGCGCGACGCCGACATGATCATCGCCGCCACCTATTCCGACGAGGTCAACATGGTGACCTGTCAGGTGGCGCATTCGGTGTTCAACGTCACCCGCAAGATCGCGCGGCTGCGGGCGCAGAGCTATCTCGACCCGCGCTATTCCGATCTCTACCGCCGCGAACATCTGCCCATCGACGTCATCATCAGCCCCGAGCGCGAGGTTGCCGGCGCCGCCTTGCGCCGCCTTCGCGCGCCCGCGGCCTTTGACATTGCCGAGTTTCTCGACGGGCAGGGGCAGCTCATGGGAATCGCGCTGGACGAGGACTGCCCGGTGCTCAACACTCCGCTGCAGCAGTTGACCGATCTCTTTTCGACCCTGCGCGCGATGGTCGTCGGCGTGCGGCGCGACAAGACGCTCTTTGCCCCCGAACCCGAGGACCAGCTTTTCGCGGGCGACCAGATCTATCTGTTCACCCATTCCGATGACGTGGACCGCTCGCTCGAGGTCTTCGGCAAACCCGTGCTGCGGCAGGAACGCGCACTGATCATCGGCGGCGGCAATGTCGGGCTGACCGTGGCGCGCGCGCTGGAGGCCGGGCCGCGCCGGATGCGTGTGCGGGTGATCGAGGCGGACCGCGCCCGCGCCGAGAAGGCCGCCGACGCGCTTGAGCGCACGATCGTGCTGCATGGCGATGGGCTGGACCCCGAGCTGCTGCAGGAAGCCGGCGTTGCGACCGCCGATGCCGTGCTGACCGTCAGCAATGACGACAAGACCAACATGCTGGCTGCGGTGCGGGCCAAGACGATGGGCTGCTCGCTCTCGATCGCGCTGATCAACGACCCCTCGCTTGCGCCGCTGATGGAGCCGCTGAACATCGACGCCCATATCGTGCCGCGCGCGACCACGGTTTCGTCGATCCTGCGGCATGTGCGCCTGGGGCGGGTGCGGCAGATCTATTCGGTCGGTGATAACGAGGCCGAGGTGATCGAGGCGCAGGTGCTGGCCGCCTCGCCGATGGCCGGGCAGCGCATCCGTGACATCGATTTCCCCGAGGGGGTGCTGGTGGGCGCCGTCCAGAAGGGGGGCGCGTTGCAGCGCCCGCGCGGCAGCACCGTTCTGGAAGATGGCGATGTGGTCGTCATCTTCGCGCTGGCGGCGGATGTGCCGGCGGTGGAGCGGCTCGTGCAGGTCTCCGTGGACTATTTCTGATCCGATGCGCCGGCTGGTCGATCTGCCGCTTCTTGTGCTGCTTCTCGGGGCAGCGGGGCTGGCGATGCTGGTGCCTGCCGGTTATGCGCTGATCGAGGGCGAAAGCGCGGCGGCCGAGAACTTTGCCCTGAGCGCGCTCATCGTGCTGGTGTTCGGCGCGCTGCTGGGGGTCGCGACGCAGCGCTACGATCCGCGCGATCAGGTGCGCAGCCAGATGATTTCGCTTGTCGGGGCCTATCTGCTGCTGCCGCCGGTGCTGGCCCTGCCGATGGCAGGGGCGGTGCCGGGGCTGGGCTTTGCCGGGGCCTGGTTCGAGATGGTTTCGGCCTTCACCACCACCGGCGCGACGGTGATCGAGGCGCCCGAGACAGTCGCGCGCGCGGTGCATCTGTGGCGTTCGCTGGTGGGCTGGCTGGGCGGCTTTTTCGTGCTTCTGGTCGCCATTGCGCTTCTCGCGCCGCTCAATCTGGGCGGGCTTGAGGTGGAAACCGGCCGCGCCGTGGGTCGCGCCGAGCCGGGGCTGCTGGGGCCGCGCATGGACGGGTCGGCGCGGCTGCTGATCTATCTGCGGCTGCTGGCGCCGCTCTATGGTGGGCTGACGCTGGCGCTCTGGCTGGGGCTGGTGGTGGCGGGGGACGAGGTTTTCACCGCGCTCTGCCATGCGATGGCGATCCTTTCGACCTCAGGCATAACCCCGCTGGCCGAGCCGGCCGCCTCCGGGTCGGGGCGGCTGGGCGAGGCGCTGATGTTGGGCTTTCTGATCTTTGCGATCACCCGGCGCAGCCTGCCGGGCCGGGTTCAGCCCGACCAGCGGCGCCGGCTGCGGCGCGATCCCGAACTGCACCTTGCGGCACTGGTAGTGGGGGTGCTGTCGCTGGCGATGTTCCTGCGGCACTGGCTGGGCGCCGCGCCGGGCGAGGATGACAGCCTTGCCGGCGCGCTGCGTGCGATCTGGGGAAGCCTGTTCACGCTCACCTCGTTCCTGACTACCACGGGTTTCATTTCGGGCGACTGGGAGCACAGCCGTGCCTGGGCCGGGCTGACCGCGCCGGGGCTGTTGCTGGCGGGCGTGGCGCTGATCGGCGGCGGTGTGGCCACCACCAGCGGCGGGATCAAGCTCTTGCGTCTTTACGCGCTGTACCGGCAAGGCTGGCACGAGATGGAGAAACTCGTGCATCCGAACGTGGTGGCCGGCGGCGGCGGGCGGGCGCGCAAGCTGCGGCGCGAGGGGGCCTATGCCGCCTGGATCGCCTTCATGCTGTTTCTGCTCACGCTGGCGCTCACGGTGGCCGCGCTTTCGATTTCGGGGGCCGGGTTTGAGGTGGCGCTGATCTATTCGGTGGCCTCGGTCACCACGACCGGGCCGCTTGTCGCGATCATGGGCGAGGCCGGGCCGGGCTTTGCCGGGCTGAATGACGGGCAGCGCGCGCTCCTGGCGCTGGCCATGACATTGGGGCGGCTCGAGATGCTGGCGATCGTGGCGCTTCTGGTGCCCGAGTCGTGGCGCCGCTGAGCGCGCCGCAGGCGGACTTTGCGGTTTTGGGGTGGAAACTCCGCCTTTCCCGCACCATACTTCCTGCAAATGGCCGAAGCTGCGAAGGGGCGCCCCTTCGCGACAAAACAAAAGGGTGGAACCCAATGGCTTCAGATAAACAACAGAATTTGCAGGACGCCTTTCTCAACCATGTTCGCAAGAACAAGACGCCCGTCACCGTATTTCTCATAAACGGGGTCAAGCTGCAGGGAGTGATAACCTGGTTCGACAATTTCTGCGTGCTGCTGCGCCGCGACGGGCAATCGCAACTTGTCTACAAACACGCGATCTCGACGATCATGCCGGGGCAGCCGATCAGCCTTTATGAAGGTGAAGAGTAAGCCGGCCGTGCCATCGGCCCGGTCAGGGGCCGTGCACCACCCGCGGCCCGGGCGCGCCGGGGTGCCTGCCGCGTGGTGATCGAGGTGAGCCAGCTCGGCGGGCAGGGCGGCGCACGCAAGACGCGGGCGCTGGTGCTGCACCCCGATATCCGCAGTCAGGAGCGGCGGCGCAGTGCCGAATCGGCGCTGGAAGAGGCCGTGGCGCTGGCCCTCGCCCTGCCTGGGATCGAGATTGTCGGCGCGGCCATCGTCACGCTGCCCAAGGCGCAGCCGGGACGGTTGTTCGGCAAGGGCAAGCTGCAGGAACTCAAGGCGCGGATCGAGGAAGACGAGGTCGAGCTTGTGCTGGTCGATGGCCCGGTCACGCCGGTGCAGCAGCGCAATCTCGAACGCGACTGGAACGTCAAGCTGCTGGACCGCACCGGGCTGATCCTGGAGATTTTTGCGGACCGTGCGCGCACGCGCGAGGGGGTGCTGCAGGTCGAGCTGGCCGCACTGTCCTATCAGCGCACGCGGCTGGTGCGCGCCTGGACCCACCTCGAGCGTCAGCGCGGCGGCCTCGGCTTTGTCGGCGGCCCCGGCGAGACCCAGATCGAGGCTGACCGCCGCGCCATCGACGAGCAGATGACGCGCCTGCGCCGCCAGCTTGAGAAAGTGACCCGCACGCGCGAATTGCATCGTGCCGCAAGGCGGCGGGTGCCGTTCCCGATCGTGGCGCTGGTGGGCTACACCAACGCCGGGAAATCCACGCTGTTCAACCGCCTGACCGGTGCCGAGGTGATGGCCAAGGACATGCTTTTTGCCACGCTCGACCCGACGATGCGGGCGGTTCGGCTCTCGACCGGGGCGCAGGTGATCCTGTCGGATACGGTGGGCTTCATCTCGGACCTGCCGACGCAGCTTGTCGCGGCCTTTCGCGCCACGCTGGAAGAGGTGCTCGAGGCCGATCTGATCTGCCATGTGCGCGACATCTCGCACCCCGAGACCGAGGAACAGGCCGAGGATGTCGAGGCGATCCTCACCAGCCTGGGCGTGGCCGAGGAGACCCCGTTGATCGAGGTCTGGAACAAGTTCGACAGGCTCGATCCGGAGGCGCGCGCGACCCTTCAGGCCCAGGCAGAGCGGCGCGAGAATGTGCTGGCGCTTTCGGCCCTGACGGGCGAGGGGATGGAAGGGCTGGTCGCGCGGATCGGCGCGGTGCTCGATGCCGACCGCCAGCGTCGCGAGATCGTTCTGGGCTTTGATGAAGGCCGCCGCCGCGCCTGGCTCTATGAGCAGGGCGTGGTCGAATCCGAGCGCGAGGCCGAGAACGGCTATCGCCTTGCCGTGAACTGGACCCCTCGCCAGGCCCAGCTTTTTCGCGACATCTGACCGTCTGCCCCGCTGCCCCACGCCGAAAGCGGCTTAGCCACAGACTGCCCGCGACATGTGCGCCCGGCGCGCCGTTCGGCGGAATGTTGCGCACTAGCCCGGTGGAAGCCCGTGCAAGCGGTCTTGTGATTTGACCTGAATCATGGAGTGCGGCTGTGGTTGACGTTAGGGCAGGGCTTCGGCGCCCGAAACATCTCTCAGGAGGACACGCCATGAACGCACCGATCCGTAAAACCCATATCCTGCCCCAGCCCGAGATGCCCGGGGTGGAGGCATGGCAGGCCATGGCTGCGCCCCTGGCAGCGATGCCCTGTATCGGCCCGGTGATCGCGCGCGGCGCCGAGGCTCAGTATGCCATCCTGGGCGAGGTGAGCGCATTCTGGGCGCATTGGCTTGAGCGCCGCCAGCAGGCGCTGGATACGGCTACCAAGGCCGCACAGGAGGTCATGCACGCAGGCGAGACGGGCGCGGGCATCTCTGCCCCGCCGCAGGCGATCGCGGCGTGGTGCGGCGGCTCGGTCGAGCGCATTGCCGAAGACGGGCGCGAGGCACAGCAGGTCGCCGCGCGCTGCATGACGCATCTTGCCGATGCGAATCTCGCCATGCTGCAGGTCTGCATGGCTTTCGCGCCCGGCCGGAAACCGGAGAAAGAACACGCAACCCCGCTTTGATCCGTCAGGGTATTGGGGCAGCCACCGGGGTGCTTGCGGCAGGCGCCCGGCATACACATCTGTAGCCGAGAGAGAATTTTGGGGGCAGGGGCGATGTGGCCCCGCTTGCCCCGTTTGAACACGCCCCGGAAAGAAGGGAGCAATGCCAGATCATGGCCAAGCGATCCGACACGACCACCCCGTCCCGCCGCCAGTCAGCCAGTGGCCGCCGTGCCCGTCCGGCCGCGCGCAAGAGTGTGAAGAAGGCCGCTGTCGCGTCGGCCAGCCCGCCGAAGCCGCAGGCCAAGGCAACCCCGCCAAAACAGGGCCGGACTGCCCGCAGCGCAAAGGCCGAGGCCGCCGGCGCGGGCCGCGCTACCCGGCAGACAGTGCTGGCCGCAGAGGCGCCCGTGCCCCCTAACGGCACGGCCGAGGCCGAGCGCCGGCGCGGGCTGAGTGCCGACCCGCCCGAATTCTGCGCCATGCCGGGCGATGAAATGCCCGATGCCTACGGCACCCGCAGCATGGACAGGGCGTATCAGGCGCATCTGGCCCGCTTCACCGCGGGGATCACGCCCTTCGGGCTGGGGGCGACCTTTGCGGCATGGTGGATCCACCTGATGGGCGCGCCGGGCAAGCAGCTTCAGCTTGTCGAGAAGGCCGGGCGCAAAACGGCGCGGCTGAGCGCCTTTGCCGGTCAGGCCTGGCGCAACGAGGCCTGCACACCCTGCATCGCGCCGCTGTCGCATGACCGGCGTTTTGATGACAAGGGCTGGCGGCAATGGCCTTATAACCTGATCTACCAGAATTTCCTGATGACCCAGCAATGGTGGTACAATGCCACGAACGACGTGCCGGGCCTGACCCCGGCGCAGGAGAAGACGGTTTCCTTCGTCTCGCGGCAGATGCTCGACATGGTGTCGCCGGCGAATTTCATCGCCACCAATCCCGAGGTTCTGCGCACCACGATCGAGCAGGGCGGCGCCAATCTCATGCGCGGCGCGATGAACATGATCGAGGATTGGGACCGCGCGATTTCGCGCAAGCCGCCGCTGGGCGCAGAAGATTACCTGCCCGGCCGCGATGTCGCTGTGACCGAGGGGCAGGTGGTGTATCGCAGCCATCTGTTCGAACTGATCCAGTATGCCCCGAAAACCGGCAAGGTCCGGCCCGAGCCGGTGTTGATCGTGCCCGCCTGGATCATGAAATACTATATCCTCGATCTGTCGCCACAGAATTCGCTGATCGGCTATCTGGTCGAGCAGGGCTATACCGTCTTTGCCATGTCCTGGCGCAACCCCACAGCCGAGGACCGCGAGCTGGGCATGGCGGATTACCTGGGCGGCCTTGGCAAGGCGATGGATGCGGCCTGCGCGATCACTGGCGCCGGGAAACTTCATGCGATGGGCTACTGCCTGGGCGGCACATTGCTGGCGGCGCAGGCGGCCGCCATGGGACGCGATGGTGATGACCGCCTGGCCAGCCTGACATTGCTGGCCACGCAGACCGATTTCAGCGATCCGGGCGAGTTGCAGCTTTTTGTCAGCGAAAGCGAAGTCACGTTCCTGGAAAACATGATGTGGGATCAGGGCTATCTGGACACGCGGCAGATGGCCGGGGCGTTCCAGTTGCTGCGCTCGAACGATCTGATCTGGTCACGCTATGTGCATGAATACCTGATGGGCCGCCGGCAGGAGATGTTCGACCTCATGGCCTGGAACGCCGACGCCACGCGGATGCCCTACCGGATGCACAGCGAGTATCTGCGCCGCTTCTACCTCGATAACGAACTGGCGCGCGGCAAGTACGAGCTGGGCGCCGCGCCTGTGGCGCTGTCGGATATTCAGGCGCCGATCTTCTGCGTCTCGACGCTGTCGGACCATGTGGCGCCCTGGCAATCGGTCTACAAGCTGCACCTGCTGACCGACGCCGACCTGACCTTCGTGCTGACCAAGGGCGGGCACAATGCCGGCATCATCAGCGAGCCGGGGCGCAAGGGGCGCGACTATCGCATCCATTCGCGCGGGCGCGACGATCGCTATCTTTCGCCCGAGGCGTGGCTCGATACGGCGGCACGGCATGATGGCTCGTGGTGGCCGGCCCTTGTGGAGTGGCTGGACGAACGCTCTGGCGCCCCCGTCGCCCCTCCTGCGATGGGGCAGGAAAGCGGCCCCTTTCACGCGCGCGAACCCGCGCCGGGGCATTACGTGATGCAGCGCTGACGGGACGGGACGTGAAGCATTACTTCTCTTCGCTGGTCACGGTCGAATGAAAGCGCGATTTTGAGCGCTCCACATGGCGGAAAAAAGCCTCATGCGCGCGCTCGCGCTGGCCCGAGGCCACGGCATCGACCATTTCGCGATGCTCGCGGTTCGACACCAGCAGCCCGCCCGCCTGCACCAGCCCGCGGGTGCGGCACAGATGCAGCTTGTGCACGAAACTGTGGTATTCGCGCTCAAGCGTCTTGTTGCCGGTCGATTTGATGAGAAAATCGTGAAACGCCAGATTGATCGGGTAATACTGATCGAAATCGCGCGCCTCGACAGCCGCGTCCATGCGGGTGATGAAGCCTTCGAGCTGGTCGAGCAGCGCATCGGTGGCAAGGTCGCTCAAGAGCCGCCCGGCCAGCCCGAAAAGCGCCGCGCGAAGGTCGTAGATTTCCAGCGCTTCCTCGATCGAGATTTCCGCGACGAACACGCCGCGGTTGCGGATGAAGAACACCAATCCCTTGGCCTGAAGGCTGCGCATCGCCTCGCGCAACGGGCCGCGGCTGGTGCCGAAACGGTTGGAAAGCTGGATCTCGTTCAGCCGCTCGCCCGGCTTGAGCTTGCCCGAGAGGATCATCTGCTCAAGCTCGCGCTCGACCACGCCGGTCAGCGAGGTTGTGCGCAACAGGTTCAGGGCCTTGACGGGTTCATCTGGCTCGAGCATGGCTGTTCTTGCGTTTTCGTTTCAGCGGGCGCAGGCCGGCCGGGCAGGCCTGCGCGGGGTGTGTCATGCCTCCAACTGGGCCAGAACGGCCTCGGTCACGGCGGCAGTGTTGGCCTGTCCACCCATGTCGGGGGTGAAGGGGCCGGCGGCGGTCACGCCCTCAATGGCGCGCATCAGCCGCGCGGCGGCCTCGGGCTGGCCCAGGTGATCAAGCATCAGGCTGCCTGTCCAGAAAGCACCGATCGGGTTTGCCACGCCCTTCCCCGTTATGTCAAATGCCGATCCGTGAATCGGCTCGAACATTGACGGCGCGTTGCCTGAAGGGTCGATATTTCCGGTCGCACCATTGCCCAGGCTGCCGGTCAGCGCCGAGGCCAGGTCAGACAGAATGTCGGCGTGCAGATTGGTGGCGAGGATCGTGTCGAAATCGCCCGGCCGCGTGACCATCAGTGCCGCCATGGCATCGACAAGCTTCCAGTCCACCTCGAGCGCGGGATACTCGGCAATGACTTCGCGGCAGACCTGATCCCAAAGCACCAGCCCATGCCGCTGCGCGTTCGACTTGGTGACGATGGTGAGCCGCTTGCGCGGGCGCTGCATGGCGGCCTCGCAGGCGAAACGCGCGATGCGTTCGATTCCGGCGCGGGTGAAGATGGCCACGTCCATGCCCAGCTCGATCGGCAGGCCCGCATGGGCGCGCCCGCCGACGCCGGCATATTCGCCCTCGGAATTTTCGCGCACGATCAGCCAGTCGATGGCCTCGCCCAGTTCGGGGCGCAGCGGGCCTTTCATGCCGGGCATCAGCCGGGTAGGGCGGACATTGGCATATTGATCCAGCCCCTGGCAGATCGCCAGCCGCAACTCCCACAGGGTGATGTGGTCGGGGATGACCGGGTCGCCCACCGCGCCGAAATAGATGGCGTCAAAGCCGCGCAGGGTCTCGACCCCGTCCTCGGGCATCATCTGTCCGGTGCGGCGGTAGCGGTCCGAGCCCCAGTCGAACCGCGTGGCCTCGACGCGAAAGCCGCCATCGGTTGCGGCCAGGCGCTCCAGCACCGAAACCCCCGCTTCGATCACCTCGGGGCCGACGCCATCTCCGCCGATCACTGCAAGCCGATATGTCTTCATGCCTTCATGCCCTCGAGAATGCCGTTCACCATGTCGCTCTGGCTGCCGGTGCCGTTGATGTCGGGCGTGCGGGTGGCGGGGTTGGCCAGCGCCGCGTCGATCCCCTTGCGCATCAGCGCGGCCATCTTGCTGGCGGCCTCCAGCTTGTGCTGCTGGCCCAGCCAGTCGAACAGCATCCGGGTGGATTCGATCATCGCGTAGGGATTGGCCAGGTTCTTCCCGGCAATGTCGGGGGCCGAGCCATGCGTGGCCTGCGCCATCGCCACCGAACCGCGCCCGATGCAAAGCCCCGGCGCCATGCCCAGCCCGCCGACAAGCCCTGCGGCCTCGTCGGTCAGGATGTCGCCGAACATGTTGGTGGTGACAATGGTGTCGAAGCTTTGCGGATCGCGCACCAGCCGCATCGCCATGGTGTCGACGATCACCTCGTCGACCGTCACATCCGGGTAGTCCTTGGCGACCTCGTAGCAGCTGTCGACGAACATGCCGCAGCCCAGCTTGTAGACGGTGTTCTTGTGCACCAGCGTCAGCCGCTTGCGCCGCCCGCGCGCGATCTCGAAGGCGGCGCGCGCGACCTTCTTCGACCCTTCGACCGAGATCACCCGCACCGAGATGGTCACGTCATGGTTGGGGCGGAACTCACCGCAGCCGGCGACCACGTTGCGATCGGGCTGGAAGCCCTCGTTGTTCTCGCGCACGATCACCAGGTCGATATCGTCATGCAGGCAGCCGATATCGGGAAAAGAGCGTGTGGGCCGCACATTGCCGAACAGGTCGAAATGCTTGCGCAGGATCGGGTGTGGGTTCACTGCCTCGGGCACCTTGGGGTAGTCGCGGTGCCCGATGGGGCCGAGGATCCAGCCATCCAGCGTGCCCAGGGTCTCAAGCGTTCCCTCGGGCATGGTGTGGCCATGGGTCTTCAGCGCGCGCTGGCCGATCGGCACATCGACCCAGTCGATGGCCTGGCCGGTCATTTCCGCCGCCGCGCGCGCGATCTGCACCGAGGCGGGCACGATCTCGTGCCCGATCTCGTCGCCCTCCAGGATGCCGATGCGCAAACTCTTGCTGTCTTTACTCATACCCCTACCTTTCAGGCCGGAACCGAAGCGCGCGCCACGTCACCGGCGTCGGCCAGCGACTCGAGCGCCCAGGATTTTTCCAGAAGCTGGCCGGTGATGGCTGCGCCCACGACAAGCTCCGATTGTTTGGTGAACTTGGTGTTGATCTGTTCGTCGGTCAGCGGCACCTCGGCCGAGCCGATGGCGCGCTCCACATGCAGGCGGCTGGTGGAGCCGTCGGTCAGCGTGACCTCGATTTCCACTTCGGCCTCGTGGCAGTTCGGGTTGCTCTCGGCCTCGATCTTGCTGCGCAGGGCGACGACTTGCGCATCATTGACGATCTCGTCGGTAAAGGCCGTGGGCGCCCCGTCACCATGCAGCAGCGCGACCGAGGCGCAGTGATAGACGCTGAACTTGCCTTCCAGCTCGGTCCTGGGCGATTTGCGGCCCGTCAGTTCCAGCACCAGCGGATGCGTGCGCAGCTTCACGGCGGCGATCTGGCCCACCTTGTCACCCAGTTGCTCGCGCAGCTGGATGCAGCCGTCGATGGTGGGGTGGATGACAATGCCGCAGGCAAAGGGCTTGTAGCTGTTGGTCGCCGATTCCCAACGCGTGCCCAGCCCTTCGATGATCTCGTCCCAGTCCTGCTTGTCCGACATCACCTGGGCAAAGCCGCGCGGGGCCTCGATGGCACGTTCCGAGCTGTCATAGCCCGACTCTGCCAGGAGCGCCGACATCATGCCGTTGCGCGCGGCAATGCCGGGGTGGAAGCTTTTGGTCATGGTGCCGAACTGCTCGCGCAGCCCCGAGGCCTGCGAGGCCGCAATCCCGAAAGCCCAGCGCATCTGCTGTGCATTGAGCCCGATCATCTTGCCCACGGCGGCCGCGCCGCCAAAGACGCCGGCAGTGCCGGTGATGTGCCAGCCGCGGTCATAGTGGTGCGGGTAGACGCAATTGGCGATGCGGCTTTCGGCCTCCACCCCGGCGATCAGCGCGGTCAGGAAGTCACGCCCCGAGATCGGCCGCATCTCGGCCAGCGCCAGGATCGCCGAAACCACCGGCCCCGCCGGATGCAGGATGGTTTTCAGATGCGTGTCGTCATAATCGAGCACATGGCTGGTGATGCCATTGACCAGCGCCGCATGCGCCGGGTCCAGCTTGTCCTTGCGGCCCAGCACGCTGGAGGTTTTCGGCCCCGAGAACGGCGTGAAGGCGCGCAGCGCGGCCTCGGTGGTTTCATGGTCGGCCCCGCCGACGGCGCAGCCCACCCAGTTGACGAAAGTGCGCAGCCCCTCGCGGCGCACCGGGTCGGGTATATCGCTGTCTTTCAGCCCGACAACCCAGTCGGCCAGAATCTCTGTAACCTTGGGGATGCCCAGGTCGGCTTCCTGATGATGTGCGTTCATATCTGTTCTCCTTAAAGCAGACCGCGGGCGATGCCGCCGTCAACGTTGATGGCCTGGCCGGTGACATAGCTGGCCTTGGGGCTTGCCAGCCAGACGACCATGGCGGCGATCTCCTCGGGCTGGCCGAAGCGGCCAAGCGGGATGTCCTTTGAAAACTCGGCAAGGATTTCCTCGCGCGGGCGGCCCTCGTCGGCCGACATCTTGTCGGCGCGGTTGGTCCAGAGCGGGGTGAGCGTGCGCCCCGGCGCGACCAGATTGACGCGGATACCGCTGGCTGCGAATTCGGCCGCAAGCGTCTTGTTCAGCCCCAGCAGCCCGGCCTTGTGCACGTTCGACGCGATCTGGTGCTGATAGGGCATCTTGGAGGCCGCCGCGCCCAGCGTGACGATGGCCGGCGCGCTCCCCTTTGCCAGCGCAGGCTCCAGCGCGCGGATGGCGCGCACGGTCGAGAGCACGTTGAAGGTATAGTTATTGATCCAGTCCTCATCGCTGAGATCGGCAAAGGCCGAGCGGATCGAGCCGCCCACCGCCGTGACCAGCACATCGAGCGCACCACCCCAGCGGCGGGCAACCTCATCGGCCAGCACCTCGCCGGCGTCGGGCTGCGTCACATCGCAGACCAGATGCGCGGGGGGCTTGCCGCTGGTGGCGGTTGCGATCTCGGTGGCGGCTTCCTCCAGGTTCTGCGCCGAGCGCGAGGCGATGACCACATCGGCGCCCTCGGCCACGAATATCTGCGCCGCGGCCTTGCCGATCCCGTAACTGCCGCCCACGATCAGAACGCGGCGGCCTGCAAATTCAAGGTTCAAGGCGAACTCCTCTCAGTTTTCCGTAAAGTCTGAACACCAGCAGCACCGTCGAGGCGACGATGGCGATGCGCAGAACGTGAAAGGCGGTGACGATCTCGGCTTCCAGGTCCATGAACTTGGCCACCAGCACCATCTCGGTCACGGCCGCCGGGGCAAAGCCGAGAAACGCCGTGGTAAAGGCCACGCCGGTGGCAGCGGAAAAGACCCAGGCGCCAAGTGCCGCGCCAACCACAAGGTATAGCGAAATGGCCAGCCCGGCAGCCGTGACGCGGGGCAGGGCGCCCAGTTGCTCGCGCCGGAACTGCGCGCCCAGCCAGGTGCCCAGCGCGATCTGCGCCACCACGATCACTACGCCCGGCACATGCACATGAAAGACACCCGAGATGCCCAGCGCCATGCCCACAAAGATCGGGCCGACCAGCCAGGGGTTGGGAATCGGGGTGGGCTTGAGCGCGCGCGCGCCCAGATACCCCAGCAGCAGCGCCACGGGCACCAGCCAGACGGTGCCGGTGACCTCGTCCGCGATCAGGGGCGGGGTGCCGCGCTCGCCCAGAAAGACCACGATGAAGGGCACCAGCCCCACCACGCAGGCCACCCGCAGCGCATGAACCACCGCGACCGATTGCGTCACACCGCCGAATTTCTGCGCCACGCGGGCCATGTCGGCCACCCCGCCGGCGGCAGTGGCGAAAAACGCCGTCACATGATCAACCCGCGCCAGCCAGCCGAACAGCACCGCCGCCGACATGGTCAGCAAGATCACATAGATCGTGCCGAGAAACATCGCGGGCAAAAGGCTCATGGTGGCCAGCAGCAACGGCAGCGTGAAGCGCATTCCCACTACCACGCCGATGGCGACCTGACCCAGCTCGCGCCCCATGGGCATCAGCGTGGGCCGCAACCCCATGAGCGACATCGCCGCCCAGGCGAAGAACGGCCCCAGCATCCAGGGCAGGGGAATACCCGCCCAGACCGCGATCGCCCCGGCAATGACCGACAGCGCATAGGTGCGGCCAAGCTGCCGCCAGAGCGTCACATCGCGCAGCAGCGGTGGAAGGCGGCGGCCGCCACCCCCCTTGCCATTCTCTGGTTGCGCGCGCCCGCTCATGCTCAGCCCTTGCGCAGAAGCGCCATAAGTCCGCGCACATCCGAAAGCTTGTCGAACTCGGCCACGCGGGCCACGACCTCATCGGCCTTGGCCTTGTCCCAGCCGGCGAACTCGGCGCATTCGTGGAACTTCTCGGCGACTTCGTCATAGCTCATCGGGATTGCGGGGCTGCCGCGGCCGAAATCGGCCTTGCCCGAGATCACCTTGCCGTCGTTGAGCGTGATGTCGATATAGGTGGTCATCAGGTGATAGCCTGCGGACTCGGCACGCTCGTCGATGACGAAATCGACCTTCTTGATGAACTCCTGCACATCGGGGCGCATCACCACCTCGTCGGTGAATTCGTTGAGGCCCGCGCGCCCTTCGATCAGCAGGATGGCCATGCAGAACTCCATCGAGAACTTGGCCTGCAGCTCGTTGGTGGGGCGGTGGTGAATCAGTGCGTTGGGCATGTTGGAGTTGGTGCCCACGCGCACATGCTTCACATCCGCCGCCTTGATGTCGTTCTCGCGGATCAGGCGCAGCATCTCGGTCATGCCCGGATGTGTGAGCGAGCCCGACGGGTGCGGCTTGATCGACACGCCGGGGCTGTCGAAGGTCCAGGGGTTGCCCAGCTTGCCGTGGATGGAGTCGTGGTCATACCCGCCGCCCGCGGCCGAGAAGAAGCCGCGCGGCGCCTCGAGGATCGTGGGGGCCGCCGTCCAGCCATAGGAGGCAAACTGCGCCGCGACGATCCCGCTTTCGGATGAGCGCCCAGCATGGAAGGGCTTGGTCATGGTGCCGAAGTTCTCGCGCAGGCCGGCCGACTGGCTGCCGGCGATGGAGAGTGCGCGCAGCATCGCATCCTCGTCCAGCCCCATGAGCCGCCCGGCGGCCGAGGCCGACGCATAGGTGCCGCAGGTCGCGGTGGCGTGGAAACCGGTCTGGTAATGGCGGGGGTTGATCGCCTCGGCGATCTTGCACTCGACCTCGACGCCCAGGTGATAGGCCAGCATCACATCCGCGCCCGAGCTTCCCAGCACCTCGCCCATCGCCAGCGCCGAGGGTAGCGCGGGGGCCGTGGGGTGCGTGAGCAGGCCATAGACGCGGTCCTTGCCGACCGCCAGCTGGGTGTCGTCGTAATCGTCGGCATGGATGCCCACGCCATTGGCAAAGGCGGCAAAACGCGCCGGCACGATCTTGTCCGAGCCGATCACCGTGGCGCCATTGCCGTTGCCCGCGCCGATATCGGCAAGGTGCTGGCGCACGTATTCGCCCGATTGCGCAACCGAGCCCGACAGCGCCAGCCCGAGGCCGTCGAGGATCGATTTCTTGCCGTTTTCCACGACAACCGCCGGCAGATCCGACAGATTCGTTGTCCGGACAAACGCGCCAACCTCGCGGGTGAGGCCCGAATCATGGTTTGCCTGGGCTGCGGTCTTGCTCATGTTTTGACTCCTTAGATAAACCTGTGATTGTCTGAACCCTTACAGGGTATTTGGGGGGCCGTGTCGCAAGGTCGCGTGGCCGCTGCTGCCCCGTAGAAAGCTTGCCAGTCGAGAATTGTCAACATTTCTGGCGGGCAATTCCGGTGCAGGGGAAGGTGGCCGAATCCGCCGGGTGTGCCTGCTGTGCCCTGAAATAAACATATAAAACAATGATTTGATTAGGGTTTCCCCGCGGCGAAGACCTCTTGCCGGTCTAGGGGTTTTGCGTCTGATTGTTTGAAGTTCTACGCTAACATATTGGTATCAAATGTTTTATGTGGAGGTGCATCAAAATTGTTGACAGTATGTGCAAATCTCATAGGTTCGGGGTGTGGGCATGCTGGGCGCCCGGCGGCCGGCCAGAGCAGGTACGGCCGTTAAAAAGTTCCCATGACAGTTGGAGGAGCAAATGAACAACAACTTCACTCGCCGCGACATGCTGCGGATCGCCTCGGTAGGGGCTGCGGCCGCGACGGTGGCTTCGCCGGCCATTCTGCGGGCGCAGAGCGGCTATCCCGACCGGCCGATCAACGTGGTCATTCCGTTTGATACCGGCGGCTACAACGACCGTCTGGCGCGGGCTTCGGCGCCCTTCCTTCAGGAAGCGCTGGGTCAGCCGCTGAACATGATCAACCGCGGTGGCGCAGGCGCGCTGCTGGGTCACACGTTCTTCATGCAGCAGCCCGATGACGGCTACACGATCTCGTGCAGCTCGTTCGGGCCGTATGTGCCGCTCAACATCCTGACCCAGGATGCGCCGTTCACTGTGGATGACTTCCACATGATCAACCTGCCCTCGCAGGACTACACGCTGATGGCGACGGCGGCCGACTCGGACATCCAGGACGCCGCCGACGTGATCGCGCGCCTGCAGGAGAATCCGGGCAGCTTGTCGATCGGGATTCAGCCGGCCTCGGCCGACCTGGTGAACCTGATGCTGCTGCTCGATGCCCATGGGATCGAGCGCGACGCGGTGCGCCTCGTTACCTATGACGGTGGCGGGCCGGCCCGGAACGCTGCTGCCGGTGGCGTGGTCGATATCGCGCTGGTGGGCGGCCAGGGCTTCCTGCCGCTGCGCGAGCAGATCCGCCCGGTGCTGGTGTTCGACGAGGTCGACAACGACGACTGGGGCGGCGACCTGATCACCGACGTGTCGGGCGCGGATGCCGAGTTCGTCTACGGCTCGCAGCGCGGCTGGGGTGTGCACAGCTCCTTCGTGGAGAAGCACCCCGATCGCTACGAGATCCTGCTCAACGCGATCGAGACGGCCTCGAAGAGCCCGGAAATGATCGAATCGCTGACCAACCAGCAGCTCGCCACCGACTGGCGCGGGCCTGAGGTCTCGAACCGTGCGCTGCGCAACACCGCAGCTGTCATGGAGCAGCACATCGATCTGCTTGCGGGCACCTGATCACAAAGTGTGACGGTTGCGGGCCGTCCCGTTCAGCGGGGCGGCCCGCGCCTGTTCGGAGGAAATTGGATGGAAGAAAAATCAGGCCGCATCGTCGTGATGTGGGGGCATTTGCTGCTTCTGGCGTTCATCGCCGGCTCGATACTCTACTACTGGCTGGACGCGCGCGCGGTCTCGCTGCGGCCCAACAACCTCATCCTGGTCCAGCCGACCGCGATCCTGGCTCTGCTGCTTGTGCTGGCCGTCGTGCCACAGTGTTTTCCCAGACTGTCCGAAGAAGAAATCGAAAGAGGCACGGAGCCGCTGTCGCATTTCGCGCGGATCGGCGCGCTGATCGCTTCGTTCACCGCGTTTGCCCTGTCGCTTGAAACTATCGGGTTCGACGTGGCGACGTGGCTTTTCATGATCGTCGGCCTGTATATCTGCGGCGAGAGGCGCTGGTGGCTCAACCTGATCTTCAGCACGGTGTTCACGGTGCTTCTGATCTATGGCTACGGCGCGATCATCCCGTTCCCCTTCCCTCTGAGCATCCTGTGAGTGCCCAAGCATGATTGAATTCAATGATGTCAACGCGGCGCTGACGCTGCTCACGTCGTCGCTCGATGCCTGGATCTGGCTGATACCGGGGCTGGCCATCGGGCTGTTCTTCGGTGCCATGCCGGGGATCTCCATCACCATGGCGATGGCGATCTTCCTGCCGATGACGATGTACATGGATTTTCTGCCGTCGATCATCTTTCTGACGGCAATCTACACCGCGGCAGGGTTTGGCGGCTCGGTTCCGGCGGTGCTGATGAATATTCCGGGCACGTCCTCGGCGGTGGCCACCACCTTCGACGGCTACCCGATGTCGCGCGCCGGGCGCCACAACGAGGCGCTTGGCGTGGCGCTTGCGGCCTCGGTGATCGGCACGCTCTTCGCCTATATCCTGCTGATGTTCCTGATCGCGCCGGTGTCGCGCGTGGTGCTCAAGCTTGGCCCGCTGGAGTTGTTCGCCGTCGCCGTCTGGGGGATGCTGCTGCTTGGCTCGCTTACCGGGCGGTCGATGTCGCGGGGCCTGCTGGCGGGGGCCTTTGGCGTACTGGTCGGCACCATGGGCATGAACACTGCCGGGCATCTGCGCAATCCGCTCGAATTGCCCTGGCTGTTCGACGGGGTGCCTGTCATTCCGGCAATGATGGGCCTGCTGGCGGCCAGCCAGCTTATCGGCCTGATCACCACCGATTACCTGATCGAGGACGAAGCCTCCCGCAAGATCAGCCTGAAGAAGATCATCGGCGGGATGCGGCTTGCGCTGACCCATCCGACGATCATTCTGCGTGGCTCGGTCATCGGTGTGCTGGTGGGCACGATCCCGGGGGTCGGCTCGTCGATCTCGAACCTGCTGTCCTATTCGGAAACCAAGCGCAACGCGCATGACGCCGACACTTTCGGCACCGGCAACCCCAAGGGGGTGATCGCGGCGGAAAGCGCGAACTCCTCCTCGGAAGGCGGCGCGATGGCCACGATGCTGGCGCTCGGCATTCCCGGCGGCGGGGCGACGGCGATCCTTCTGGCGGCCTTCGCCATGCAGAACATCGTGGGCGGCCCCAGCTTCATCGCCAACAACAAGGATATCGTCTACGCGATCATCTTTGCCAATTTCGCCCAGGCGGTGCTGCTGCTGGGGATCGGGCTGGGCTTTGTCTATATCGCCGGATACGTGGTGCGGGTTCCGCTGCGCTACCTGATCCCGAGTGTTCTGGTGGTTTCCACATTTGGTGCCTACGCGATCGAGGGCAACGCGGCGGGGCCGATCACGCTGGTGGTGTTCTCGGTGATCGGCTGGGCCATGGTGCGCTATGGCTATCCGGTCGCGGCAGCGGTGGTGGGGCTGCTTCTGGGCAGCCTGCTGGAGCAGAACCTGATCCGCACCAACCAGATCAGCGGCGGCGATTTCATCGGCTACGCGATGGAACGGCCGATAGCATTGGTGATCTTCGCGCTGATGGCCATTTCGATGGCGCTTTCGGCGCTGGCCAAGCATCGCCGCAAGAGCCGCCTGGCCAACCTGCCCGATCAGAGCATGTGACAGTTCTCAACGCTTGCCACCACTCAAGCAGGAAGGGGCGCAGTATCCGCGCCCCTTTTGCATTTCAGATGATCCTGTTCGCAGGGGGTCAGCCGGTGGCACTGTCCTTCGGCCCGATCAGCAGAAACTCAGCGCGTTCCTGCGCGTCGAGTTGGGAGAGCAGGCCGGTCTCCCATTCCAGATAGCGGCGCGCGGCCTCCAGGTTGCCGTCATGGCGATCATGGACAAAGCGCAGGAAGTCGATGGCCTCGTCCGGGGCGGGTTCGCGCGGGTTCGGCTCAACGGCGGCGCCGGCGCGCTCAAGCGCGGGCTGGCCGCCCTCCACCAGGGCGATACGCTTGACGCCGGCTTCGCGCAGGTCGCGGGAGGCCAGACGGGCGATTTCGGGCGTGTCGGCGATCAGCAGCGCCTCGCGCCCGCCGATCCGCTGCGCCAGCGCGGCCAGCCGCGGTCGGATTGCCCAGATTGCGCCGGCCAGATGCCCCGCGCGGTAGCGTTGCGAGGGGCGCAGGTCGATCAGCCGCGCGCCTTCGCGCAGGCGCTTGAGTGCCCGCGCCGCCGGGATGATTTCGGGCGTGTCGGGCAGGTGCGGCTGCGGCAGATCGGGCGCGGGCAGGGCGCGCAAGGCATCGTCAACGGGCGCGATCACCGGCTCATAGCCAAGTTGCCTGAGCCAGAAGGCGGCGATCGCGCTGCGCAGCCCGGTATCGCAACACAGAACCACCCGGCTGCGGCGCACCGCGATCCACTGGTCGGTGGCCTGCACAAGCTGCACGCCGGGCGCAGGGGTGGCAGCCGCGATCGGATCATCGGCCACCTCGGCCTCGGAGCGCAGGTCGAGCACATAGGTCGTGCGCCCGGCCTCGCCGCGCATCCGCGCCACCTCGGCCGCGTCGGCCGTGGGAAACCCGTAGCGCGCGATCAGGTCCTTGGCCCGCGCGCGCGAGGCGGAAAGTGCGGTGTCATCCAGCGCGGGCAGGGGGGCGGGGGTGTTGTCGCGCTCAAGGTCGAAGCCCGCCAGCGCCCAGCCCTGGGTGCCGTTCTCGAGCGCCCGCACCCGGTCGCCGGCACCGACCAATGCCATGCCGATGGCGCCGACGATGCCGCGGGTGCGGCCCGCGCAGGTGACAACAATGGGCTTGCCTTCAGGCAGCGCGGCCAGCCGGTGGGGCAATTCGCCATTGGGCAGGCATTGGGCGCCGGGCACGCGCATCTTGGCGTATTCCTGCGGCGGGCGGGTGTCGAAAAAGGCGAAATCCTTACCCGAGCGGGCCAGTTCGTGCAACTCCCCGGCCCGGATCATCTGTGGATGCCAGAGTGTTTCGGCGAGTTCGCCCAGCGTCTTGGAGGGCACGTTGACCCCCTTGAACAGCCCCAGCCCGGCCGCCTGCCAGCCCTGCACGCCACCCGCGATCACGCTGACATCGGAATATCCCGCCTCTTCCAGCCGTCCGGCGGCCCGTTCCGCCACACCGTCGCCCGCGTCGATCACCAGCACCGGCGCATCGCGTCGTGGCACCAGTTGCCCGATGATCAGCTCGAGCCGGCTATAGGGGGCGGGAATGGCGAAGAGCGGATGTTCCTCGCCGAACTGGCCGGCCTCACGCACGTCCAGAAGCGCGATTTCGCCGCCTGCGTGAATCGCAGCCTTTGCGTCTTGTGGGGTGACTGTCTTCATTGCGCGGCCTCTTCGTCTGCGGGGGCTTGCGGCTCCTGACCTGAAAAGAAGGCGCGGTAGGCGTCAAGGATCAGGTCGGGGCGCTGTTCGGCCGGGTAATGGCCAGTGGGCACCGCAAAGCCGCGCAGATCCTCGCACCATTCCGACCAGGCTTCAATCGGCTTGAAATGCCGCCCGCAATGGCTGTTCGATCCCCAGATCACCAGTGTCGGGCAGGTGATCTTGCGCTTGCCGTATTGCGATTTGTCCAGCTCGAAATCGACGCTGACGGTGGCGCGATAATCCTCGCAGACGGCGTGGATCTGCTCGGGCGTGGTGCAGCGGATATACTCGGCCATTGCCTCGGGGGCGAAGATGCTCAGCCCCACGCCTTTCTTGTTCAGCTTGTACTGAATGTAATAGTCCAGATCGGCGCAGAGCAGTTTCTCAGGGAAGGGGGCCTTCTGCGCCATGAAGAACCAGTGATAGGATTCCAGCCCCCAGCCCATCGACACATTGCTCAGCACATGATGCGTCGGCACGATGTCGAGCGCGGAAAAGCGCGTCACCCGCTCCGGCCCGTCCAGCGCCATGCGAAAGCCCACGCGCCCGCCCCGATCATGGCCGCCGATCATGAACTTGTCGAAGCCGAAATGATCCATCACGTCGAAATTGTCCTCGCCCATGGCGCGGAAGCTGTAGCCGGAATGGTCCGGCCCGCCATCGGGTTTGGAACTGTCGCCATAGCCGCGCAGATCGGGGACCACGACGGTGAAATCGCGGGCAAGATCGGGTGCCGTGCGGTGCCACATGAAATGGGTCAGCGGGTTGCCGTGCAGCAGCAGAAGCGGCGGCCCCTCGCCCGCGATGGCCACGTTGATATCGGCGCCGCGGGTCTTGACCCGTTCGTAGCGAAAGCCGGGCATCGCGGCAGGGGCGGAAATCTCGCTGGCACTCATTGACATCCTCGTGGGTTTGGGGTTGGAAGTTGTCAATTGTCTACAATATGGCGTGCCCGGGCGCAAATCCGAAATGCCCGGCGTGGTTAGGGGGATCAAGCGTGCTTATCAAGGATATCCGGGCCAGCCTGCATGGCTTTTCCATCGAGATTCCGCTGCTGGAAGGCCGCGTGCAGGGCTACGGCCGCGCCGAGCAGACGCATTTCGTCTTTTGCGAGGTCGAAACCGACGAGGGCATCACCGGCTACGGGCTGACCGGGCATTTCCTGGCCCGCTCGGTCATCGTCGCGCTTGAACAGCACGTTCTGCCGGTGGTGCGCGACATGGATGTGCGCGACATCGAGGCAATCCATCAGCGCGTCTGGCAAAAGCTCAACCCGCGCGCCATGACCGGCACGATCTCCATGGCGCTGTCGTGCCTGGACATCGCGCTGTGGGATATCATGGGCAAGGCGCAGGGCCGGTCGGTGGCGCAACTGCTGGGCAATGCGCGCAGCCGGGTGCCGGCCTACTGCACCTTCGGCTTTCCGCAATACGATATCGACCAGCTGTGCGAGGCGGCGAAACTGCATATCGACAACGGCTTTCGCGCGCTCAAGTCGGTGGTCGCGGTCGACAAGGGCGGCTGGCGCGAAGATGCACGCAGGATCAAGGCGTTGCGCGACGCAGTTGGCCCCGATATCGACCTGATGATCGACGCCAACTACCTGTTCAACCCGGTCGAGGCGGGGTATCTCTGCCGCGAGGTCGAAGACTGCAACCTCACCTGGTTCGAAGAGCCGCTGCACCAGAATGACGCCCGCGCGCTGGCCGATCTGCGGCGCAACACGCGCATACCGCTGGCGGCCGGGCAGATGGAGGGGCACCGCTGGCGGCTGCGCGAATTTGTCGAGCACAAGGCCATCGACATTCTGCAGCCCAACGTCACCTATTGCGGCGGTTTCACCGAGGCGCGCAAGGTCGCGCATCTGGCGCAGACCTATAACATGCCGATTGCCAATGGCGGCGGCTGGCCGCTGTTCAACATGCACCTGCTGGCGGGCATGATGAATGGCTGGATCGTTGAGTGGCACCTCGGAATGGTCGCCGTGGGCGAGACGATGTTCACCGATGCGCCCAAGCCCAAGGATGGCTGGATCGATATTCCCGACCGCCCCGGCCTTGGCCTGACGCTGGATCGCGACGCCTGGCGCGAAACGCGGGTCGCGCTGGACGGCTGAGTCTGATTGTTGACAATTATCGCGCCAGCATGAAATGCCGGCGCCCCGGACAAGGAAAACGCCATGAAAATCGTCGAAATCCGGGATGCGGTGGTGCCGATCTCCTCGCCCCTCCGCAACGCCTATATCGATTTCTCCAAGATGACGGCGAGCGTCGTGGCCGTGATAACCGATCAAATGCGCGACGGTCGCCCGGTGGTGGGTTACGGCTTCAACTCGAATGGCCGTTACGCCGCGTCGGGGCTGCTGAACGAGCGTTTCATGCCCCGCCTGCGCGAGGCCGACGCTGACAGCCTGCTCAACGATGCCGGCGACAATCTCGATCCGCACCGGATCTGGGATGTGCTGATGTCGAACGAAAAGCCCGGCGGGCATGGCGAGCGCTCGGTCGCCGTCGGTGTGATCGACATGGCCGTGTGGGACGCGGTGGCCAAGATCGCCGGTGTGCCGCTGTGGAAGTATCTGGCCGACACCTATCGCGGCGGCGTGGCCGACAAGGATGTCTTCGTCTATGCGGCGGGCGGCTATTACTATCCGGGCAAGGACGACACCCAACTCAAGGACGAGATGCGGCGCTATCGAGACATGGGTTATGAAGTCGTCAAGATGAAGATCGGCGGCGCCCCGCTGGATGAAGACATCCGCCGCATCGAGGCCGTGCTGGACGTGGTGGGCGAGGGTAAATTCCTTGCCGTCGATGCCAATGGCCGCTTCGATCTCGAGACCGCGCTGGCCTATGCCGAGGGGCTGAAACCCTACAACCTGTTCTGGTATGAAGAAGCGGGCGATCCGCTGGATTACGCACTTCAGGCCGAGCTTTCCAAAGTCTATCCCGGAGCTATGGCCACGGGCGAGAACCTGTTTTCACATCAGGATGCACGCAACCTTGCACGCTATGGCGGGATGCGCCCCGATCGCGACTGGATGCAGTTCGACTGCGCCCTCAGCTACGGGCTGGTCGAATACATGCGCACGCTCAAGGCCATCGGCGAAGAGGGGTTCAGCCCGCGCAACTGCATCCCCCATGGCGGGCACCAGCTATCGCTGAATATTGCCGCCGGGCTGGGGCTGGGGGGCAACGAATCCTATCCGGAGGTCTTTGCCCCCTTTGGCGGTTTCGCCGATGGCATCGCGGTCGAGGGTGGGCGCGTCGGGCTGCACCAGTCGCCCGGCATCGGGTTCGAGCAGAAATCGGCCCTGATCGACACCATGCGCAAGGCCACCGATACCTGATCGGGCAGGGCACTTGCGCCCGGCGGTTTCCAGCCTAGGCTGCGCGGCGATGACAGACAGAATCTGAGGAGGCAAGACGCATGACCACAGCCGTGGCCGACCCCGAGGAAATCACCGAGATTCGCCGCGCCGTGGCGGGGCTTTGCGCGCGTTTCGGCAATGAATACTGGCGCCGCGTGGATCGTGAGCGCGCCTATCCCACCGAGTTCGTGGAGGCGATGACCGAGGGCGGATTTCTCGGCGTCCTGATCCCCGAGGAATACGGCGGCAGCGGGCAGGGGCTGACGGTGGCGGCCAATATCCTTGAAGAGGTCCACGCGGGCGGGGCCAATGCCGCCGCGCTGCATGCCCAGATGTATACCATGGGCACGCTTCTGCGCCACGGATCGGAAGCGCAGAAATCGCACTGGCTGCCCAAGATCGCCACCGGCGAGGTGCGGCTTCAGGCCTTCGGGGTGACCGAGCCGGGCGCGGGCACCGACACAACATCGATCACCACCACGGCCGAGCGCAAGGGTGATACATACATCATCAACGGCCAGAAAGTCTGGACCTCGCGCGCCGAACATTCCGACCTGATGATCCTGCTGGCGCGCACCACCGCCAAGGCCGACGTCGCGCGCAAGGGCGAGGGGCTGTCGGTCTTTCTGGTCGACATGAAGGCGGCGCAGGGCAACGGTATGCGCATCTCGCCCATCCGCACCATGCTCAACCATGCCACGACCGAGGTTTTCTTCGACAACCTCGAAATCCCCGCCGAGAACCTGATCGGCGAGGAGGGCAAGGGCTTTCGCTATATCCTCGACGGGATGAATGCCGAACGCATCCTGATCGCCGCCGAATGCATCGGCGACGCCACCTGGTTCACCCGCACTGCCACGAAATACGCCAATGAGCGCGTGGTGTTCGGCAAGCCCATCGGGTCGAACCAGGGGGTGCAGTTCCCCATCGCCCGCGCCCATGCCGAGGCCGAGGCCGCAAGGCTTATGGTCTATCGCGCCGCCGGGCTTTTCGATGCGGGCGAGAAATGCGGCCCCGAGGCCAACATGGCCAAGCTGCTGGCCGCCGATGCCTCGTGGAAGGCCGCCGACACCTGCCTGCAAACCCATGGCGGCTTCGGATTTGCCGAGGAATACGATGTGGAGCGCAAGTTCCGCGAAACCCGGCTTTACCAGGTGGCGCCGATCTCGACCAACCTGATCCTCGCCTATCTGGGCCAGCATGTCCTCGGCATGCCGCGCTCGTATTGAGGTGGACATGGCGGAAAAAGGTGTTCTCGACGGTTTGATTGTCGTTTCGCTGGAACAGGCAGTGGCGGCGCCCTATACCTCGGCCCGGCTGGCTGATGCCGGGGCGCGGGTGATCAAGGTCGAACGCCCCGAGGGCGATTTCGCGCGCAATTACGACCGGCTGGCCGGCGGCGAGGCCAGCTATTTCGTCTGGCTCAACCGGGGCAAGGAATCGATCGCGCTGGATCTGCGCGACGCAAACGACATGGCCGTGATGCGCCACATGCTGGCGCAGGCCGATGTCTTTATCCAGAACCTCGCGCAGGGTGCGATCGACCGGCTGGGGTTGGATGACGCGACGCTGGCCGGGCTGAACCCGCGCATGATCCGCTGCAATATCTCGGGCTACGGGCCCGACGGGCCATACCGCGAGCGCAAGGCCTATGACATGCTTGTGCAGGCTGAAAGCGGGCTGGCGTCAGTGACCGGCACGGCGGACACGCCCGCGCGGGTGGGCATCTCGGTCTGCGACATCGCCACCGGCCACGTGGCCTATACCGGGATTCTTGAGGCGCTGATCGCGCGCGGCATCACCGGGCAGGGACGGCGGCTGGACGTGGCCATGTTCGACGTGATGGCCGACTGGATGGCGGTGCCGCTGTTGCAGGCCGAAGGTAGCGGTCGCGATCCGGCGCGCTTCGGGCTGTACCATGCCTCGATTGCGCCCTATGGCGTCTATCCCTGCGGCGACGGGCGCGAGATCGTCATTGCGGTGCAGAACCCGCGCGAATGGCGGGTGTTTTGCGACAAGGTGCTGGGCGATGCCGCGCTGGCCGATGATCCGCGTTTCAACGATCCCTCAGGCCGGGTGGCCAACCGCGCGCAGCTTGACCCGCTGATCGCGCGCGCGCTGGGCGCGCAGCCGCGCGACGCCGTTGCCGCGCAGCTTGACGGCGCGCGCATCGCCTATGCGCTGCTCAACACCGCAGGTGATCTGGGCCAGCATCCGCAATTGCGCCGGGTAGGGGTGCAGACCCCGTCAGGCACCGTATCGCTGCCCTCGCCGCCGGTGCGTGCCGGTGCCCCCGAGGAGACCCGCACCCCCGCGCCGCTTGGGCCGGTGCCCGCGCTTGATGAACACGGCCCTGCGCTGCGCAAGGAATTCGGCTGAGCCCAGCCACCGCAACCACGAGGAGTAGCCACCATGACCGATGCAAAGGACCCCCACGCCCATCTGAGCGGGCTGACCAGGGCCGCCGCCGAGTTCACCGCGCGGCATCGTTTCGACGATCTGGATGGCGAAACCCTGCGCCTGGCGCGGCGCTGTGTGCTCGATGGGCTGGCAGTCGCGCTGGCGGGCAGCGAACAGCCCGGCATGGCGCCGCTGCGGCGCTATATCGACAGCATCGGCGGCACCGGGCAGGCGCGGCTGATCGGCGATGCGGGCGCGCGGTTGCCGGCGCATCTGGCCGCGCTCTGGGGCGGCACGGCGGGCCACGCGATGGATTGGGACGACACCCAGCTGGCCGAGGGGCCGGGGCGGCCCTATGGCCTGCTGATGCACCCGACCATGCCGCCGCTGGTCGCGGCACTCACGTTGTCGGACCTGGTCGCGGCTGAAACCGGCAAGCCGGTGGATGGCAAGCGCTTTCTCGCGGCCTTCACAGCCGGGTTCGAGGTGGGCTGCAAGGTGGCCGAGGCGATCGACCCCGACCATTACATGCGCGGTTTTCACACCTCGGGCAGCATTGGCACCTTTGCCGCCACTTCGGCGGCCGCCAACCTGCTGGGGCTAGACAGTGAAACAACCGCCCGCGCGCTGGGGCTTGCGGCTTCGATGGCGGCGGGGGTGCGCGCCAATTTCGGCACCATGACCAAGCCGTTCCATGTCGGCCGCGCCGCCGAGAACGGCGTGAACGCAGCACTCCTGGCGCGCGAGGGGTTTTCGTCGAACCCGGAGGCGCTGGACGGGCGCTGGGGCTATCTGGCGATTGCAGGGCCGGGCGGCGAGCCCGCGCTGGTACGCGAGCGGTTCGGCGCACCGCACACGATGAAATCGCCCGGTGTCTCGATCAAGCCCTATCCCTCGGGCGTGCTGACCCATCCCAGCATGGATGCCATGCTGTTTCTGATGCGCGACGAGGGGCTGAAGCCCGAGAATGTCGAGCGCGTGACGCTTTTCGCGGGCTCCAACGTGCTGGGGCCGATCCGTTTCGAGGTGGCGAAGACCGAGCTTGAAGGCAAGTTTTCCTTCGGCTTCCTGCTGGCGGCGATCATACTTGCAGGGCGTGCAGGCAAGGCCGAGTTTACAGATGAATTTGTCTCCTCCGAAGCCTGCCAGGCCATGCAGCGGCGTATCAGCACGCAGTTCGACCAGAGCATCGAGGATATGGGCTGGGACCGCATCCGCTCGCGGATCGAGGTGGTGACTAAAGACGGCCGCAAACTGGAACGCTGGGCCGACGAGAACTATCGCGGCAGCCCGCACAACCCGCTCAGCGATACCGAGCTGGAGGGCAAGTTCGCCGATTGCGCGCAGGGGCTGCTCGATGCGGCGGGCCAGGCGCAGGTGTTCAAGACGGTCTGGGCACTGGAAGAGACGGCCGATGTCGGCGTGCTGTTCGAGTTGCTCGATTGGCAGAACTGACCGCGCGGCCCGGCAGCCCGGCGTTGCGCGCCCTGCCGGCGGCGGATGCCTCCGGCAGGGATATTTTTTCACAGTGAAGAATGGGCGCGAGAGAGGGGCGGCGCGGCGATTCGGAGGGGGCTGGCGCCACGTTGGCGCTAACAGTGAAGGTTTTGCGCTAACATGCTGAGGTATATCCGGTTTTCCCTTCCTTCTGGCGGGCAGGGCGCGTATATGCGCGACAAGTTTTCCGCGTGCGCGCAGGCGGCACGCCCAAGACGGAGATCAGGACATGACCATCACCATCGGCATCAACGGGTTCGGACGGATCGGGCGCTGCACGCTGGCGCATATCGCCGAGAGCGCGCGAAATGATGTCGAGGTGGTCAAGATCAACGCCACCGGCCCGATCGAGACCAATGCGCATCTGCTGAAATATGACAGCGTGCATGGCCGTTTCGCGGGGGATATCCGCGTCAAGGGAGACACGATGGACCTGGGGCGCGGGCCGATCAAGGTTTTCTCGACTTACGACCCGCGAGAGCTGGACTGGGATGGTGTCGACGTGGTGCTGGAATGCACCGGCAAGTTCAACGACCGCGCCAAGGCCGCGGTGCATCTGGAGCGTGGTGCGCGGCGGGTGCTGATCTCGGCCCCGGCGAAGAATGCCGATGCAACCATCGTCTATGGTGTGAACCACCGGCTGCTGACGCCGGAGCATCACGTCGTGTCGAACGGGTCCTGCACCACCAACTGTCTTGCGCCGCTGGCCAAGGTGCTCAATGACGCCATCGGCATCGAGCGCGGCATCATGACGACGATTCATTCCTACACGGGTGACCAGCCCACGCTCGACCGCCGACACGACGATCTTTATCGCGCCCGCGCGGCGGCGATGGCGATGATTCCCACCTCGACGGGCGCGGCCCGGGCGCTGGGCGAGGTGCTGCCGGAACTGGCCGGGCGCCTCGACGGTACCGCCATGCGGGTGCCGACGCCGAATGTCAGCGCCGTTGACCTGACCTTCGAGGCCAGCCGCGACGTGAGCGTGGCGGAGGTGAACGAAGTGATGCGCGAGGCCGCCGCCGGGCATATGGGGGCCGTGCTGGCCTACGACCCGGAGCCGAAGGTTTCGATCGATTTCAACCACACGACCTATTCGTCGATCTTCGCCCCCGATCAGACCAAGGTGGTGGGCGGGCGCACCGTGCGCGTGTTGGCCTGGTACGATAACGAATGGGGCTTTTCCTGCCGCATGGCCGATGTGGCCAATGCGATGGGGCGGCTCTTGCACTGATCGCGGGGCGACGGGAGAGGTCGCGCATGAACAATCCGATCGCAATCGGGATCGTTCTGGCGATTGCGGGCCTTTTTGCTGCTGACCTGCTGGTTTTCGGCGGAGATATTCACATCTTTCTTGGCCGCCGTTTTGTCGATCTGATCGAGTTTCTGGCGTTCTGGCGCTGAGGTCCGCGCGGGGCGCAGGGCCGGTTGTGCGAAACGGGGGGCGCTGGCCGGAGATGGCGATTGCGGCCTTCCAACCCCGGCGGGCTTGCAATATGAGGGGGGCGAAACAGACCGGCAGGCCCCGCATGACCCAAGACCCGCAGATCACCGAGGAACTGATCGAGGCCCACGGCCTCAAGCCCGACGAGTATCAGCGCATTCTCGACCTCATAGGCCGCGCGCCCACATTCACCGAACTGGGCATCTTCTCGGCCATGTGGAACGAACATTGTTCCTACAAATCTTCGAAGAAATGGCTGCGCACCTTGCCCACCAACGGCCCGCAGGTGATCTGCGGCCCGGGCGAGAACGCGGGCGTGGTCGATATCGGTGACGGCCCCGATGGAAAGAAGATGGCGGTGATCTTCAAGATGGAGAGCCACAACCACCCGAGTTACATTGAGCCCCATCAGGGCGCGGCCACCGGCGTGGGCGGCATCCTGCGCGACGTGTTCACCATGGGCGCGCGTCCCATCGCGGCGATGAATGCGCTCAGCTTCGGCGAGGTCGCGCACCCCAAGACGGCGCATCTGGTGCGCGGGGTGGTCGAGGGGATCGGCGGTTATGGCAATTCCTTCGGGGTGCCCAATGTGGGCGGCGAGGTGCGCTTTCACGCGGCCTATAACGGCAACTGCCTGGTCAATGCCTTTGCCGCCGGGCTGGCCGATGCCGACAAGATCTTCTACTCCGCCGCCTCGGGCGTGGGGATGCCGGTGGTTTACCTCGGGGCCAAGACCGGGCGCGATGGCGTCGGCGGGGCGACCATGGCCAGCGCCGAGTTCGACGACACGATCGAGGAAAAGCGCCCCACCGTGCAGGTGGGCGACCCGTTCACCGAAAAGCGCCTGCTGGAGGCCTGTCTGGAGCTGATGGCGTCGGGCGCGGTGATCTCGATTCAGGACATGGGCGCGGCCGGGCTGACCTGCTCGGCAGTGGAGATGGGCGACAAGGGGGGGCTGGGCATCCGGCTGGAGCTTGACCGCGTGCCCTGCCGCGAAATCGGCATGAGCGCCTATGAGATGATGCTGTCGGAATCCCAGGAGCGGATGCTCATGGTGCTGCGCCCCGAGCGCGAGGCCGAAGCCAAGGCGATCTTCGAAAAATGGGATCTGGATTTCGCCCTGGTGGGTGAAACCATCGCCGAGGACCGCTTTCTGGTGCTGCACGGCAACACGGTCAAGGCCGACCTGCCGTTGTCAAAACTGTCTTCCGAGGCGCCCGAATACGACCGCCCCTGGGTCGAGAGTCCGACCCCCGCGCCGCTGGCCGATGTGCCGCAGATCGACCCGCTCGACGGGCTGAAGGCGCTGATTGGGAGCCCCAATTACGCGCACAAGGGCTGGGTCTGGGAGCAGTATGACCACACCGTGCTGGCCGATACGGTGCGTGCGCCGGGGCAGGGCGCGGGGATAGTGCGGGTGCATGGCACCGGCAAGGCGCTGGCCTTCACATCGGACGTGACGCCGCGCTATGTGCGCGCCAACCCGGTCGAGGGAGGCAAGCAGGCGGTGGCGGAGGCGTTCCGCAACCTTTCGGCGGTGGGGGCGCGGCCCCTGGCGGCCACCGACAACCTCAATTTCGGCAACCCGGAAAAGCCCGAGATCATGGGCCAGCTTGTCGGCGCGATCCAGGGGATCGGCGCGGCTTGCGAGGCGCTCGACATGCCGATCGTGTCGGGCAATGTGAGCCTTTACAACGAAACCGACGGCCAGGCGATCCTGCCCACGCCCACCATCGGCGCGGTGGGGCTGCTGGACGACCTTGAACAGATGATCCCCGCCGCGCCCGAGGCGGGGCATCTGGCGCTGGTCATCGGCGAGACGCGCGGGCATCTGGGTCAGTCGGCCTTGCTGGCCGAGGTCTTCAACCGCGAGGAAGGCGACGCGCCGCCCGTCGATCTGGGGGCCGAGCGCCGGCATGGCGAGTTCCTTCGCGCCAATCGCGCGCTGATCGCCGCGGCGACCGATCTGTCGGATGGCGGGCTGATCCTTGCGGCCTTCGAGATGGCCGCGGCGGGTGAGACCGGCGTGAGCCTCGATGACGGCGATACCGGCCACCTGTTCGGCGAGGACCAGGCGCGCTATCTGGTCGCCTGCCGTTTCGACCAGGCCGAGGCGCTGATGATCGCGGCCGGACGCGCCGGCGTGCCTGTCGCCACTGTCGGCCGGTTTGGCGGCGACACACTGCGCGCCGGAGGCAGCGAGGCGCGGATGGCCGACCTGGTCGCGTTGTGGAAAGGCAGCTTCGCGCGGCTTTTCGGCTGATCTTGCTAAGGCCGCAACGCGGCACTACCTTGCAGGGCAGACCTGCATGAGACCACCATCGGGAGGCAACGGCGCGACATGGCGATAGCGGCACAGGAAATCGAGGATCTGCTGCGCGAGGCCTTTCCAGAGGCCAGGATCACCATCACCGACCTCGCTGGCGACGGTAATCACTATGCCGCCGAAGTGATCGACGAAAGCTTTCGCGGAATGAACCGCGTTCAGCAACAACGCGCTGTCTATGCGGCCCTCAAGGGCAAGATGGATGGCAGCCAAGGCGAGCTGCACGCGCTCGCCCTCACCACCAAGGCACCGGAGTAACACAGCCCATGTCCGACGATGTTCAGGAACAGATCAGGCAGACCGTAAGCAGCAGCGATGTCGTGCTGTTCATGAAAGGCACCAAGTCGATGCCGCAATGCGGCTTTTCCAGCCGCGTGGCGGGGGTGCTGAATTTCATGGGCGTGGACTACGCCGATGTGAATGTTCTGGCCGATGAGGCGGTGCGCCAGGGAATCAAGGATTTCTCTGACTGGCCAACCATCCCGCAGCTTTACGTCAAGGGCGAGTTCGTGGGTGGCTGCGACATCATTACCGAGATGACGCTTTCAGGCGAGCTGGACACGCTGTTCGAGCAGAAGGGCGTGAGTTTCGACAAGGCCGCCGCCGACAAGATCCGCGAAGCCAACGCCTGATTGCCGCGCGTTGCGCATGTGACGAATTGAAAAGGCCCGAAATCTGCGCGGCAGATTTCGGGCCTTTTGTTCAGAGCGTGTTGCGCGTGATGGCATCCGGCGGCATTTGCGAAAACCGCGCGCGACAATCCTGCGGACGCTGAAAACATGCGCAGCAGGCTGTGCATGTGCAGAAATTTTCCGCACCGCGGCATGGGCGCCAAAAAAAAGGCCGAGCAAAGCTCGGCCCAAGTCCAACAGGGAGGTAAAAGACAGCAACCTTGGCCGCCGCCTTCGACACCTGATTTAGGTGCCGGGGCGCTTTTGCGCAAGCTATTTGGGGCTTCGCTGGCGTCAAAGCCGCCATGCGTTGCACACATACCTCAGGTTGTGTCGGCCAGGTGGCGGAAATGTGGCATTTCTCAGCCGGGCATCCGCTCCTGCCGGCGATTGCGGCGATATGCCATGATTTCCTCGAGCACGAAGTCGCGAAAAACCGAAATCCGCTTCGAGTGCCGCAATTCTTCGGGATAGGCCAGGAACACCGGCACTTCGTTGCTTTCCACATCGGGCAGCACCCGCACGAGATCGGGGAAATCCTCGGTCAGGTAATCGGGCAGCACCCCGATCCCGAGATTGCTCAGCACCGCCTGCAACACCCCGAAATAGTTGTTCACCGTCAGGGTCGAGCGCACGTCGCGCGCCAGCAGAAGCTGCACGAGCACCGCGCCCGCGCTGACCTGCGCGGCATTGACGTTCTGGCAGATCAGCCGGTGACCGCCCAGATCGTCCAGCGTTTCGGGCACACCGATGTTCTTGAGATAGTCTTCAGTGGCGTAAAGCCGCATGCGCACGCTCATCAGCCGCTTGCGGATCAGGTCGGCCTGGCTGGGCTCCTTCATGCGGATGGCGACATCGGCCTCGCGCATGGGCAGGTCGAGCACGCGCTCTTCCAGCATCAGGTCGATCTTGAGGTCGGGATACTGCGCATAGAGATGCGAAAGTCGCGGCGCCAGCCAGAGCGTGCCGAAACCGGTGGTCGTGGTCACGCGCAACTCGCCGAAAACCTCGTCTTCGCTGTCGCGGATGCGGGCGGCGGCGGCTTCCAGCCGCTTGTTCATCGCGCGGGTCGCGTCGAACAGCAATTCACCCTGTTCGGTCAGGATCAGCCCGCGTGCGTGACGGTGGAAGAGATTTGTGTTGAGCGACTCCTCCAGTGCCCGGATCTGCCGGCTGACGGCCGATTGCGACAGGTTCAGCGTATCGCCTGCATGGGTCAGGCTGCCCGCGTCGGCCACGGCGTGAAAGATTCTCAGCTTGTCCCAATCCATGGTGTCGGTCTCATCCTGTTGCGGGCAATTGCAGGTGGCGATTTGCCGGCCTGTCTAATGCCTGCAATGCGTTGGAGAAAGGAAATTAGCGCGGTCTGCGTGGATTTGGCGCGGGCGCGTGGCGTGCCTGCGGCAGTTCCCGGCACCAGGCGTGATGTATGCCGCGCGATCGGGCAGGCTGCGAAGCCGCAGCAAGGCATGGATTTCCCTGCAAGGGCGGCGTATCACGGGGCGACAATGGGCAACGGCCCGTGGCTGAGGATGGCGGCAATGGCGGTGGGAATTTTCGATTCTGGCCTTGGGGGGTTGACTGTTCTGGGTGCGGTGGCGGGCCGCCTTCCGGATGTGCCCTTCGTCTATCTGGGCGACAACGCCCATGCGCCTTATGGCGTGCGCGACCCCGATGACATCTTCCGCCTCACCTGTGCCGGTGTCGAACGGCTGTGGGAGGAGGGCTGCGACCTGGTGGTCCTGGCGTGCAACACGGCCTCGGCGGCCGCGCTCAGGCGGATGCAGGAAACCTGGGTGCCCGAGGGCAAGCGGGTGCTGGGCGTCTTCGTGCCGCTGATCGAGGCACTGACCGAACGGCAATGGGGCGACAACTCGCCCCCGCGCGAGGTCGCGGTCAAGCATGTGGCGCTGTTTGCCACGCCCACCACGGTGTCCAGCCGGGCCTTCCAGCGCGAGCTGGCGTTTCGCGCGATCGGTGTCGATGTCGAGGCGCAGCCCTGCGGCGGTCTGGTCGATGCGATCGAACAGGGCGACATGATCCTGGCCGAGGCGCTGGTGCAAAGCCATGTCGAGGCGCTCAAGCGCCGGATGCCGCGCCCCGAGGCGGCAGTGCTGGGCTGCACCCATTACCCGCTGATGGAAGAGGCCTTCCGCGTCGCCCTCGGCCCCGATGTGGCGGTCTATTCGCAGCCCAGCCTCGTGGCGGCCAGCCTGGCCGATTACCTGGGCCGCCATCCCGACATGCTGGGGCCGGGGGTGGCCTCGGGGTTCCTGACCACGGGTGATCCGCAGGCGGTATCGGCCCGCGCCACGCAGTTCATGCGCCGGGGCATCCGGTTCAGGGCCGCGTGAGCCGGGCTGCACGCGCTACACCTTCGCGTGTGCAGCAGGGCCAGGGCGTTGCCGGGGCTTCCCTTTTGCCGTCATAATGTGGCCCAACTGCGGGTCTAGGACCATGCCGGTCACGAGGGCCCCGCCAGCAGGGCACAGTTGGCAGGGTGCAGTCATCAGAGGCAGGCAGCAAGGCGATGCTCGAATTCAGGAACGTCAGCAAGTCCTTCTGGACGGGCAAGCAGCGCAAGGTCATCCTTGACCGCGCGTCGTTTCGGGTGGAGCTGGGCAATTCGCTGGGGATACTCGCGCCCAACGGCACCGGCAAGACCACCGTGATCAACATGATGGCAGGTCTGGAAAAACCTGACGAGGGCGAAATCGTGCGCGGCTGCCGCATCTCGTTCCCGCTGGGCTTCATGGGCGGGGTCATCAACAAGCACACCGGCACCGAGAATGCGCGCTACATCGCGCAGATCTACCGGCTCGACCCCGATTACGTGGAGGCCTTCTGCCGCTGGCTGTGCGACATCGGTGAATATTTCGACATGCCGGTGGGCACCTACAGCCAGGGAATGCGCGCGCGGTTTTCATTTGCGCTGATGCTGGCGCTGGAATTCGATATATACCTGATCGACGAGGGGATGCCCGCCACCACCGATGTGGCGTTCAACCGCAAGGCCGGGACGATCCTGCGCGAGAGGCTGGCGCGCGCCACGGTGGTTGTGGTGTCGCATCAGGCCTCCACGCTTGAGAAGTTCTGCCGCAGCGCGGCGGTGATGCGCGACGGAAGGCTCCACGTGTTCGACAGTCTTGAGGAAGCAAAACGACTTTATGACTACGAAACCCAGAATTAAGCGTTTCCGCATCCGCCCCGGCGGCCAGGCCGCGGCACCGGTTGCAGGGGCCGCCAACGCCGCGGGCGCGGCAACGGGCGCCGCGCCACCCGCGCAGGAAGACGGATTCGGCGACGCTCCCTTTCCCACGGCAGCGGCCAGTGCCGGACAGCAGGGCGCGGACAAGGGCAGCACCACCGCCACGGCGGATGAAATCTCGGCGGTGCGCGCCGAAGGGCTGACCGGGCGGCAGCTGCGCATGGCGCGCCGCATTGCCGAAAAGAACGGCATCGCCGCCAGTTCCGACACGGATGCGGTGGTGCAGTTGCGCCGCCGCGGGATTGACCCCTTCAAGCGCGCGACCATCCTCGATCTGGTCCGCTCCGAGAACAAGGCCCGCAGCGCGGGACAGGGGGCCGCGCAGGGCACCGGTCAAGGTGGGCGCCGCGAGGATGGCTCGGGTGCCGGCAACGGGCAGGGCGGGGGCGCGCTGCCGGCAAGGCGCGGCGCCACGCCAAATCTGCCGCAAACCTATCAGGAGCCTCCGACCCCGGCCGCAGCGGCGGGGGTGTCACTGCCCGAAACCGGCGGCGCAACCGAAGTGCAGCGCATCCAGCGCGACATCGTGCGGCGGCGCCGGCGGCGGCTGATGCTGCTGGCCGCGCGGCTTTGTGTTTTCGTGGTGCTGCCCACGCTGCTGGCGGCCTATTACTACGCGGTGATGGCGACCCCACTTTACACTACGCAATCGGAATTCGTGATCCAGCAGGCCGACAGCCCGAACCCGGCAGCCGGGGGGCTTGCGGGCATGTTCTCGGGCACGGCGCTGGCCACCTCGCAGGATTCGGTGACAGTGCAATCCTATCTGCAATCGCGCGATGCGATGCGCCGGCTCGACTCTGACCTGGGTTTTCGCGCGCATTTCAGCCAGCCCGAGCTCGACCCGCTGCTGCGGCTTGCGCCGGACGCGACGCTCGAGGCCGCCTATCGCCTGTATCAGAAGATGGTGCGCATCGGCTATGACCCCAGCGAGGGCATCATCCGCATGGAGGTCCGCGCCACCGACCCCGAAACCAGCACCGCCTTTTCGCGCGCGCTCCTGTCCTATGCCGAGGAACAGGTGGACCGGTTGACCCAGCGGCTGCGCGCCGACCAGATGAGCGGGGCGCGCGAGAGCTATGAAGAGGCCGAGGCGCGGATGCAGGCCGCGCAGGAGCGCGTGGTCGAGTTGCAGGAGCGCTACAGCGTGCTGTCGAGCGATGTGGAGGTCAGCCTGCTGACCACCCAGATCACCAACCTGGAAACCGAACTCACCCGCGAGCGGCTGAACCTGCAGGAGATGATGGCCAATCCCAGCCCGAATCGCGCCCGGGTGGAGCCGCTGGAGCGCCGCATCGCCAATATGGAGGCGCAGATCGACAACCTGCGTGCCCGCCTGACCCAGACCAACGGCGAGGGGCTGTCGCTGGCGCGCATCTCGAGCGAGCTGATCAGCGCCGAGGCCGATGTGCAGACCCGGCAGATGATGCTGGCGCAGGCGCTGCAGCAGCTCGAGGCCGCGCGGATCGAGGCCAACCGCCAGGTGCGCTACCTGTCGCTGGGGGTGGCCCCGGTGACCCCCGACGAGGCAAGCCACCCGCGCGCCTTCGAGAACACCGCGCTGGCCTTTCTGATCTTTGCGGGCGTGTACCTGATGCTGGCGATGACGGCCTCTATCCTGCGCGAACAGGTCTCGGCCTGAGCCCCGCAAGCCCCGCCCCGCACCCCGCCGCCAGCCGCCCGCGCGCTGGCGGAATCTTCGGATTTTTGGGTTGCGGCCCCCCGGCGGCTTGAGTAAACACCACCGCAGTTGGGGTGTAGCCAAGTGGTAAGGCAGCGGTTTTTGGTACCGTGTACCGTAGGTTCGAATCCTACCACCCCAGCCAACGATTTCCGGGCCAGGAATGGAACGGCGAGCGGGCAGCCGGTAGACCGGAAGTGCCCCGCGAAGTGCCCCACCCGGGTGGACCGGGTAGAGCGACGTTGCGTCGGGGCGGGACAAGCTCACAG
>NZ_QNVJ01000072.1:0-2500 GCF_003350345.1 Alkalilacustris brevis
TTATTGTGGAATTTTGGTTGCGGGGGTAGGATTTGAACCTACGACCTTCAGGTTATGAGCCTGACGAGCTACCGGGCTGCTCCACCCCGCGTCAGTGATTTGTTTTTGGATCGTTTTGAGAGATTGTGTTTCTTTCCAGGTTTGGCGGCGACCTACTCTCCCACGTCTTGAGACGCAGTACCATTGGCGCGACGGCCCTTAACTTCCGAGTTCGGGAAGGGATCGGGTGTTTGGCACGTGCCATGACCACCAAACCGGGGAAGAAACACCATCAGTGCTTTTTGGGCACTATCCATGTCAAGGTCTGTGTATGCTTTCTGATTGATCCCGAGCGAGGCATATTGCCTTGCTGTTTCCGGATCGGATCAAGCCAATCGGGCGATTAGTACCGGTCAACTGAACGCATTGCTGCGCTTACATCTCCGGCCTATTGACGTGGTGGTCTACCACGGCCCTCAAGGGAGACCTTGTTTTGAGGGGGGCTTCCCGCTTAGATGCCTTCAGCGGTTATCCTTTCCGATCATAGCTACCCTGCACTGCGGCTGGCGCCACAACAGGTCCACCAGTGGATCGTTCACCCCGGTCCTCTCGTACTAGGGGCAACTCCTCTCAAGTCTCCTACACCCACGGCAGATAGGGACCGAACTGTCTCACGACGTTCTAAACCCAGCTCACGTACCTCTTTAAACGGCGAACAGCCGTACCCTTGGGACCTGCTCCAGCCCCAGGATGAGATGAGCCGACATCGAGGTGCCAAACGGTGCCGTCGATATGGACTCTTGGGCACCATCAGCCTGTTATCCCCGGCGTACCTTTTATCCGTTGAGCGATGGCCCTTCCACTCGGGACCACCGGATCACTATGGCCGACTTTCGTCTCTGCTCGACCTGTCAGTCTCGCAGTCAGGCAGGCTTCTGCCATTGCACTCAACGAGCGATTTCCGACCGCTCTGAGCCCACCTTCGCGCGCCTCCGTTACTCTTTGGGAGGCGACCGCCCCAGTCAAACTACCCGCCACACAGGGTCCCGGATCCGGATAACGGACCGCGGTTAGACATCAAGAGTGCGAAGGGTGGTATCTCAAGGGAGGCTCCACCCCGACTAGCGTCGAGGTTTCAAAGCCTACCACCTATCCTGCACATCGCAATCCTGATGCCAGTGTGAAGCTGTAGTAAAGGTGCACGGGGTCTTTCCGTCTGACCGCGGGAAGCCTGCATCTTGACAGGCAATTCAATTTCGCTGAGTCGATGTTGGAGACAGCGGGGAAGTCGTTACGCCATTCGTGCAGGTCGGAACTTACCCGACAAGGAATTTCGCTACCTTAGGACCGTTATAGTTACGGCCGCCGTTTACCGGGGCTTCAATTCGGAGCTTGCACCCCTCCTTTTAACCTTCCGGCACCGGGCAGGCGTCAGACCCTATACGTCGTCTTGCGACTTCGCAGAGCCCTGTGTTTTTAGTAAACAGTCGCCACCCCCTGGTCTGTGCCCCCCGCCACTGGTTGCCCAATGACGGGGCCTCCTTCTCCCGAAGTTACGGAGGCATTTTGCCGAGTTCCTTCAACATCGTTCTCTCAAGCGCCTTGGTATTCTCTACCGGTCCACCTGTGTCGGTTTAGGGTACGGTCTGATGGAGGGCTATTTCCGGGAACCCCTAAGCAGCCCTTCCAATCCGATAAGGAAGAACTACACTCGGGATCCGTCACATCCTCCTGGCCCTGGAATATTAACCAGGTTCCCATCGACTACGCATTTCTGCCTCGCCTTAGGGGCCGGCTTACCCTGCTCAGATTAGCTTTAAGCAGGAACCCTTGGACTTTCGGCGACAGGGTTTCTCACCCTGTTTGTCGCTACTCATGTCAACATTCTCGCTTCTGTACGCTCCACCGGTGCCTCACGGCCCGGCTTCACAGCAGTCTCCGCGTCTGCGCAACGCACCCGAGGGGGCGTTGAAGAGACATGGAGAACAGAACAGAACGCTCCGCTACCGCGTGCAGCAAGCTGCACACCCTGAGCTTCGGCTCGTGGCTTGAGCCCCGTTACATCTTCGCCGCAAGACAGCTTAAATTTAGACCAGTGAGCTGTTACGCTATCTTTAAAGGATGGCTGCTTCTAAGCCAACCTCCTGGTTGTTTTGGCCGTCTCACATGCTTTCCCACTTAGCCACGAATTGGGGGCCTTAGCTGCAGGTCAGGGTTGTTTCCCTCTTGACGACGGACGTTAGCACCCGCCGTCTGTCTGCCAGATAGTACTTTCCGGTATTCGGAGTTTGGTTAGGATCAGTAAGCCTGTGGGGCCCCATTACCCATCCAGTGCTCTACCCCCGGAAGTATTCGTCTGACGCGCTACCTAAATAGCTTTCGCGGAGAACCAGCTATCTCCGAGTTTGATTGGCCTTTCACCCCTAGGCACAGCTCATCCCGATCCTTTTCAACGGATGTGGGTTCGGCCCTCCAGTTGGTGTTACCCAACCTTCAGCCTGGCCATGCCTAGATCACTCGG
>NZ_QNVJ01000039.1 GCF_003350345.1 Alkalilacustris brevis
CCCGAGGTGGGCGCGGATGCGCCCGCCTGGGGGGCGGGCGGGCGCATGCCCGGGCCGCAAGCGCCCCGGGCGGCATGAAACCTGTCAAGCGCGGGCAAGCCATGGCGAGCGTTACACGCAATCAGTTTCCCACCAATTTGCGCAACGCCACTTGGGACGGGCGCTGCCCGGTGCTTTGCACCGGGCAAGGGATGCCATCAGGCGACGCACAGCGCAGTCCCCCAACGAAAAAGGCCGGCCGCGTCACCCGCAGCCGGCCCCAATCCATGCGTCACGAATACCCGTCAGCTCAGCGTGCGCTCGACCTCTTCGCGCTCGAAGATCTCGATCACGTCGCCGGGGCGGATGTCTTCGTAGTTCTCGAAGGCCATGCCGCATTCCTGGCCCGAGATGACTTCCTTGACCTCGTCCTTGAAGCGCTTGAGCGTCTTGAGCGTGCCTTCGTGGATCACCACATCGTCGCGCAGCAGGCGCACACCGGCCGAACGCCGCGCCACCCCTTCGGTGACAAGACAACCCGCGACCTTGCCCACGCCGCCAGAGACCTTGAAGACCTCCTTGATCGTGGCATAGCCGATGAAATGCTCGCGCACCTCGGCGGAAAGCAGGCCCGAGGCCGCCGCCTTGATGTCATCCACAAGGTCGTAGATCACCGAGTAATAGCGGATCTCCACGCCCTTCTGATTGGCGCTGTTGCGCGCGGGTGCGTTGGCCCGCACGTTGAAGCCCAGCACCGGTGCGCCCGAGGCCTCGGCCAGGCCGATATCGGATTCGGTGATCGCGCCCACACCATAGTGCAGCACGCGCACGCGCACCTCTTCGTTGCCGACCTTCTCCAGCGCCTGCACGATCGCCTCGGCCGAGCCCTGGACATCGGCCTTCAGCACCACCGGCAGCTCGGCCACGGTTTCATCGGCCTTGGCCTTGGCCATCAGCTGTTCCAGCGTGGTGGCCGCACCAGCCGCCGCGCGCTTGTCCTTCGCGGCCTGATGCCGGTAATCGGCAATCTCGCGCGCCTGGGCCTCGGTCTCGACAACGTTGAGCACGTCGCCCGCCTCGGGCGTGCCGTTCAGGCCCAGCACCTCGACCGGCACCGATGGCCCGGCCTCTTCCACGCGCTCGCCCTGATCGTTGATCAGCGCACGCACCTTGCCCCACTGTTCGCCGACGACAAAGATGTCGCCGCGCCGTAGCGTCCCATACTGCACCAGCACCGTCGCCACCGGGCCACGGCCCACATCCAGCTTGGCCTCGATCACCGCGCCCATGGCCGCGCGATCCGGGTTGGCTTTGAGTTCCAGGATCTCGGACTGCAAGGCGATGGATTCCAGCAACTGGTCAAGCCCCATGCCGGTGGTCGCCGAAACCTCGACATCCTGCACGTCGCCTGACATGGCCTCGACCACGACTTCGTGTTGCAAAAGCTCGGTGCGCACCTTGTTCGGGTCCGCATCGGGCTTGTCGCATTTGTTGATCGCGACGATCATCGGAACACCGGCCGCCTTGGCGTGATTGATCGCCTCGATCGTCTGCGGCATGACCGAATCATCGGCGGCCACCACCAGCACGACGATATCGGTGACATTTGCACCGCGCGCGCGCATCGAGGTGAAGGCCGCGTGGCCGGGCGTGTCGAGGAAGGTCAGCACCGCCCCCGATTCCGATTTCACCTGATAGGCCCCGATATGCTGGGTGATACCGCCTGCCTCGCCCGAGGCGACGCTGGTCTGGCGAATCGCATCGAGCAGCGATGTCTTGCCGTGATCGACATGGCCCATGATCGTGATGATCGGCGGGCGGGGCTTCAGATCCTCTGCCCGGTCCTCGACAGTGTCGATCACCTGTTCGACATCGGAATCCGACACACGCACCACGTGATGGCCGAATTCCTCGACGATCAGTTCGGCTGTATCGGCATCGATCGACTGGTTCTGCGTAACCATCAGGCCGTTTTTCATCAGCGCCTTGACCACATCGGCCACGCGCTCGGCCATACGGTTTGCCAGTTCCGAGACCACGATGGTTTCAGGCACCTGCACGTCACGCACGACCTTTTCACGCGGGGCGGACTGGCCCAGCGCCTTCTGTCGCGCCCGTTCCTGCTTGCGCTTCATGGCAGCCATGCTGCGCTGGCGGCCTCCGTCGCCTGCCAGCGCCTCTTTCAATGTCAGCTTGCCTGAACGGCGCCCGCCGTCGTCGCGGGCCTTGCCGCCGCGTCCCTCGCGATCGGCCTGGCGTTCGCGATCGGCCTTGCGCGGCGCCGGGCGTGCCTGGGCGCGTTCGGACACGGGCGCGGTGGCTGCAGGATCGGCAGGTGCCGGTTCCGAAGCGGGCTCCGCCGCGCGCTGGCGCCCTTCCTCCGCCTCACGCTTTTCGCGCTCTTCCTCTTCGGCCTTGGCGCGCAGGGCATCCTCGCGCTCGCGCTCCTCGCGCTCCTTGGCCTCGATTTCCTCGCGGCGGCGCTGGCGCTCTTCCTCGCGGCGGCGCTCCTCTGCCTCGCGGGCGATGGCCTCATCCTCTTCGCGGGCCTTCGCCGCCTGAAGGGCCTTGAGACGGCGCTCCATCTCGGCATCGGTTATGCCGGCGGGCCGTCGCGACGGGTCGCCTGCCGGTGCCCCGGCCTTGCCCGAGCCAGCCCCGGCAGATTTCGCCCCCGCACCAGCTTTCGGCACCACAACGCGCTTGCGTTTGGTTTCCACCACGACGCTCTTGGTGCGCCCGTGGCTGAAGCTCTGCTTAACCTGGCCGGGCCGGGCCCCGCGCAGGCCAAGGGGTTTCTTACCGTCTGTATCGCTCATGCGTCCTGTCAATCCTTCCCGGCGTCATCCGCGCCGATCTGCCCGCGAATTCCCGCAAGCCTCGCAGCTTCCTCTACAACACGCGTTGCGAGTCCGCCAGCCGCGAGCGCGGCATGTATCACATGTTCGCGCCCGAATGCCAAACCCAATTCTGCAGCGCTCAGGGCGCCAACCCTCGTATTCGCCCCCTCTGGCGGCCGCAGTCTGCTTTTCTCGCGCGGCGATCCGTCAGTGGCCTGCAAAAGCACCGCCGCCTCGCCCTTGACCAGCCAGTCGCGCGTCTTTTCGTAGCCGCAGACCGCCTGTCCGCTCTTGCGAGCGAGCGAGACCAACTCAACCACCCGGCGCGCCAGCTGCTTTTCGACCATGTCCTCCAGGTCGCCGGGCACATTGACAGCCTGCCGGGCCGCCCGGGCAAAAAGACGCCGCGTCACCGCACGTTGCAGCGCCGCACGCTCGGCCGAAACCCAGATGCCACGCCCCGGAAGGCGCCCCAACACATCGGGCACGATCTGTGCTTCGGGGCCGACCACGAAGCGAATCATCCCCGAAGGCGCATCGCTGCGCCCGGTGGCGATGCACCGCCGTTCAGGCGCTTCACGCTCGGCCTTGCGTCCACCACGGGTCATATAGCCCCCTTGCGGCAAACGTTCCAGGCAACGCGTCAGACGCGCGGCTCTGATTCGCCTGTCAGTTCGGCACCGGCATCGGAATCGGCATCCACATCGGCATCGGCTTCCGCCTCTTCTGCTGGCGCAAGCTCGGCGGGATCGACCCAGCCAAGCAGCACCCGCGCCGTCATCACCAGATGCTGCGCTTCTTCAAGGCTCACGTCAAAGGGCTCGAGCAGCCCATCATCCTTGACACGTTCACCATCGACAGTGGTCCAGCCACCGGCAAGTTCCCAGTCGGCGCAGGTGGCGAAATCTTCCAGCGTCTTGATGCCGTCGTTCGCCAGAGCCTCGACCATCTGGGGTGTCAGCCCCTCGAATTCAAGCAGGCTGTCTTCCACTCCCAGGGCACGGGCGGCCTCGATCGCGCGGGTATTGGCCTCTTCAAGACGATCCCGCGCACGCGCCTGAAGCTCCTGCGCGGTATCTGCGTCGAACCCGTCGATCGACAGAAGCTCTTCCTGGTCGACGTAGGCCACCTCTTCGAGCGAGGCAAAACCTTCCGCCACCAGCAACTGCGCCAGAACCTCATCGACATCCAGCTCATCAACAAAGAGCTTGGTGCGCTCGGCGAACTCGGCCTGGCGGCGTTCGCTTTCCTCGGCCTCGGTCATGATGTCGATATCGAGCGCGGTCAACTGGCTGGCCAGCCGCACATTCTGCCCGCGCCGCCCGATGGCCAGCGAAAGCTGATCGTCGGGCACCACCACCTCGATCCGGGCGGCATCCTCGTCGATCACCACCTTGGAAACCTCGGCCGGCTGCAACGCGTTCACCAGGAAGGTCGCCTGATCCTCATTCCAGGGAATGATGTCGATCTTTTCGCCCTGAAGCTCGTTGACCACGGCCTGCACGCGGCTACCGCGCATCCCGACACAGGCGCCGACCGGATCGATCGAGGCGTCATGCGAGATGACCGCAATCTTGGCGCGCGAACCAGGGTCACGGGCCACCGCCTTGATCTCGATGATGCCGTCGTAGATTTCCGGCACTTCCATCTTGAACAACTCGGCCATGAATTCGGGCGCGGTGCGCGACAGGAACACCTGCGGGCCGCGCACCTCGCGGCGCACATCCTTGATATAGGCGCGAATGCGGTCATTGGGGCGATAGCTTTCGCGACCGATCTTGTCCGAGCGGCGCAGAACACCCTCGCCCCGGCCAATGTCAACGATGACATTGCCGTATTCCTCGCGCTTGACGACACCGTTGATGATGGTGCCGGCGCGGTCCTTGAACTCCTCGTACTGGCGGTCGCGCTCGGCCTCGCGGACCTTTTGCAGGATCACCTGCTTGGCCGATTGCGCGGCGATGCGGCCCATCTCGACGGGGGGCACTTCTTCGGTGATCTCGTCGCCGATCTGCGGATCTTCGAGAAACTCGCGCGCCTGCTCTACGGTCAGTTCGGCGTGATGGTTCTCGACCTCCTCGACCACGGTGCGCACCCGGGTGAAGGCCGCGCGGCCGGTCTGACGGTCGATATGCACGCGGATATCCAGATCGGCGCCATAGCGCGACTTGGCCGCCCGTGCGAGGCTGTCTTCCATCGCCTCGATCACCAGATCGGGGTCGATCATCTTTTCGCGGGCGACGGCCTCGGCCGTCTGCAAAAGCTCAAGCTGGTTGGCGCTGGTGATGACCATCGTCTCAGTCCTTCCCGGATGGGGTGTCGGTGTCAGGGCCGCCGCTGGCGGTATCTTCGGTATCAGTGTCGCTTTCGATCACGTCGAAATCGCCTTCATCAAGCACACCGGCTTCCTTGCGGGCGCGCAGCATTTCGGCGATCAGCTCGTCGGTGAGGATCAGCTTTGCGTCGGAGAGCCAGTCGAACTTAAGGCCAACGGTGCCCTCGGGCAGGTTGACCAGAATCTCATCGCCCTCGACCCCTGCCAGCACCCCCTTGAAGCGCCGCTGCCCGTCGATCAGCTCTGTCGTCTCCAGCCGGGCCTCGTAGCCCTGCCAGATGTCGAAATCCTTGAGCCGCGTCAGCGGCCGGTCGATCCCCGGCGAGGACACCTCGAGCGTGAAGGCATCCTCAAGCGGATCCTCGACATCCAGCACCGCCGAAACGGCCGTGGAGATGCGCGCGCAATCCTCGACGACGATGCCGCCATCAGGGCGGTCGGCCATGATCTGCAAGGTGGCCTTCTTGCCCCCCTGCAGACGCAAGCGCACGAGTTCGAATCCCAGCGCCTCGATGGCGGGGGTCACGATCTCGGCCAGGCGCCGATCCATGGGTGTCTTGGCGATAAGGTCGCTCAAAAGCGGCTCCAGAAACAAAAAAGCGGGCCAAGCGGCCCGCGAACATTCTCGGTGGTGCCCCGGGTTTGGACCCCGCAGCGCCGCTGTTGATGCCCATATAGGCCCGCACGCAGGCATTTGCAATAGAAAGCCTCGGGGGCAGGCCCCGGCCCGCCCCTTCAGCCGCCAGCCCGCGGGGCCGGGGCGGCATTTCAGCTGTCCTTCTTCCGGTCGCCGCTGCCGGTCGGCTTGTCCTTGTTGGTTTCCGGCCCCAACGCTTTCTCGAAATCCAGCCCAACCTGATCGCCGATCTTCCTGAGCACCGGCAATTGCACCGCCATGTCGAGCACCGCATCCAGTGCCTGATCGACAGCGCCGCGCCGCGCCTTGGCGTCGCCCGCCTCGCCCGTGCCCCGGCCAAGGCCCGAAAGCTGCGTGATGTTGATATTGCCGATCTTCTCGGCAGGTTTCACCATCTCGGCAACGATGCGCGGCATAGCCTCAAGCCGGGCCTTTTCAAGCTCCAGCGCGATCACCGCCTCCGAGCGGGTATTCTCGGCCTCGATCCGAGCGCGCTCGACCTCGACCTCGGCCAGCCGCAGCGCGCTCATGGCCTGGGCCTCAAGCCGGGCGGCCTCGGCCCGGTCGGCGGCGGTGACCTTGTCGTTCTCGGCGGCGATCCGGGCGCGCGCAGCGGCGGCTTCGGCCTCGGCACGTGCGGCCATGAGCGCAAGCTGGTGGCGGCGCTCGGCCTCGGCGCTGGCGCGGGCGGTCTCGATCTCTTCATGCGCGGCGGTGGCGCGGGCGCGGGCACTGTCGGCCTCGGCCCGCGCGGCGCTTTCCTCCTGCGACTTGCGCGAAATCAGGATGGCGCGTTCCTGTTCAGCCTCTTCCAGCACACGGGCGCGGGCTATCTCGGCTTCGCGGATGGCCTGCTCGCGGGCGATCTCAGCGGCCTGGATCTCCTGCTCCATACGGATGCGGGCAGCGGCCGAGTCGCGTTCGGCCTCGGCCTTGCGGCGCGCCACCTCGGCCAGTTGCGCGGCGATCAGGGTCTCGATCTCCTGGCTCTGGGAAATCTCGGCGCGACGCTCCTCAAGGTCGATCTCGAGCTGCCGCTTCGCCGTCTCCATCGCCGCCCGGCGCACGCTGACCTGGGTCTCACCGTCGATCTCGGCGCGCTCTTTCTTCGACTTGGCGATCACCTCGGCCAGCTTGCGCATGCCCACGGCATTGAAGGCGTTGTTCTCGTCCAGTGCGGCAAAGGGCGTCTGGTCAAGCGCGGTGAGCGACACGCTATCCAGTTGCAGCCCGTAACGCTCCAGCACCTCGCGCAGGTTGTCGCGCACCTCAGCCACGAAGGCGCCGCGATTCTCGTGCAACTCGTCCAGCGTCAGGCGCGCCGCGACCGAGCGCAGCGAATCCACCAGCATCCCGTCGAGCAACTCGCGCAGCTGATCTGGCTGGAAGCTGCGGCGCCCCAGGGTTTGCGCCGCGCGCGCGATAGCGGCTTCCTCAGGGGCGACTGAAACGTAGAACTCGGCCCCCACATCGACGCGCAGCCGGTCCTTGGTGATGATCGAGGCCTCGGCGCGGCGCTCGACGAGCAGGCGCAGGGTCTGCATATTGACCCGCGCGATTTCATGGAAATAGGGCAGCGCCAACACGCCGCCGTCGATGACGACGCGGCGCCCGCCAATGCCGGTTCGCACCAGGCTGACCTCGTTCGTCGCGCGCTCGTAGAACCAGGCGAACAGGGCCACCAGCCCCGCCAGCACTATCACTGCGACGATGATCCAGATGACTGCGCTCATTTTCTGTCCCTTTCGGTCGGGCGCACCACGCCGGGCGCGATAAGGTCAAAGCCCATGCGTGCCGCACAGGAATTCGGATGTCTGGCCGCCATCGGCAGGCAGGATGGCCCCGCGCACCGCACGCGACCTGTCAGACAGAAGGAAGGCCACCACCGAGGCCACATCCGCCACGCCGGGCGCATCATCGGATCCGGCAGCATGAATCACGGTGTTCATTCGCAAGCCTGCCGCCGCCTGGGGCGGGGGCGGCTGCAAGGCCCAGGCAGCCAGCGCACGAGCCATGAAACCGGCCAAGGCGCCGCCCGCGAGTCCCTGGGCTTCCAGAAAGCTTTCGACGTCTTCGAATCCCAGTTCGCGCGCGGCGCGTATGGCAGGCAAGGCCGCAACCCAGTCGGCGGCCTCGCGTCCGCCCAGCGTCACGACAGATGCGCCATCGGCCATGCGCGGCGCCAGTGCTGCGGTCAGCCGCTTGACCCCCAGCAGCCCGATTTGCAGGGCCGTAGCATCATCGACCCGCGCAGGAACGCCCAGCGCATTGACTAGCCCGTCCACGCCCTCGGGCAGCACCTCTGCAAGCGCGTCGAGACTGCGCGGGTCGCCCAGATCGGCGCGATAAAATTCTTCGACATGGTCGAACGCACGTTCGATATCCACGCCCAGGACCGTCGCGCCCATCGCGGTGCAGGTCTGCGCGCAGGCCCGCCCAACCCCGGAGGCCGAGCCGGTAACGACAATCGTCTTGCCCCTCAGAAACGGCAACTCGCCCCGGTGCGGTGTTTGCGGTTCATCCGTCATAGCCACTCTTGCCCTCAGAACATTGGCGGGTAATGCCGCCCGCCACGTTCAAGCGTGATCCAGCGCGTTTCGGTGAAGGTCTCGACCGACCAGCGCCCGCCATGCCGCCCCAGCCCGCTGGCCTTGGACCCGCCAAAGGGCACATGCGGCTCGTCATTCACCGAAGAACAGTTCACATGGCACATGCCGGTTTCCAGCTTGCGCGACATCGCCAGCGCGCGCGCCTCGTCGCGGGTGATAATACCGCAGGACAGCCCGTATTCGGTATCATTGTTGATCGCGATGGCCTCCTCGTCGGTCTTGAACGGGATAACCGGCACGACAGGGCCGAAGGTCTCGTCGCGGTAGACATCCATCTCCGGGGTCACACCGGTCAGGATCGTGGGTTCGACAAAGCGGCCCCTTACGCCCCCACCCAGCGCCAGCTTGGCGCCCTTGGCCAGCGCATCTTCGATCTGGCCTTTTACGCGGGCGACCTGCCGGTCGTTGATCAGCGGGCCGATCACGTTGCCCTTGTCGGCAGTGTCGCCGATCTTGAGCTTGCTCGCCCGTTCCACAAAACGGCGCAGGAACTCGGGATAGATCGACTCGTGGACGAGCACCTTCTCGACCGACATGCAGATCTGGCCCTGGTGCATGAAGCTGCCGAAATTCGCCGCTTGGGTGGCGCGCTCCATATCGGCGTCCTCCAGCACGATCAGGCTGTCCTTGCCCCCCAACTCGACACAGCATTTCTTGAGATGCGCGCCCGCCTTGGCCGCAATCGCCCGGCCAACCGGCGTCGAACCGGTGAACGAGATGCCCTTGACCAGCGGGTGTTCGACCAGTTCGTTGCCCATCTCGGCGACATTGTCGCGCGAACAGGTGACGACGTTGAACACCCCGGCGGGCAGCCCGGCCTCTTCCAGAACTTCGGCAAAGAAAAGCCCGCCCAGATAAGGCGTGTCTTCCGAGGGCTTCAGCACGATGGTGTTGCCCATCGCCAGCGGGAAGGCGAAGCCGCGCGACGTCAGGATGCCGGGGAAGTTCCACGGCGAGATCACCGAAACCACCCCCATCGGAAAGCGCACCGCTGTCGAGAACTTGCCATGCTCGGACGGCAGCACCTCGCCGATCGCATCGAAACAGGCTCCGGCGGCGGCGCGGAACACCTCGGGCACATAATGGGCTTCGAACATGCCCTTGCCGAACCAGCCGCCGCCTTCGGCCTGCGCGGCAGCCACGAAATCGGGCACGCGACGTTCCCAGATATCGGCGATCTTGAGCATGTAATGGGCGCGCTCGGTGAATTTTAGCTCCGACCACCCGGCAAAGGCAGCATGGGCGGCCTCGATGGCAGTGCGCGCCTCGGCTCGGCCGCCGTCGGGCGCCTCGGCCCATAGGCTGCCGTCATTGGGGTTGATGTCAGGAAAGGTCCGGCTCGCGGGTACCCACTGGCCGTTGATGAACATGCCCTTGAGTGCATGGCGGGGGCGTGCGTCCAGCATGTCAGTGCTCCTGCTTGCGTTCGAATTCATTGCTTCCGGGGCGGCGGCGCCAGACCTCGATGCGGGGGGCACGCCAGACCTCGATCACGGGCGGGCTGTCGGGGCGATCATCACCAACTGCGTCTGCGTCACGCGGTCCGGCAGCCTCGGGGCGCGGTGCATGTGACGGGGAAAGCCGCTCGCGCAGGGGCGACAGGGGCCGGGTCACGACACGCACCTGCGCGCGCGCGTTGGAAGCGGTACGCTCGATCTCGGACAGGGCCGCCCGCAGCCGGGACGTGGCCGCATCGGCAGACCCCGCGCGCGGGGCCGCGGCCATTGGCCGCCCGCCACCCGGCTCACTGTGCGGGCGCTGCCCTGCGCGGGTCACGAGCGCATCAATATCAAGCCCCGCCAGATCGCTGGCCGGCACCGTGCGGAGGGGCCGGGGCCGGGGGCGGAAGGCATCGGCACGCGGCGCGGGCTCGGCCGGCGGTGCGCTGTCTGCCTGTGCCTCGGTCCTGGTGGACGCCGCCACCGTATCGGGCGCCTGCGCCGCACCTGCCCCGCCCAGATAGGCCGCCTGCACGGCCGGATCGTTCATCAGTTCGCGCGCGGGGGCCTCGTGATCGATCTGCCCGTTCTCCAGCAGATAGCCACGGTCGGCGATGGCAAGACTCTGCCGGGCGTTCTGTTCGACCAGCAGGATGCCGAGACCCGCCTTGCGTACCTCGGCCAGGTTCTGGAACAGTTCCTTGCACAACAGCGGCGACAGGCCCAGCGAGGGTTCGTCCAGCATCAGGATTTGCGGACTGGACATCATTGCCCGGCCGATGGCGACCATCTGCTGCTCGCCCCCCGACATGGTGCGGGCAACCTGCCCGCGCCGCTCGGCCAGCTTGGGGAAAAGCCGCATGAGCCTGTCGAGATTGGCCTGCTGGTCATCTCGCGCCCGGCGGGGGTTGGCGCCAAGCGTCAGGTTCTCGCGCACGGTCAGATCACCGAATATGCCGCGCCCCTCGGGCACCAGCGCGATGCCGCGCTCGACCACCTTGTGCGAGGGCAAGCCAAGCAGCTCCTCGCTATCCAGCCGGACAGAGCCCGTCACGCGCCCCTCGCAAATGCCCGCGATGGCCTTGAGAAGGGTGCTCTTGCCCGCGCCATTTGCCCCCAGGATCACGACGATCTCGCCGGGTTTGACGGTCAACCCGGCGCTTTCCAGCGCGCGGTGCTTGCCATAGGCAACCGAGAGCCCCTTGACCTCAAGCATCGTCTTCATCCCCCAGATAGGCGCGGATAACTTCGCGGTCGGCCAGAACCTCGGCGGGGGTGCCCTCGGCGATCATGGCGCCCGATGACATCACCACGCAACGGTCGCACAGGCTGCGGATGGCATCCATGACGTGTTCGACCACGATGATGGTGCGCCCCTCGGCACGCAAGCTGTGGATCAGTTCGATCCCGGTTGTCAGTTCGGTGGGGTTGAGCCCCGCCAGCCACTCATCGAGCAGCAGCACCTCGGGTTCGCTGGCCAGCACTCGCGCCAGTTCCAGCCGCTTGGTGTCGATATAGGTCAGGCTTGCCACGGGCAGGTGGATATGGCGGCCCATGCCGACCTTTTGCAGCAGGGTTTCAGCAAAGGCCTCGGCCTCGTGACCCCAGCGGCGGCGATGGCCGAAGGCGGCACCGGCGACCACGTTCTCCATCACCGAAAGCTCGTTGAGCGGACGCACGAGCTGAAAGGTGCGCGAAACGCCGCGGCGGTTGATCTGATAGGCCGGAAGCCCAGAAATCTGCTGCCCGTTCAGGGTGATCGTCCCCGCCGTGGGCTGCAACGCGCCCGAGATCATGTTGATCATGGTGGACTTGCCCGAGCCGTTCGGCCCGATAATGCCCATCACCTCGTGTTCGCGCACATCGAAGCTCATGCCGTTCACCGCGACGAGGCCGCCAAAGCGTTTGGTCAGCCCGCGCACCGAGAGCACATCGCGCGTCATCGTCGTCGCCATCACGCGGCCCTCCCTTCGCGCCAGCGATGCAGGGCCTTCTCGTAAAGCCCGACAAAGCCGCCGGGCAGAACATACACGATCAGCAGAAAGGCCACGCCCAGCAACAGGTAGGTCTGGTTTGGCATGTTGCCCGAAATCACCTCCCACAGCAGGGTGAAGGGGATCACCCCCGCGATCGGCCCCCAGAGCCGCCGCGTCCCCCCCAGTAGCGCCATGATCACCACCTGGAACGACAGGATAGGACCGAAAGCCATCGAGGGCTCGATATAGACATAGCGCGGCGCCATGATCGCGCCGACGATGGCTGCGGCGGCGCCGGGCACCATAAACAGCAGCACCTTGGCCTGCGCGGTGTTGATCCCCGAATGCCGCGCGACGGTTTCGTCATTGCCGATGATGCGCAGCGCAAAGCCCAGGCGCGAGCGCCAGATCAGCCAGCCGACCAGCCACACCACCGCGGCGAGGGCCACCAGTTGCCAATAGATCATCGTCTCGGAGATGGAGGTCAGCACATAGAACCCCTGCCGCCCCGCCTGCACCTGCGCGAATGTCACGAGCTGGCGGATAAGTTCGGCCAGCCCGAGCGTGAAGATCACGAAATACACCCCCGACAGGCGCAGCGTGGCAACGCCCACCAGCGCGGCGACGATGGCCCCCGCCACGCCCGCGATCAGCGGCAGGGTCCAGTAGGGCAGGTGGTCGATCCCCAGCCCGGTGATATAGGCCCCCAGCCCGTAAAACGCCGCCGTCGCCAGCGAGATGTAATGCGTGGGCCCGGAAAACAACGCCCAACTTGTGGCCAGCACGGTGAACATGGCAACGGTCACGGCCAGCGTCATGACATAGCCACTGGCATAGAAGGGCATGAGCGCAACCAGCCCGACAAGCCCGGCGGAAATGGCCAGATTGCGGTAATCCGTCGCGCTCACAGTGTCGTCCTCCCGAACAGGCCTTGCGGGCGGAACAGCAGAACCAGCAGAAAGAGCACATAAGCCGCCGCAAGCGTCAGTCCGGGGCTGATCAGCGCGCCAACCGCCGTTTCGGCAATGCCGAGCAGCAGCGCCGCAATCACTGTTCCACGGATGTCGCCGACACCGCCCATGATGACGATGATCAGCGCCTTCATGGTGAAGATCACACCATCGGTCGAAGCATCGAGCGTGACGAACATTGAAATCAGTGCACCGCCCATCGCCGTGATCGCGCCGCCCAGCGCGAACGCCAGCGCCGAGACGCGGCGCACATCGATCCCCACCAGCCGGGCGTTTTCGGGGCTGACCGCAACGGCACGCAGGGTCATCCCCGGTCGCGTAAAGCTGAGCCAGAGCCACAAGGCCAGCGCGATCAGCGCGGCCAGCGCGAAGGCCACCACCCGGTTGAGTGCGAAGCTGCTGTCGAAAATCTGCACCCGCGTGGAAAGGTAGGAATAGTTGAAATACCCGCCGCCATAGATCATCAGCGCAATGCCGATCATGATGAAGCTCAGCCCGAAAGTGGCGAGGATGGAATCCACCTCCAGCGCGCCGCGGCTTTTCGCGCGCAGGACCAGCGGTTCAAGCATGATGCGGTAAAGCAGCCAGTTCACCGCGAAGGCCACGGGCGCAACCAGAAACAGCGCAAGGATCGGGCTGACCTGCCCTGCCGTATAGACCCAGAACGCAGCAAGCCCGCCTGCAACAAGGATCTCGCCATTGGCGAGGTTCATGATCCTTGCGACGCCGTATTGCAGGTTCAGTCCCATGGCGATCAAGGCATAGGTGCCGCCAAGCAGCAGGCCGGTAATGATGATGAACATCCGTCAGCTTCCATCCGGTTTGAGATTGCACGCGGCCCCGGCAATGGCCGGAACCGCACAGCCCGCGAGCGGCAGGACAATAGCCGCACCGCCTGCCTTGCGGCGACGGGTCGGCTCAGTCCCAGCCTTCCTTCAGGCGCACTTCTACGGCCCCCTCGCGCCCGCGCGAGGCCACGCCGCGGAACACCCCGTCCTGCCACTGGCCAACGGTCCAGAACGCTTCGTTATTGTTGTTTTCGTTGAAGCTGATCGGGCCGAGCACAGTGTCATAGGTGTTCTCGCGCAGGTGCTGCGCGATCGCGTCCCGATCGACCGAACCGATATCCTCGATCGCCTGGCCGAGTATCTCCATCGAGGCATAGGTGGTCGCCGAAGCCCAGTAGTCCGGCCCCTGCCCCATCAGTTCCTGATGCGCCGCGGCGAATTCCTGAAAGCGCGGGTCATCGGCATTCACCCCGCCCGGGCCGAGGATGTTGTTTGCAGCCTCGCCAAAACGGCCCCAGTAGGCGGGGAAAGGCGTGCCCACAGCGGTGTAGTAGAAGGGCACGTCGAAATCCTGGATCATCGCCTGCTCGGTGATCGCAAAACTGTCGGGCGGATACGACCACGCGATGAACGCGTCAGGGTTGGAGTTGCGCGCGCCATCCACGACCGTTGAAAGATCCTGCGTGCCCAAGGGATAGGACGAGTCATAGACAAGCTCGAACCCTTCTTCGGCCAGCACGCCGCGCGCCACGGTGGCCAGCTCGATCCCGAAGGCGTCGGCCACGTTGACCATGGCCACCCGGTTGCCGACCTGGCCGGCATCGCGCATCTCGGCCAGCAGGCGCACAGTGTCTTCGGCAAAGGCGCTGGTGGTGCCCAGCGTGAAGAACATGTTCGGGAACTGCTGTGAAAGCTGCGGCATCTGATCGGTGATGTTGGTCACCGAAAGCTGCGGATAGCCGAGGCGGTCGAAGATCGGGGCGGCGGCAAGGTTCAACCCGGTGCCATAGGGCGAAAGGATCAGGTCAACCTGATCCTGCGTGGCCAGACGAGTCACGGCCTGGATGGTTTGCTGCGGGTTTGTCTGGTCGTCATACTCGATCAGCTCGATGGTGGCGGGGCCGCTGTCAAGTTGAAGGCCACCCGCCGCGTTGGTCTGTTCGACCCACAGCCGGATCGCCGGCCAATGCGTCACTTCGGCGCCGCCGGCAAGGCCGCCGGTCTTGGGGGCTGCCGCGCCGATGCGGATGACATCCTGCGCCTGCGCGGCACCCAGCCCCGCCACCGACAGCGCGGCAGCCAGGGTCGTCAGCTTCAGGGCTGTTCTACGTTTCATGGTTTCTCCTCCTCTGTTGATCTTGGTCGAACGTTCTGCGTCCGTATTCTTGAAGTTTACAGCGGCCAGTCGCGTGGCGATTCGCGCTGACTGATCCATCGGATCTCGGTAAACTCATGCACGCCGGCTTCTCCTCCGAAGCGGCCGTATCCGCTGGCCTTCACCCCGCCCAGGGGCATGGCCGGGTCGTCATAAACGGTGGGGCCGTTGATATGACAGATCCCTGTCTCCAACTGGTCGGCCAAGGCGCGGGCGCGCGCAGTATCGGCGCTGAATATGGCCGCCGACAAGCCGTATTCCGTATCATTCGCGACAGTCAGCGCCTCTTCGTCGCCGCTGACACGGATTACCGGGGCGATCGGGCCGAAAACCTCTTCACGGTAAAGCCGCATCGAGGAATTGACATGATCAAGGATCGTGGGCTGCATCGTCGCGCCGCGGATGCCGCCACCAACCACCAGTTCCGCCCCTCGCGCCTGTGCATCCTCCAGCAGCGCAGAAAGCCGATATGTCGCCGCAGCCCCCACCAGCGCGCCCAGACGGCCCGTCCCACCGGGCGAGCCTTCTTCTTCGAGCAACGCGGCTGTCTGCGCGGCCATCACGGCAACAAAATCATCTGCAACACGGCGATCCACGATGATCCGATCGGTCGACATGCAGATCTGCCCCAGGTTGAAAAACGCGCCGAACACCGCCGCCTCGGCAGCGGCGTCGATATCGGCATCGTCCAGCACCAACAGCGGCGCCTTGCCGCTCAGTTCCAGTAACGCGGGCTTAAGGTGGCGCGCGCACAGCCCTGCAACCTCGCGGCCGACGCGCGTCGAGCCGGTGAAATTGACCCGCCGCACCGCCGGATGGGCAATCAGCGCCTCGACGATGTCATGCGCCTGCTCGGGCGCATGGGTGACAAGATTGGCGGCACCTTCCGGCAGGCCCGCCTCAAGCAGGCATTCGACGATCAGGCTATGGGTGCGCGGGCACATTTCGGACGCCTTCAGCACCACCGTGTTACCCAGCGCAAGCGGCGCCGCAATCGCCCGCACCCCCAGTATGACAGGCGCATTCCAGGGGGCGATACCCAGCACGACACCCACGGGCTGCCGGCGCAACCGGAAGCGGACCGCGCCACCCTCACCCGCCTGTTCGACATCACCCGGCCGATCACTCAGCGTGGCGGCCTGGCGCAGGATTGCCGCGGCCAGTTCACAGTTGAAACGCGCCCATGATTGCGCGCCCCCAGTTTCAGCCACCACAGAAGCCACGAAATCCGCCTCGCGCCGCTGGATCAGCTCGGCGGTGCGCTCAAGGATACCCGCGCGAAACGCAGGCGCACTGTCCGACCAGCCGGGGAAGGCCGCGGCCGCGGCATTGGCGGCGGCACAGGCATCGTCGCGCGTGCCCGCCGCGGCGCGGCTGGCGACATGATCCGACACCGGGTTGCGGCGCTCGAACACGCCGCCGTCAGAGGCCCTGACTTGCGCCCCCCGAATGATGAGATTCGTTTCCAGCACCTGTTCCCCCCGCGGCGAGGGCCTCGCCGGTTTCGCCCCCTTGCCCGAAACCGCCCTCACCGACATGACTTTCAGAAATACAGATTGCAGCAGGTAAAATAATGTCAATAACTGGTAAACTATTGTCGTTTTCCGGAGGCCCGCAGCCTTGCACTTCTCCTCGCCATCATCTCCCCCGCTTTCACCCGTTGCCCTGATCCGCGCCGACCGGCTGACCAGCGCGCTGCATGACCGCACCTTCAGCCTTGACCTGCCGCGCGCAGGGGCAAGTTACTGCGCGGTGCTGCTGACTGCCGGCACCGCACGGCTGACCGAGGGAGATCTGCCCGGTGACGGGCTTGAACTTGCGGCCCCCTGCCTGCTCTGGACCCCTTGGAACAGCGGCTATTTGTTTCGCCTGACGGCCGGGGCGACCGGCGCCTATGTGCTTCTGGGCGACGAGGTGCTGGCGCTGGCCGTCGGGCATAATGCCGAATCGGCTGAACTGACCCAGATCGCCCGCAGCACACTGATGCTTGTACTCGGCGACGAACGTACCGTGCTGAACGAATGCGTCACCGCGCTGGATGTGATCCGGCGCGAACAGCAGCAGCCCGACATCGGGTCGGAAAGCCTGATCGAAGGGCATGTGCGCGGGATTCTCGTGCATCTCTGGCGGCTCAGCGCTGCCGGCGGCTTCAGCACCACGCGCGACGAAGACCCCTCCGCCGCCCGGACGCTGCAGCGGTTTCGCCAATTGCTGGAGGTGAACTTCCGCAACCGGTGGCCCATTGCACGCTATGCCGAAACGCTGGGAATGTCTTCTGACCGCCTGCACGACATATGCCAGCGGAAGCTGGGCAAACCTCCCCGCCAGCTTGTCCAGGAACGCCAGATGCACGAAGCGCGCCTGATGCTGGAGCGTACGACCCTGACGCTGGAACAGATAGCTGGCGCGCTGGGCTTTTGTGACAGCGCGCAGTTCAGCCGCTTCTTCGCAACCCGCGCCGGGCTGCCGCCGGGACGCTACCGCAAGGAAGCGACCGCGCGCCGCGAACGTCACGAGAGCAGTCCCCTGCCCGGCTACACCGACTGGCCCTGACCGGCAGCCGCCGCCGGAAAACCCGGCCTGAGTGAGTTCTCAGCAGCGGCGCCTCAGCCGCGAATGGCATCGAGCAGGCGATGCACATTCTCGGGGTCGGCGTCCGGCGTGATGCCGTGACCGAGATTGAAGACATGCGGCCCGCCGCGCAGCGCCCGGACGATGGCGCGGGCCTCTGATACCAGCGCATCACCCCCTGTCACCATGTGCCGGGGGTCGAGCATCCCCTGCACGCAGCCGTTCACCTGGACATTGGCCGCGGCCCATTCCGGGCTGACCGACTGATCCAGCGCCACGCAATCGGCACCGGTCGCACGCGCAAACCCGGCATAAGCCGCGCCGGCGCCACGCGGAAAGGCAATGACAGGCACATCGGGATACCGGGCCTTCAGCGCTTCGATGATCGTCGCGATGGGCTGCTGGCAGTAGCGGCGGAAATCCTCGCCCTCAAGCGAACCGGCCCAGGAATCGAACAGTTTGACCACCTCGGCCCCGGCCTCGATCTGGGCGGCAAGATATTCGATGGTGGCTTCGGTAATGCGCGCCATCAGCGCCTCGAAGGCCCCGGGGTTTTCGGCCTTGAGCTTGTGCGCAGGGCCTTGGTCTGGCGTGCCGCGCCCGGCGATCATGTAGGTGGCCACTGTCCACGGCGCGCCGGCAAAACCGATCAATGTGGTCTCGCGCGGCAGCGCCGAGGCAACGTTGCGCACGGTCTGGTAGACGGGTGCTAGCGTCTCATGGATCTCGCCCGCCGGTTTCAGGGCCGCGACACCCTCATCCCCGGTAATGGTCGAAAGCCGGGGCCCCTCGCCTGTGACAAACCACAGATCAGCCCCCAGCGCCTGCGGCACCAACAGGATATCGGCAAACAGGATCGCCGCGTCGAACCCGTAGCGGCGGATCGGCTGCAGCGTGACCTCGGTGGCAAGGTCCGGGTTATAGCACAGCGACAGGAAATCCCCCGCCCGCGCGCGGGTGGCGCGATACTCGGGCAGATAGCGCCCGGCCTGCCGCATCAGCCAGACGGGAGGGGGAGAAAGAGCCTCGCCCGCCAGGGCCCGCAACAGTGTCTTTTGCGATGTCTCGCGCATGTTCCTGCGTCCTCCGGCCCGGTCGATCGTGCAGCCCCTCGTCCCTTGCGCGGCGCGGCTTGTCAAGGCGTGCGGCCCGGCTCACCGCCGGAACCGATTGCCGCAGGCAAGGCCCCCTGTCCCCGTTGCCACCACTGCTTCACCCGGCTATGCAGGCGCCCATGACCAAGACACGCCCCACCCCCGACCGCCCGCTGCGCATCGGCACGCGCGGCTCGCCGCTCGCACTCGCCCAGGCTGAGGAAACCCGCCGCAGGCTGATGCAGGCCCATGACCTGCCCGAAGCCGCGTTCAAGATCGTCCCGATCAAGACAACGGGCGACCGCGTGCAGGACCGCCCGCTGAAGGAGATCGGCGGCAAGGGGCTGTTCACCCGCGAAATCGAAGCCGCGATGCTGGAAGGCCGAATCGACATCGCCGTGCATTCGATGAAGGACATGCCGGTTGCACAGCCCGAGGGGCTGGTGCTCGACTGCTACCTGCCGCGCGAAGATCCTCGCGATGCCTTCGTGTCGCTCAAGGCCGGGTCGATTGCTGATCTGGAGGCCGGGCAGGTCATCGGCACCTCAAGCCTGCGGCGGCGTGCCCAGATGCTCAACCGCCGCCCCGACCTGCAGGTGGTGGAGTTTCGCGGCAACGTGCAGACCCGGCTGCGAAAGCTCGATGACGGGGTGGCCGATTGCACCTTCCTGGCCATGGCCGGGCTCACCCGCCTGGGCATGACCAATGTCGCGCGCGGCCCTGTCGACCCTGAGGAAATGCTGCCCGCCGTCGCCCAGGGCGCCATCGGTATCGAACGCCGCGAAGGGGACGCCGCCCTCGCCGACCTGCTGGCCGCGATCCACGACCGCGACACCGCCCTGCAACTGGCCGCCGAACGCGCCTATCTGACCGAACTGGAAGGCTCGTGCGAAACACCCATCGCAGGGCTCGCGATCCTCGAAGACAGCGAAATCTGGCTGCGCGGCGAGATCCTGCGCCCCGACGGATCGGAAAGCCTTGTGGATGAAGGACGTGCGCCCTTCAGCGATGCCGCCGACCTCGGCCGCGAAGTGGCTCGCAAGCTGATGGAACGCGCCCCCGAAGGATTCTTCGACTGGCGCACGTAAGCCTGAGCCTGAGCCCAGGCGCCTGCCACGCTCCGGGCGCACCCTGCATCGCCGAAGCGGTAAACATGCGTTCCGGCAGAACCAGATGCGCACCCGCCCCCTTCTTCTTGGGAAAAATATCCTCGCCGAAGGCGGCCCGGCGGTGGCAACAGGCGCCGTCAGCGCGGCTCGGGCGCGACGGCGGCAAGAGGTCCGCATGAAAAAGGCCCGGCACAGGGCCGGGCCAGTCTTGCAGGGAAGAGAGCGCCAGCCATACGACCGGCGAAGAGAAAAGAGACGGCAACAGCCGTCAACTCACCAGGCGGTAGCCGCCTGACTCGGTAACCAGGATACGTGCATTGGCCGGGTCCGGTTCAATCTTTTGTCGCAGCCGGTAGATATGGGTCTCCAACGTGTGGGTCGTGACGCCCGCGTTATATCCCCAGACCTCGTGAAGGAGCACGTCGCGCTGCACCACCCCTTCGGGTGAGCGGTAGAGATACTTGAGAATGTTGGTCTCTTTCTCGGTAAGGCGAATCTTCCGGTCGTTCTCATCATAGAGCATCTTCATCGCCGGCTTGAACGTATAGGGCCCGAGCTGGAAGATCGCGTCTTCGGATTGTTCGTGCTGTCGCAGTTGCGCGCGAATGCGGGCCAGCAGCACGGGGAACTTGAAGGGCTTGGACACATAGTCGTTCGCCCCGGCATCGAGCCCGAGAATCGTATCGGCATCGCTGTCATGTCCGGTCAGCATGATGATCGGGCATTTCACCCCCTGCTTGCGCATTCGGCGGCACAACTCGCGCCCGTCAGTGTCGGGCAGCCCGACATCAAGGATCGCCAGGTCATAGGGCCCGGCCTTGACCTTCTCCATCGTCTCGGCGCCATCGGCGGCCTCGAAGACGTCGAAGTCTTCGGTCATCACCAGTTGTTCCGACAGCGCCTCGCGCAGGTCGCCGTCATCATCCACAAGCAGAATTTTCTTCAGCTTCGCCATGGGGTTGTTCCTCCTTCTTGGTGGAAGGGAGATGCGGTCGCGGCACGGTCTTGCCAAGGATTGCAACAACAGGCTCACGCCCACGTGTCGATATGGGGGTAAATGTTTCACTTTTCGAGCGGCAGCGTTACATAAGGCGGGTCATCGCCACAGCCGGAACGGGTTCATGCCGCTCAGACCCAGCATCATCGAATACCTCAACCGCGCGCGCGCGGATCTGCGTATGGGGGTGCCGGTGGTGCTTGCGGGCGCGCAGGGCGGCGCGCTTGTGATCGCGGCCGAGGCGCTCGATCCCGCGCGGCTGGCCGAGTTGCGGCTGCTGGGCGGGGATCTGGTGCTGGCGATCACCGCGCACCGGGCCGCCACGCTGAAGGCGCGCGCCTATGACGGCGACCTGGCGCGGGTCAGGGTGCCTACGGATGCCGGCCCGCAATGGATCAGGGCCATCGCCGACCCTGCCGATGATCTGCGCAGCCCGATGAAGGGACCGCTGATTTCCGAGCGCGATGGCGACGCCAGCCTGCACCGCGCCGCGCTGTCGCTGACGAAATCGGCGCAACTGTTGCCTGCGGCCCTGGTGCTGCCGGTCTCCGACGCCGCAGCGATGGCCGCAACGCATGGGCTGACGCTGGTCCGGCTGGAGGAAGCCCGCGCCGAGCTCGACCGCGCCTCACCGCTGCATCCGGTCATCTCGGCGAACCTGCCGATGGCGGCCAGCCAGGCCGGGCGCGTGCATGTTTTCCGCCCCGAGGATGGCGGCGTCGAGCATTACGCCATCGAGATCGGCGCCCCACCACGCGACAAGCCGGTGCTGGCGCGGCTGCACTCGGCCTGTTTCACCGGCGATGTGCTGGGCAGCCTGAAATGCGATTGCGGCCCGCAACTGCGCGCGGCGCTCCAGCAGATGGGGGATGAGGGCGCGGGCGTTCTGCTTTACCTCAACCAGGAGGGGCGCGGCATCGGCCTGGCCAACAAGATGCGCGCCTACAGCCTTCAGGATCAGGGGTTCGACACGGTCGAGGCCAATCACCGGCTGGGCTTTGAGGATGACGAGCGCGACTTCCGCATCGGCGCGGGGCTTTTGCGGCGCATGGGGTTTTCCGCGGTGCGTCTGCTTACAAACAACCCGGCCAAGTTGCGGATGCTTGAGGCCAACGGCATCGAAGTAGTGGAGCGCGTGCCGCTCAGGGTCGGCGAGACCCCACAAAACGCTGCCTATCTTGCAACCAAGGCGGCAAAATCCGGGCACATGCTGTGAGGCCTGGCGATCTGGTCGTCACCCGCTGGGGCTGCCGGTTTCGCGGGCGGGTCTTTCCCTGCTCCATCGGGCGGGGGGGCTTTGCCGCCAACAAGCGCGAGGGCGACGGGGCCACGCCGCTGGGCGTGCATCGGATCACCGGGTTGCTTTATCGCGCTGATCGGGTGGCGGGGATGCCCGGCTGGGCGCAGCCCATCGGCCCGCGCGATCTGTGGTCGGATGATCCCGGCGATTCGGCCTATAACCAGCCGGTGCGCGCGCCCTACCCGTGCAGTGCCGAGCGGCTGCGCCGGGCCGATCCGCTTTATGACATGGTGCTGCTGACTAGCTGGAACTGGCCCGATCCGCAGCCGGGACGGGGTTCGGCCATATTCCTGCATGTCTGGCGGGGGCCACGGGTGCCGACGGCGGGCTGCGTGGCGTTACGGCGCGACCACCTGCGCTGGATCATCGCGCATATCTCGCCCGGCGCGCGGGTGGTGGTGCGGGGGTAAGCCGCGCCAGAAATGGATGAGCCGCGCCAGCGACAGGCCGCGGGCTGTCGACCTCCGGCGGCGAAACAGCAGCGCTTTATGCCGGAAAAGTCCGAAAGACATGCGAGCGACGCGCCTGCATCCACAAGATCGACAGGCCGAGGGGGCGGCCTGTCGATGGCGCGGCGGGCCTGCGGCCCTTGTTCCGCGCCCGCGCCCCTACCCGCCCCGCGCGCCGAATATGGCGGAGCCCACGCGCACATGGGTTGCGCCCAGGGCGATGGCGGTTTCGAAATCGTCGCTCATGCCCATCGACAGCCCGCTCAGCCCGTTGCGCGCGGCGATTTCGCCCAGCAGGCGGAAATGGGGGGCGGGGTCTTCTTCCACGGGGGGGATACACATCAGCCCTTCAAGCGGCAGGTCCAGCGCGCGGCATTCCTTGATGAACCCGTCCGCATCGCCGGGCAGCACGCCGGCCTTTTGCGGCTCGGCCCCCGTGTTCACCTGCACGAAAAGCGGCGGGCAGGCGCCGCGTTCCTGCGCCAGCCGGGCCAGCGTGCGCGCCAGCTTGGGGCGGTCGAGCGAATGGATCGCATCGAAAAGATCGAGCGCCTGGCGCGCCTTGTTGGTCTGCAAGGGGCCGATCAGGTGCAGCGCGACCCCGTCAAACCGCGCCTGCCAGTCGGGCCATTTGCCGGCGGCCTCCTGCACGCGGTTTTCACCGAAGATGCGATGGCCTTCCTCCAGCACGGCCTCGACCCGTTCGGGCGGTTGCAGTTTTGACACGGCGATCAGGCACACGGAGCCGGGCGGGCGGCCTGCGGCCTCTTCGGCGGTGTGGATACGGCGGGTGATCTGCGAAAGCGACATGGCCTTACCTTACCTGTTTGCGGGCAAGAGGCCATATCGCGGCGGGGAATGGAAGGGCCAGCGGGGCGTGTCGCGCTGTGCGATTCCGATCAGAGGGCATGCGCCCGCCCGAGGGGGGCGCGGATGCGCCCGCCTGTCGTGCCGCAGGCACGCCTACGGCGTGACGGGGCGGGCGGGCGCATGCCCGGGCCGCAAGCGACCCGGGCGGAATGAAACGGATACAAGCCAACACGAAAGCGCAGGCAGCGCCCGACCCGAGGGGTGGGCGTGAAGCGCCCGCCCCGTGGGGGGCGGGTCGGGCGCTGCCTGTGCTAGCGCACAGGCGGTAACTCACTTTAACGAAGCGTTTAACCGGCCCGCCCCCCTACTCGCCACTCCAGCGCAGGGGTTGGGGGCGGCGCAACTCGGGCGGCAGGGCGCTGCCGAATTGCAGCGTGCCGCCTTGCCCGCGCGTGGCCGGATCGGCGCGGTCGCCGTCGCCCAGCCCCACGCCATAGCCCAGCCCGCCATCGGTCTGCCCGCGAAAGTGGAAATGCACGCGCATCCGGCTGACAAAGCGCATCCCGCCCTCGGACCCGCCGTCATAGGCCACGCCCATCCGGGCATCGCCGGTGATGGACACGCCGCTCTGGCTCGCGCCGCTTTGCCCCTGCGCAAAACCCGGCTGGGCAAGGGCCTGCGCGGGCAAAAGCGCGGCAAGGGCAAGGATCAGAGGCAGACGCATGGGGCACAAATCCCTATTCATGCGCGAAAGGGTGGCGCAGCCGGCCCGAGCCGTCAAGCGCGGGCATGGTCACAAAGTGGAGGGGCACGAAACGGAGGGGTAAGAGGTGCAGGGGCGCGAAACGGCGCGCATGAAAAAGGGCGCAGGTGTTGCCACCCACGCCCCTTGAATATGCGAACCCCGGCGCGCAGGGGCGCCGGGGCTGCAATCCGATCAGATGATCAGAAGCGGAACGCCACGCCGACATCGGCGGTGGTTGCACCGTTCTGAACATCGTTGATGCTGGCACCGATGGTGGCGCCGCCACCCAGCGCGTAGGTCACGCCAGCACCGACGTGGTTGTTGCCGGCGAAGTCACGCTTGGCGCGGAACTGAACACCAACCGCATCAAAGCTTGCGTTGATGTCGAAGCCATACTGGTTTTCTTTCGTGGTGCTGTCGTCCAGGCGGCCAGCGAAAGCACGCAGCGAGATGTTGTCAAACGACGCCTGACCGCTAATCATGATGTGCTTGAGCTTTGTGCCAGGAGCAGCAAGATCATTATCAGCCTGCTCATAGCCGATGCCGACGCCGAAGCCATCCGCCGAGTATTGCGCACCGACCGAGTAGGCGCTGACTTCACCTGCCTCGGTCTTGAGCTGACCCGAGCTGACCGCGAAGGTGAAGGCATCCATCGAGTAGGTGTAGAGAGCACCGGTGGTCTCGCCAACACCCAGAGCCGAGGCCCGCGAACCGCCAGCGTTTTCCATCACGCCGATGTGACGGGTGCGGAACCAGGTCGCTTCAAGGGCGCTGTCCACATCACCCATTTCAATGGTGCCGAACTCGCCGCCGATGAAGACCGAGCCGCCATCCATCATAGTGTTACCAGCGGCATCATCTGCCTGGTCAGCGCGGAACGAACCACCGAAGCTCAGGCCGCCATCGGTTTCGCCGGCCATGTTGAATTGCACGCGCAGACGGCTCTTGAACAGGGCCTTGGATTCAGTACGGGTGTCACTGTAGTCGACACCCATCCAGCCGTTACCGCTCAGCGTCACGCCTTGCGCCGAAGCCATGCCGGCCGACAGCGCGAGAGCTGTGGTAGCAATAAGGATCTTTTTCATGGTTTCCCTCGTGTCTGTATGAGAACGCGTCTCTCGATAAGATCAGCCCAATCCGGTTGGTCCGATTTGGGTCTGTATCTCTTTCCCGCTTTCGGGGTGTGTTTGCAACGCCGCGCCGCGTGCCCCGCTCACTCCGGACTGGGCTGGTGCAGCTTTGCCACAGTCGGCGTGCCGGGCCTGCCGGGGCGGGGCCTGTGCGCGGCGGGTTCGTGGGGGCACAGGGGCCGGGCAAAATGCCTTATGCCTTGTTCGGCTGCGTTTGCTCGGCTAGAGATGGCGCAGGGACAAGGAAGGGACGCATCGGCATGTTGGGCACCCACACTCTTCGCGCTGGCACCATTTTTCGCGCGGCCGTCTTGATCGGCCTTGTCGCATCGCTGGGCGCGTGCGGCGGCACCCGGCTGGGCGACATGTTCGGCAGGGGCGAACCGGTGGAGGAACAGCGCCCGCTGGAACGCGCCGACGCGCAGCGCGAATCGACGATCTGGGATCTGTTCACCAATGTCGAATCGGCCAACACCACGGTCGAGGTGAACAGGTATCTGTGGAACGCCACGCTCGAGGTGCTGGATTTCCTGCCGGTGCAGACGGTGGACCCGTTCTCGGGCGTTCTGGTGACGGGGTTTGGCACGCCGCCCGGTGGCGGGCAGGCGTATCGCGCGGCGGTGCTGGTGAACGACCCCGCGCTTGACGCGCGCTCGCTCAAGGTGGCGCTGATGACGCGCTCGGGGCCGGCCAGCCCGGCGACGATTCGCGCGGTGGAGGATGCGATCCTGACCCGCGCGCGGCAGATGCGCATTCGCGACATGGGGCTTTAGGGCGGACCGCATACCAAGGTGACAAGGCCGGGCGGGAGGTGCCCGGCCTTTTTCATTGGCGGTGTGGGGTGATTGTATCCCCGCCTGTGCGTCAGCACAGGCAGCGCCCGACCGGCAAACCGCCTGACCGCGCAATCACACTCCCGCCCGTGCGCAAGCACGGGCAGCGCCCGCCCGCCCCCCAGGCGGGCGCTTTCAGCGCCCCCCTCGGGCGTGCGCTGCCCGTGCTGTTCAGGTGGTGCACACTTGCCCCCCACCCTATTGACCCCGCCGCACACTGCCCCGATATGCTGCGCCCATGGCGAAACGCAAATCCTCGCGCGCGGCCCGCAAGGCACAGGCGCACCCCGGCGGGCTATGGGCACGGCTGCGCCGGCGCGTGCTGCGCTGGGGGCTGATCGCGGTGGCGGCGGTGCTGGGGCTGGTGCTGCTCTTTTCGCAAGTGAACCCGCCCTGGGGGCTTTACATGATCGGCGAATACCGCCGCACCGGCAGCGTGGATCGCCAATGGGTGCCGATGGCCCAGATCAGCCCCCAGATGGCCCGCGCGGCAGTGGCGGCGGAGGATGCCAATTTCTGCCTGCACTGGGGGTTCGACATGGGCGAGATCCGCCAGGCGCTGGCCTCGGGCGGCGGGCGCGGGGCCTCCACCATCAGCCAGCAGGTGGTCAAGAACGTGTTTCTGTGGCACGGGCGCAGCTGGCCCCGCAAGGCGATGGAGGCCAGCCTCACCCCGGTGGTGGAGCTGTTCTGGAGCAAGCGGCGCATCCTCGAGGTCTATCTGAACGTGGCCGAGTTCGATTCGGGGGTGTTCGGGGTGGAGGCCGCCGCGCGGCATTACTTCGGCGTGGCGGCGGCGGATCTGAGCCCGGTGCAGGCCGCGCGGCTGGCCGCGATCCTGCCCGACCCAAAAGGCCGCGACCCGGTGCGCCCCTCGCCCTTCGTCCAAAGGCGGGCGGCGGCAATCATGGATGGCGCGGCGACAATACTTGCCGATGGGCGCGCAGGCTGTTTCCAGCATTGAATTTCCGCCGCCCATTGGCCATGGAAAGGTGCACGAGCAGGCAGGTGCCCGAGGAGAAGAAACGTGACCGCAAGCGCAACGACCCGACTCTACCACGTTCAGCTTTCGCCGTTTTGCCGCAAGGTGCGGCTAACGCTGGCCGAAAAGAAGATCGAGGTGGAGCTTCTGGAAGAACGCTATTGGGAGAAAGACCCCGATTTCCTGCGCCGCAACCCCGCCGGCAAGGTGCCGGTGATGCGCCACGAAGGGCGCGTGATGTCGGAAAGCCAGGCGATCTGCGAGTATCTAGACGAAACCCACCCCAACCCGCCGTTGCTGCCCAAAGGCGCGCTGGAACGCTACGAGGTGCGCCGCTTGTGCGCCTGGTTCGACGACAAGTTCCACGAGGACGTGACCTCGAAGCTGGTCTATGAGCGGGTGAACAAGAAAATCATGGGCCAGGGCCATCCCGATTCGCGCAACGTGAAGACCGGGGCGCAGCGGATCAGGTATCATCTGGATTACATGACATGGCTTCTGGATCAGCGCCGCTGGCTGGCCGGCGATGTGATGACCCTGGCCGATTTCGCCGCCGCCGCGCATCTGTCCTGCCTCGATTATATCTCGGACGTGGACTGGACGCGCTATGCGACGGTGAAGGACTGGTATGCCAAGATCAAGTCGCGCCCGGCCTTCCGGCCGCTGCTCGCCGACCAGATCCCCGGCTACCCGCCGCCGCCGCAATACACCAACCTCGATTTCTGAACGCGGCAAAGGCGGCCATTGGCAAAGGACAAGGCAATGACCGGGGCCAAGACCAAAGCCGAGATCATCGCACAGGCCCGCGCCGAGGGCTTCGCCGCCGCAGGTGTGTGCCGCCCCGACGCGATCCCGCAGGCGGCACCGCGCCTCGCCGCCTTCGTGGCTCAGGGCCGCCACGGACAGATGAAATGGATGGCCGAACGCATGCACTGGCGCGGCAACCCTGCCGCCCTCTGGCCCGCGGCAAGATCGGTGATCATGCTCGCTGAGGCCTACACCCCGCCGCATGATCCGCTGGCAATCCTCACCCGACGCGACCGCGGCGCGATCTCGGTCTATGCGCAGAACCGCGACTATCACGACGTGGTCAAGAAACGGCTCAAACGGCTGGGCCGCTGGATGGTGGCGCAGTGGAGCTGCGAGATAAAGGTCTTCGTCGACACCGCCCCGGTGATGGAAAAGCCGCTTGGCCAGGCCGCCGGGCTGGGCTGGCAAGGCAAACACACCAACCTGCTTGGCCGCGAACTGGGCAACTGGTTCTTCCTCGGCGCAATCTTCACCACGCTCGACCTGCCCCCCGACGCGCCCGAACAGGACCATTGTGGCAACTGCACCGCCTGCCTCGACATCTGCCCGACCGGCGCCTTCCCCGCCCCCTTCCAGCTGGATGCGCGGCGCTGCATCTCCTACCTGACCATCGAACATGATGGCCCCGTTGACGAAGACCTGCGCCCCCTGCTGGGCAACCGCATCTACGGCTGCGACGACTGCCTCGCCATCTGCCCCTGGAACAAGTTTGCCGCCACCGCCCATGAGGCCCGGCTCGCGCCGCGCCCCGACCTCACCGCGCCGCGCCTGGGGGACCTCAGTCAACTCGATGATGCAGGCTTTCGTACACTCTTCTCCGGCTCGCCGATCAAGCGCATCGGACACAAGCGCTTCTTGCGCAATGTTCTCTATGCCATCGGCAATTCACGAACCCCCGCCCTCGCCGAAAGCGCGCGCGCGCATTGCGACCATCCCGACCAGACAGTCGCGGACGCCGCGCGCTGGGCAGTGGCGCGGCTCGCCCCGTCAGGGCCCTGATACCGAAAAACCCCTTCTTCTTTGCAGAAATATCCTCGGGGGGAGGCCCCGCCACGCGGGGCCGGGGGGGCAGACAGCCCCCCGCCACGGCGGATGTCAGAAATCCTCGCCGAAGCGGTTCGCCACCAGCGTTTCCAGCGCATCGGCAAGGACGGTGGCGTCGGGGCCATCGACACGCAGGTCGATACTGCTGCCGCGCGCCGCGCCGAGGGTCAGCAGCCCCATGATCGAATCGCCCGATACGCAGATGCCGTCCTTCTCGACCTCGACCCTGGCGTCATGGGATTCGACGGTTTCCACGAAACGGGCCGACGCGCGGGCGTGCAGGCCCTTTTCGTTGACGATCTTCACTGTGCGGCAGATCATCCGGTCTCTCGTCCCGTGGCCAGATCCAGGCTGTTTATGTACTTGCGCCCGGCCTCCAGCGCGGCCTCGACCGCTTCGCCCACGCTCAGGCGGCGCGACTTGGCCAGCTTGATGAGCATCGGCAGGTTGGCCCCATAAAGGATCCGGCGATTGGGCACCACGCAGGCGCGCAGCGACAAATTTGAAGGCGAGCCGCCGAACATGTCGGTCACGACGACCACGCCCGCGCCGGCATCCACGCGGTCGGCGGCGGCGCAGATCTCGGCCTGTTTCAGCACGCGGTCATGGCCCTCCTCGATGGAGATGGCGCAGACACCTTCCTGCTTGCCGACCACATGCTCGACTGCTGCGAGATATTCGCGCGCCAGACCGCCATGTGCGACGATGACTATGCCGATCAAACCACTCACCCAGCCTTTACCCCGGTTCCCCTGTCGCTACGGCGTTCCAGTTCCCTGTGACGCTTAGACACCCGCCAACCGCTCTGTGCAAGGGCAGCCGCCACCGATTCCACCATCATCACCGAGCGGTGTTGCCCCCCGGTGCACCCGAAGCCGATCGCCAGATGCGCCTTGCCCTCTTCGGCATGGGCCGGCAACAGGAACTCGATCAGGTCACGCACCTTCGACAGAAACACCCCAAAACGCGAATCGGCCCGGATATGGGCGGCAACCTCCGGATCGCGTCCATCGCGGGCACGCAGGCCGGGTTCCCAGTGCGGGTTGCGCAGAAAGCGGCAGTCGAACACCATGTCGAGGCCGCGCGGCACCCCCCGGCGATAGGAAAAGGAATGCACCGAGACCGCAAGGCCCGGGTTTTCGCTCCCGGCGAACCATCGGTGCAATTCGGCACGCAGATCGTGCGGCGTCATTTCCGACGTATTGATCAGAAAGTCCGCGCGCTGGCGCAGAGGTTCCAGCAATTCGAGCTCCTGCGCGATTCCTTCAGACGGGTGCTGCGACGGCGCAAAGGGATGGCGACGGCGGGTCTCGGAATAGCGCCTGAGCAGCGCATCGGCCGAACAGTCCAGGTAAAGCAGGCTCGCCATGATATTAGGGTTGCGGTCGAAAGAGTCGAACAGTTCAAGAAACCCCGCAACGCTGAAACCACGGGTGCGGGCATTGATGCCCAGTGCCAGAGGGCGGCCCAGCGGCGGCCCTTCCAGCAACCGCACCGAAAGTTCGAGCGGCATGTTGTCTATCGTCTCGTAGCCGAGATCCTCGAGCGTGTTGATCGCCGTTGTGCGCCCGGCGCCCGAGGGGCCGGTCACACAGATAAGGCGATGCTCCTTGTCCATCTCCGCGTCTGGGGCAGTCTGGGTCATGGCCGATCACTCCTACCCTTCTGGAGATATTGCAATATCGCCGCCGGAAAATGCGCGCTCTCTACAGCGTGAAGCAAAGGCAGGGCGCATCCGAGGATTTCCCGGCTTTGCGGCGGGGGCAGCCGGCGGGTTTCGCGCTGCGACAGATCGACAACAAGGGAAACCGGTGCCGCAGCCAGGGTATCGGCCGCCAGCAGCCCGACACCGCGCGCCTCGATCAAGCCGCGGATCGCGGAAGGCGCGCTTGCCACGAGATGCGTGCCTTCGCGGCGCAGAACGGTCTGGTCATCGGCAACCAGTAGTGCGCCCCGCGCCATCAGTTCCAGCGCAAGACCCGACTTCCCCGATCCCGAAGGCCCCAGGATGAGAACAGCGCGCGCGCTGTCTTCGGGCGAGGCGATCGCAACCGTGCTGGCATGGATTTGCAACCCGTCCTCCCCTGCCTGCTGCAGCGCGTCGACAGACGGTCGGCGCGGCGCGGCGGGCGCAAGGGTATCTGGCCGCCCCGACACGGACGCACCGCTCAGACAGGAAGACCCACGACGAAGCGCGCGCCCAGCGGCTCGGACGTGGGGTCGGCATCGGTGGGGCGGATATTCTCGGCCCAGATCACCCCGCCATGCGCCTCGACGATCTGTTTGGAAATAGCCAGGCCAAGCCCCGAATGGTTGCCGAACTGCTTGACCGGGCGCTCGGAATAGAACCGTTTGAAAACCTTCGTCAGCGCCTGCTCGGGGATGCCCGGGCCGGTATCCTCGACCACGACGAGCACCCGGTTCTCGCGATGGCGCACCCAGACTCGAACCGCGTCGCCATCTTCGCAGAACGAGATGGCATTGGTGATGAGGTTTACAAAAACCTGCGCAAGTCGCGCTTCGAGCCCCTGAATGAAGATCGGCTCCTGTGGCAGGTCCGAGATGAAATCGATACCCTTGGCCGCGGCTTCCTGCCCGAGATATTCGTTCAGGTTGCGCAATGTCTGAAGCAGATCGAAACGCTCCTCCTGCTCCTTGACCAGTTCACTGTCGAGCCGCGAGGCGTTCGAAATGTCCGACACCAGCCGATCGAGGCGGCGCACGTCGTGCTCGATCACACTGAGCAATTTCTCGCGCTGGTCGTCCCGCCGGGCGACGCGCAGCGTGCCCACCGCCGACCGTAACGAGGCCAGCGGGTTCTTGATCTCATGCGCAACATCGGCGGCAAACTGTTCGTTCGCCTCTATCCGGTCATACAGCGCGGCGACCATACCGCGCATGGCCACCGAAAGGCGCCCGATTTCATCGGGCCGCGCGGTCAGGTCGGGGATGCGCACCCGTTCGGGGCTGAGCTTGCGCGCGTTGCGGTCACGCCCCAGTTCGGCCGCAGCGGCCAGATCGGAAAGCGGGTTGGCGATGGTCGAGGCGAGCACGAGGCTCAAACCGATCGACACCAGAAGCGCCAGCACGAACATCTGCAAGACCTGTTCGCGTTCGTTGCGCACAAGGCGGTCGATCTCGCCCGCCGCACTGCTCAGCGCGATCACGGCCTGCACATCGCCGGCCACCTGAACCGGCGTCGCGACGGTGAAATAGATGCTGCCTTCGGGGGTATTGGCGGTCTCGACCTGCATTTGCCCGGCCCACGCCGCAGGGAAAAGCGCCTCTGCCAGGCTTTCGGCGTTCTGGATGCCCGCGCCTTCCCGGCCGGGATTCAACAGCCCGGACACACCCTCCCACGCGGCGTTCAGCAGGTCGGTAATGAGGGTGCTGCCGCCATCCGGTCGCGCACCCGGCAAATCAGGTCGCGGCAGCGTGCCCTGCCGCGATGCCACGATCTGCCCCTCTGCGTCGAAATAGAACACCTGCGTTCCCGTGCGCAGCGAAATGCGTTCGAGCGTGGCTGCCACCGCCGCGGGGCCGGGCGGCGCGCCTGTGCTTTCGAATTGCAGGCTGAACGCGTCGGCGATCAGTTCCGACTGCGCCACAAGCGCGGCCGCGCGTTGCTGCACCAGGCTGTCACGGAACGGGTTGAGGTAAAGCACCCCCGCCACCAGCACCATCAGCGCCAGCAGATTGAACACGATGATCTTGCGTGCCAGCGGCGAACGATTGAGCGAGATCAGCCCCCGCCTCTTGCGATGGTCACGCAACTCCTCGGCGATGGCGGCCTGCGGTTGGGTCCAGTCCTCGCCAAGAACGACCTCGCCCTGATGGGTCGGCCGCGCGCCATGCGCATCTATCGCCGGAGGCTTGGTCATTCCTCGTTGTAGCGATAGCCGATGCCGTAGAGTGTCTCGATGGCGGAGAATTCAGAATCGACCGAGCGCAGCTTCTTGCGCAGCCGCTTGATATGGCTGTCGATCGTGCGGTCATCGACATAGACCTGATCATCATAGGCCACATCCATGAGCTGATCGCGGCTTTTCACGAAACCGGGCCGCTGGGCAAGCGCCTGCAACAGCAGGAACTCGGTCACGGTAAGTGTGACATCCTTTTCCTTCCAGGTCACGGCGTGGCGCAGCGGGTCCATGGTAAGGCTGCCGCGCACCATGACCTTGTTTTCCTCGGTCGTCGCAACCTCGCCGGTGGCCAGCACCTCCTGTCGGCGCAGGAGCGAACGGATGCGCTCCACCAGCAGCCGCTGCGAGAAGGGTTTCTTCACGTAATCATCGGCCCCCATGCGCAGGCCGAGCACCTCGTCGATCTCGTCATCCTTGGAGGTGAGAAAGATCACCGGCATCGTGGTCTTCTGGCGCAGCCGCTGCAGCAGGTCCATCCCGTCCATGCGCGGCATCTTGATGTCGAGCACGGCCATATCCGGCAAACGCTTGTTGAACGCATCTAGTGCCGACTGACCGTCATTATAGGTTTCGACCTGGAAGCCCTCGGCTTCAAGTGTCATGGAGACGGAAGTCAGAATATTCCTGTCATCATCTACAAGCGCTATCCTGGACATCGGATTTTTCCCTCATTCTGCTCTTATTGCCTGATTTTTGCCGTATTCTCGTGTCTTCGCGGCGTGGAATCAACAAAATAACGCTATGGAAATTACGATTCGCCAAACCGATACAGTAATGTCGCAAAACTTGACGATGTTGGAGTCGCCATGGCGCTTTCACCGAAGGCAAGCCACTGATTGCGCTAACTTCCCGCTGGTTGCGCTAACGCAACGGCCTGTCCTGTTCCATATCTCTGACGACATGTTATAGCAGCCGCGACGGCCCGCCCTGCGGCGCCGCTGCGCGACGGCAACCCGGCCGCCGCCGATGACCTCTGGATCTAAGCGCCGCACATTGTGGCATCGGGAGCGAAACAGATGACAGAAGGACGGGTTAACCCCAGTCAACGTTTGGAAAACCAGGGCTTCAACGGTCTCGGCCATGTCTGGTATAACCTGATCGAGCCTGATCTCGTTTCAGCGGCGCTGCGTCGCGACGAGGGCACGCTCGGCATCGGCGGCACATTGCTGGTGGAAACGGGCACCCACACGGGGCGGTCGCCGAAAGACAAGTTCGTCGTGCGCACCGCGGCCGAGGAAGACAAGATCTGGTGGGAGAACAACCAGCCGATGGACGCGGCGGCGTTCGATCAGCTTCACGCCGACATGCTCGAACACATGCAAGAGCGCGAGTATTTCGTGCAGGATCTCTACGCCGGGGCCGACCCGGACTATCGTCTGGATGTCCGCCTGGTGACCGAACTGGCCTGGCATGGCCTGTTCATCCGCCATCTGCTGCGCCGCCCCTCGCGCGAGGAACTTGACGTCTTCGTCCCCGAATTCACGATCGTCAACTGCCCGACCTTCTATGCCGACCCCGAGCGCCACGGCTGCCGGTCGGAAACCGTGATCGCGATGAACTACGAGAAAAAGCTCATCCTGATCGGCGGATCTGCCTATGCCGGCGAGAACAAGAAATCCGTGTTCACGCTGCTAAACTACCTGCTGCCTGAACAAGGCGTGATGCCGATGCATTGTTCGGCCAACCACGCGATGGACGACCCCGATGACGTGGCCATCTTCTTCGGCCTCTCGGGCACTGGCAAGACGACCCTTTCAGCCGACCCGGGCCGCATCCTGATCGGCGACGATGAACACGGCTGGTCAGACAAGGGCACCTTCAACTTCGAAGGTGGCTGCTACGCCAAGACCATCAGCCTGAGCCCCGAGGCCGAACCCGAGATCTATGCAACGACCACCATGTTTGCCACGGTGATCGAGAACATGATCTTCGATCCCGAAACCAAGGAACTGGATTTCGAGGATGGTCGACTGACCGAAAACATGCGCTGCGCCTATCCGATGGATTACATCGCGAATGCCTCGGAAACAGGGCTTGGCGGGCATCCGAAGAACGTGATCATGCTCACCTGCGATGCCTTCGGCGTGCTGCCTCCCATTGCGCGGCTGACCCCGGCGCAGGCGATGTATCACTTTCTGTCGGGCTTCACGTCCAAGGTGGCGGGAACCGAACGCGGCGTGACCGAGCCCGAGCCGACCTTCTCGACCTGTTTCGGCTCCCCTTTCATGGCGCGCCGCCCCGAAGTCTACGGCAAGCTGTTGCAGGAGAAGATCGCCAAGCACGGCGCGAATTGCTGGCTGGTCAACACCGGCTGGACGGGCGGCGCCTATGGCGTGGGTTCGCGTATGCCGATCAGTGCCACGCGTGCGCTGCTGACCGCCGCGCTTGACGGCTCGCTGTCCGAGGTCGAGTTCCGCAAGGATGCGAATTTCGGCTTCGAGGTGCCCGTGGCCGTGCCCGGCGTGGCCGAAGTCCTGCTTGACCCGCGCCGCACCTGGACGGACCCGGCAGCCTATGATGCACAGGCAAAGAAACTGCTGGCGATGTTCGCAGAAAACTTCGCTCAATATCTGCCCTACATTGACGAAGACGTGAAATCAGCCGCACTGGGCTGAGGACACGACCGTAAAGACAAATGCAGGCGCCCGCTCAAACCAGAGCGGGCGCCTTGCATTTCAGGGCAGCACAAGTGCCGTCGCTTCAGAGATATTCTGACGGATTCGCCAGGATCGGCTGCTGCCCGCCCGGCAGAGTCATGATGCAGGCATCCTGCGCAAGCGGCGGCATCACGGTGCGCCCGCTCGGACCGGCCCGCAAAGCGGCCTCGCGCACAGCCGACGGGCATTCGGGCAGGCGCACGGTCCGCACGCCCTGCCGGGCTAGGCATTGCTGCATGATCTGGCCGCGCTCTACCGGATAGGAGGCCGAGGCGCTTTGCACCGCTGCAAGGCGCTCGCATTCGCCCGAGATCCGGCTCATGTCGGACACCGACATTCCCACAGCGTAAAGGCCGCTGTGCACCGGGCCGGAGGGGCGCTCCTGCGGGGCGTCGACCACCCTGTAAACAGGCCCAGACGGCACCGGCTCGCAAGCGGCAAGGGCAAGTGCCCCCAATAGCAAAAACGGCGCGCGGCGGAAAAGGCGGCGGGAAAGGCGGCAGGCAGAATCGGGCAGCATGTCACAATCCTCTCACTCGTAATCGTGACTTACAGCTTCGGGTCGCGCGCGCCGCAGAGTCAAGAGCCGAGCGCGCCGCCCGGGCCGCAATCACGCCAATCAGACCACCAGCGCCCGCCGCACCAGATTGAGCCCCGACAGCATCAGCACCACCAACGTCCAGCGCACGAAAGTCACCTGGTCCAGTTTGTCCTGCAGTTTGAAACCCAGCCACATGCCCAGCACCGCCGGCACCACCATCAGCGCGGAAAGCGGCAAGGTCTGGGCGTTCAGCACCCCAGATTGCATATGCGCCATCGCCAGCATGACCGACCCAAGCATGTAGATGACGCCCTGTACACGCACATTCTCGGTCTTTTCGACCCCGGCCGATAGCAGATAGGCAATCAGCGGCGGCCCCCAGACGCCCGAAATGCCCCCGTAGAAGCCACCGATCGCCCCGAGGCCTACCTCCCAGCGGCGCTTGTGGACCATGTTGAACCGCAGCGACCGCCCCATGAGCTGGATCGCGGCATAAAACGTGATCGGACCCCCCAGCAGCGCGAAGACGATGCCTTGCGGGATCGAGGTCATGATCTGTGCGCTCAGCGCGATCCCGATCACGATCACCAGCAGCATCCGCCAATAGTCGCGCACCACTTGCACGGCAGCGCTCCAGCCCTGCCGAAAGGCCTGCTGCACATTGGTCACAAGCGTCGGAATGATAAGCAGCGCCAACGCAATCTCGGCCGCGAGGAACGAGCCAAGCCCCGAGATCATGATCATCGGCATGGCGAAGCCCACCACCCCCTTGACCACGCCGGCAAACAGCGTGACCCCTATGGCAAGACCAATAAGAAGCGGCTCCACCCCGAACACGTCGGCCCTCACACAACCGTTACTCCGTGGGTTTAGCGGGTACCCCAGTGGCCAGCCGAACGAAAGGGCAATTTCAGCGCGACATATAACTATCAACATGCCGGTAAAATGAGAATTTTTATTGCGCTGCAGCCGCAAAGTGCCCTAAAGGGTTTCGCAAGATCAGTAAGGAGAACGCCATGCCACATGACGGCCCAGACACGAGCAATATCAGCCTGCAGGCCGTTCTCCTGCCCGATCTCCTCGCGCTTGCCGATGCAGCGCAAGGCGCAGTGGCATCTCTCTGCGATGCAGCAACAACGCGGTTGCGTGACGAGTTGCGCACAGAGGGCCGGCCTGACCCTGCCGCCATTGACCGCGGCCAGCGCGCGGCCCATGGGCTGGCCTGGCTGGCCACCTATGCCGAGGCGCTGCGTCAGATGCTGGCATGGGCCAGACGGTTGGACAGCGCGGGCAGCTTCGGCGAAATCGAGGGTCTGCTGCTCCAGATCGCGTTTGGTGAATACCTTGCGCAGATCATGGGCGGCATCCCGATGAGCCAGGGCGAAATCCTGCGCCCGCATGACCTGGGGCTCGCGGCCGAGGCCCGGCAGACACTGGCGCGGCCCGAAGTCGAAAAACTGATCGAGCAGGGCAACAGCGCCGCCGCACGGGCGCGCCTTGTCGCCCTGATGCGCGAGGCGCAAGGCTACGCCACTTTCGGCGCCAGCGGGCTCGACGAAGAGTTGGAAATGATCCGCGATCAGTTCCGCCGCTTCAGCGACGAACGCATCGCGCCGCACGCCCATGGTTGGCACCTGCAAGACGCACTGATCCCCGCCGAAGTGATCGACGAACTGGCCGAGATGGGCGTCTTCGGCCTGACCATTCCCGAACAGCTTGGCGGGCTGGGGTTGTCGAAATCGGCCATGGTCGTGGTGTCCGAGGAACTGTCGCGCGGCTATATCGGGGTGGGCAGCCTGGGCACGCGTTCCGAGATCGCGGCCGAGTTGATCCTGTGCGGCGGCACCGAGGACCAGCAGGCGCATTGGTTGCCGCGCATCGCCAGCGGCGAGGTGCTGCCCACCGCCGTCTTCACCGAGCCAAACACCGGGTCCGACCTGGGCGCGCTGCGCACCCGCGCCGTTCGGCAGGAGGATGGCGATTACAAGATCACCGGCAACAAGACCTGGATCACCCATGCCGCGCGCGCCAATGTCATGACCGTTCTGGCGCGCACCGATCCGGACAGCACCGATTATCGCGGGCTGTCGATGTTTCTGGCCGAAAAGACCCCCGGCACCGATGCCGCCCCCTTCCCCGACGCGGGACTTACCGGCGGCGAGATCGAAGTGCTGGGCTATCGCGGCATGAAGGAATACGAACTGGCCTTCGATGGCTTCGCCGTCAACGGCGAAAACCTGCTGGGCGGCGCCGAAGGGCAGGGCTTCCGGCAACTCATGCAGACATTCGAGAGCGCGCGCATCCAGACCGCGGCGCGCGCCATCGGCGTGGCGCAGAACGCGCTTGAGCTTGGCCTGCGCTATGGCGAGGAACGCCAGCAATTTGGCCGCCCCCTGATCGACTTTCCAAGGGTGTCCGACAAACTGGCGATGATGGCGGTCGAGATCATGATCGCGCGACAGCTCAGCTATTACGCCGCCACCGAAAAGGATGCCGGGCGGCGCTGCGACCTCGAGGCCGGGATGGCCAAGCTGCTGGCCGCGCGCGTGGCCTGGGCCGCGGCTGACAACGCGTTGCAGATCCACGGTGGCAACGGCTTCGCACTGGAATACGAGATCAGCCGGGTGCTGTGCGATTCGCGGATTCTCAACATCTTCGAAGGGGCGGCCGAAATCCAGGCGCAGGTGATCGCGCGGCGATTGCTGGATTGAAGCGACTCCGCTTAGAACTGACGGGCCGGGACGGCACTGACTTCCGCAAGACAAAGAAACCACGAGCAACGGCTCAGGAACCGCCCGATCGCGTGGCCTGACGGGTCAGCACATCGATCAGCCGCTGCCGCGCGGGCGGTAGCGGCTTGTCGCCCAGCGCGGGCGCGACATGGGCGTGCAGGAAATGCCCGGTCGTGCGCAACCCGGCCAGGATTTCCGGCAGTTCCGATGCGGCGCCCTGCCCCAACATGCAGCCCGGCAGCGGCAATAGCCGCTCGGCCCATTCCCCCGCACCCGCCCTGCTGACCGCGCGCCCGGTGCGCGGCGAGACATAAGCCAGGTCATCGCGGCTGCCCGTCACCGCGCACGCCCCCAGGTCGAGCCCGTAGCCCGCCTCTTCGACCATCCGCATCTCCCAGCGCAGATAGGCCAGTGGCCAGCCATCGATGCGGCCCAGCGTATCCATCAGCGCAACCGTGGCATGGTAAAGGGCGGGGTGGGCCTCGCGTTCGGGCAGGACGAACCCCAGCAATGCGCAGGCCGACCCCAGCGCCATCAGCGCGCCGCGGTCGCCCAGAACGGCGTCGGCGCGGCTGCGCAGCGGCTCTGCGGTGAAATGGCCGATATGCGCATCGAGCCGCGCGCGCCAGGTCAGGTCAAGCTGCGCGCCCGGCTGCAGGACGGGCGCCATGCGCCGTCCGGAACCGCCGCGCACGACGCCTGCATGCCGCCCGTGATGTTCGGTGAATACCTCGACGATCGCGGCACTTTCACCATGCCGGCGCACCGAAAGAAGCACACCCTGATCGCGCCATTCCATGGCCAGCGGTATCCCTCACCCTGCTTGACACGGCAACACGGCACATCCGCATGGGCGCCCCCGCAAGCTGGTTCAGCGCCGACGCAACCGCTCGAGCAGGTCCATCGAGACATAGCCATCCGGGGCCATGCCCGCGGCGCCCTGATAGGCGCGCACGGCTGCCACCGTCATCGGGCCAACGCGCCCGTCAACACCGCCGGTGTCATACCCGCGCGCCGTCAGCAGGCGCTGAAGCTCTTCGCGCTCGGCACTGTTCAGCGGGCGGTCGTTGCGCGGCCACGAGGCCACGAAGGGGCCGCCCCCGCGCAGCCGGTCCGAAAGATGGCCAATCGCGATCGCATAGGCATCGGCGTTATTGTAGCGCTTGATCGTGTCGAAGTTCGATGTGACCAGAAGCGCCGGCCCCTGCACGCCAGCGGGAAACAACAGCCGGCCGCCACCTTGCGCGGGCATCTCGGTGCCGGGCGCGGCTCGCACCCCCAGCGCGCGCCATTCGCCGAAGCTGCGGCGCGTGCCGGCCTGACCGGCATCGAAGCCCGAGGGCAGTTGCACCTCGAGCCCCCAGGGCAGCCCCTGCGTCCAGTTGTGCCGCGCCAGATAGGCCGCAGCCGAGGCCAGCGCATCGGTGGGATCCTCCGACCAGATGTCGCGCCGGCCATTGCCGCTGAAATCGACGGCATATTCCAGAAAGCTTGTGGGGATGAACTGGGTGTGGCCCATCGCCCCGGCCCAGGAGCCGCGCATCGTCTCGGGGCTGACATCGCCGGCCTCGATTATCCTCAGCGCCGCGATCAGCTGGTTTTCGGCAAAGCTGGCGCGGCGGCCATCATGGGCAAGGGTGGCCAGCGCCTCGATGATCGGGGTGTCGCCCCGCATCGACCCATAGGAGCTTTCCAGCCCCCAGATCGCGACCACCACCTCCTTGGGCACGCCATAGCGCGCCTCGATCCGTTGCAGCAGGGCGGCATGTTCGCGCAGCTTCGCGCGCCCGTTGCTGATGCGCGCCGCGGATACCGCACCATCGAGGTATTGCCAGATCGGGCGGACGAATTCGGCCTGGTTGCGGTCGCGCGCGACGATGTCGTCGTTGAAGCGCACATTACGAAAAGCCCTGTCAAAGGTCTGGGCCGAGATGCCTTCGCGCAAGGCGCGCGTTCGAAAGCCCTGCACCCATTGCTCGAATCCACGGCTGCGTGTCACCTGTGCGCCCCCCTGACCGGTCGCCGCCGGGCGCAACTCGGGCATGAGCGATCTGTCGGGCGCGTTGGCGCCCGTGCACCCCGGTATGGAAAAAGCTGCCAGCCCCAAGGCCACGAAAACATTACGCATTGCCTGCTACCTGCTCACATTGGAGTTCTTGTTGGGGCAAGTGTAGCGCGAATCTCATCCCCGGCAAAGCATGGGAACAGGTCAAAGCGGAAAACGGCACAACCGCCGCTGCGAATTAGCGGCCGGCTGTAAAAGCTCAGTCGGACAGCCCCGGTTCATCAAGCATGTGATGCCCGGCGCGGTCTTCCACCTCGATCACCCAAAGGTCGGGGTCGCGGCTGCGTTGGCGGGCGATGACCGCATCTACATCGGCTTCGCGCCCCTCGGCCGCCACGATCCAGGCGCGCCGGTCTTCCACAAGATCGAAGGACCGTTCAAAAAGCCGCGCCTGTCCATCCAGCGTGGACAGCTTGACCAGCACACTTCCCGCAGTGTCGTCGCCATGGGCCACCACAAAGGCCGGGATCGCCGCCTGGCGCAGCCGCGCAAGATAGGCCTGCACCCAGAATTCCGCCGTGAGGCGCGGCATCATGGCGCGGCCCTCCGGCGCGATGCGTCCGGATCACCCACCATCGCGGAAATCGAGGCCCATCTCGGAATAGCGTTCGGCCTCGTCCTGCCAGTTGGGGCGCACCTTGACCTGCAGGAACAGATGCACCTTGCGGCCCAGAAACTCGACCAGTTCGCTGCGCGCAGCCTGACCCACGGCCTTGATGGTTTCGCCCTTGCTGCCCAGAACGATGCCCTTGTGACCGTCGCGCGCGACATAGATCACCTGGTCGATCCGGGTGGAACCATCGCGGCGATCTTCCCAGTTCTCGGTCTCGACGGTCAGTTGGTAGGGCAGTTCCTCGTGCAGACGCAGGGTCAGTTTCTCGCGGGTGATCTCGGCGGCGATCATGCGCATGGGCAGATCGGCGATCTGATCCTCGGGGTAAAGCCAGGGGCCGGCGGGCAGCGCATCGGCCAGCCAGTGGCGCAGGTCGTCCACACCATGGCCTTTTTCGGCCGAAATCATGAAGGTGCGCTCGAACGGGAAGGCATCGTTGAGGGATTTGGCCAGCCCCAGCAGCACCTCGGCCTTGACGCGGTCGATCTTGTTGATGGCCAGCGCGACCCGCTGCCCCGGCGAAAGCCGTTCGCGCAGGGCCTCAAGAATGGCCTCCACGCCCTCGGTCACGCCGCGATGCGCCTCGACCATGAGCACCACGATATCAGCATCCGACGCCCCGCCCCAAGCGGCCGCGACCATGGCGCGATCCAGCCGCCGGCGCGGGCGAAACAGCCCCGGCGTGTCGACAAAGACGATCTGCGCCGCGCCTTCCATCGCCACCCCGCGAATGCGGGTGCGAGTGGTCTGCACCTTGTGCGTCACGATCGAGACCTTGGCCCCCACCATGCGGTTGAGCAATGTCGATTTGCCGGCGTTCGGCTCGCCGAGCAGGGCGACGAAGCCCGCGCGGGTTTCGCCCTCGGCGGGCTGGGCATCGCCGCCCGTATCTGTCGATTCATCTTGCGACATCTTCGTTCCCTTCCAGGCGCTTCAGCAGAGCCTTGGCCGCGGCCTGTTCCGCCTGCCGTTTCGACCCGGCTTCGGCCTGCGCGTTGGCGCCGCTTTCCAGCCGCACCTCGACAGTGAAGCACGGCGCATGGTCCGGGCCTTCCCGCGCCGTTTCCACATAGACAGGCGGGGCTTCGCCACGCGCCTGAACGAGTTCCTGCAGCGCCGTCTTGGCGTCGCGCTGCACTGATCCCGACTGCGCAATGCGCTTGCCCCAAAGCCGCAGCACGACCGTGCGCACGACCTCGAAGCCCGCATCCAGATGGACGGCGGCGATCACCGCCTCCATCGCGTCGCCCAGCAACGCATCCTTGCGGCGCCCGCCCGAAAGCATCTCGGACCGGCCCAGCCGCAGGACATCGCCCAGACCAATCTCGCGCGCCACATCGGCACAGGTTTCCTTGCGCACCAGCGCGTTGTAGCGCGGGGCAAGCTGGCCCTCGCGCGCCTGTTCATCGGCCGACAGCAGCGCTTCGGCCATCACCAGCCCCAACACGCGGTCGCCCAGAAATTCAAGCCGCTGGTTGTCGGGCCTGCCGGGCGTGCCGATCGAGGAATGGGTCAGCGCCCGGACCAACAGCTCGGGCCGCCTGAACTGATGCCCCAGCCTTTCGCAAAACGCCTTCTGCTCGCTTGACGGTTTCACTCAAGCCTCACGAAGAAACGATCACTCCGCCATGTCCAGAAATACAGCATCGAGCGCCCGGCTGAAGAAAAGACAACGTGATTGGCACGGCCGATCAGATTTTCGAACGGCACGAAGCCGACCCCGCCCGCCGATTGCGGCGAGCGGCTGTCCTGACTGTTGTCGCGGTTGTCACCGATGAAAAAGAAATGCTCATCGGGGACCACGAAGGCCGAAGTATTGTCGGAAAAGCTGTCGCCGATGTTCAGCACGTTGTAGCTGCGCCCATCGGGCAGGGTTTCGCGCAGAAGTTCCTTTTCACAGATGCCGCCCTCGCCCACCGGCGCGTTGGCACAGCGCGGGAACTGGCCCAGCGGGCCCTGGCGCTCGAACACTTCCTCGAAGGTGCCGGCAGGCTCCTGCGGCAGCGGCTCGCCGTTGAGCACGACAAGCCCGTCGCGCATCTGCACACGGTCGCCCGGCAACCCGATCACCCGCTTGATGAAATCGGCCCCTGTCACCGGGTGGCGAAACACCACGATATCACCGCGCTCGGGCGCCGAGCCGAGAATGCGCCCGGAGAAGGGGCACAGGCCGAAGGGGCAGGAATAGCTCGAGTAGCCATAGGCCATCTTGTTGACGAACAGGAAATCGCCGATCAGCAAAGTTTCCTTCATCGAACCGGAGGGAATCCAGAACGGCTGAAAGAACAGTGTGCGGAAAAGTCCGGCGATCAGCAGGGCATAAACCACCGTCTTGATGGTTTCCCAGATGCCGTCCTTGTCGGTGCTGCTCTTGCTTGCCATTTGGGTGCCTCTCATGTCGGAATGGCCGCTTCTTTGGGCGGTGGGGCGCGGGGAGTCAAGCGATCAGGATGCAGCCTTGCCGGAGGCACCCACACCGCCAGGCCCGCCCGAGGGCAGCGGCACCGCCTCGATCACCACGAAGGCCTGCGCCCAGGGGTGGTCGTCGGTCAGGCTGACATGGACAATGGCGTGATGCCCCGGCGGTGTCATCTGCGCCAGGCGATCGGCGGCCCAGCCGGTCAGTTCCATCTGCGGCTGGCCGGACGCCATGTTGCGCACCGACATGTCACGCCAGGCGATGCCCATGCGCAACCCGGTGCCCAGCGCCTTGGAACAGGCCTCTTTCGCGGCCCAGCGCTTGGCATAGGTGCCGGCGACGTCGGCGCGCGCCTCGGCCTTGCGTTGCTCGACTTCGGTGAAGACACGGTTGCGGAAACGGTCTCCGAACCGCGCAAGCGTGCCCTTGATGCGTTCGATATTGGCCAGATCGGTGCCCACGCCAAGGATCATCGCGACAAACCCTTCCGCCACGCGGCACATCCGGTCATGCGCGCGCCGCGTCCATGCGCGTGCGCATCTCGGCCATCGCCGCATCCAGCCCGCGAAAGATCGCCTCGCCCACCAGGAAATGCCCGATGTTCAACTCGGCCAGTTCGGGCAGAGCCGAGATCGCCCCGACGGTCTCGTAACTCAGCCCGTGGCCCGCATGCACCTCCAGCCCCAGCGCGTGGGCATGGGCCGCCATCCGGCGCAGCCGCTCGAATTCGGCATTGCAGGCTGCGTGCAGCCCCTGCGCGTGCAACTCACACCAGGCGCCGGTGTGCAACTCCACCACCTGCGCGCCGACCGCCACCGCGGCCTCGACCTGTGCCGCTTCGGGCGCAATGAACAGCGACACACGCGCGCGCGCCTCGCGCAGGGGCGCGATGAAATCGGCGAGCCGTGCAGCATCGCCCGCCACATCCAGCCCGCCTTCGGTGGTGCGTTCCTCGCGCCGCTCGGGCACCAGGCACACTGCATGAGGCCGGTGACGCAGGGCGATCTGCTGCATCTCTTCGGTGGCGGCCATTTCAAGGTTCAGCGGCACTTTCAACTCTTCCATCAACCGGGCGATGTCTTCGTCGCGGATGTGCCGCCGGTCCTCACGCAGGTGGGCAGTGATCCCGTCGGCCCCGGCGCGTTCGGCCTGCAACGCGGCGCGCACCGGGTCAGGCAGATCGCCGCCGCGTGCGTTGCGGATCGTCGCGACGTGATCGATGTTCACCCCAAGCCGCAAGTGTGACGGCATACGCGCCTCAGCCATGTTCTATTCCTTCTCTCAAGACCGCCGCCCGCCTGTTCCAGCGTCACAAGATACCCCGTTGCGCAAGGAAATCGACCCCCGTGCAGGGGGTGTCATTCCCGCTGGCGCCCGGGCCTTTCCCCCGGTGCCTCGCTCCCGCCCCTCGGCGGCCCCTTCGGACCGGAAGGCGAAGCGGCTTGCTCCGCAAGCCCGGCCTCGCGCGCGGCGGCAACCTGCCGGCTGCGCGCGAAACGCTCGCGCAGCTTGTTGCGCCGCCGGGTCTGGTAGCGACGGATCAGCGGCACCGAGACGAAATAGACCGCCGTCGATACGATCAGCCCCGGCACAAGGCAGCCAGTCATGTAGGGCAGAAACACCCGGAAGAAGAACAGCCGCAGGCGAAACCAGTTGGGATCACCGCCCGTGACGATGGCAACGAAGTTATACCATAGCTCGGCCCAGGCGTAGCCCATCGCCGCCATGATCTGCGGAAAGTGCATCCCCCCGCCCTGGCCCAGAATCCACGCCCCAAGCTGAACCGAGACCTCGGCTATGATCGGAAACGTGAAAGGATTGCCCAGGAACGTGCCAAGCAGGGCCGCCAGGATATTGCCCCGGATCGCCCTGGCGAAAAGCGCGGCAAAGATGAAATGTAATCCGAAGAACGGCGTGAAGGACGACATCATCCCGGCCGCGATGCCCCGCGCGATGCGTTCGGGCGTATCAGGCAGACGGCTGAGCCGATGGCCCATGTAGCTCATGGCGCGGCGCCAGCCGCCACGCGGATACACGATCCCAAGAAGGATCTCGCCGATCGTCCTCTTGCTGCGTCTGCGAAAAACCACCGGGTGCCTGCCGATCAGCTATCAGGGCTTGCGCCCGGGGTCTCGGTAGCGGGACAGTTGCGCAACATCGCTTTCGGCCTCCAGCGCCGTCATGACCGTGTGCAGGTGCTCCACGTCCCTGAGGTCTACCTCGATGATCAGCCGGTAGTAGTCCGGCTTGCGGTCCATGAACTTCAGGTCCGAGATATTGGCACGCTGCTCACCGATCAAGGTGCATATGCGGCCAAGTACCCCGGCATCGTTGCTTATGGTCAGATCGATACTGACCGTATGCGCCGCCGGGTGCCGCCCGTCATGCCAGCGCAAATCGATCCAGCGGTCGGGCTGATCCTCGAATTCGGCCAGCACCGGGCAATCGATCGTATGGGCGACGATACCCTTGCCGCGATAGGTGATGCCGACGATCCGCTCGCCCGGCACGGGCTGACAGCAGTTGGCACGCTGGAAACTCTGATCTGGGGGCAGGCCGACGACCGGGCGGTGCACATCGACCTCTTCACCCTCGACCGAGGAAAGCTCGGGGTAGAGCGTTTCAATCACCCGGCGCGCGGTGATCTCGGCGCTGCCCAGCCGGGCCAGAAGCTCGTCGCGGCTGCGCAGGCCAAGTTGCCTTGCCGCCGTGCCAAGAGCCTTGTCGGTGGCCTTGCGGCCCACATGCTCGAAAGCCACGCGCGCCAGTTCCCGCCCAAGCCGGATGAAACGCTCGCGATCCTCTTCGCGCAGGCTGCGGCGGATCGCGGCCTTGGCGCGGCCGGTCACGACAATGTCTATCCAGGTGGCTTGCGGGCGCTGGCCCTCGGCGGTGATGATCTCGACCGACTGACCGTTCTTGAGCCGCGTCCAGAGCGGCACGCGCAGCCCATCCACCTTGGCCGAAACACAACTGTCCCCGATCCGGGTGTGGATCGCATAAGCAAAATCCAGCGGCGTGGCCCCACGCGGCAACTGCACCACATCGCCCTTGGGGGTGAAGCAGAACACCTGATCGGAATACATCTCGAGCTTCACATGTTCGAGAAACTCGTCATGGTCCTCGCCATTGTCGAAACGGTCGGTCAGCGTGGTGATCCATTTCGCCGGATCGACGGCAAAGCGGTTCACCACCCTTTCGCCATCGCGGTAAGCCCAGTGCGCGGCAACGCCGGCCTCGGCCACCTCGTGCATCTCGCGCGTGCGGATCTGAACCTCGACGCGCTTGCCGTCGCGCCCCGAGACCGTCGTGTGCAGCGAGCGGTAGCCATTCGATTTCGGCTGGCTGATGTAGTCCTTGAACCGCCCCGGAACCGAGCGCCAACGCTGGTGGATCACCCCCAGGATACGGTAGCAATCGGCCTCGGCATCACAGATCACGCGAAAGCCGTAGATGTCGGACAGGCGCGAGAAGGAAAGCTCCTTCTCGCGCATCTTGCGCCAGACCGAATAGGGTTTCTTCGCGCGGCCATAGACATCGGCCTGGATGCCGTTCTTCTCTAGCTCGGCACGAATATCGGCGGTAATCTTGTGCACCACGTCGCCCGTCTCGCGCTGCAGCGTGATGAACCGGCGGATGATCGAGGAACGCCCTTCGGGGTTGAGCACCCGGAAAGCCAGGTCTTCCAGTTCCTCGCGCATCCACTGCATCCCCATGCGCCCGGCCAGCGGCGCATAGATATCCATCGTCTCACGGGCCTTCTGCGCCTGCTTTTCCGGGCGCATCGACTTGATCGTGCGCATGTTGTGCAGCCGGTCGGCCAGCTTGACCAGAATCACCCGCAGATCGCGCGACATGGCTATCAGCAGCTTGCGGAAGTTCTCGGCCTGCTTGGCCTCGGAGGACGAAAGCTGAAGGTTGGTCAGCTTGGTCACGCCGTCTACCAGTTCGGCGATCTCGTCTCCGAACAGCCGCGCGATCTCGGGGTAGGTGGATTTGGTGTCTTCGATCGTGTCGTGCAGAAGCGCGGTGGCGATGGTCGCATCGTCAAGCCGCATCTCGGTCAGGATGGCCGCCACGGCCACGGGATGGGTGAAATACGGCTCGCCGGAATGGCGCTTCTGCCCCTGGTGCATTCCTTGGGCATAGTCATAGGCCCGGTGCAAAAGGGCCTCGTCGCAACCGGGGTTGTAGTTGCGCACCAGCGCAATCAGATCGTCAATGTCAATCATGTGCGCAACCTCCCGCGCCGCTCCCGCAGGCGCGGACGAGACTTCGACAGAACGGGAGGGAGCGCCCGGCGACGCCTCAGCCCTGCCCCTGGGCGTCCATGAGTGCGCGCAGCAGCTTTTCTTCATCCATGTCGTCTTGCGGGGCTGCGGGGCGATCCGCTTCGCCGCCCATGAGCAACGCCATGTTGTCGTCTTCGGGCTCGTCCACCTCGATCTGGGTCTGGTGGTCCTCGATCATCCGCTCGCGCAGATCGTCGGCCGATTGCGTCTCGTCGGCGATTTCACGCAGGGCCACGACGGGGTTCTTGTCATTATCGCGATCAACGGTGATCGGCGCGCCGGACGCGATCTCGCGCGCACGGTGTGCGGCAAGCAGCACCAGCTCGAACCGATTCGGAACCTTGTCAACGCAATCTTCGACCGTAACGCGGGCCATGGGCTATGCTCCAATCCGGATGGGGCGGTTTCACAGTTCAAGGGGCGGTATCTAACCCGACACTTCCGGGTTTTCAATACACGATCAGGCGACACCGTGCCACCGCCGACTCAAAGCCGCCGCACAGCCGCCTTTTCCGCCTCCGGCAAAGCCGCGAGCATCTGCGCAACCGTTTCGCCGGTCAGCGGATGTAGCCATTCCGGCGCCACTTCGGCAAGGGGAATCAGCACAAAGGCACGTTCGGCCATGCGGGGGTGGGGCAACAGCAGCTCCTCCGGCGCGAGGCGCATCTGCTCGTCAAGCGGCATCGCACGCCAGGCCGCCTGTGTCCTTGCGTCAGGCAGCACCGCATCGCCCCAGGCAAGCAAGTCCAGATCGAGGCTGCGCTCACCCCAGCGTTGAATCCGCTCGCGGCCAAAGGCCGCCTCGATCTCGTGCAGCCGCAACAGCAACGCCTCGGGGCCAAGCCTTGTCGCCAGCACCGCGGCCGCATTCACAAAGTCCGGCCCTGCGCCCGCAGGAAAGCACGGAGTGCAATAGAAGGCGCTTTGGCGCAACAATACATCGCCCTCCGCAGCAAGCCGCGCGACGGCCGCGCGCAGGGTCAATTCCGGCCCTCCGGCCCATGACCTGGTGTTAGCACCAAGTGCAATCAGGGCGATAGTAACCCCTTCCGGCCAAGCTGCATCTTGCGGCATCACGAGAATCCTATAGATTCCCCCTCTATTCGGAGGGGGTTTTCTTTCTTCCCGGCACCACTCACGGAAAGCGGCCCCCTCCGGCCATTTTTTGGAAGGAACGCAAATGTTTTACAAGGACGAACGGCTTGCGCTGTTCATCGACGGGGCCAACCTCTACGCCGCTGCACGGGCGCTGGGGTTCGATATCGACTACAAGCTGCTGCGGCACGAATTCATGCGGCGCGGCAAGCTGGTGCGGGCATTTTACTACACCGCACTGCTTGACAGCGAAGAGTATTCACCGATCCGCCCGCTGGTCGACTGGCTGCACTATAACGGCTTTGCCATGGTCACCAAACCGGCCAAGGAATACACCGACAGCATGGGCCGGCGTAAGGTCAAGGGCAACATGGATATCGAACTGGCCGTGGATGCGATGGAACTGGCGCCGCGCATAGATCATATCGTGCTGTTCTCCGGCGATGGCGATTTCCGCCCGCTGGTGGAAAGCCTCCAGCGCCAGGGCGTCCGGGTTTCGGTCGTCTCCACCATCCGATCCAGCCCACCGATGATCGCCGACGAGTTGCGCCGGCAGGCAGACAACTTCATCGAACTCGACGAGTTGCGCGATGTCATTGGCCGCCCTCCGCGCGAGCCGCGCAGCGAAGAAGCCGAGCCCGCCGACGAATAGAGGCCGGGGCCTGCGGGCGCTCACCGAGCACAACGCGGGCCCCACCCGACAGGGCCTCACCACCAGAGCGTCAGTGGGGGTGGACGGCGCGCCGTCCACGGCTTACCTGATCGGCAAAGCCCGGAGCATGCGCATGACGGCCGAAAAACCCGCCCTCACCCTCTACCTCGCCGCCCCGCGCGGCTTCTGCGCGGGCGTGGATCGCGCCATCAAGATCGTCGAGATGGCGCTGGAGAAATGGGGCGCGCCCGTCTATGTCCGCCACGAGATCGTGCATAACCGGTTCGTCGTGGACGGCCTGCGCGCCAAGGGCGCCGTTTTCGTCGAGGAACTCTCCGAATGCCCCGACGACCGCCCGGTGATCTTTTCCGCGCATGGCGTGCCCAGGGCCGTACCCGCCGAGGCCGCGCGGCGCGAAATGATCTATGTCGATGCCACCTGCCCGCTGGTCAGCAAGGTCCATATCGAGGCCGAACGCCACCACCAGAACGGGCTGCAGATGGTGATGATCGGCCATGCCGGCCACCCCGAGACGATCGGCACCATGGGCCAGCTTCCGCCCGGCGAGGTGCTGCTGGTCGAAACCGTTGCCGATGTTGCAAAGCTTCAGGTGCGCGACCCGGGAAAGCTCGCCTTCATTACCCAGACGACACTCTCGGTCGATGACACCGCCGAGATCGTCGCCGCCCTCAAGGCCCGGTTCCCCGCGATCATCGGACCGCACAAGGAAGACATCTGCTACGCCACCACCAATCGGCAGGCCACCGTCAAGGTAATCGCCCCGAAAATCGACGCGCTGCTGGTGATCGGCGCGCCGAACTCTTCCAACTCGCGCCGGTTGGTCGAAGTCGGGCGCACCGCCGGGTGCGGCCATGCACAGCTTGTCCAACGGGCGGCCGATATAGACTGGCGCGCCCTGGCAGGCGCGCGCGCCGTGGGTCTCACTGCCGGAGCCAGCGCCCCCGAAGAACTCGTCAATGAGGTCATCGACGCGTTCGCCGACCGCTACCTGCTGACGCGCGAGACCGTCGAAACCGCTCGCGAGAACGTGGAGTTCAAGGTGCCGCGCATCCTGCGCGAGGCCCGCGCCTGATCCTCTATCCGGCAATGCCGACGCGGCGGGAGATTGCGGAAATCAGGTTTTTCAGTACGATCCCGAATTGCCGAAAACGCGCGCACTTCCTTCAGCCGATGCGCCCACCCTGCGCCCTTCTTCTTGGCCCAAATATCCCTGCCGGAGGCCCCCGCCAGCCAGCAGCGCAACACCTGCGGCGCAGGGACAAAGCCCTCAGTCCTGCGACAGCCCCGCATCGGCCGCGATTTGCGCACGGGATTTGCGCCCGCGTTCGGTGGCCGATTTGAGCTGCCCGCAGGCGGCCATGATATCCTCGCCGCGCGGGGTGCGGATCGGGCTGGCGTAGCCCGCCTTGTGGACGATATCGGCAAAGGCCTCGATCCGCTCCCAGTCGCTGCGCTCGTAAGGGGCCCCCGGCCATTCATTGAAGGGGATAAGGTTTATCTTGGCGGGGATACCCGCGATCAGCTTCACCAGCCGGCGCGCATCGGCATCGGAATCGTTCACCCCTTTGAGCATGACATATTCAAAGGTGATCCGCTCACTGTTCGACAGGCGCGGATACTCACGTAATGCCTCGAGCAGCGCGGCAATGTTCCACTTCTTGTTGATCGGCACCAGACGATCGCGCACCTCGTCGGTGGTGGCGTGAAAGCTCACTGCCAGCAGGCAGCCGATTTCTTCGGCGGTGCGCGCGATCTCGGGCACCACGCCGCTGGTCGAAAGCGTGATGCGCCGGCGCGACAGGGTCAGGCCTTCGCCATCCATCACCACATGCATGGCGTCGCGCACATTCTCGAAATTGTAGAGCGGCTCGCCCATGCCCATCAGCACCATGTTCGAGATCAGGCGCGTCTCGTTTTTCGGCGCGCCCTTTTCGGGCCATTCGCCCAGGTCGTCGCGCGCCACCATGAGCTGGCCGACGATCTCGCCCGCGGTCAGGTTACGCACCAGCCGCTGGGTGCCGGTGTGACAGAACGAACAGGTCAGCGTGCATCCCACCTGGCTGGAGACGCACAGCGTCCCGCGCCCCTCCTCGGGGATGTAGACGGCCTCCACTTCGTGCCCGCCGGCAATGCGCAGCAGGTACTTGCGCGTGCCATCGAGCGAGACCTCGCGCCGCACCACCTCGGGCAGGGCGATCTCGAACTGCTCGGCCAGCTGGGTACGATAGACTTTCGCAAGATTTGTCATCTGCGCAAAATCACGCACGCCCCAGTGATAGACCCATTGCCAGATCTGGCCCACCCGCATCCTGGCCTGGCGTTCGGGAGTGCCGGCCTCGATCAGGGCCTCGCGCAATTGCTCGCGCGTCAGCCCGACAATGTTGCGCCGCGCGCCCTGATCCGCCTTGCGCGGAAGGGTCAGCACATCCTGGGTAATCGGCGCGATTGCGTTGGCCATGACAGTCACCGGCTGGGTTTGGGTTTGGAACCGGGCCTCATACAGCTTCCCGCGCGGTCAGGCAACACCCGCACCGATGCGGGCCGGGCGCTTACAGCTTTGCGAATTTTCGCTGAAACAGTCGAAAAGCTGTAAATTCTTGATGTTTCGCAACTCCGAACCGAAAAAGTCTATCAACTTTTTCTGGAGTTTCTTTAGCTGCAATTGGCCTCGACCGCCTCGACGATCGCGGTGAACCCGAACAGCGAGAAAGTGTCCTGTGTGTTTGTCCCGCGCGCGGAACGGCCTGTCACGACAGCCTCGGCACCACGTTTGAAGGCTTCGAGGATGCGCGCGTCGTCTTCCGGACTTGCCGCCCAAGCCCATTCGCCGCTGGTGAAAAGCTGAAAGGTGTCGTCGCCCACCTCGACCGAGACAGTCGAATCCTCGGCAAAGGGATAGCCACCTGTAAACGAGACTTCACCCGCAATTCCCTGTTCAGGGCGATAGCTGACGAAGATCATGATGTCGCCGCGCCGCACCGACACCACGTTGCCATCACGTGTATTGACCGTTTCCTTGGGGCTCGACACGGCCCAGCAGGCTTTCGGCTCTTCCTCCATGAAGGCGCTCCAGTCGGTTTCGACCGCAACGCGGTTGGTGGACTCTTCCTGTGCCGCCGCCATGCTGGCGAACCCCAGCACGGACGCTGCCGCCACTACCCCAACTATGCCTGTTTTCATATGTCCCAACGCCTCCAGCTGATCTTGTCCCGGCCCCGGCACGATTATGCCTCATGCACGGCCCCTGCACGATTGCGCAGCAGGGCCGCCCGTTCAACTCGATATGCGCGTAATAACGTGTTTTTCCCGAACGGCAAAAGCCCCCTGGGCAAAATTTCGCGCAACTTCGCGTGAGAAAGCAGGCGTCCGCCGCGCGGTGGCCACGATCAAGACGGGCAGCGCGGCGCGCGCAGGCTTGCATCGGCGCAGGTGCGGCGCATAGTGGGCGCGCGCGATTATCGTTTCAGCAGAGAGCCCCGTAATGCCCTCCATTCTGCTTCTGGTCCTGATCGGCGCCGCAGCCGGATATCTGGCGAAACGGCTGATGGGCCTCGATACCGATGTCCCCACCACGATCTTTCTGGGTATCCTGGGTGCGGTTCTCGGCAGCTTCGGGCTGCGGCTGCTCCTGACCGCGGCGCATTGGTTTGCGCTGCTTGTGGTCGCCGTGCTGGGCGCGATGCTGCTGGTCTGGCTCTGGCGGGTGCTGGTCGAGGGGCGTTAGCGGGGCCCTATTGCCGCGGTGGCCGCGCCTTGTAGGACGGTAGCCGCCAGCCGAACAGAAGGCTGCCCGCACGCAACGCGAACGTGACCGCCGAACACAGCAGCAGCGCCACCGGCAGCGCCACCTCGACCTGATCGGCGAATGTGCCGGCGGCCGCTCCGGCGAACGCCGCCGTCACATAAAGCTCGCCCTGCTTCAGCACCAGGGGCACCTCGTTGCAGACCACATCGCGCATCAGCCCGCCAAAGCAGCCTGTGGCCACCCCCATGATCACCACGGTCACCGGATGCGCCCCCAGGCTCAGCGCCACGCCGACGCCCGCGGGCACCGCCACCGCCAGCGCGCAGGCATCGAACCAGCGCAGCGCCCGGTAGCGCGATTCGAGGAGATGCGCGGTAAAAAACACCCCCACTGCCGCAACGGATGCCAGCACCACATAGCCCGGCTCGGCCACCCAGAAGACCATGTCGCGCCCCAGCAGCAGATCGCGCAGCGTGCCGCCACCCACGGCCGTCAGGCTTCCGATGAAGACGAAGCCAACGATATCGAGCTGTGCCCGACTCGCCACCAACGCGCCCGAGAGCGCAAAAATGAAGACCGCCGCGTAATCGAGGGCCGGAACCATTCCCATGGCGCTATCCCTGCCCGTTGCCCGTTATGGCCCGCCTGGGGCGATACGGGGCCATGCCCGCGCGTGCCAGTTCATCGGCGCGCTCGTTCTCCGGGTGGCCCGCATGGCCCTTGACCCATTCCCAGTGCACCTTGTGGCGCGCCTGGGCATCATCGAGCCTGCGCCAAAGTTCCTCGTTCTTCACCGGCTTGCGGGTCGAGGTCTTCCAGCCATTGGCCTTCCAGCGCGCCAGCCAGTCGGTGATGCCGTTCTTCACATAGGCGCTGTCGGTCACGATGGTGATCTCGGACGGGCGGCTGAGGCTTTCCAGCGCGGCAATAGCGGCCAGCAACTCCATGCGGTTGTTGGTTGTGTCGGCCTCACCGCCCTTGAGTTCGCGCTCCTTCACGACAGCGTCGCCGCGCCGCGCCTGCATCAGCACCCCCCAGCCGCCCGGCCCCGGATTGCCGCTACAGGCGCCATCGGTAAAGGCAATAAGCTCGGTCTTGTCGCGCACGGCTGGCTCCATATGCTAAGTCATTCAGACACGGCCAAGCAGCCGGTCAAGCATGCGTGTGCTCAACGCCCGGCGCAACAGCCCGATCAGATGGGTGGGAAAGGTGACGTAGTAACGCGGTCGCGGGCGTCGCGCCTCGATCGCGTGGATCAGCTTGCGGGTGACAGCCTCGGGCGGCAGCTCGAACCGGTCGCGGCCAGCGCTTTCATACAGCCGCTTGCGCAGGCGCGTTCGGTACTGCTCGGCGCGCGGCGAGGCTTCCCAGTCGATCCAGCGCTCGAAATGGGCAATGGCGTTTTCGCGCAGGCGGCTGGTGATGGGGCCTGGCTCGATCAGCACCACATCGATATTGGCGTCGCGCATTTCCAGCCGCATCACGTCGCTCAGCCCCTCCAGCGCGAACTTGGTCGCGACATAGGCCCCGCGCCATTTCAGCCCCGCAAAGCCCAGAACCGAAGAACATTGCACGATCCGCCCGTGCCCTTGCGCCCGCATCAAGGGAATCACCGCACGGGACAGGCTGTGCCAGCCAAAGAAATTGGCCTCGAATATGGCGCGCAGGGCATCGGTGGGCAGGTCTTCGACGGCGCCGGGCGTGGCGTGAGCGCCATTGTTGAACAGCGCATCCAGCCGCCCGCCGGTCGCTGCGGAAAGTTCCGCCACCGCCGAATGAATGCTGGCCTCGTCGGTATAGTCTATGCGCAGGGTCTCAAGCCCCTCGGCACGCAGCCGGTCGCAATCGGCCGCCCGCCGGCAGGCCGCAAAGACACGCCATCCCCGCGCCGCCAGCGCATGTGCCGCATGATACCCGATGCCCGACGAGCAACCGGTGATCAGTATGACGCGCTGTTCCATGCCTGCCTCTTGCCTTTTTGCGCCGACATCCAGCCGCTCGCGCGGCCGCATTGCTCGTTAAGACCAGCATCGCGTGCAGGGCGCAAGCCCGCGCAAGGGCGACGCGCTCATGCAGCCCGAATTGCCACTGGACCGTGCGGCGCGCGCACTCTAAACCCGGCGACATGACCGATGCGCCCGACACACCCCAAAGCCCGATCGAAGGCCAAAGCACCGAACCGCTGCGCCGCGCGCTGGGGACGCGCTATCTGCAATATGCGCTTTCCACCATCATGCACCGGGCCCTGCCCGATGCGCGTGACGGGCTCAAACCTGTGCACCGGCGCATCCTTTTCGCCATGCGCGAACTGCGGCTGAGCTCGACCGGCGCGTTTCGCAAATGCGCCAAGATCTCGGGCGATGTGATGGGCAACTATCATCCCCACGGCGATCAGGCGATCTATGACGCGCTGGCGCGGCTGGCGCAGGATTTCAACATGCGCTACCCGCTGGTCAACGGGCAGGGCAATTTCGGCAATATCGACGGCGACAACCCCGCCGCCGCCCGTTATACCGAGGCCCGCATGACCGCCGCCGCCGAGGCGCTACTGGAAGGGCTGGCCGAGAACGCGGTCGATTTCCGCCCCAACTATGATGGCTCGCTGTCCGAGCCCGAAGTGCTTCCGGCGGCGTTCCCCAACCTGCTGGCCAATGGCGCCAGCGGCATCGCGGTGGGCATGGCCACCAACATCCCGCCGCACAACCTCGATGAACTGATCGCCGGCTGCCTGGCAGTTATCCACGACCCCGAGATCACCGACGATGCGCTGGCCGGGCATATCCCCGGCCCCGATTTTCCCACCGGCGGCGTGATCGTGGAGCCGGCCGAGAACATCCGCGAGGCCTATCGCACCGGGCGCGGCGCCTTCCGCCTGCGCGCCCGCTGGGAGCGCGAGGAACTGTCGCGCGGCACCTGGCAGGTCGTCGTCACAGAAATTCCCTGGCAGGTGCAGAAATCGCGCCTGATCGAACGCATCGCCGAGTTGATCCAGACCCGCAAGGTGCCGATCCTGGCCGATGTCCGCGACGAGAGCGCCGACGACGTGCGCATCGTGCTTGAGCCGAAGTCAAAGAACGTGGACCCGGAAGTGCTGATGGGACTTCTGTTCCGCAACTCCGACCTCGAGGTGCGCATCCCGCTCAACATGAACGTTCTGATCGACGGGCGCACGCCCAAGGTCTGTTCGCTCAAGGAAGTGTTGCGCGCCTTCCTCGACCACCGGCGCGAGGTGCTGTTGCGGCGCAGTCAGCATCGGCTCGACAAGATCGACCACCGGCTGGAGGTGCTGGAAGGCTTCATCATCGCCTTTCTCAACCTCGACCGGGTGATCGACATCATTCGCTACGATGAAGACCCGCGCGCCGCCCTGATGCGCGAGGATTGGAGCCTCGACCATCGCCGCGCCTCCTCCGAAGCCGATTACCAGCCCCCCGCCCCGGGCCTCGAGGGCGAACTGACCGAACTGCAAGCCGAAGCCATCCTGAACATGCGGCTGCGCAGCTTGCGACGTCTGGAAGAGCTGGAACTCAAGCGCGAGCACGACGCGCTACTGAAAGAACGCGCCGGGCTGGAAGACCTGCTCGAATCGCCCGCGCGGCAGTGGAAACGCATCGCCAGCGAGTTGGGCGACGTCCGCAAGGCCTTCGGCGCGGCAGCTCCCGGCGGCGCACGCCGCAGCGCCTTCGCCACCGCAGGCGAGGTCGAGGACGTGCCGATCGAGGCGATGATCGAGCGCGAACCTATCACAGTGGTCTGTTCACAGATGGGCTGGGTGCGGGCGATGAAAGGGCATGTCGCACTCGATTCGGTGCTCAAGTTCAAGGACGGCGACGCAGGGCGCTACATCTTCCACGCTGAAACCACTGATCGCATCCTTCTTTTCGGCTCCAACGGGCGGTTCTATACGCTGCTGGCGGCCAACCTGCCCGGCGGACGCGGCATGGGCGAGCCGGTGCGCCTGATGGTCGATCTGCCCAACGAGGCCGAGATCGTGGCGCTTTTCGCCCACAAGCCCGGCGCGAAACTGCTTGTAGCCTCCTCCGCCGGCGATGGCTTCTTGGTGTCCGAGGACGAAGTCGTCGCCCAGACCCGCGCGGGCAAGCAGGTTCTCAATGTGCGGGGCGAAACGCTGGCGCATGTCTGCCACCGTATCGAGGGCGATCATGTCGCCGTGGTGGGCGAGAACCGCAAGGTGCTGATCTTCCCGCTTGAGGAACTGCCCGAGATGACCCGCGGCAAGGGCGTGCGGCTGCAGAAATACAAGGATGGCGGACTGTCGGACGCAACCACCTTCACCCTGGCCCAGGGCCTGAGCTGGCACGACCCGGCCGGGCGCACCCGCACCGAAAGCGACCTGACCGAATGGCTGGGGCGGCGTGCGGGGGCTGGCCGCATGGCGCCGCGCGGCTTTCCACGCGACAACCGCTTCACCTGATCGTGGCCGTGCAGGATGCGGCCGCTTGATTGTGTTGTGGCGACAGCTCGTCTAAACACGGGGAGAGACGACAAGGATGGAGCCGATGCCCGCAATAGCCCGCAAATTTCGCCCGCTTGCACTGATCTGCGGCCTCGCGCTGCTGGCGGCCTGTGGCACGACCCGTGATCTGGAAGGCCCGGTGGAGCCGCTTGGCGATTTCTACCTTGGCCATAATATCGTGGTTGCCGAAAACGCCCAGCGCGGGCCACTCTCGCGCGAGGCGGACCCGGAGGAATGGCAGGAATCCCTCACCGCCGAAATCGACCGCCGCTTCCGCCGGTTCGATGGCGATCGGCTCTATCACCTCGCCATCAATGTCGAGGCTTATGTTCTTGCAGTGCCGGGCATCCCGGTAGTGGCCGCACCGAAATCGGCACTGATCTTCGGGGTCACGGTCTGGGACGATGCCGCGGGCGGCAAGATCAACGAAGAACCACATCGCATCACCGTGCTGGAGAACCTCAGCGGTGAGACTGTCATCAGCTCCGGCCTGACGCAAACCCGCGAGCAGCAGATGCAAAACCTATCGATCAACGCGGCCAGCGCAATCGAACGCTGGCTGCGCCGCAACAGCGAATGGTTCGGGGGCAACGAACCCACATTGCTGAGCGACGACGATGCGGCTTCCGACGCCGAGGGCATGGGGCCGGAGATCGAGGTTTTCGACCCTGCGGCCACCGCGCCACAGGCCTGAACGCCGGGCGCACCGGCACCTTCCCGCCACATGGCACGATGCAGCGTGCGCGCTGTTTCCCGGATACGCACGAAGCCCTTGATTTTCGCGCGTGCAGTGAGTAGACGGCGCGCGATGCTCAACCGGGCCCATCGACGGGCCACAATCAAGAACGGGGCGCCGCGACCATGGCAAAGGCAAAGTTTGAACGCAACAAACCGCACGTCAACATTGGCACGATTGGCCACGT
>NZ_QNVJ01000054.1 GCF_003350345.1 Alkalilacustris brevis
GTGACCCCTTCGCAATGAAATTGTAAAAGGTCCGGTAGCGACGGCCCCGCCAATCGGGGGGGGGCCGGTGCCGGGCTGTGCCACGGCCAACACGGCGGCCCCCCGGACTTTCGCCATATCGCTGATGGTCAAGGCGGGCTACAAGCGTCAGGTCCAGGTCGGTGCTCCGGCTTCAATTCCGGAGTGGAAGTGCATATCAAGGCATCCATGATCGCGCCCGACGAACAGCAAGGAGCAGGCCCGTGGAACAGACATGGCTTCCGGTAATCTTCTGCTGTGGCGGCGGTTCGAAGGGGAGTGTTCTGCAACCGCGCCAGCCTGCCGATAGGGCGTGCGACCTGAGGCGCGACGAGGTTTCCATACCCGGAGATGTGGCATGAGTATCGCGAACAGCCGGATCATTCTTGACGGCCTGCTCGCCGCCGCGGGGTTCGAGGATGCGCCCCTGGAGCGGCTGGAGATCATCGACGACGGCAATGCCTTGCCCACGCCCTGGCCGATCACCGCCAATGCGGTGGCGGTGCTGGCGGCTGTCGGGTTGGCCGCATCGCGGTTGCAGGAAATGCGTGGCGGCGGCCTGCTGCCGGTGCGCCTTTCGACACGTCATGCCGGTTTGGCGATGGCCAATTCCAATTACCTGACCGTTGCCGGCGCCCGGTCGAAGTTTCGCGATCCGTTTACCGGCTTTTACGAGGCCGCGAATGGCCGCTGGGTCTTTCTGCACGGCAATTTCCCGCATCTGCGCGAAGGGGTGGTGCGGCTCCTCGGGGCCAGTTCGGCCGGAGATGTCGCGGCCAGGGTGCGCAGCCGGGATGCCTTCGCGCTCGAGGCCGAGGGCATCGCGGCGGGGCTGTGCGTCGCCGCCGTGCGCACGCGCGAGGAATGGCGCGCCGAGGCCCAGCACGACGCGGTGCGCAAGCTGCCGCTGATCGAAATGACGCAGCTCGACGATACCCCGGCGCGCCGCCTCGGGGCCGGTGACAGCCCGTTGCAGGGGGTGCGGATGCTCGATCTGTCGCGGGTGATCGCCGGCCCGATGTGCGGGCGTACCATCGCCGAATGGGGTGGCGATGTGCTGCTGGTGTCGGGGCCAGGCCTGCCCAGCATCGAATCGCTGGTGATCGACACGGGTTTCGGCAAGCGGGCCGCCGAAATCGACCTGAACGATACACAGGGGCAGGCGCGGTTCGACACGCTGGTGCAGGGGGCGAATATCTTCCTCGATGCCTATCGCCCAGGATCGCTGCCCGCGCGCGGGCTTGACGCGGTGGCCCTGGCGCGGCTGCGGCCGGGGCTGGTGCATGTGGAGCTTGACGCCTTCGGACGGGCCGGGCCCTGGTCACCGAGGCGCGGTTACGACAGCCTCGTGCAGGCCACGGTCGGCATGTGCTGGGATGGTGTGAACCCGCCGCGGAACCTGCCCTGCCAGCCGCTCGATTACCTCTCGGGCTATCTGGCGGCGCTGGCGGCGATGGTCGGCCTCATTCGGCAACTCGAGGTTGGCGGTAGCCGCCACGCCCGGCTGTCGCTGACCCGCACCGCCGAATGGATGTGGGATACCCATGATCAGCTTGGCCCCGAGGCAGAGTATCCGCAGGCCCGGCCCACGGCGGACGAGCTGCGCGCGCAGGGCTTGCTGGCCACCCATGACACCGATTTCGGCCCGATCGAGGCGCTGCGCCCGCCGCTGCAACCGGCAGGCTGGACCTGGCCCCGCCCGCCGTGCCGCCTGGGGCGTCACAGTGCGGAATGGGTGGACTGAAGACTCTCGCCTGCGTTCTTGCCGCATGGCTGAGTGGCCCGGCGGTTCGCGAGGGCGCTGCATGGCTCTCATGCGGTGTCTGGTGCCGGCGCGGGGCCGCAGGTGGCCGCGGCCACCAGACAGGCTTGAGCCGGACAGCCTTCAGCCGAACAGCCAAAGCCCGATTGCCAGCGTGCCCGCACCCGACAGGATCGCGGCCAGCACGTTGCGGGTTGTCAGCCCGACCACAAGCGTCACGATCGTTGCGGCCATGCGCGGCCCGTCGGGGCTGCCCCCGGTTGCGGCGGGAAACAGCACCAGCGGTGCCGTCAACCCCGGCAGCACGGCCACCGGCGTGTAGCGCAGCAGCCTGAGCGCCCAGTCCGGCAGCTTGCGCCCGCCCACGAGCCCCAGAAAGGAAAACCGGATCAGAAAGCTGCCTATCCCCAGCAGTATGATGATGCTCCAGATATGCGGGGTCGAATAGCTCATGCCGCGCGCCTCCGGGCCATCAGGTGCTCGACCCAGGCGCCCACGGCCATCGCGCAGCCAGCGGCCAGCAGAAGCCCCAGGTTATAGGGCAGGAACGCCAGCCCCAGCGCCAGCACAACCGAGGTGATCGCCGCCGCCACATGGGCCGCGGTGCGCAGCATCGGCGCGATGATCGCCAGAAAGGTGATCGGCACCGCGAAATCCAGCCCCAGCCCGGACGGAAACGAGGCCCCCAGGACCGCGCCCGCCCAGGTGGCCAGATACCAGGGAAAGCATACCGGCGTGATCGAGCCGAAAAAGAACGCGGTCTTGGCCGCGATAGACATGTCGGGGCGGTTTTCGAACTCGATGGCGCTGACGCCATAGGACTGATCGACCAGAAAGTAGGCCATGAAGCCACGAGTCCAGAATGGCGCGCTACCCAGGTGCGGGGCCATGGCCGCCGAATACATCGCCATGCGCAGGTTGACCGCCAGCGCGGTGGCGAGGATCACCAGCGTGGGCGCGTTCTCGGTCATCAGCTGAACGGCGGCCAGTTGCGCGGCACCGGCAATGACCAGCACCGAGAATCCCATCACCTCGGCGATGTTAAAGCCGGCTTCGGTGGCGATCACGCCGAACACCATGCCGAAGGGCACGATCACCAGCAGAAAGGGTGCGCCCGCACGAAACCCGTTCCAATAGGCTGCCCTGGTGCTGATCTGGTCCATGTCGATTTTTCCGCTGTGGGTCCATCCGGCTTAGGCAAGGCGTGAGGTAAGCGCAATCGTCACGCAGCCGCTTGCGCAGGGCGACGTCGCGTCAAGGCGGGCAATCAATCGAAGATGCCGGTGACACGCCCCAACAGCATGAAGGCACGCGCCGAGCGGGTATCGGCCAGCCGGGCAAGCTCCAGGTCGCTGGCGTTCGCTTCGAATTCCTCGAGCATCTGGTCGAACTGGCGCAGGAAATGATGCGCCGCGTCGCGAAACACCGTGTCTTCGCGCATCCGTGCGGCCGCGAGCGCAAGGCACGAGCGGTCGCGTACCCCGCCCAGGCCAGCCACCTCGCCGCCGCGCGCGCCCTGGGCAAAGCGGCGCCACAGTTCGGGGCGGGCACGGTCGGGCTTGAGGTCGTCCATATAGATGCCGTCTTCGCTCAGCAGCGTCAGCACATCCTGCGCGGCCCGGATAAGCCGGGCGGCGCGCGGGTCTTCCAGTGCCAGCCGGAGCGCGCGGAAGCCGGCCTTGTCTTCCGGCGTTTCGGGAAAGTTGAGCGCGCGCAGGAAATCGGTCAGGGAAACCGGAGTGCGCAGATCCTCGGTTGGTGTGCCCAGGGCGAGCGCGGGCTGCGCCTCGGCCGCTTCCGGCTCGGGTGGCAGGGCGAGTGCCGTCTTGTGGTCGGCCGATGGCACCACCTGGGCCTGGTCGCGCCGGGTGGCAAAGGTCGCGATCGCGGATTCTGTCTTGCGCTGGGCGGCGGCGAGTTCTTCGAGCTTGCGTTCGACGGCAGGGCTGAGTTCCTGCCGCACGCCCTGGTTCTGGGCGATATATGCGTTGCGCATTGCGTCTATGGCCGCTTGCAGCCGCGCGGCCTCTTCGCGCATCTCGCGGGCCGTGCGCGCGGTCGTCGCCGCAATCCAGATCAGTGCGATGGGCAGAAACACCGCCAGCAGCGTCAGGACCAGCGTGACGATCCCGGCCATGCCGCCCCCGCCCTCGGGCGCGGGGGGCGCCAGCAGAAAATACAGCCCGACTGCCAAAAGCCACATAACCGCCAGCCCGATCGCAACCATGTCGGTGCCCCGCAGCCCGCGCCCACCGCCATGATCGCCCGGCAGCGGCGCGGTGGGTGCACTGGATGGATGGGGCGCTTTTGACATCTGTCAACTTCCCGGTGGATGGCGGGGTCAGCGGTATTCGATGTTGACGACTTCGTAGCTGCGCTCACCGCGCGGGGTGCGCACCTCGATACTGTCGCCTTCGTCTTTGCCGATCAGGGCGCGCGCCAACGGCGCCTTGATGTTCAACAGGCCCTGTTCGATATTCGCCTCGACCTCGCCGACAATCTTGTAGGTGTGTTTTTCCTCGGTTTCCTCGTCAATGATGGTGACGGTCGCGCCGAACTTGATCGAGCCGGACATCCGCGCCGGGTCGATCACCTCGGCCCGGCCGATGATTGATTCGAGTTCACGAATCCGGCCTTCGATGAAGCTCTGCTTCTCACGGGCGGCGTGATATTCGGCATTTTCCGAAAGGTCGCCATGTTCACGCGCTTCGGCGATGGCCCGGATAATGCCGGGGCGCTGCACTGACTTGAGCTCGCGCAGTTCATCGTCGATTGCGTTGAACCCTTCGCGGGTCATCGGGATTTTTTCCATCGTTTCTCATAACCGAAAGAGGCCCGAGGCCTGAGCCAGGGGCCGGTTGCAGATTCCAGACTTACCAGACACAAGCCCCGGCACGATTGCAAGAGGCAGCCTAATCTGCCTGCCTCTCAATTGACCCGGTGGCCTGCTTCTGTCTAGTTGTGCAGCGACCCGCGCGAGATCAAGACGGCGGCCCAGCCAGGAGGAGAAGCATGACCACAACCGAGCGCGAAGCGATGGAATACGATGTGGTGATCGTCGGCGCAGGTCCGGCGGGCCTGTCGGCGGCGATCCGGCTGAAACAGCTTGATGCCGATCTGTCGGTGGTGGTGCTGGAAAAGGGCTCGGAAGTGGGCGCGCATATCCTGTCGGGCGCGGTGCTCGACCCGGCGGGCTTGGATGCGCTTCTGCCCGACTGGCGCGAGCGTGGCGCGCCGGTGACGGTGCCGGTGCGGCGCGACAATTTCCATTTGCTGGGGCAGGGCGGCGACATCCGCATCCCCAACTGGCCGATGCCGCCGCTGATGAGCAATCACGGCTGCTATATCGTCAGCATGGGCAATGTCTGCCGCTGGATGGCCGAACAGGCCGAGGCGCTGGGCGTCGAGGTGTTTGTCGGCATGGCCTGCTCGGAACTGGTCTGGGGCGAGGACGGGTGCGTCAAGGGCGCGGTCGCGGGCGAATTCGGCCGCAACCCCGATGGCGCGCCGGGCCCGAATTACGAGCCGGGGATGGAACTGCACGGCAAGTATGTCTTCCTGTCCGAAGGGGTGCGCGGCTCGCTGTCGAAACAGGTGATGGAGCGTTTCGCGCTGTCGGATGGCAAATGCCCGCAGAAATTCGGCCTCGGGATGAAGGAAATCTGGGAAATCGACCCCGACAAGCACTTTGAGGGCACCGTCACCCACACCATGGGCTGGCCGCTGGGCAAGAACGCGGGCGGCGGGTCGTTCATCTATCACCTTGAGAACAATCAGGTTTATGTGGGTTTCGTGGTGCATCTGAACTACGAGAACCCGCATCTTTACCCCTACATGGAATTCCAGCGCTTCAAGCATCACCCGATGGTGGCCGAACTGCTGAAGGGCGGCAAGCGCGTGGCTTACGGCGCGCGGGCGATTTCGGAAGGCGGCTGGCAGTCGATCCCCAAGGTCGTATTCCCCGGCGGCGCGCTGCTGGGCTGCTCGGCGGGGCTGGTCAACGTGCCGCGCATCAAGGGCAACCATAATGCCATGCTGTCGGGCATTGCCGCGGCTGAGGCCGCGCATGAGGCTATCGCGGCCGGTCGCGCGGGCGACGAACTGGCCGCCTATGAAACCGCGCTGCGCGACGGTCCTGTCGGGCGCGACCTGCGCCGCGTGCGTAACGTCAAGCCGATGTGGTCGCGCTGGGGGATGCTGCCCTCGCTGGCGCTGGGCGGGTTGGACATGTGGACCAACAGCATCGGCTTTTCGCTGTTCGGCACGCTGCGCCACGGCAAGTCCGACGCTGCCGCCACCGGAGAGGCGGCGAAATTCCAGCCGATCGACTACCCCAAACCCGACGGCAAGCTCAGCTTCGACCGGCTGACCAATGTGGCGTTTTCCTTCACCAATCACGAGGAAAGCCAGCCCTGCCACCTGACGCTGAATGACCCCTCCGTGCCGATCGCGCAGAACCTGCCGAAATACGATGAACCTGCGCAACGCTACTGCCCGGCGGGTGTCTATGAGGTGGTGGAGAAAGACGGCAAGCCGGAATTCGTCATCAATTTCCAGAACTGCGTGCATTGCAAGACCTGCGACATCAAGGATCCGGCGCAGAATATCGAATGGCGAACACCGCAGGGCGGAGACGGGCCGAACTATCCCAACATGTAACAATCGCACGAGGCGCGCCGCTTTGCCGGTATTGCGGACGTTGCTTGCATTGCCTTGGCCGGGCGCGGGCACTAGTCTTGGTGCATTGCACAGCGAAAGGCCCTGATGTGACCCGTTTTCGCCGCCTCGGTCTGTCCTTGCTTGCCTCGGCCATGATCGCGCCCCTGCCGGCCCTTGGCGACGAGGGCGGCGTTTCGGGGGCCTATCTTGCTGCGCGGCAGGCGCTGATTTCCAATGATTACACTGCCGCCGCGCCTTACCTCGATCTTGTTCTGGCCCATGAGCCGGAAAATGCCTTTCTGACCGAAGGTGCATTGCAGGCGCATCTGGGATTGGGCAATCTGGAGCGCGCGGCCGAACTGGCCGAGGCGCTTGCCGCGATGGGCATCGAAAGTCAGGCTGGCCGCCTTGTGCTGACAGCCGAAGCACTGGCACAGAGTGCCTACGACGAGGCGCTTGACCTTCTCGAGGACGAGGCGCTTTCCGGCCCGCTGGTTGCCGGGCTTCTGAATGCGTGGATCCACCTGGGCGAAGGGCGCATGTCCGACACCCTGGCGGGGCTGGATGCGCTGACCGAAACGCCCGGAATGCAGGCTTTTGCGCTGTATCACAATGCGCTGGCGTTGGCTTATGCGGGCGATTTCGAAGGGGCCGAGCATATCCTTTCGGGCGAGGCTGCCGGCACGTTGCGCGTGGGCCGCCGAGGGGTGGTTGCCCGTTTGCAGGTGCTCGCCCAACTCGGCAATTTTGATGAGGCGCTTGAATTTCTCGGTCAGGCCTTCGGCACCGGGCTGACACCGGATGTTCAGGAGTTGCGTGCGGCGCTGGAAGCGGGGGAAGCTATTCCGTTCGACATCGTGACATCGCCACAGGATGGCATGGCCGAGGTCTATTACGATGTAGCGCAAACCCTTCAGGGCGAGGCATCGCCGGACTACACGCTGATTTACGCCCGTCTCGCGCTTCATCTGCGGCCCGGACATGCTGATGCCATGTTGCTGGTCGCGCAGCTTCTGGAAGCGATGGAGCAGTATGATCTGGCTGTCGAAGCCTATCGGAAGGTGCCGGAAGATCACCCTTCGCAATATCGTGCCGCGCTGGGCAAGGCCGAGGCGCTTTACCGGGCCGGGCAGGTCGAGACGGCGCTCGATGTATTGCGCCCGCTGGCCGAGCGCCACGAGGACTTGCCGAGCATTCAGGTCACCCTGGGCGACATATTGCGCCGCGAAAGCCTGTTTGACGAGGCTTCGCAAGCCTATGACCGGGCCATTGCCCTTCTGGGCGAGCCAGAGCCGCGGCACTGGCCGGTCTATTACTCCCGCGCGATCACCCATGAACGCGAAAGCCGCTGGGAGCTGGCCGAGCCGGATTTCCGCAAGGCGCTCGACCTCAACCCCGATCAGCCGCATGTGCTGAATTATTTGGGGTATTCGCTGGTCGAGCGGGGCGAGAACCTGGAAGAGGCGCTTGAGATGATTGAGCGCGCCGTCGAGGGCGAGCCGGAAAGCGGCTACATCATCGACTCGCTGGCCTGGGCGCTGTTCCGCCTCGGGCGCTATGAGGAGGCCGTGGAGCCGATGGAGCGCGCGGTCGAACTGTTGCCACGCGACGCGATCCTCAACGATCATCTGGGCGATGTGTACTGGGCTGTGGGCCGCAAGCTCGAGGCGCGTTTCCAGTGGCGCCGCGCGCTGTCTTTCGGCCCGGCTGACGATCTGGACATGGACCGCATCCGCCGCAAGCTGGAGGTCGGGCTGGACGAGGTGTTGGTTGAGGAAGGGGCCGAGCCATTGCACAGTGACGTTCGCGCGCATGGAAACTGAGGCCTTCGCCCCGGCCAAGCTGAACCTGACGCTGCATGTCACCGGCCGCCGGGACGATGGCTATCATCTGCTCGACAGTCTGGTGGCATTTGCCCGGATCGGCGACACCGTGCGGGCACGCGCCGCCCCGGACCTGAGCTTGCATGTCACGGGCCCGCGCGCCGCCGGGCTGCCGGCGGGCGACGATAATCTGGTGATGCGGGCGGCGCGGTTTCTTGCGGAAAAGTCGGGAGAGGGGCCCCCGGGGCAAGGCGCCGCGCTGACATTGGAAAAGCATCTGCCACCGGCGTCCGGTCTGGGCGGCGGGTCGGGCGATGCGGCCGCGGCCCTGCGGGCGCTGGCCCGGCTGTGGGGTGTGGCCCTGCCGGCCCCCGAGCGTGTTCTGCCGCTTGGCGCCGATGTGCCGGTCTGCCTGGCGGCCTGCCCGGCGCGGATGACGGGCATCGGCGGCACGCTTGGCCCGGTGCCGCCCTTGCCCGAAGTCTGGGTGCTGCTGGTTAACCCCGGCGTCGAGGTGCCGACGCCCATGGTGTTTGCCGCCCTGCAATGCCGCCGGAATCCCGCCATGCCGGCCCGCTTGCCCCGATGGCGCGATGCCGCCGACCTGGCCGGGTGGCTACGGACGATGCGCAATGATCTTGAGACCCCGGCCCGCAGGCTGTTTCCGGTGATCGACGAGGTGCTTTTGGCGCTGGGCGCCAGCCCGGGCTGCCTGATGGCGCGCATGTCCGGGTCGGGGGCAAGCTGCTTCGGCCTCTATGCGGATCAGGCTGCCGCGCGCGCCGCGCAACAGCGCATACGCGCCGCGCAACCGGGCTGGTGGGTGGACGCCGGCGCGTTGCTGCGGGCAGCGCCTGCGCCTGACGGTCAGCTGACGCGCACCACCACGTAATCGGCCAGATCCGCCAGAATGTCGCGCAGCGGATGCCCGGGCAGGGCCTCGATGGCATTGCGGGCGCGCCGCGCCCAGGCCACCGCGTCCTTGCGGGTGTCCTCCAGCGCGTCATGGCGGTTGAGCAGGTCGATCGCGTGCTCGAGATCACCCTCGCGCTGCTCGCCCTTTTCGATGACGCGCGCCCAGAAGGCGCGTTCTTCGGCATCGGCGCGGGCGACAGCCTTGATGACCGGCAAGGTCAGCTTGCGTTCGCGGAAGTCATCGCCGACATTCTTTCCCAGCGCTTCGCCGGCGCCGCTGTAATCGAGGTAATCATCGACGATCTGGAAGCTTACCCCCAGCGCATCGCCATACTCGGCCAGCGCGGCGCAATGGGTATCGGGCGCGCCGGCGACTACGCCGCCGACCTCGCAAGCGGCCGAAAACAGCGCCGCGGTCTTTCCGCGGATGACACGCAGGTAGATATCCTCGTCGGTGCGCAGATCCTGCGCGGCGGTCAGTTGCAGCACTTCGCCCTCGGCGATTCGCGCGGCGGCGTCCGAGAGGATATCGAGCACCCGCATGGAGCCGGTGCCAACCATCAGCTGGAACGAGCGCGCGAACAGGTAATCGCCCACCAACACCGAAGATTTGTTGTCCCACAGCCGGTTGGCCGTGGGTCGCCCGCGCCGCCGGGCGCTTTCATCGACCACATCGTCATGCAGGAGCGTGGCGGTATGGATGAACTCGACAGTCGCCGCGAGCGCGATGTGGTGCGGCCCGTCATGCCCGCACATCCGCGCGGCCGCGAGGGTCATCAGCGGCCGCAGTCGTTTGCCGCCCGCACCGACGAGATGCGTTGAAATCTCCGCGATGCGCGGCGCGTGCTCCGAGGCCATGCGCGCGCGGATCAGCGCGTCCACGGCATCCATGTCGCAGGAAAGCCACCTGCGAAGCGCCTTCGGCGGGGACTGGTCTGTGGTATCGATCCCCATCACACCGCTGTCACCTGTCTCGACAAAACCTGTCGTCTACTTTTTACTGCGGGCCATGAAGGAGCTTCTTCGAACCACCGATCCAACGCTGATACCCTTCGCCACGGCCCTCCTTGATGGTGAGGGTATAGAGACATTCGCCATGGACGTCCATATGAGCACACTCGAAGGATCAATCGGCATTTTACCGCAGCGCCTGATGGTGCGCCGCGAGGATCATTTCAGGGCCAGGGCGATCCTGCGCGATAACAACATCGGTCTCGATGGCTGAGGCAGAGGGCTTCGCGCCCGAGGCGCTGACCGAGGATTTCTTTCTCGGGGGCAGGGTTTCGGCTCTGCAACCGCGCGATGGGTATCGTGCCGCGACCGACCCGGTGCTGATGGCAGCCGCCGTTCCCGCACGCGCGGGCGAAAGCGTGTTGGAACTGGGCTGCGGCGCGGGGGTCGCGAGCCTGTGCCTTGCAGCACGGGTGCCGGGGGTGCGGCTTGCCGGGGTCGAGCTGCAACCGGCTTATGCGGAACTGGCGCGCCGCAACGCCGCGCGTAACGAAACCGGGCTAGAGGTATTCGAGGCCGACATATCCGCGCTGCCCGTAGACCTCAGGGCGCGCAGTTTCGATCACGTGATGTTCAACCCGCCCTGGTATTCGCCGGACGCACCGCGCGCGCGCGATGGCGGGCGGGCCATCGCCCTGCAAGAGGCGACACCGCTTGCGGCCTGGGTCGAGGTGGCGCTGCGCCGTTTGCGCCCGGGCGGGTACCTGACGGTGATCCAGCTTGCGCACCGGCTGCCTGCCCTGCTCGCGCCGCTCTCGGGCCGTGCAGGCATCACTGTCCTCCCGCTATTGCCCAGGCAGGGGCGGCCGGCCAAGCGCATTGTCTTGCAGGCGCGCAAGGGCGGGCGTTCGGCGTTCAGGCTGCTTGCGCCGCTGGTCATCCATGCGGCGCCCAGACACACCCGGGACGGCGAGGACCTGACAGGGGAAACTGCCGCGATCCTGCGCGACGGGAAAGCCCTTTTGCTGAGGGACGATTGAGGCTTTGGCAACATCTTGCCTGCGACAATGAATCCAGTGCCAGGATGATTGTCCCGCGTGACAGGAATCACCATCTGTGGTGCAATGAGGTTGTTTCACCCAGGAGAGGAGACCGACCATGACCATGAGTTCGCACCTGCAGGAACTCCGCCGCAAGCACAGCGCCCTCGCGGAAAAGGTCGAGGCGGCTCAGCGCAGCCCCAGCGCTGACGAACTCGCTATAGGCGAGATGAAAAAGCAGAAGCTGCGACTCAAGGAAGAGATCGAGCGCCTCTCGCAAAACTGACGAATTTCATTATCGGCGCGCTGCCCGGCCCGCAGGTCAGGCAACGCGCCCTTAAGCCTCAGGCGAGGTACTGGCCACCATTGGCCGAAAGTGTCGCGCCGGTGATGAAGCCTGCATCATCCGATGCCAGGAACACCACGCAACGGGCGATTTCTGCAGGCTCGCCCAGGCGGCCAACGGGGATCTGACCGATGATCGCCTCGCGCACCTTTTCGGGCACCGCCATGACCATATCGGTTGCGATGTAACCGGGGCAGACCGCGTTGACGGTGATACCCGCGCGGGCGCCTTCCTGTGCAAGGGTTTTCGTCAGCCCAAGATCCCCTGCTTTCGAGGCGGCGTAGTTGGCCTGGCCGAACTGGCCCTTCTGCCCGTTGATCGAGCTGATGTTGACCACCCGGCCGAATTTGCGCTCGCGCATACCGGGCCAGATCGGGTGGGTCATGTTGAAGATGCCGGTGAGGTTGGTGTCGATCACCGCGTTCCATTGTTCCCGTGTCATCTTGTGAAACGGTGCGTCGCGGGTGATGCCGGCATTGTTGACCAGAACGTCTACCGGGCCGAGATCGGCCTCGACGCGGGCAACTCCTTCGGCGCAGGCATCGTAATCGGCAACCGACCATTTGTAGGCGGGAATGCCGGTTTCATCCGAAAACGCCTTGGCGGCCTCGTCGTTGCCTGCGTAATTGGCCGCAACCTTGTAACCCGCGGTCTTGAGGGCCTTGGAAATCTCGGCCCCGATCCCGCGTGATCCGCCAGTAACGAGTGCGACTCTTGCCATGATTCCTCCGATGGATTTGGTGTGCTTGTAATCTTGGCTACCGAAAAGACGAACCGCGCGCAAGAATATTGCGCGCGGGTATCAATTTTGTCGTGATCTTTACCGCTCCAGGCACATGGCGACGCCCATGCCGCCCCCGATGCACAGCGTGGCGAGGCCCTTCTTGGCGCCGCGGCGCTGCATCTCGAACAGCAGCGTGTTGAGTACCCGGCAGCCGCTTGCGCCGATCGGGTGGCCGATGGCGATGGCGCCACCATTGACGTTCACGATCTCGGGGTTCCAGCCCATGTCCTTGTTCACCGCACAAGCCTGCGCGGCGAAGGCTTCGTTGGCCTCGACAAGGTCAAGATCGCCAACCTTCCAGCCCGCCTTTTCCAGTGCCTTGCGGCTGGCGTTCACTGGTCCGACCCCCATGATCGCAGGGTCCAGGCCCGCCGTGGCGTAGGAGGCGATCCGTGCCAGCGGGGTGAGGCCGCGTTTCTCGGCCTCTTCGGCGCTCATCAGAAGCACGGCGGCGGCGCCGTCATTGATGCCGCTGGCGTTGGCCGCAGTGACGGTTCCATCCTTGGTGAAGGCAGGGCGCAGCTTTTGCATCGTTTCGATCGTGGCGCCGTGGCGGATGTATTCATCCTGGTCCACCACCGTTTCGCCCTTGCGGGTCTTGACGGTGAAAGGCGCGATCTCGTCAGCGAACTTGCCGGCCTTTTGCGCGGCCTCGGCCTTGTTCTGGCTGTCCAGGGCGAACGCGTCCTGCTGTTCGCGGCTGATCTGCCATTTCTCGGCGACGTTCTCGGCGGTCTGGCCCATGTGATAGCCATTGAAGGCGTCCCACAGACCGTCGCGGATCATGCTGTCGATGAACTTCACATCGCCCATCTTGTGACCGGCGCGCAGATGCGCGACGTGGTTGCTGAGGCTCATGTTTTCCTGCCCGCCGGCAGCGACGACCGCGGCATCGCCCAGCTGGATGTGCTGCGCGCCCAGCGCCACGGCCCGCAGGCCCGAGCCGCAGACCTGGTTGATGCCCCAGGCCGCCGATTCGACAGGCAGACCGGCGTTGACATGCGCCTGGCGCGCTGGGTTCATGCCCTGCCCAGCGGTGAGCACCTGGCCCAGGATGGTTTCCGATACCTCGCCCTTGTCGATCCCGGCGCGGGCGACCACCGCCTCGAGCACCGCCGCGCCAAGATCATGCGCCGGCGTGTTGGCAAAACTGCCATTGAAGCTGCCGACGGCCGTGCGGGCTGCCGAAACGATAACCACATTTGTCATGCCAGATCCTCCACCTTGCCAGTTGCGTATGCGGCAGCGCAGAAATCGCTGCCTCCGCTCCTGACTGGTCTAAGTGGTTTTGGACCGTTTTTCAACGAAACACTTGGCAGGGCTGCAGTGCAGCATTCACCACTTGAGCGCGCCGGTCGCCGACTGGAATGCCATGGCCGGGGGGTGTGTGACCGGCGCACCGAAATGATACCCCTGAAGGCAGGCAAAGCCCATCTGCGCCAGGCGGCCGGCGTCGGCTGCGTTCTCGACCGATTCGGCGATGGCGAGCATCTCGAACTGACGCGCCACGGCCAGCAGGGCGCCGGTCAGCACCTGGTTGTCCGCATCACTGCTGATGCCGCGGATGAACTGCCCGTCCACCTTGGCAATATCGAAATAGAAATCGCGCAGAAGCCGTAGTGAGACCGCCCCGGCCCCGAAATCATCGATCACGAAGCTGACCCCACGGGGTTGCAGCTTGCGCATGAAGCCGGCCAGAAGCTCGGGCATCTGCATTGCGGAAGGTTCGGAAATCTCGAGCACGAGCCTTTCGCCCAGGCCCTGGTCGGCCAGAAGCCCGCGGCGCAGGGTGTCGACCCAGCGCGCATAGCCGACGGAGCGCGCCGACATGTTGATCGAAAGCCGCAGCTGCGGATGTTGTTTCAGCAGCCGCAGCCCTTCGCGCAGGGCCAGACAGTCCAGGATGCGACCCAGTTCGTGCTGTTCGACGGCGCCCATGAAGTCGCGCGCGGGGATGATCCGGCCGTGCGGATCAAGCACCCGCAAAAGCCCCTCGTGAAACACCACCTCATGGGGGCGTTCGGCGCGCACCACCGGCTGAAAGGCCAGCAGCACACGCCCCTTTTGCACCGCGTGACGCACCAGAGCGAGAACCTCGCGATCCCGCGCCGAAATGGCGGCGTCCAGCGGGCTTTCGGCACCCGACAATGCGGCAGGGTCAAGCCCCGCCGACAGGGCATGCCGCATCGTGTCGCTGATGGTGCTGGCCGGCATTTCACCCTCCTGCGGCGTGGTCACTTTCCGTGATAGCGCCGCAGCTGTTAACAGCCGGTCAATGCGTGGATTGCGCGCTCAGCCGCCGTCGATCAGCGCCGTCAGGATCGCGATGGCCGAGTCGCTGTCCCATTCCGCGTCGCCGGTCAGGCGCGCGATCTCCTGGCCATCGGGGGCGATGATCACGGTCACCGGCAGCCCCAGCACGGCCATGCCCCTTGAAAGCGCCTGTGTCGGGTCGCGCAGGATCGGCAGGTGCTGCAGATCGGTCTCGGCGAAGAAACGTTCGATCGCGGGGACAGGGTTGCGGCCCGTGGCCACGGGCACCACGGCGAAGCGCTCGCTGCCAAGCGCCTGTTCCAGCCGGTCGAGCGAGGGCATCTCGTGGCGACACGGCGCGCACCAGGTAGCCCAGAAATTCAGCAGCACCCATTGGCCGTGCCAGTCGCTCAGGCGGTGCTCGCCGTCATTCGCATCGGTCACGACCACGTCGGGCACTTCGCGCGGCGCGGAATGGAAGGCAAGCTTGCGCATGTCGCCTTCGCGCAGCGCCTCGACGGCGCTGAAATCACCGGCAGCGGCCGTGTTTGCAGTAACCGCGAGGGCCAAGTATAGGACAGCGAGGCACAGGCGGCGACGGGCTGCGGCGAAAGGTGAAGACATGACCGGGACGACCTCCAACACGATGTGGGGCGGGCGATTTGCCGAGGGGCCGGACGCGATCATGGAGGCGATCAATGCCTCGATCGGGTTCGACAAACGGCTTTACGCCCAGGACATTCAGGGCTCACTTGCCCATGCCGAGATGCTGGCGGCAACGGGCATCATATCGGATAGCGACTCGCGCGCGATCCGTGAAGGGCTTGTCACGGTGTTGTCAGAACTCGATGCCGGGAACTTCACTTTCTCGACGGCGCTCGAGGACATTCACATGAATGTCGAGGCCCGCCTCAAGGAGGTCGTGGGCGAGCCCGCGGGCCGGCTGCACACGGCGCGGTCACGCAATGACCAGGTGGCCACGGATTTCCGGCTTTGGGTGCGCGATCAGGCCGACGCGGCGATTGCCGGGCTTGAGGCCTTGCAGCGCGCGCTGCTGGCGCAGGCCGAGGCCGGGGCCGACTGGGTGATGCCGGGCTTCACCCATCTGCAGACCGCGCAGCCGGTGACCTGGGGCCATCACATGATGGCCTATGTCGAGATGTTCGGCCGCGATGTGGGCCGGTTTCGCGATGCGCGGGCGCGGTTGAACGAATCGCCCCTGGGGGCTGCGGCGCTGGCGGGCACGTCCTTTCCGATCGACCGCGAGATGACCGCCCGCGCGCTGGGCTTCGACGCGCCTTGCGCCAATTCGCTCGATGCCGTCAGCGACCGCGATTTCGCGCTGGAGTTCCTGGCCGCGGCCTCGATCACGGCAGTGCATCTGAGCCGGCTGTCCGAGGAACTGGTGATCTGGTCTTCGGCGCAGTTTCGTTTTGTCACCATGTCGGACCGGTTCTCGACCGGTTCGTCGATCATGCCGCAAAAGAAGAACCCCGACGCCGCCGAATTGCTGCGCGCCAAGATCGGCCGCATCCTGGGCGCGATGGTGGCGCTGTTCACGGTGATGAAGGGGCTGCCGCTGGCCTATTCAAAGGACATGCAGGAAGACAAGGAACAGGTCTTTGACGCCGCCGACACGCTGATGCTGGGGCTGGCGGCGATGGAAGGCATGATCAGCGACCTGAGCGCCAATCGTGATGCGCTCGAGGCGGCGGCCAGCGCGGGGTTTTCCACCGCCACGGACCTGGCCGACTGGCTTGTGCGCGCGCTGGGCCTACCTTTCCGCGAGGCGCACCATGTGACCGGAGCGCTTGTCAAACGCGCCGAAGAGCGCAAGGTGGATCTGCCCGAGTTGACGCTTGCCGAGATGCAGGCCGTGCATCCGGGCATCACGCAGGAGGTGTTCGACGTGCTTGGGGTGCATAATTCGGTGTCGAGCCGCACCAGCTATGGCGGAACCGCGCCAGCGCAGGTGCGCGCCCAGATCGCGCGCTGGAAGGAGCGGCTGGGATGAGCCGCGCCTGGCTCGTTCTGGCGGTGGCGGCGCTGCTGGCGGCCTGTGGCGTGGATGGCCCGCCACAGGCCCTGGCGCCCGAGGAGCGTCCGGGCGTCACCGTCGGCGGCGACCTGCGGCTTGGCGTGGGCGGGAGGATTTAGCAATGTCGCCCTTGCGCATGCTTTATCTGGCGCTGGCGATCTGGGGTGCGGTGCATCCGATGTACTGGTTCGTGACCTGGTTTCGCGAAAACGGATTCTCGCTGGCGGGGATGCTGGAAGCCTGGCACGTCAACGCGGCCACCACCGGGCTGGTCTGGGATCTGACCGTGGCGGCGGTTGCGCTGACAGTCTGGGTCATTGCCGAAACCCTGGTGCGCAAGAACTGGATCGCGCTGCTGGCGATACCGGCGACTTTCGGGATCGGGGTTTCCTGCGGTTTGCCGCTTTATCTGTTCTTGCGCAGCCGCGCGGTGCGGTGAGAAAGGGCGGCGGTGGTGCGCCGGTGTTGCAGTGAGGTGCCGGTTGCACCTGCGGGAGCCTCCGGCGGGGATATTTTTGCCAAGAAGATGGGCGCGGGCGCCAGGTTTGGTGCGGGCCCTGGCCAGAGTGGGGACGGATGGATCATTTCATTTATCGTGGTGGCGCGCTTCATGCCGAGGATGTGCCGCTGACCGAGATCGCGGCGCAGGTCGGCACGCCGTTCTATTGCTATTCGACCGCCACGCTCGAGCGGCATTTCCGGTTGTTCGAGGAGGCGCTTTCGCCGCTGCCGCATCTGGTCTGCTACTCGGTGAAATCGAACAGCAATCTTGCGATCCTGAAGACATTGGCGGCGCTGGGCGCGGGCATGGATGTGGTTTCGGGCGGGGAATACAGGCGCGCCCGTGCAGCCGGGGTGCCGGGCGAGCGGATCGTTTTTTCCGGGGTTGGCAAGACGCGCGAGGAAATGTGCCTGGCGTTGGAGGGCGGCATCCGGCAGTTCAACGTGGAAAGCGTGCCCGAGATGCAGGCGCTGTCGCAGGTGGCGCAGGCGATGGGGGTGGTGGCGCCGATGACGCTGCGCGTGAATCCCGATGTTGATGCGCGCACCCATGAAAAGATCGCCACCGGCCGGCGCGAGGACAAGTTCGGCGTGCCGATCGAGCGCGCGCGCGAGATCTATGCCGAGGCCGCGCGCCTGCCGGGGCTGCGCGTTGTCGGCGTGGATGTTCATATTGGCAGCCAGCTGACCGAGCTGGCGCCGTTCGAGGCCGCGTTTTCCAAGGTCGCCGAACTGACGCGCGCGCTGCGTGCCGACGGCCACACGATCGAACGGCTCGATCTGGGCGGCGGGCTGGGGATACCCTATGCGGCCTCCAACGAGGTGCCGCCCCTGCCCACCGAATATGGCACGATGATCAAGCGCGTGCTGGGCGATCTGGGCTGCGAGATCGAGATCGAGCCGGGGCGGCTGATTTCGGGCAATGCCGGGGTGCTGGTGGCGTCGGTCATTTATGTGAAGGAGGGCGAGGGACGGAAGTTTCTCATCCTCGATGCGGCGATGAACGATCTGGTCCGTCCGGCGATGTACAATGCGTGGCATGATATCGTGCCGATCGCCGAGCCTGCGCCGGGGGCCGTGCGGGATGTTTTCGACGTGGTCGGCCCGGTGTGCGAAACCGGCGACACATTCGCTCGTGGCCGTCCGCTGGCGCCGCTGGCCGAGGGCGATCTGGTCGCCTTCCGCTCGGCCGGGGCTTACGGGGCGGTGATGGCCTCGGAATACAACACGCGGCCGCTGGTGCCCGAGGTTCTGGTCAAGGGCGATCACTTCGCCGTAATCCGGGCACGCCCGACCTTTGACGAAATCCTTGCGCGCGATACCATCCCACCGTGGGTTTAGGCGCATTCCGCGCCCGATGGCCCGGAACGGGAGCATGAGCGAGACCGACGAAAACATCCAGGCTGCGCACGCCCAGTTGAAATGGCCGCTCAGGTTGACCTGGGCGGGCCTTTTTGCCGAGCGCTTTACGCGGGCGTTCTGGCCGGTCTGGTCGCTGGTCTTTCTGCTGGTGGCAGTCCTGGCCTTCGGCTTGCTCGACACGGCGCCGCTGGAGTTGATCTGGAGTGGCACGGTCCTTTGGGTGCTGGCAGTGTTCGGGTTTTTGCTGGCGGGGCTTTGGCGTTTTCGCTGGCCGCGCCGGGCCGAGGCGATGCGGCGGCTCGATCAGACGCTGCCGGGGCAGCCGCTGGCGGCGCTGGCCGATCAGCAGGCGATCGGCGCGGGTGATATGGAATCCGTCGATGTCTGGCGGGTGCATCTGCAGCGGATGGCCGCCCGCGCGAGTGCCGCGCGGCCTGTCGCGCCCGATTTGCGGCTGGCGCGGCGCGACCCGTTTGCGCTGCGTTATGTGGCGCTGCTGGCCTTCGTGCTGGCGATGGCTTTCGGCTCGGCCGAGCGGCTGGGCGACATGCAGTCCATGACGCCGGCGCCGATGCGATTCGATGCTCAGGCGGCGGGCATCTCCTGGGAGGCCTGGATCCAGCCGCCGGCCTATACCGGGCGGCCCAGCCTTTACCTGAACGAAGTGGATCGCCCCGCGCTCGAGGTGCCTGCCGGAAGCCGCGCGACGGTTCGCCTGTATGGCCAGTCGGGGGTGCTGACGCTGGCCGAGTCGGTCACTGGTGACGACGATCTTGTCGAAGATCCGGCGGCGCCCTCTCACGAGCTTGAGATCACCCGCGCGGGCCGGATCGCCATTCAGGGGCCGGGGGGGCGCAGCTGGGAGTTGAGCGTGCTGTCGGATGCCCCGCCCACGGTGCGGCTGGCCGGCGAGATGACGCGCGAGGCGCGCGGCGTGATGAACCAGCGCTTCGAGGCCAGCGACGATTATGGCGTGGTGTCGGGCAGTGCCGAGATCCGGCTTGATCTGGCTGCGGTGGAGCGCCGCTACGGGCTGGCGCCCGAACCCGAGGCGCGAGCGCCCATCGAGGTGGACCTGCCCATGCCGGTGGCGGGCGCGCGCGACGATTTTGCCGAGGTATTGATCGAGGATTTCTCGCAGCACCCCTGGGCCAACATGCCGGTCACCATCCAGCTTACGGTCAAGGATGCGCGCGATCAGGCCGGGCAGAGCGCCCCGCGCGAGGCGGTGCTGCCGGGGCGCCGTTTCTTTGATCCGATGGCGGCGGCGATCGTCGAGATGCGGCGCGATCTGATGTGGAACCGCGAGTCTGCGCCACGCGTGGCGCAGGTGTTGCGTGCGGTCAGCCACCGCCCCGACGAGGGGTTTCGCAACGAGCGCGCCTATCTGCAGTTGCGTGTGGCGCTGCGCCAGCTGGAGGCCGAGATGCAAGGCGGCCTGTCGGAGGCCGCGCGTGACGAGGTCGCCGGGGCCCTTTGGGAGATCGCGCTGCTTGTCGAGGAGGGCGATCTGGCCGATGCGCTGGAACGGTTGCGGCGCGCGCAGGAGCGGCTGGCCGAAGCGATGCGCAATGGCGCCGACCCGAGCGAGATTGCCGAGTTGATGGACGAGTTGCGCGAGGCCATGCGTGATTACATGCGCCAGTTGGCCGAGCAGGGCGGCGGAGAGGAGCAGGACTTTGCCGAGGGTGAGCGCATGGAAATCACCGGCGATCAGCTTCAGGCCCTGATGGATCGTATTCAGGAACTCATGGAAGAAGGCCGCATGGCCGAGGCGATGGAGTTGCTTGAGCAGCTCAACGCCATGATGGAGAACATGCAGGTCACGCAAGGCGAGGGCGGTGCGGGCGGCGGCCCCGGCCAGCAATCGTTGGAGGGGCTGGGCGACACGCTGCGCGACCAGCAGGAACTGTCGGATGACACATTCCGCGACTTGCAGGAGCGTTTTGGTGACATGGCGCCGGGGCAACCCCCGATGGGCGAGCAGCCCGGCGGCGAGCAGGGCGAGGGCGACGGCGCGGGCGAAGGCAGCGCCACCCCTGGCACGGGCAGCCTGACCGAGCGCCAGCAGGCCCTGCGCGAGCAGTTGCGCGGGCTTGAAGATCAGCCCCTGCCCGGTGAGGGCACAGATTCCGGTGATGCCGCGCGCGAGGCGCTCGATGAGGCCGGCCGCGCGATGGAACGGGCCGAGGATGCGTTGCGCGAAGGTGACGGTGCCGCTGCGCTCGACCGGCAGTCGGAAGCGATAGAGGCGCTGCGCGAGGGATTGCGCAACATGGGCGAGGCGATCGCGCAGGAACAGGGTCAGCCAGGTTCGGAAGGTTCGGCCCAGGCGGGTGACATGGGCGAGCAGAATCGCGACCCGCTGGGGCGCGAGGCCGGGCGGCTGGGCCGTATCGGCACCGACGACAGCATGTTGCAGGATGGCGAATTGCAGGATCGCGCGCGTGAAATTCTCGATGAAATCCGTCGCCGGTCGGGCGACCAGACGCGCCCCGAGATCGAGCTGGATTACCTGCGCCGGCTGCTTGAGCGTTTCTGAGAGCCCGTTCCAAGACGCAATTAACGATCCCGGCTTCCTGCAAGAAGGCGGGTGATGCGGGTGCTTGAGCCCGTCGCGCCACATGGCTGGCAGCCCTTGGTTGACCCCCAAATACAGGAACATGGCCCGCGCCATGCGGAGCAAACCTCAACCCATGGAGCCGTCGTCTGAGAAAACCTGCGAAAGATTCCGGGCATTACCGACCTTGCAGGTGCGGCGTGCCGTTCAAAGCCAGGCGTCGCGGCCTGTGCCCACGGCCTCGGCCACCGTGGCGAAACCGGCGCGCGCCAGTGCCGCGTCCAGCCCGCGGTTGATCTGCCCGACCAGCGACAGCCCCTGAAACACCAGTGCTGAATAGACTTGCACCGCCGATGCGCCGGCGCGGATCTTCTCATAGGCCTGTTCGGGCGATGTGATGCCGCCGACGCCGATCAGCGGCATCCGCCCGTCCAGCAGTTTCGACAGTTGCGCCAGAACGCGGGTCGACATCTCATAGAGCGGCGCGCCCGAAAGCCCGCCGGCCTCATGGGCGTGGCGGCTTTTCAGCCCGTCGCGCGCAAGGGTGGTGTTGGTGGCGATGATTCCGTCGATGCCTGTCTCAAGGGCGACTTCGGCAATCTCGGCCAGTTCGTCGGGGGAGAGGTCGGGCGCGATCTTGAGGAACACGGGCACCGGTGCGGGCAGCCCGGCCCGCACCTCCAGCACCCCGGCCAGCAGCCCCGTGAGCGCCGCGCGCCCCTGCAGGTCACGCAGTTTCTCGGTGTTCGGCGAGGAAACATTGACGGTCGCGAAATCCACATGCGGGCCGCAGCGTTCAAGAACGCGGGCGAAATCGGCGGCGCGGTCCTCGCTGGTCTTGTTGGCGCCCAGATTGATGCCGATGATCTGGCCGCGGGGCCGCCGGGCCAGCCGGGCGGCGGCGGCCTCTGCGCCCGCATTGTTGAAGCCGAAGCGGTTGATGACGCCCCTGTCTTCGTTCAGCCGGAAAAGCCGGGGCCGGGGGTTGCCCGGCTGCGGCAGCGGCGTCACCGCGCCCACCTCGACAAAGCCGAACCCCGCGCGTGCCAGCCCGTCCAGCGCCACGGCGTCCTTGTCGAACCCGGCTGCAAGCCCGGTGGGGTTGGGCAGATCGAGCCCCGCCACCCGCGTGCGCAGCCGGTCCGAGATCACGGGTGCCTGGCGCGGGGCCAGCCCCAGCCGCAGCGCCTGCAAGGCAAGCCCATGCGCCCGCTCGGGATCGCAGCGGTGCAGCAGCGCCAGCCCGGCGCGTTCAACGAGGCTCATAGCACCCCCTCGGGAAAGATATGGCCCGAAGCGCCCAGCGGCAGCGATTTGTCCCAGACCACATCGGCGCGAATCAGCGGGCGATAGAGATGCGGGAAAAGCTGCCCGCCACGCGAGGGCTCCCAGCGCAGGGCCTCGCCCAGGGCGTCGCTGTCAACCGCGACAAGCACCAGGTTGCTTTCGGCCGCGAAATGCTTTGCCGCAGTTTCCATGACCTGTTCGGCGGTGGAGAGATGGATATAGCCATCCGCCAGATCGACTGGCGCACCAAGGGTTCTGCCCGCGGTGTCAAAGGCCTCCCATTCGGCCCGGCGGAAAATCTTGTAGATCAACATGGGCCAAGGTGATGCCCCGAGCCGCGCAGCGGGTCAATGGTGAAGGTGTGCCGCGCAGCGGGTCAAGGGCGAAAGCAGGCCGCCCGCCGGTTTCGCCGCGTCCACTCGGCCGATGTTCAGGCGTCCTTCCAGAAATCCAGCAGGAACTCGCAGCCGCCGCTGATCGTGTCGCGCTGGCAGCGATCGAGGAAATGCGCCTCGCCCAGGTCCTTGAACACGGGGTATTTCGCAAGGCTTTCGGCCGGGGCGTTCTTGAAGGCCATCGACCAGTCGGGAAAGTCGCGCTCTTCCTTGGTGCCCTTTTCGATCACGACCTTGGTGTGGTGGCGGGGGTCGTCGAAGATGCGTTGGCGCAGCTCCTCCAGATCTTCGGCATTGCCCTCCAGAAGCTGCATGAAGCTGCCTGCCGACCCGTCGCGCCGGGGTGCATAGAGCAGGATTCCAGAGATGCGCTTCTCGTTGTTCCGGCGGCTGGCGGCAAGAATCTCTTCGAGATCGGCATCGGTCAGCCCGGCGCGCGCCTGGCTGACATAAAGAAGGTAATCTACCGGCACTAGCGGCTCCTGCGGTTTGAGAACGGGTTTCCCCGAGGCTGACGGGAAGGATAGGCGCCGCACGCTGGGCGTCAACGGGTTAATATTTCACAATATGAAAAAGGATTACAGCATTATGAATTTGAATTGACAGTATTTCGGCCATCGCACATCGTTGCCCGCAAGAGCTAAGGAATGGAATCGTGCGGCAACCAGCAGAACAGACCCGCCAGGCTGCGAGCCGGAATGCCGGCCTGCCCGAGGAGGAGATCGCGATGGAAACTGTTGCGAAGGCTCCTGCGGTTCGGCGTATCCAGTCGGTCGACCGTGCGCTCACGATCATGGAGATACTGGCCGGGCGCAACGCGCCGATGGGGCTGAACGACCTTGCGGCGGCGGCGGGGCTGAATGTCTCGACCTGCCATCATCTTGTTTCGACGCTGGTCGAACGCGGCTATGTGCTGCATGCCGGGCGCAGCCGGGGCTACATGCTCAGCTTCAAGCTGGCCGATCTGGCCGAGGCTGCCAGCCACAATTTCGACATCGTCAACATCGTGCAGACCGATCTGCAGGAGCTGAACGAAAACCTGCGCGAAAGCGTGCAGATGGCCACGATCAATGGCACCAACCTGATCACGCAGCTTCGCTTTGGCTCGCACATGCCCACCCATGTGGAGGCTGACGAGGTCAAGAAGATGCGCGCCGCCCATGCCACGGCAACGGGCAAGGCGATCCTGGCCTGGCTGCCCGAATCGGAGATGTTGCGCATCGTCTCGGAAAACGGCCTGACGCCTTTCACCGACAGCACGATCACCTCGCTTTCGGGGCTGATCGAGGATCTGCGTCTGGTGCGGCGCACCGGCTACGCGGTCGACGAGGAAGAACTGGAAAAGAATGTCATCTGCTACGGCGCCGCGCTGCGCGACGGCACAGGCGCGGTGATCGGCTCGGTCAGCGTGTCGATCCCCAAAAGCAGGGCAAGCAAACAGTACCGCGCCCATATCGCGCGGTCAGTGGTGAAATGCGCGCGCACGATCTCGGATCGGCTGCGCGTGGCGCATTTCAAGTAACGCCGCCCCAGGCGGCACCGAAACCCAGGAGGAGGACACCAATGGCGATGCCAAGCAATGTGAAGACAAACCCGGATTTCCCGGTGCCCGAGAAGATGAAGGCCTGGGTGCTGGGCGACCCCGGCAAGCTTTCGATGTCCGAAAAGCCGGTGCCGGCGCCGAGCAGGGCCGAGGTGCTGGTGCGTATCGATGCCGTGGCGATCTGCGCGACCGACCTGGAAATCATCTATCACGGCCCGCCCGCGATGATCGAAGGCGGCGACCCCCACAACAAGAACTTCACGCCGGGCCATGAATACATGGGCACCGTCGTCGCGTTGGGGCCGGGTGTTGACGAATACAACATCGGCGACCGCGTCACCGTCGAGATTCACGCCGGCTGTGGCCAGTGCAAGCGCTGCCGCATGGGCATGTACACCTCGTGCCACAACTACGGCAAGAACTACGGCGACGTGGACAAGGGCCATCGCGCCAACGGCTTCACCACCGATGGCGGTTTTGCCGAATATGCGGTGAACAACATCAACACGCTGATCCATGTCGATGATTCCATGAGCGACGAGGAGGCGACGCTGGTCGTCACCGCCGGCACCTCGATGTATGGGCTGACCGAACTCGGCGGCCTGGTTGCAGGCGAAAGCGTCGTGGTTTCCGGCCCCGGCCCGATCGGGCTGCTGGGTGCGGCGGTGGCCAAGGCGCTGGGCGCCTATCCGGTGATCCTGACCGGCACCCGCGACAACCGCCTGGAAATCGGCAAGCAGCTGGGCGCCGACCATGTGGTCAACGTGCGCAACGAAGACGCGGTCGAGGCCGTGCGCAAGCTGACCGGCGGCAAGGGTGTCGATTATGTCGTCGAATGCTCGGGCGCGCCCAATGCGGTGAACGAAGCGGCGCAGATGCTCAACCGGGGCGGCAAGATCTGCCTTGCGGCCTTCCCCGGCGAGGCGGTTCCGGTCGATGTGGCCCATCTCGTGCGCAACAACATCTACCTTTTCGGCATCCGCGGCGAGGGCAAGAGCGCCACGCACCGGGCCGAGGCCTTCATGCGTGAAAAGCGTTTCGACGCCACGCTGATCCACACCCACACCTTCGACATGGAGGATCTGCCCGAGGCGATCCGTTACGCCAAAGACCGGGTGGAAGATGCCATCAAGGTGGTCGTGCGCAACAAGCACGCCGCGAAGAAGGCGATTGCGGCTGAGTGAAGAGGCCAGGGGGTCAGTTTCATGTTCACCTATGACAGCTATCATATGCCGCTGACCCTGCGCGATGCGCTGGAGGCGGTCGCGAAACTTCCCTCTGGCGGTCGGGTGATCGCCGGGGGCACCGATATCGTTCCCTGGGCGCGCGAAGGCCGGGCAGGGGATGTGCATTTCCCTGTATTGGTGGATGTGTCACGTGTTGACGAGTTCCAGGGTTATGACCTGCAGGGCGGCCGTGTCCGGCTCAATGCCAATGTCGTCTATCAGGATTTCCTGGACGACGCGGTGTTGCGCGCCAACCTGCCCTGCATGCCCCATTGCGCGATCTGGTTTGCCGATGACCAGATCCGCCAGCAGGCCACGCTTGCCGGCAACCTGGTCAATGCCTCGCCCGCGGCGGATGGCACGCCGCCGATGCTGACACTGAATGCCGAGGTGGAACTTGTGCGGCTGGACAGTGGCGAGATTGCGCGGCGCACCGTGCCGCTGACCGACTTCGTGCTTGGTCCGGGCAAGACCGTTCTGGCCGAGGATGAGCTGATCTCGGCGGTGATCTGCGATGCGCTGCCGGGCTATGGCGGTTCGTTCCAGAAGGTCGGGCAGCGCCGGTCGCTGGTGATCAGCCGGGTCTGTGCCGCCGCGCTGGTCAAAACCTCGGCCGACGGGCGCGTGTTCGAGGATGTGCGCCTGGCTCTGGGCGGGGTCGGCCCGGTGCCCGCCCGCCTGACCGATATCGAGGACATGCTGCGCGGTCAGCCGGTTTCCGCCGGGCTGATCGCCGAGGCCAGCGTCAAGCCCGCCGAGCGGGTGGCGTCGCGCTCGCGAGTGGAATACCGCCGCCATGTGGTGCAGGGCTTCGTGCAGGCCGCCATCGAGGATGCGCTGGCCGCCGCCGGGGCCCCCCGCCCCGGCCAGAAAGACAGGGAGAAGGCTCATGCCTGACCAGAAGATCACCCTCACCGTCAACGGCAGGAAAGTGTCGCGCCCGCTGAACGGGGCGCCCCGGCTTCTGGATTTCCTGCGCGACGAGTTGAACCTCACCGGCACCAAGGAAGGCTGCGGTGCGGGGGAATGCGGCACCTGTTCGGTCTTTGTCGATGGCAAGCTGGTAAAATCCTGCCTGATGCCGACGCTCAAGGCCGATGGCGCCGAGATCCAGACCATCGAGGGGCTTTCGCCCGTAGGCAGCGACCTGACCCCGGTGCAGAAGGCCTTTCACAAGACCGGCGCCAGCCAGTGCGGATATTGCATCCCCGGCATGGTGATGGCCGCAACCTCGGCGCTGCGCGAGAACCCGGATGCCGATATCGAAGAAATCAAGGAACGCCTGGGCGGCAACATCTGTCGCTGCACCGGCTACACCAAGATTTTCGAAGCGGTCGAGATCGCGCGTGACGTGATCGCCGGGCGCCTGCCGCCGGTGACGCTTGAGGCCGACGAAACAAGCGACAGCTTCATCGGGGCCAATGTGCGCCGGATCGACGCGCCCTCCAAGGTGGCGGGGAAGCTGAAATACGCCGGCGATATGGTGATGCCGGACATGCTGCATATGCAGGTGCTGCGCTCGCCCCATGCCCACGCGAAGATCCTCTCGATCGACACCTCGCAGGCCGAGGCGCTGGAAGGCGTGGAATGCGTCATCACCTCGGCCGATGTGCCGGGCAAGGACGGGTTTGGCGTTTTCGTGCATGACCAGCCGATCATGGCGCGCGAGAAGGTGCGTTATGTCGGCGAGGCTGTCGCCGCCGTGGCCGCCGAGACCGCACAGATCGCCCGCCGCGCGCTGGCGCTGATCAAGGTCGAATACGAGGAACTGCCGGGTATTTTCGACGCCGAAGAGGCGATGCAGCCCGGCGCGCCGGTGGTGCATGACTATGCCCCCGACAACCTGGTCAAGCACATCCCGGTGCGCAAGGGCGACGTGGATGCCGGCTTTGCCGAAGCCGATCTGATCGTCGAGAACACCTATTCCACCCAGCAGGTCGAACACGCCTATCTGGAGCCCGAGGCAGGGCTGGCCTATGTCGATCATGATGGCGTGGTGACGGTGGTTTCGCCCAGCCAGAATATTACCCACCACCGGCACATGCTGTCCGAGATCATCGCCAAGCCGATCAACAAGGTGCGCTTCATCATGTCGGCCGTGGGCGGCGGCTTTGGCGGCAAGGAGGACATGATCTACCAGGGGATGCTGGCCCTGGCCGCGATGAAGACCGAACGCCCCGTGCGTCTTGTCTTCACCCGCGAGGAATCGATCATCGCCTCGGCGAAGCGTCACCCGGCGCGGATCACCTACAAGATGGGCCTCAAGAACGATGGCCGCATCACCGCCGCGAGCCTGCACATGATCTCCGATGGCGGCGCCTATGGCATGTCGACGGAAGGGGTGATGCGCAAGGCCGCGATCCTGTCGCTGGGGCCGTATGACATCGCAAATTCGCAGGTCGATACTTACGGCGTCTATACCAACAACACGCCTTCGGGGGCTTTTCGCACATTCGGGGGCATGCAGGTGCAGTTCGCCACCGAAAGCCATCTCGACATCTGCGCCGAGAAGCTGGGACTCGACCCGTTCGAGATCAGGCGGCGCAACATGATGCGGGCCGGCTCGACCACGCATACCCAGCAGAAGCTGGAAACCTGCTCGATCGAGGAGGTCTTGCGCGTGGCCGAGGAATTCTGCCGCTGGGAGCGTGGCGCGCCAACATCGCGCGGCGCCGAGCGACGCGACCTGAACGGGCCGGATGTGCGCCAGTCCTGCACGCTGGGCGCGCGCTTCCGGATGCCCGGCGACGAGGCCGATGAAAAGCAGGAGGTTGCGTGATGGTTGCCAAGAACAACCGCTGGGCCCGCGGGCGCGGCATGGCCGCATCCTGGTATGGCATCGCCCGCACCGCCACCATCGACCGCGCCGGCGCCTGGGCCGAGCTTGACGATGGCGGCACCGCCAAGATCGTCACCGGCGTGACCGAGATCGGCGAGGGGATTTTGACGGTTCTGGCGCAGGTCGCCGCCGAGGAACTGGGCGTGCGCCCCGACGATGTGACCATCGGCGACAATGACACCGCCCGTTCGCCCGAGGCCGCCCATGCCGGCGCCACCCGGCAGACCTACATGATCGGCAACTCGGTCGCGCTGGCGTGCCGCAATGCGCGCGAAAAGCTCGATGCCGAACTGGCCGATTACTGGCAGGTGGACATCGGGCTGATCGAGGCCTTCAACGGCGAAATCTGGGCTCGCGGCACCAACAAGCGCCTGACCATGCAAGAGGCCGTGGACCTGTGCAAGAAGCGCGGCGTCGTGCCGGTGGGTTCGGGGTCGTTCACCGCGCATGGCACCGGGCTGGACCCGGTGGATGGCACCGGCGCGCCCTGGCAGGCCTACGTGTTCGGTTGCCAGGTGGCCGAGGTCGAGGTCGACACCGTGACCGGCGAAGTGCAGGTGCTGGGTGTCTGGGCCGTGCATGACGTGGGCCGCGCGATCAACCCGCGCGGGGTCGAGGGTCAGATCGAAGGCGGGATCGTGCAGGGCCTGGGCCAGGCCCTGATGGAGGATTACGAGACCGTCGACGGCCACACCACCACGCATGGTTTTGCCAAGTATATCCTGCCCACGTCGCTGGATATTCCGCAGATCAACTGCCGTCTGGTCGAAGACCGCGACCCCCGCAGCCCGCTGGGCGCCAAGGGGATTGGCGAGCCTGCGCTGGTGCCCACGGCGCCGGCGATCATGAACGCGATCTATGACGCCATCGGGGTGCGCATCACCTCGCTGCCGGCGACGCCCGAAAAGGTGTTGGCAGGTCTGGCCGAAAAGCGTGCCGCGGCAATGGCGGCGGAGTAAGCATTTCGTCGGGGCCGGTGGGAGAGGCCGGCCCGGACAACTCAGGAGAGGGACCACGCCGTACAGGCGGTGTGAAGAGGAGGAAAACCACTCATGGAAACGTCCATGTACAGTGCGATGCGGGTCGGGATCGTTCATTTCAAGGCCTTCCCCGGTATCGAGACGGGCGCGGGCCCGATTGTCGAGACGCTTGAGAAAATCTGCGCCGATGATTTCTGGACGGCTGTCGAGGTCGGCTGGATGAAGGATTACCGCGTGCGCAACACCGCGCGGCACCTGCTGGACCAGAGCCACCTTTCGGTCGCCTATGCGACCCAGCCCAAGATGCTGTCGAACAAGTTCAACCTCAACCACGCGGATGCCGGCCAGCGCGCCGCGGCGGTCGAGGCGGTGAAAAGCGCAGTGGACGAGGCCCGCCAGTTGGGCGCCGAGGTCGTGCGGCTGATCGCGGGCAAGGATCCGGGCGATGCCAAGCGCGACGAGGCCAAGAAGCTCTTGATCGACTCGCTGCACCAGATCCTGGACTACGCGCGCGAGGAAAAGGACGGGCTGAAGTTCACGCTCAAGATCTTCGACCGCGGCATTGACAAGAAGAACCTGATCGGCCCGGCGCATGATGCGGTGGACATCGCGCGTGCGATCCGCCCCGATTACCCCGAGTTCGGCCTGCTGACCGATCTGAGCCATTTCCCGCTGCTTGACGAGACGCCCGAGGAAAGCATCCCGCTGCTGGCCGAGTATCTGGACGCCGTGCATGTGGGCAACTGCGCCTTCCGCGACAAGTCGCATCCGGCCTACGGTGACATCCAGCCGCGTTTCGGCGTGCCGGGTGGCGAAACCGACACTGCCGAGGTGGTCACCTTCTTCCGCGAGCTGCGCAAGAACGGGTTTTTCGACAAGCCCGAGCGCCCGGTGGTGAGCGCCGAAGTGCGCCCGGTTCTGGCTGGTGAGATTTCCGAGGTGATCATGGCCAATGCCAAGCGGGTGATCCGCGACGCATGGGCGCTTTCACAAAGGCAGGAATGACAGCACACAAGAACCTGTCGAGAGCAACAAGAGGAGGAGTGCGCCCTCTTCGAGGAAAGATGGCGCACCACAAATGCCCGGGACGCCGGGTGCAACAAGGGAGAGAGACCATGAAACTTACCAAACGGACCCTGATGGCAGGGACAGCCGCCCTGGCCCTGACCCTGGGCCACGGCGCCCCCGCGCAGGCGGAATTTCCGGAACGTCCGGTCGAAATGACCATTCTCTTCGGCTCGACTGCCCAGACCATCGGGCAGCTTCTGTCCGAGCTGATGTCCGAGCACCTGCCCGAGCGGGTTGTGCCCGTGCAGCGCACCGGTGGCGGCGGGTCCGTCGGGTATCAATATGTGGATGGCACTGCGCCCGATGGCTACAATATCGTGTGGAACTCGAACTCGATCAGCACGACCTATCACAGCGGCGCGCTCGATTTCGACCACACCGCCTTCACCCCGATCGCCAAGATCAGCACCGAGGTGACGGCGATCGCTGTCAATGCCAACTCGGGCTGGGAGTCGCTTTCCGAGATGGCCGAGGCGATCAAGGCCGAAGGCCGCCCGCTGCGCATCGGGGCCTCGGGGCGTGGCTCTTTCACGCACCTGGCGACCGAAGCCGTGCTTGAAGCTATCGGCCTGGCCGATGATGCGATCCACGTGCCCTATGATGCGGGCCGCGCGCCGGTCGAGCTTCTGGCGGGGCGTCTTGACGCCGCGCTGCAATGGCCGGGGCAGTTCGTCTCGCATCACGAGGCGGGCGATCTGCGGATCCTCTGCGTGACCAGCGACGAGCGCATCTCGATGCTGCCCGACGTGCCGACCTGCCATGAAAGCGGCGCCGAAGGGGTCAGCATGGTGATGTGGCGTGGTCTGGCCGCACCTGCCGGAACGCCGGAAGATCGCATCCTCATTCTGGAAGAGGCTGCCCGCCTTGCCACGGAGAGCGAGCGCTTCCACGAGGCCGCGCGCACCATCGGCTTCGAGGTGACTTTCGCCGATCACGCCGAGTTCGGCGAGCAGATCGCAAGCGATGATGCCATGCTCGAAGAACTGATGACCGCGCTCGGGCTCAAAGAGTAAGCCATGTCGCGGCTATCTCCAGAGCAGCGCGAAAAGCGCCGGGACCTGATCTTCGGATCGCTTCTGCTGGCCTTTTCCGTGGTCTGGACCGGCACCGTGTATTTCACGGTGCCGGTTGGCCGCGGTGTGGGCGTGGGGCCGCAGGCATTTCCGCTTTATCTGGGCGCATCGCTGATCGGATTGTCGGCGCTGCTGCTGTTGAATGCCTGGTTCGCTAAGGGCCAGGCAATGGATGTTCCCGATGACGAGGAACCCGACATGGTGCCGATCGCCGGCTGGCCGCTGGCGCGGCTGATCGTGTCGGTGTGTCTGGTCATCATGGCCTATGGCTACCTGATGCAGAGTGCCGGATTCGTGATTGCCACCATGCTGGTCGTTGCCTTCACGCTCTGGGTGGTCGTGGGTGTGCGCAGGCCGGTGCTGGTCGTCGGCATGTCGGTGGGCATTACCGCGGTGTCATGGCTGGTCTTCGGCCAGATACTCGGGGCCTATATCCCGCGCGGGACATGGATATCCCTCTTCTGAATGCAATCGGGCCCGCGGGCCCGGCAACACCTGAGAAAGGTCAGCCATGGAGTTGCTATTCTCCGCAGCCACAGTGGCGCTTGCGCCCGGTGCGCTGCTCGCCGTCTTTCTGGGCAGCTTGCTCGGGGTGATCTTCGGCGCGATTCCGGGGCTGACATTCACGGTTGCGATGGCGCTGGTGGTGCCGGTTTCGTTCTCGCTGGAGACCGCGCCTGCGATCGGGATGCTTCTGGGCACCTATATCGGCGGGATGACGGGGGGGTCGGTCTCGGCGATCCTTCTGGGCATTCCCGGCACGCCCTCGGCGGCGGCAACGGTGATGGACGGCTATGCGCTGACCAAGCGCGGCAAGGCCTCGCTCGCGCTGGGCACGGCGGTGGCTGCCTCGGCCTTCGGCGGGCTGGTCAGCTTGATCGTGATGATCGTCTCGGTCGATATCGTGGCCAAGCTGGCGTTGCATTTCGGCCCGGCCGAGACATTCGCGCTGTTGCTGTTCGGCCTTTCGACGATCTGCGGCCTTTCGCAGCGCTCGCTGCTAAAGGGGCTGGTCGCCGGGGTGCTGGGCCTGATGATCATGACCATCGGCGTGGACGAGATGGAAGGCGTGCGTCGCCTGACCTTCGGCACCGTCACCTTGCAGCAGGGGATCAACCTGCTGGTGGCGATGATCGCGCTTTTCGCCGTGCCGCATGTGATCGACGCCTTCGTGAAATACTATCGCTCCGACACTCCGCCCGACGGAGTGAGCGACGTGCGGGTCGAGTTGCCCACGCTGCGCGATCTGGGCAAGACCTTCTGGCTGATGCTGCGCTGCTCGCTTCTGGGTACCGGGATCGGGGCCATTCCGGGCACCGGCGGGCCGATCGCCGCCTTCCTGGCCTATGCCCATGCGCGCAAGGTCTCGCGCGAGCCGGAAAAGTTCGGCCGCGGTTCGATGGAGGGGGTGGTTGCACCTGAATCGGCCAACAACGCGGTGACGGGCGGCACCATGATCCCCTTGCTGTCGCTGGGGATTCCGGGCGATCCTGGCACGGCGATCCTGCTGTCGGGGCTGCTGATTCACGGGCTGACGCCGGGGCCGATGCTGTTCATTCAGCATCCTGGCGAGATCTACCAGATCTATCTGGCGATCATCGTCTCTTACCTGTGCGTTGTCGCGATCCAGCTGGTTGGCATCCGCTTCTTCGTGCAGCTGTTGCGGGTGCCGGCGCATCTGCTGGCCGTAGGCATCATCGTGATGTGTGGCTACGGCTCGTTCTCGATCCGGAACTCGGTTTTCGATGTCTACACGGTCGCGATCCTGGGCGTGCTGGCCTACGGGCTGATCAAGGCGCGCATACCGCTCACGCCGATCATCCTGGGCATCGTTCTGGGCCCGTCGCTGGAGCGCGAGTTCCGCACTGCGCTGATCCTGTCGGGGGGTGACGCCAGTGTATTCTGGACGTCGGCGCCCACGATCATCTTCATGGGGTTGGCGGTGGTCGTCATCGGCACGCAGGTCGTGCGATCGGTCCATGCCACCTTCACACCAAAAAAATCAGGGATAAGTCGAGATGCTTCAGTCAAATCCGAAAAGTAAGAAGGACAGCCCTGAAAGCGCGGCCATTCGTGAACGTGCCCGCGCGCTGAACGGGGCGGGCGGCTTGCCCGGCGCATTGAAGAACGGCGCGCTGCCCGATCTGCTGGAGGTCAGCCTGTCGGAAGGGCTGATCATCGGGTTGCTCAATCAGGGTGTCAGCACCTATTTCGCGATCTTCGGGCATGGCTCGACCGATCTGGGCGAAGTGCTGCGCATCTATACCGAGGAAGGCCTGGTCAGCGTCATAAACTGCCGCAACGAGGTCGAGATGGCCCATGCCGCCACCGCCCATGCCTGGCAATATGGCGAAACGCCGGCAGTGGTGACATCGATCGGGCCGGGCGGATTGCAGGCGATGGCCGGGTCGCTGGCGGCGGCGTCGAACGGCATCGGCGTCTACCACATCTATGGTGATGAGACGACCTGGGGCGAAGGTTACAACATGCAGCAGATCCCCAAGGAGGAGCAGGGCCTGTTCGGCCGTATGGCGGCGCTGATGGGGCGCTCCTATACGTTGCACACGCCCGAGGCGCTGCGCGACTGCCTGCGCCGCGGCACCCAATGCGTGCACCACCCTTATCGGGCGGGGCCGTTCTACATCATGCTGCCGATCAACACCCAGCCCCGGCGCGCCACGTTCAACCTGCGCACGCTTCCGGGCCGGCTTTCGGTGCCGCGCGTGGCGCCAGCCGATCCCGGCGCAATCTCGGGCGCGGCTGATCTGCTGAACAAGGCCACGCGCGTGGTCATCAAGGCCGGCGGCGGCACGCGCCAGCACGCAGCTGCGGTGCAGGCGCTGGCCGAGCAGCTTTCGGCGCCGGTGGTGCTGTCGCCCGGCTCGACCGGGGTGCTTCCCGATGCGCACAAGCTGAACATGCATGTTGGCGGCTCCAAGGGCTCGATCAGTGGCAATTTCGCGATGGAAGGGGCCGAGGTTGCCGTTTTCATCGGCTCGCGCGGGGTGTGCCAGGCGGATTGTTCCGGCATTGGCTATCCCAATGCGCAGGCCGTGCTCAACATCAACGGCGATCTGGCCGATGTGACCCATTACGCCAACACCCACGCCCTTCCCGGTGACATCACGGCGGTGATCGAGGCGTTGCTGCCCGCGCTCGCCCCGACCGAGCAGGCCGCCAAAGCCCGCGCCGACTGGGCCGACGCCTGCACCGCAAAAAAGGCCGAATGGTCCGCCTTCAAGGCCGCGCGCACCGGGGCTGCGCCCCTGTTCGATCCGGTCTGGCAACGCGAGGTTCTGTGCCAGCCGGCCGCGATCCATGCGGTGCAGGCCTTTGCCAAGCGCATCGGTGCGGCCAAGTTCTTTGACGCGGGCGACGTGCAGGCCAACGGCTTTCAGGTGGTCGAGGATGACGCCGTCGGCCAGACATTCACCGAAACCGGGGCCTCCTACATGGGGTTTGCGACCTCGGCGCTCTTGGGGTCTGCCGGGGTGAAACGCCCGCAATACGGCATCGCCTTCACTGGCGACGGGTCGTTCATGATGAACCCGCAGGTGCTGATCGACGCGGTCGAGCACGGTGTGAAGGGCATGATCGCCCTTTTCGACAACCGCCGCATGGCCGCGATCACCGGGCTGCAACATGCCCAGTATGGCATCGAGTTCCGCACCAATGACTCGGTGGCGGTCGATTACGTCCAGATGGCCGGGTCGGTCCAAGGCGTCAAGGCGCTCTGGGGCGGCACCACCCGCGAGACGCTTGAGGCCGCGCTGGCCGAGGCCCACGCCCATGAGGGGCTTTCGCTGGTGCATATCCCCGTCTATGCCGAGCAGAACGCCGACGTCGAGATGGGAGCCTACGGGTCCTGGAATGTCGGCAACTGGGTTGACGACGTGCAGGCCCGCTATCTGCAACAGAAAATCTGAGGAGCAGCAAAGCAACATGTATCACGATCTTCGCCTCTTTATCGCGGGTGAGTGGCGCGATGCCTCCGACAAGGGCACGCGCTCGGTCACCGATCCGGCCACCGAAGACAGCCTTGGCACCATCGCCGCCGCGACCGAGGCCGACATCGACGCGGCCCTTGTCGCCGCCGAGGCCGGTTTCGCCACCTGGCGCCGCACCGGCACCTGGGAACGCGCCAAGGTGCTGCGCCGCGCGGCCGACCTGATCCGCGAACGCACCGACCAGATCGCCACGCTGATGTCGCTGGAAACCGGCAAGCCGCTGGCCGAGTCCAAGGGCGAAACCGGTGCCGCCGCCGATCAGTTCGAATGGTACGCCGAAGAAACCAAGCGCATCTATGGACAGATCATCGAATCGCGCACCGCCGACAGCCGCATGGCGGTGATATTTCAGCCTGTGGGCGTGGTCGCGGCCTTTGCGGCGTGGAACTTCCCCGCGCTACTGCCCGCGCGCAAGATCGCCGCGGCCCTGGGCGCGGGCTGCGCGATCATCATCAAGCCCGCTGGCGAATGCCCGGCCTCTTGCGCGGCGCTGGTGCAGGCGTGCCATGACGCGGGCGTGCCCGCCGGCGCGGTCAACATGCTGACCGGCGCCTCGGACATGATCGCCAAGCGGCTGATCGGCTCGCCCATCGTGCGCAAGGTGTCGCTGACGGGTTCGGTGCCAGTGGGCAAGCAGATCCTGCATCTGGCCGCTGAAGGGATCAAGAAGGTCTCGATGGAGTTGGGCGGGCACGGCCCGGTGCTGGTGTTCGGCGATGTCGATGCCGAAAAGGCCGCCGAGGTCTGCGCCCGCACCAAGTTTCGCAATTGCGGGCAGGTCTGCATCTCGCCGACGCGGTTTTATGTGCAGGACAGCAAGTATGACGCCTTTTCGCGCCGCTTTGCCGAAGTTGCGCGCAGCCTCAAGGTCGGGCGCGGCCTTGATGAGGGCGTCGAGATGGGCCCAATGGCCAACCGCCGCGGGCTGGACACGATCAAGGAACTGGTCGCCGATGCGGTGTCGCAGGGCGCCGAAGTTCTGGCCGGCGGCAATGTGCCCGGCGGCGTGAATCGGGGCTTTTTCTTCGAACCCACGGTGCTGGGCAATGTGCCCGACACCGCCCGGATCATGCGCGAAGAACCCTTCGGCCCGGTCGCCCCGATCACTCCGTTCAAGACCTATGACGAGGTGATCGAACGCGCCAACAGCCTGCCTTTCGGGCTGGCGGGCTATGTATTCTCGAACAACCTGAGCGTGGCGACGCGTGCCTATGAGGATCTCGAGGTCGGCATGGTCGGCGTGAACGAGATGCTGCTGGCCACCGCCGAGGCCCCCTTTGGCGGCATCAAGGAAAGCGGCTATGGCCGCGAGGGCGGCAGCCTGGGTATCCACGACTATGTCGAACCCAAATATGTGAAAATCAAACTCGAAGACCCGGCGGAGCAAGCATGAGCCAAGACCAACCCCAGGGCCTCGCACGGGGCCTGACCAATTACGGCGACCCGGATTTCTCGGTCTATCTGCGGCGCTCTTTCGCGGCCTCGATGGGTTATTCGCAGGAGGTGCTGAAAAAACCGATTGTCGGCATCGCCAACAGCTTTTCGGGCTTCAACAACTGCCACCGGCATTTCCCCGAACTGCTTGAAGCGGTGAAACGTGGCGTGCTGCTGGGCGGTGGGCTGCCGATCGAGTTTCCCACCATCTCGCTGGGCGAGGTGTTTCTCAGCCCCACCAGCCTGAAATTTCGCAACCTCATGGCCATCGACACCGAAGAGATGATCCGCGCCCAGCCGATGGACGCGGTGGTGCTGATGGGTGGCTGCGACAAGACCGTGCCGGCGCAGCTCATGGGTGCCGCCTCGGCCGATCTGCCAGCGATCCAGCTTGTGGCTGGCCCGATGATGACCTCGCGCCATGAGGGCGAGCGCCTGGGCGCCTGCACCGATTGCCGCCGCTTCTGGGGCAAGTTCCGCGCGGGCGAGATCAACAAGGCCCAGATCGACGATATCGAGGGCCGCCTGGCCACCACGGCAGGCACCTGCGCGGTGATGGGCACGGCCTCGACCATGGCCTGCATCGCCGAAACCCTGGGCATGATGCTGCCGGGCACCGCGGCGATCCCGGCGGTGCATGCCGACCGACTGCGCGCCGCCGAGGCCACGGGCATGGCCGCCGCGCGGATGATCCACAACCCGATCCGCCCCAGCCAGGTGATCACCGAAAAATCGGTTGAAAACGCGCTTCGCGTGCTGCTGGCCGTCGGCGGCTCGACCAATGCGATCATCCACCTGACGGCAGTGGCCGGGCGGCTGGGCATCAAGGTCTCGCTCGAGCGGCTCAACCAGCTCTCCGACGAAACCCCGGTGCTGGTGAACCTCAAGCCCGTCGGGCAGCATTACATGGAGGATTTCTTCTTCGCCGGCGGTATCGGTGCGGTGCTGCGCGAAATCAGGCCGCTGCTGCACCTCGACTGCCTGACCGTCACCGGCGAGACTCTGGGCGACAGGCTCGATGCCGATACCGGCCGGATCGACCGCAACGTGATCGCCAGCGTCAACAATGCCGAGGAACCCGAAGGCGGGCTTGTCGCACTGTTCGGCAACCTGGCGCCGCGCGGGGCAATCCTCAAGCGTTCGGCCGCCGACCGGTCCCTGTTCGAGAAGGAAGGGCGCGCGGTGGTGTTCACTTCGCTGGCCGATCTCTCGGCGCGCATCGACGATCCTGATCTCGATGTCACCGAGGATGATTTCCTCGTGCTGCAAAACGCAGGGCCCCGCAGCGCCTCGGGCATGCCCGAAGCCGGCTACCTGCCGATCCCGAAAAAGCTCTCGTCCAAGGGCGTCAAGGACATGGTGCGCATCTCGGACGCGCGCATGTCGGGCACCGCGTTTGGCACCATCGTGCTGCATGTCGCGCCCGAGGCGGCGGTGGGCGGCCCGCTGGCGCTGGTGCGCAATGGCGACCGCATCCGCATTTCGGTCAGGAACCGCGAGATCGAGCTGCTGGTCGACGAGGCCGAACTTGAGGCCCGGCGCAAGGCCTTCACCCCCGATGTCGTCCCGCCCGAAAAACGCCGCGGCTACGACCGGCTATATGCCGAACAGGTGCTGCAGGCCGATGAGGGCTGCGACTTCGACATGCTGCGCCCGGTGGGCGGCTGAAGCTGACGGCTGGCGCGCGCGCCCGCTTCGGGCCGCGCGCATCCTGAAGCCGGATTATGGATATTTATTGCCAAGAAGAAGATATGCGCAGGAAGAGTTGCGGCCCGCCTGTCTGGAAAGGGCTCTTCACTGTGGCGAAAATATCCTCGCCGAAGGCATGATCCCGCTTCAACCGGCGCGACGCCGGGGTCGGTGCGCCGGGGCGGGTGATTGACCCGACCCGGCCAAGGGATAAGTTCCCCGCAAATCATACGATTCGCCGAGGAGTAGGAATATGCGCAAGCACCCCGCCAAAGACGTTATCGATCCGGACATGCTCGACCGGCTGGCCGCTCTTGCCGTCAAGGTCGGGGTCAATCTGCAGCCGGGGCAGGACCTGCTGCTTTCGGCGCCGGTCGAGGCCCTGCCGCTGGTGCGCCGGATTGCCGATCACGCCTATGCTGCTGGCGCAGGGCTGGTGACGCCGCTGCTGTCCGATCCGGAAATCGCGCTTTCGCGTTATCGTCACGGGCAGGATGCCAGTTTCGACCGCGCTGCGGGCTGGCTCTATGAGGGCATGGGCAAGGCGTTCGACGAAAACACCGCGCGCATGGGCATCGTGGGTGAAGACCCGATGCTTCTGGCCGAGCAGGACGCCGACAAGGTCGGGCGCGTGAACAAGGCCAATTCGCTGGCCTATTCGCCGGCGCGCGAGCGCATCACCCGGTTCGACATCAACTGGAATCTTGTGGCCTGGCCGGGCAGCGCCTGGGCGCGTCGGGTCTTTCCCGACCTCTCCGAGGATGACGCCGTGCGCCGCCTCGCGGATGCGATCTTCGCTGCCTCGCGCGTCGACGGGGGTGATCCTGTCGCGGCCTGGGAGGCCCATAACGCGACCCTGCGCGAACGCTCCGACTGGCTCAACGGGCAAGCTTTCCACGCACTGCATTTCACTGGACCGGGCACCGATCTGACCGTGGGTCTGGCAGACGGGCATGAATGGATGGGCGGTGCCTCGGTGGCGCGCAACGGGGTGGTGTGCAACCCCAACATCCCCTCGGAGGAGGTGTTCACCACCCCGCATGCGCAGCGGGTGGAGGGGTATGTGCGCTCGACCAAGCCGCTGTCGCATATGGGCAGCCTGATCGACGATATCCGCGTGCGGTTCGAAGGCGGACGCATCGTCGAGGCGCATGCCTCCAAGGGCGAGGCGGTGCTGCACAAGGTGCTCGACACCGACGAGGGCGCGCGCCGGCTGGGCGAGGTTGCGCTGGTGCCGCACGGCTCTCCGATATCGCAATCGGGTCTCTTGTTCTACAACACCCTCTTTGACGAGAACGCGGCCTGTCACATTGCGCTGGGCCAGTGCTATTCCAAGTGTTTCCGCGATGGTGACACGCTCGATGCCGATGCGGTGGCCAGTCGCGGTGGCAATACCAGCGCAATCCATATCGACTGGATGATCGGCTCGGCCGAGATCGACATCGACGGGGTGCACGAAGACGGCCGCCGGGTGCCGGTGTTTCGCAAGGGCGAATGGGTCTGAGCACCTGAAAGGCGAGGGCCGTCTGGCCGTTTCCGGGGCTTGGGTGCGATCGGGGCGGGTTGGTTGCAGCCTCGGCCCAGGCACCGCCCGCCCGTGCGGTCAAGCCGGGGGTCAGCTTGCGCGGGAGTTTTCCAGCATGTTGCGCAGTTCTTCGGCTTCGAGCCGGGCCTCGCGCAGCCCGTCCATAGCGGCGCGCAATTCGGCCTCGCTCTGGCTGAGTTGGTTGGTCAGTTCGGCCTCGCGTTGCTGCAGGTAGGTGATCGCCTGGTCGCGCATTTCCTCGGCCTCGTGCAGCGCCTGGGCCATGCGGTCAAGTTCTCCCATGTCGCTTTGCGTGACGCGGGTGAAACGGTGCAGCAGCCAATAGGCGAACCAGCCCAGCGCAAAGGCCAGAAACAGCACGATCGCCGTCACGAAGATGAATTCTGTTCGGTTCATGCGGCTCCGGCTCCGGCTATGCGGTTGCTTCAGTCGTCATTCGGCCTTTCGGCTGGACGCAGAACATCGTCATCGGCCAGTTCGACCGTGATTTCAAGTGTGGCCTCGAGTTCGGGGTCGCGCGGGCGGATGCCCGGGGTCAGATCGGCGTGCTCCGGGTCGATCAGGCGGAACTCGATGCGGCGGTTCAACTCGCGTCCGGCAGCGGTGGAATTGTCGGCGATGGGCCGGCTGTCGCCATAGCCGCGGGTGACGAACTGCCCGGTGAGCACGCGCCGGACCAGCAGCGCCTCGCGCACCGAATCGGCGCGCCGCTGGCTCAGGTTGAGGTTCATCTCGGCGCGGCCCTGGCTATCGGTATGGCCGCTGATCTCGATGGGAAGCTCGCCGCAATCGCGCAGCACCCCGGCGATGGCATCGAGCGTCTGGTTGGCGGCGCTGTCGATCTGGGCCGAGCCGGGCTCAAAAGTGATCTGGCGGTCCTCCAGGATCAGCTCGATATCCTCGATGCAGCTTTCCGGCGAGGGGAGCGAGGCAACCGGATCAAGCTCTTCGTCATAGGTGACATCGATGTTGAAGACCTGCCCGCGCCCCAGTTTCTCGGACAGGATTCGCGAGACCATGCCGCTGGTTTCCTGATCGCCCGTGCGCCCGCGGATCGCGATACTGTCGGCGCGCACCCGCACCGTGCCTTCGTGCAGTTCCGAAAGCGCCTCGAGCCCGGTCAGCACCCGCAGGGGCCAGCCCTCGGGCAGGCCGGGTTCAAGCCGGGTGGCCATCTCGACGGCCTCCATTCCGAAACGGGCGCGGGCAAAGCCCTGCACGGCCTCGCTGGTGCGTTCGTCGGTCAGCCGTCCGCGCAGCAGCACTTGGCCTTCGCCGTCGAGCGTCGCGATGAATTCGGCAATCTCCTCGCTGCCCTCGTTCTCGTCAACGGGCGGGTCGAGCCGCACTGCCTCCAGCGAGAAGACATCGGGCAATGCGCGGTCCAGCGAACCGACGGCCTGGTCGAAGGCTTCTTCGGTCACGGTATGGGGGATGATCAGCGATACATCGGCATCCGAGAAGGTGATGGAGCCTTCCCCCAGCCGCGCCAGCGCGGCGATGCCCGAGGCGGTGGCGTCCCCCCAGCTTGGCGAGGGAACGCCAAGGCCGATGGTGCAGCTTGAGCGCGGCGGCGCGCCGGCCTCGCGCCCGGCGGCAAGGATGCGGTCTCGCGCGGCCTCGGTATCGGCGGCGCAGGCGTCGAAACGGGCGCCGCGTTCCGCATCGATCACGAAGCGCAGCGTGAATGGGGTGATCACCGGGCGTGGGGCCGAAATGTCGATTGATACGGTCAACCCTTCGGGGACTCGGGCCGCCAGTTCGGCCGAAAGGCTGCGCTGCTGCTCGCGGCTGTCGGAAATGGCCGTGATAACCACGCGGTCGGCCGCGATGGATATCTTGGACCGCGGCAGAAGGCCCATCGCATAGAGGCCGAATTCAACCGCATCATGCCAGCCGCGGGGGATCGGGTGATCGCTGCTGTCGAGCATGTCGGCGATGTCCGCGCCGCCCGTAAGCCGGTCAATCCGGTCAAGCACCGGGTTGCGTCCGAAGGACATCGGCACAAGCCCGATCAGCGAAACACCGTCATCGTTGCGCAGCAATTCCATCGAAAAGCGCGGCGGCTCAACGCCCTCGGGGTCGGCGATGCGGATATTGTCGATCACCCGTGCCGAATCGACGACACCGCCCGCAACCGAGAGCGCGCGAAAGCGCATGGCCTCGGTCATGGCGGTGCCGGAAAGCGTGACCTGAAGGCCATCGGTCTGCACCTCGGCCCAGGTCAGCCCCGCTTCAACGAGGCGTTCGGCAATCGCGCTGCGGCTGCTGTTCTCGATCACGTTCACCGCAAGTGTCGCGCCGCCCAGCGCAAGCACGGCCGCGCCGGCGAAGGCGGATGCGGCGATGATCTTCTCGATATGGCGCATTGGCAAACTGTCCCCGGTCTGCGGTTGTGCCGATTGCTTACGGTGCGCGGCGGCAAGGATCAATCAAACCAAAAGTGAACCGGCGAGAAACAGCGCAGGTAAAAGCCCGGCATTGCGGTTCGACCGGAACAGGTAAAGGCAATGGTCGCTGTCTTCGGTATCGAGCCGTGACAGTTGCCAGGCTAGATGCCAGCCAAAGGCCCAGACCCCCATCAGCGCCAGCACCAGCGCGGGCAGGCTGGCATTGCCCGCCATCGCCAGCACCACCGCCAGCATCATCAGCAACACCGAGGCCACCATGAACCCGCGCAGCCAGGCCCGCGTGTTCTCGCCAAACAGCAGCGCCGTGGATTTTACCCCGATCAGCGCGTCGTCTTCCTTGTCCTGGTGGGCATAGATCGTGTCGTAGAACACTGTCCAGGCGATCCCCGACAGATACAGCACCACCGCAGCCCAGTGCAGGCTGCCCGAATGCGCCGTCCAGGCCAGCAGTGCGCCCCAGTTGAACGCCAGCCCCAGGAATATCTGCGGCCAGTAGGTGAAGCGCTTGGCGAAGGGATAGATCGCCACCAGCCCCAGCGAGGCGACCCCCAGCGCGATGGCGGCATTGTTGAACGTCAGCAGGATGCCGAAGGCGATCAGCGATTGCGCGACCATCCACGCCAGCGCGCCGCGCGCGCTGACCTGTCCCGAGGGGATGGGCCGCGAGCGGGTGCGCGCCACCTTGTCGTCGAAATCGCGATCGGTGAAATCGTTCCAGGTGCAGCCCGCGCCGCGCATCAGGATGGCACCGATGCCGCAGGCCAGCACGATCCAGGCGGTGTGCCACCCCGGCGCGCCATGGCCCGAGGCCGCCGCCAGCAGCGCGCCCCACCAGCAGGGCAGCAGCACCAGCCATGTGCCGATGGGCCGGTCGGCGCGCGACAGGCGCAGGAAGGGGCGCGTGGCGGGTGGGGCCAGGCTGTCGACCCAGTTGCCCTTGACCGAATCTGCAACCTGCCCCTCTGGCGTCTGCGGCGACTCGGTCATATGGTTCGTCCTCATGGCAGTGTCGTCCAAGGTCAGGCTTTATGTAGATCATCCGCTGGGGGCGGGGCAATCGCTGCCGCTTGCACGCGAGCAGGCGCATTACCTGTTCAACGTGATGCGGTTGGGGCCGGGCGACCGGATCGCGGTGTTCAACGGGCGCGATGAAGAATGGCTGGCCGAGGTGGCCAAGGCCGGCAAGCGCGGCGGTGTCTTGCTGTGCGTGTCGCAGATGCGCCCGTTGCAGATGCCGCCCGACCTGTGGCTGCTGTTCGCGCCGATCAAGAAGGCGCGCACCGATTTCATCGTCGAGAAGGCCACCGAGATGGGCGCGCGCCGCATCCTGCCGGTGCAGACCGACTTCACCAATGCCGAACGTATCCGCCGTGACCGGCTGCAGGCCCATGCCATCGAGGCCGCCGAGCAATGCGGCGGCACCTTCGTGCCCGAGGTGGCCGATCTGGCGCCGCTTGACCGCGTGCTGGCCGGCTGGGATGCGGCGCGCGGCCTTTGGTGGGCCGACGAGGGCTTTGCCGGGATGAACCGTGGCGCGGATGTGCCCGCCGCTCAGGATGGCGCCGCGGCATCAGGTGTGCGCGGTGCCCCCGGCGCGGTGCTGATCGGCCCCGAGGGCGGGTTTTCCCCAGACGAACAGGCCCGGCTGCGGGCGCTGCCCTTTGTCGCGCCGGTCAGCCTGGGCCCGCGCATCCTGCGGGCCGACACGGCGGCCGTGGCGGCGCTGACGCGCTGGCAGATCGCTTGCGGGGATTGGACATGACCCTGATCCGCCCGGAACTGCGCGCGCGACTCTACCACTGGCGCGAGGTGATCATCGCTGCCGCGATCATGGCGCTGGGCGCTTGGATTGCGGGAGGTGGCGGGCCGCTCTTGCTGGGGATCGGGGTTCTGCTCGTGCTGACGGGGCTGGCGCTGGGCATCAATGCCTGGCGGCGGCTGCGCTTTGCCAGCGACGGGCAGGCGCCCGGCGTGGTGCAGGTGGTCGAGGGGCAGATCGCCTATTTCGCGCCCGAGCAGGGCGGTTTTGCCGCGTTGGACGATCTGGCCGAGTTGCGGCTCGAACCCGGCCCGCCCGGCGGTGTCGGGCCGGTCTGGGTGCTTGAGCAGACCGGGGCCGAGGCGCTGCGCATTCCCGTTGCCGCCAGCGGCGCCGATCAGCTTTTCGACGCTTTCGCCAGCCTGCCGGGGATCGACATGAACGCGCTTTCGGCGGCGGTTGCCGAACAGGTGCCAAGGGCGCGCGTCCTGTGGCGGCGCCATCGCCGCACCGCCTTGACTTGAAACCCCCGCCGGAACACCTGATAAGCCCGCTATACGCCTGAACCCCACGCCAAAGCAGCCCGGAGTAGCCCATGTCAATTCCCCAGTCCGGCGGCGGCCCCATCGAGCGGCGCGAGCAACTGGCCGAATACCTTGCCGCAGGGTGCAAACCGCGTGAAGACTGGCGCATCGGCACCGAGCACGAAAAATTCGGCTACTGCAAGGACACGCTCAACCCGCTGCCCTATGACGGGCCGCGCTCGATCCGGGCGATGTTGGAAGGGCTGCGCGACCGCTTCGGCTGGACGGCGATCCTGGAACAAGGCCACATCATCGGGCTGGAAAAGGACGGCGCCAACATCAGCCTGGAGCCGGGCGGCCAGCTTGAGTTGTCGGGCGCGCCGCTGGAAAACATCCACCAGACCTGCGACGAGGTGAACGACCACCTGCGCGAGGTCAAGGAAGTGGCCGACACCATCGGCGCGGGCTTTATCGGGCTGGGGGCCGCGCCGGAATGGACGCATGAGCAGATGCCGGTGATGCCCAAGGGCCGCTACCGGCTGATGACCGATTACATGGACCGCGTCGGCACCCACGGAAAGCAGATGATGTATCGCACCTGCACGGTGCAGGTGAACCTCGATTTTTCTTCCGAGGCCGACATGGTGCAGAAACTGCGCGTGGCGCTGGCCTTGCAGCCTGTGGCCACCGCGCTTTTTGCCAATTCGCCTTTTTTCGAGGGCAAGCCGAATGGCCACAAATCCTGGCGCTCGCGCATCTGGCGCGACCTGGATGCCGCGCGCACGGGAATGTTGCCCTTCGTATTCGACGAGGGCTTCGGGTTTGAGGCCTGGGCGGAATATGCGCTCGATGTGCCGATGTATTTCGTCTATCGCGACGGGGTCTATATCGATGCGCTGGGCCAGTCGTTTCGTGATTTCCTCGATGGCCGGCTGCCCGCGCTACCCGGCGAGGTGCCGACGCTTTCGGATTGGGCCGATCACCTGACCACGATTTTCCCCGAGGCGCGGATCAAGAAATACATGGAAATGCGCGGTGCCGATGGTGGCCCGTGGCGGCGGCTCTGCGCGTTGCCCGCGCTATGGGTGGGGCTGATGTATGATCAGGGCGCACTCGACGCCGCCTGGGACATCGCAAAAGGCTGGGATGCCGAAACCCGCGAGGCGCTGCGCGTCGCGGCCAGTGTCGATGGCCTGCAGGCCGAAACGCACGGTGTGAACATGCAGGATCTGGCGCGCGAGGTGCTTGCCGTGGCCGAGGCGGGCCTGAAGGCCCGCGCCCGCCCCGGCGCTGGCGGGATGCTGCCCGACGAGACGCATTTCCTGAACGCGCTGCACGAAACGGTCGAGTCGGGCAAGACCCCGGCAGACGAATTGCTGGAAAAGTATCACGGCGAATGGCAGGGCGATCTGCGCCGGATCTACGCCGAATACAGTTACTGAGCCGGGGTTTCGGCACTGGCCAGCGGGTCGGGGCCGTATTCGTTTGCGCCGCTGGTGCCGGGCTGGACATACCAGAACAGAAGCACCAGCCAGCCAATCACCGGAATGAAGACCAGCAGATACCACCAGCCGCTGCGCCCCAGGTCATGCAGCCGCCGGACCGAGACCGCGATGCCGGGCAGCAGGATCGCAAGGCCGAAGAGCGTGCCGAGGATCGCCATGCCGATCACGCGGTCGAACAGCCCCATGGCGATGTTGCCCAGAATGGCGAACAGCACGAAATACCAGAATTCCGACCGCGCGGCGCGGCCGGTGAAATCGACATATTTGTTGAAGCAGGTGCGAATGGCGGTGGGAAAATCCATGAACTGTCCTCCGGGATGGGCCGACGGCCAAACTGCCGCGCGTCGGCGCCGATTCTGACAGCGCAGTTCCGGCAGGACAACCCTTCACGGCGAAAGAACGCAGCGATCAGCCGCCCTTGCCGATCCGGCCTTCCGTGCCGGCGCGCAGCCGCGCGATGTTGTCGCGGTGGCGCCAGAAGATCAGAAGTGTGAGCACCAGCGCGAGCGCCACCAGCCCGTCCTGCCCCAAGACCAGCGCCCAGATGGCGGAAAGCGCCGCCGAAACCAGCGCGGCGAGCGAGGAATAGCGCGTCACCGCGGCCACCACAGCCCATGTCGCGCAGCAGGCCAGCCCCACCGGAAAGCTGAGCGCCAGCAGGGTGCCCAGGTAGGTGGCCACGCCCTTACCGCCGCGAAAGCCCAGAAACACCGGCCAAAGGTGCCCGACAAAGGCGGCCAGACCGGCCAGTTGTGCCGCATCCACGCCAACCAGCCAGCGCGCCAGCAGCACCGCCGCCGCGCCCTTGCCCGCGTCGAACACCAGCGTCAGCGCCGCGGCCAGCCGGTTGCCGGTGCGCAGCACGTTGGTCGCGCCGATATTGCCCGATCCGATCTGGCGCAGGTCGCCCAGCCCGAAGGCCCGCGCCATGACGATGCCGAACGGCACCGAGCCCAGCAGATATGCGGCCAGGGCAACCAGCCCCAGTAGCAGTGGCGCGGTTTCAGGCGTGGGCATGGTCCTGGCCTTCCCTGTGGTCGAACACCTGCTCGCCGGCGACGAAGGTCGCCAGAACGCGGCCCTGAAGGCGCGCGCCATCGAACGGGGTGTTACGCGATTTCGAGCGCAGCGTGAAACGGTCCAGCACGAAGGGCGCATCCGGGTCGAACAGGACCAGATCGGCGGTCGCGCCCTCGGTCATGCGGCCGCCGGGCAGCCCCAGCCGCTGCGCCGGGTTCAGCGACATGGCCCGAAACAGCTGCGGCAGGCTCAGCGCCCCGGCATGATAAAGCCGCAGTGCCGCCGGCAGGAAGGTTTCCAGCGCGACGGCGCCGGGCGCGGCCTCCTCGAAGGGCAGGCGCTTGGATTCCTCGTCTTGCGGGGTGTGCATCGAGCAGATCACGTCGATCAGCCCGCTGGCCACCGCCTCGACCATGGCGACACGGTCATCTTCGCTGCGCAGCGGCGGCGTGAGCTTGAAGAAGGTGCGGTACTCGCCCAGGTCGAACTCATTGAGCGTCAGGTGATGGATCGAGACCCCGGCCGTTACGTCAAGCCCGTTGGCTTTGGCGCGTTCCAGCGCCGGCAGGGTGCGCGCGCAGGTGACCTGATCGGCGTGATAGCGCGCGCCGGTCATCTCGATCAGGCTCATGTCGCGATCGAATGCCATGCGCTCGGCCATGGGCGACACGCCCGGAAGCCCGCGCAGGCTGGCGAACTTGCCGCTGGTGGCGACCGCCCCGCGCGACAGGCCCGGATCCTGCGGGTGCCCGATCACCAGCGCGCCGAGGCTGCGCGCATAGGTCAGGCAGCGTGCCATGACGCGGGTGTCGGTGACCACATGGTCGGCATCGGTGAAGGCCACGGCGCCGGCATCGAGCATGAAGCCGATCTCGACCATCTCGGCGCCGGCGCGGCCACGGGTCAGCGCGGCCATATGGCGGATATTGACCGGGGTTTCGCCGCGCGCGCGGCGGGTGACGAACTCCAACACTTCGGGGGTGTCGATGGCGGGGTCGGTGTCGGGGCGCGTGACCATGGTGGTGACGCCGCCCGCCGCCGCCGCCAGCCCGGCCGAGCGGAAGCTTTCCTTGTGGCGCGCGCCCGGCTCGCCCACCTGCACGCCGATATCGACGATCCCCGGCGCCAGCACCCGGCCTGCGCATTCGATCACGCGCGCGTCGCGCGGGGGTTTGGCGGCATCGAGCGCGGCGATCCGCCCGGCATCGACGATCACATTGCCGGTGCGAACTTCCTCGGCTTCGGGGTCGACTATGCGGACGTTCTGGAAAAACAGGGTCATGCCGTTCCCCTTTTGACATTCTGCAGCAGGGCGTGAACCTGCTCGGCCTCGGGAAGGCATTCGAACCCGATGACACGGGGGCGCAACGATTGGCCGTAGCTCGATAACCGGCTCTTCAGGTCGCGCGGCGGCCGATGCATCGCAAACCAGACCGAACCGGGGCGCCCCCGCTGATGAATGGCCGGGCTGTCGCCGGTGATCGGCCAGGCAAGCAGCGCGATGCCCATAAACGACGTCTCTATCAGCGCGCGGCGATCGGTCAGCGCATAGGCTGTGCCGCGCCGGCGCAGCATGTCGGCAAGCGAGGGCTGCACCAGGAAGAACAGCCCCAGCGCGCCCAGCGCGGCGGCGGTGCCAGCCATCTCGGCCCGCGCGGGGTCGTCATTGTGCCAGGCGGCCAGCGCCTCGGGCGTCCGGCTGAATGCGACGGCCAGGAACAGCGCGCCCACCAGCATCAGCGGCACATGCCCCCAGCGCAGCAGATAGCCGCCATGGGGCCGACCTTGCCAAAGCAGCTTTTCGCCGGGTTCCAGCACCTCGGACCAATCGTCGCCGCTGCGTGGTGGCAGCGGCTGCGGCGTGGCGGTGTGCAGACGCGGGGTCATCGCGCCACCTTGCGCCGTCTGTCGCGCGCAGCGGTGATCTCGGCCACCAGCGCGTCGCCATCGGCCAGATGCTTGATCAGGTACTTGTCGCCCGCGCGGGTGACGATCTGGACATCGCCGAAGAGTCGCCGCACGGTCTCGATCTCCAGCAGCATCACCGCGCGCTTCCCGTCGGGCAGGATCACCCGCCGATCGGTCAGCCACCAGCGCGAGGCCAGCGCCTCGGACGCCAGGTAAAGCGCGCGCACCGCCACCGCCGCCCCCGCGCCAAACGTGCCGATCAGGATAAAGGCATTGTCCATCAGCCACAGCACCAGCGCCACCAGCGCCATGCCGATCAGCGCCATCCAGAGGTGATCGCGCCAGAAGATGCGCTTGTCGGAACGGATCTCGCGGCGCAGTTTCTCGCCCTTTTCCAGTTCGGGTGCGATATCGTCAGCCATGTGCTGCCTCCGCCCTTTCCCGGCGCAGGTTGGCGGCCAGCAGCTCCATCGCGGCCATGCGCACGGCGACGCCCATTTCCACCTGTTCCTGGATCACGCTGCGGTTGATGTCATCGGCCAGGGTGCCGTCGATCTCGACGCCGCGATTCATCGGGCCGGGGTGCATCACGATGGCGTCGGGCGCGGCATGGGCCAGCTTTTCGGCGTCCAGCCCGTAGCGGTGGTAATACTCGCGCTCCGACGGGATGAAGGCGCCGTCCATGCGTTCGCGCTGAAGGCGCAGCATCATCACCACATCGGCGCCTTCCAGCCCCGCGCGCATGTCGTCGAAGACCTCGCAGCCGAAATCGGCCACACCGGCGGGCATCAGGGTGGGCGGGCCCACCAGTCGCACGCGGTTTTCCATCTTGCCCAGCAGGATCAGGTTCGACCGTGCCACGCGGCTATGCGCAATATCGCCGCAGATCGCCACGGTCAGCCGGTGCAGCCGCCCCTTGGCGCGGCGGATCGTCAGCGCATCCAGCAGCGCCTGGGTGGGGTGCTCGTGCCGCCCGTCGCCGGCGTTGAGCACCGCGCAATTGACCTTTTCGGCCAGCAGGTTCACCGCGCCGGAATTGGGGTGGCGCACCACCAGCAGGTCGGGGCGCATGGCGTTGAGCGTCAGCGCCGTGTCGATCAGCGTCTCGCCCTTCTTGAGCGACGAGGACGCCATCGACATGTTCATCACATCCGCGCCCAGCCGCTTGCCGGCCAGTTCGAAACTGGCCTGGGTGCGGGTCGAAGCCTCGAAGAACATGTTGATCTGGGTCATCCCGCTGAGCACATTCGAGTGCTTGTCGGGGCCGCGGTTCATGGCGACGTATTCATCGGCAAGGTCGAGCAGGGTGACGATTTCATCGGCCGCGAGATGCTCGATTCCCAGCAGATGCCTGGCGCGAAAACTCATGTCTGCCCCTCGGTCGCTTGCGGGCCGGTTATAGGTAGCGCGGTGCGGCCCGACAAGGGCGCTTTACCATGCCCGGCGGCGGACGTAACCTGCGCCCATGTTCGATGACCTCGATCATCACGCGCTGCGGGCGCTTCTGGAATGGCAGGTGGAGCTGGGCGCCACCGAGGCCATCGGTGACGTGCCGGTGAACCGGTACGAGCTGGCCGATAGCCCGCCCCGACAACCCGCCGTCACAGCGCCCGCCGCCCCGAAACAGGATTCGCAGGCGGTTCCGTCTGCGGCCTCCGCGCAGCCGGCCATGCCAGCCCACGAGGTGGACCCGGTGCAGGCCGCGCGTGAGGCCGCCGCTGCAGCAGCCGACCTGGCCGCGCTCGAATCGGCGGTGCAGGCGTTTTCCTTCTGCGACCTCAAGCGCGGCGCGCGCTCGGCCGTCTTTGCCGATGGCAACCCGGCGGCGCGGGTGATGATCGTGGGCGAGGCGCCGGGCCGCGACGAGGATATCGAGGGCCGGCCTTTCGTCGGGCGCGCCGGGCGGCTGCTCGACCGCATGTTCGATGCCATCGACATGGCGCGCGATGCGACGGATGCAGAACGCGCGCTTTACATCACCAATATCTCGCCCTGGCGGCCGCCGCAGAACCGCAACCCGGAACCCGACGAGATCGCGATGCTGATGCCCTTTGTTGCCCGGCACGTCGAACTGGCCGCGCCGGATGTGCTGGTGCTGATGGGCAATGTTGCTTGCCAGGCACTGCTGGGGCGCGGCGGGATTACCCGGCTGCGCGGCACCTGGGCCGAGGTTCTGGGCCGCCCGGCGCTGCCGATGTATCACCCGGCCTATCTGCTGCGCACCCCGGCGGCCAAGCGCGAGGCCTGGGCCGATCTGCTAGCCCTGCGCGCGCATCTCAAGGGGGCAGACTGATGCTGCCGGTCGATCCGCTGATGCTCGCGGCCTTCATTCCGGCGGCGCTGGCGCTGAACCTCACGCCGGGGGCCGACATGATGTTCTGCCTGGGTCAGGGGCTGCGGGGCGGGCCGCGCGTGGCGATGGCGGCCAATGCCGGCATCGCGCTGGGGGTTATGGTCCATGTGCTGATCGCTGCGCTGGGGCTGAGCGCGCTGGTCATCGCCTATCCGGCGCTTTTTGATGTGATCCGCTGGGCGGGCATGGCCTATCTGCTGGCGCTGGCCGGCGCCGCGCTGTGGGGGAGCGGCCAGGCGGGGGCCGGTGGCGCGCCTGGCGCGGCGCTGCCCGCGCTGCGCGCTTTTCGCGACGGGCTGGCGGTGAATCTGACCAACCCCAAGGTTGCGCTGTTCGTGCTGGCCTTCGTGCCGCAATTCGTGGTGGTCGAGCGCGGCGCGGTGCTGGCGCAGTTCCTGATTCTTGGCGCGGTGCTGTCGCTGGGTGGGCTTCTGGTGAACGGCGCGGTCGGGCTTTCGGCCGGCGGGGTCGGGCGGAGCCTGGCGGCATCGCCGGGGTTGCGGCGCCTTGCCGCGTGGCTGACCGCCGGGATTTTCACGACGCTGGCGATCAGACTGGCCCTTATGGAACGGAGTTGAGCCAATGCCGCGGATCGACGAAAGCAAGGAATTCATCCCGGTGCGCTTTGCGCTGCTGACGGTTTCCGACACCCGCGGCCTGGATAAGGACAAGTCGGGCGACACCCTGGCCGCGCGGATCGAGGAAGCCGGGCATGTTCTGTCCGCGCGCACCATCCTGCGCGACGAGCGCACCGAGATCGCCGCGCAGCTGCGCGCCTGGTGCGCCGATCCCGGGATTGACGCGATCATCTCAACCGGGGGCACCGGATTGACCGGGCGCGACGTGACGGTCGAGGCGCATCACGATGTCTATGAAAAGCACATTGACGCTTTCAGCACCCTGTTCACAATGATTTCATTCCAGAAGATAGGCACTTCGGCCGTCCAGTCGCGTGCCTGTGCGGGCGTGGCGCAAGGCACCTATCTGTTTGCACTGCCCGGAAGCCCCGGCGCCTGCCGTGACGCCTGGGATGAAATCCTGCGCTGGCAGTTCGATTATCGCCACATGCCATGCAATTTCGTTGAAATTTTCCCCAGGCTCGAAGAACACAAGCGACGGAAATAGCGCCAGATCACGTAACAAGAGTTTTGGTTTGGGCCGTGGCGTGTTCGGCCTACTATATAATAATTCAGTAGGGCCGGGGCTGCGTGCAGTTCTTCCGGTGACCTGACGCGAGGCGGTAGTTGATGCGGTTTCTCTTTCGCAGCCTTCTGGGGCTGTTCATGTTTGCGACGGCGGCCGGCCTGCTGGCGGCGGCGGGGTATACTGTTCACAGCGCAATCCAGTCGCGGCTGGCCGAGGGCGACCGCCCCAGGGTGGCGCAGGAGCGGGTTTTTGCCGCGCGGGTGCTTCCGGTTGTGTCGGATACCGTCACGCCGGTTCTGGAAACCTTCGGCGAGGTGCGCGCGCTGCGTTCGCTTGAATTGCGCGTGCCGGTGGGGGGGCGGGTGGTCGAGCTGGCGCCGGGTTTTGCCGATGGCGCCGAACTGCGCGAAGGGCAGCTTCTGCTTCGGCTGGATGATGCCGATGCGCGCGCCAGCCGCGATGTTGCGCAATCCGACCTGTCGCGCGCCGAGGCGGAGCTTCGCGATGCGCGTCTTGCCACCGAACTGGCCCGCGAGGATCTGGAAGCCGCCATTGAACAGCAGGCATTGCGGGCGCGCGCGCTGGAACGGCAGCGCGACCTGCTGTCGCGCGGCGTGGGGACCGATGCGGCCGTGGAGACGGCCGAGTTGGCGCTTTCCTCGGCCCGTCAGGCGGTGGTTTCGCGCAGGCAGGCGCTGGCCCAGGCCGAGGCGCGCACCGAACAGGCCGAAACCGCGCTGGTGCGCCAGCGCATCACCCTGGCCGAGGCCGAGCGGCGGCTGGCCGATACCGAGCTTTATGCAGCGTTTTCCGGGGTGCTTTCGGATGTGACGGTTGCCGCAGGCGGGATCGTCACCGCGAACGAGCGGGTCGGCCGGATCATCGACCCCGATGCGCTTGAGGTGGCGTTTCGTGTCTCGACCGCGCAATATCTGCGGCTGATCGATGGTGCGGGGCAGCTTGTCGTGGCGCCGGTCGAGATCGCGCTGGATGTGATGGGCACCGAGATCGTCACCGCCGGCCAGCTTACACGCGTGGGCGCAGCTGTGGGCGAGGGGCAGACCGGGCGGCTGATCTATGCCCGGATCGAGGCGCCGCGCGGCTTTCTGCCCGGCGATTTCGTCACCCTGCGGGTGCAGGAGCCAGCCCTGGAGGCCGTGGCGCTGCTGCCGGCCACGGCTGTGGATGCCGCCGGCACGGTGCTGGTTCTGGGTCCGGAGGAGCGGCTGGAGGAGGCGCCGGTCGAAATGCTGCGGCGGCAGGGCGACATGGTGCTGGTGCGCGCCCCCGCGATCGAGGGGCGCGAGGTGGTGGCCGAACGCACGCCCATGCTGGGCGCGGGCATCCGGGTGCGCCCGATCAGGCCACAGACCGAAGAAAACGGCAGCGCCGGGGCGGAGGCGCCCGCAGTGACGCAGATGATCGAGCTTTCCGCCGAGCGCCGCGCCCAGCTTATCGCCTTCGTCGAAGGCAATTCGCGGATGCCCGAAGAAGCGCGCAACCGCATCCTTGTCCAGCTTTCGGCCGATCGCGTGCCTGCGCAGGTGGTCGAGCAGCTTGAAAACCGTATGCGCGGGGGCTGAGCACATGGCGCAGCCCCTCCCCAGCCGGATGCAGCAGCAGTTCAGCGTGCGTGCGGCAGGTCTGTTTCGCTATTTCACGCGCCACGGCACGGCGGCCAATCTGGTGCTGGTGCTGATGGTGGTGGCCGGTCTGGTGGCCATCCCCAACATGCGGGCACAGTTCTTTCCCGATGTCGTGCGGCAGAGCATCTCGGTTTCGGTCAGTTGGAATGGCGCCGGCGCCGAGGACGTGGACGGCGCTATTGTCGAGGTGCTGGAACCCGCGCTTCTTGCCGTTGACGGGGTTGAAGGCTCGACCGCGCAGTCACGCGAAGGGCGCGCGACCATCTCGCTCGAGTTCGAGTCGGATTACGACATGGCGCAGGCCGCCGATGACGTGCAGGCCGCAATCGATGCCGCCGGAAACCTGCCTGACGATGCCGACGACCCGGTGATCCGGCGTTCGGGCTGGGCCGACCGCGTGACCGATGTGGTCATCACCGGGCCGGTTTCGGTCGATCAGCTTGGGCGTTTCGCGGATGAGTATGTCACGCGGCTTTTCGCCGAAGGCGTGACACGCACGACCATATCCGGCGTGGCCGCGCCCGAAACGGTGGTGCGCGTGACGTCGGCTTCGCTGGTGCGGCACGACATATCCATGGCCGATATCGCAGCGGCCATCGGCGCCGAGACCCGCGCGGACCCGGCAGGTGATGTCAGCGGCGGCACCGCACGGGTGCGCACCGGCGCGCCGCGGCGCTCTGCCGAAGAGATCGCCGCGATCGTTCTGCGCACCGGGCCTGATGGCAGCAGCCTGACAATCGGCGATGTGGCCGAGGTCGAGGTCGCCGGGATCGACCGAAACGATGCCTTTTTCGTCGGTGACAACCCGGCGGTGGCCATCCGGGTGGACCGCTCGGCCCAGGGCGATGCCATCGGCATCCAGCGCATTGCCGAGCGTGTCGCCGAGGACATGAGCCTGACCCTGCCCGCAGGTGTCGGCGTCGAGCTTATCCGCACGCGTGCCGAGGTCATTTCGGGGCGGCTGCAGATCCTGCTGTCGAACGGTGCGCTGGGTCTGGCGCTGGTGGTCGGGCTGCTGTTTCTCTTTCTCAATGCGCGCACGGCCTTCTGGGTGGCGGCGGGCATCCCGGTGGCGATGCTCGCGGCTGTCGCGGCAATGTATGCCATCGGCCTGACCTTCAACATGATGTCGCTGTTTGCGCTGATCATCACATTGGGCCTGGTGGTGGATGACGCCATCGTGGTGGGCGAACATGCCGACTGGCGCGCGCGCGAGTTGGGCGAAGCGCCCGCCGAAGCCGCCGAGCGCGCGGCAACGCGCATGGCGCTGCCGGTCTTTGCGGCTTCCATCACGACGGTGATCGCCTTTCTGGCGCTGGTGGCGATTGGCGGCAGGTTCGGCAGCCTGATTGTCGATATCCCGCTGACGGTGATCGCGGTTCTGCTGGCTTCGCTGGTCGAATGTTTCGTGATCCTGCCGCATCACATGAAGGGGGCGCTGGTTTCGGCAAACCATGAGCGCTGGTATGACTGGCCCTCGCGGCAGGTCAACCGCGGCTTTCGCTGGATGCGCGAAACCGTTTTCCGGCCTTTCATGTGGCTGGTGATCCGCGCGCGTTATCCGGTGCTGGCGGGGGCGATCCTGCTGCTGGCGATGCAGGGGGCGCAGTTTCTGCGCGGCGATGTGCAATGGCGCTTTTTCTCGTCGCCCGAGCAGGGATCGATCACCGCGAATTTCGCCATGCTGCCCGGCGCAACGCGCGCCGACACGATGGAGATGATGCGCGAATTGCAGCGCGCCACCGATGCGGTGGCGGCACGGTTGGAGGCCGAACATGGCCGCAACCCCGTCGATTACGCCCTGGCGCAGATTGGCGGGAATGCGGGCCGCGCCCTGGCCGGGACCGAATCGACCGACCCCGCGCTGCTGGGTTCCATCGCGATCGACCTGATCGATCTCGACCTGCGGCCCTACAGCTCGTTCCAGTTCGTCGCGACCCTGCAGGACGAGGTGATCGGCCACCCGCAGCTTGAGACACTGAGTTTCCGAAGCTGGGGCAGCGGGCCGGGGGGCGATTCGCTTTCGGTGCGATTCCATGGCGCCGATACCGAAACGCTGAAGGCCGCGGCCGAGGCGTTGAAATCCGCGCTGATGCCGGTGCCGGAGGTTTCAGGCCTGGAAGACAGCCTCGCCTATGACAAGGAGGAACTCAGCCTGACGCTGACCCCGCAGGGGCAGGCGCTGGGCTTCACCATCGACGGGCTTGGCCGGGTTCTGCGCCACCGGCTGAACGGGATCGAGGCCGCCAGTTTTCCCGATGGATCGCGCACCGCGCGAATCCGCGTGGAGTTGCCCGAAAACGAACTCACGGCCGATTTCCTGGACCGGACGCTGTTGCGCAGCGCCTCGGGGCAGTATGTGCCGCTGGCCGATATCGTCTCGGTCGAAAGCCGCACGGGCTTTTCCACCATACGGCGCGAGAACGGCCTGCGCGTCGTATCCGTGACCGGCGACATATCCGAAGACGACCCGGCCCGCGCCAGCGAGATCAATCAGGAACTGCGTAACACCATTCTGCCGCGCATCGCCGAGGATTACGGCGTCTCCTGGGAGCTTTCGGGCCTGGCCGAGCAGGAACGGGAATTTCTCAGCGACGCCCTGATGGGCTTCATACTCTGCCTGGTGGGGATCTACCTGACGCTCGCGTGGATATTCTCAAGCTGGACGCGGCCGCTTCTGGTGATGGCTGTGATCCCCTTCGGGCTGATCGGCGCGGTTTACGGACATGCCTCGTGGGGGATGGCGTTTTCGATCTTCTCGGTGGTCGGGCTTGTCGGGATGGCGGGCATAATCATCAACGATTCCATCGTGCTGGTGACGACAGTTGACGAATTCGGGGGCGACCGGGGGCTGTTTCCGGCGATTGTCGATGCCGCCTGCAACAGGCTGCGTCCGGTGCTGCTGACCACGCTGACCACGGTTCTGGGGCTGACCCCGCTGCTTTACGAAGGCTCCAGCCAGGCCGAGTTTCTCAAGCCCACGGTGATCACGCTGGTTTACGGGCTGGGCTTCGGCATGGTTCTGGTGCTGCTGATGGTGCCTGCGATGCTGGCCATGCAGTTCGACCTGTGGCGGCTGGGCCAGGCGTTGCGCCGGGCGTTGGGTGCGCGGCGGGTGGCGCGGGCGCATTCGGTGGTGGTCTGGCTTGCGCTGGGCGGCATGGCCGCGCTGATGGCCGCGACACTGCTGCCCGCGATCTGGCGGGGCGGGATACTCGCGCCGCTTGCCGGGCTGGTCGAAGGGCTGTTTCCGCCGCGCGCGGCGGCGGTGCTGATCGACGGGGTGCCGGGGGCGGTGGCGGTGTTTCTGATGGGGGCGCTGGCGCTGGCGCTGACAGCCTATCTGGTTGGCGGGCTGATGCTTCTGGCGGGCAGCCGTGCGAAGCCGGGCAAGGGCAGCCAGCCGGGCTGAACGTGCGCTTCCTTAATGGGGGGCGCAAGGTGCCCGGGGCTCAGCCTGACGGGCAGCCGCGCATTTCGACCGCGCTATCCTCGCCCAGTATTGTGATGCGCAGGTCCGATCGCTCAAGCGCGAAAGGGGCATCACCGCCGGGGATGATGTCGGCCCGTGCGGTCAGAAGCCCGCCTTCGCGTTCGGTCGCGGTGTCCGAAATCCAGGCGGATTTGTCGGAAAGCTCGAACACGGCGAATTCACGGTCGCTGAGCGGCGGCATTTCCATCCGTGCCGTCAGCCGGATGCCCTGGGGGATCATCTCGACGGTGCATGTCACCTGCCGCAACCCTGCACTGCCCGCCGGTTGCGGCCGGTCGGCGAGGGCGGCGGTGATCGCCGGATCGGGGGCACTGGCCGAAGGCGCCAGTTCCGCCGAAACATCCAGCGAGACCGGCACGCAGATCGTTTCGCACACACCCAGCTCGACCTGGGTCGCAAGCCGCGCCGGCGCGCCGGCATCGCGCAGCGTGAATTCCATCGGCAGGATGAGTTCCCCGACATAGCCGATGCTGTTCGCGCCAAGCTGGTCAAAGACAACCGGGCGCGGCCAGAGCAGCCGAACGGCAGAGATATTCTGCGAGCCGTTCCATTCGAAGCGCGGTGGAATGCCCAACTCGCCCGGTGCGCGCCAATAGGTTTTCCAGCCGTCGGCAAGGCGCAGATGCAGCGCGGCCATATGCGTGCCATCTTCGCTGCGCCACCCTGGAATGACCTCGGCCGAGATTATGTCCGCTGCACGAATGGATTGCGCCTGCGTATCCGCCGGCAGGCAAAGCGCTGCGATTGCCGTCATCATGGCGAAGGCTGGGTGGGAATGTCTGCGAATCATGCGTGAAACATCGGTCAGCGCGGCGGCGAGGGAAAGTCACATTGCGGAGAACGACCGGAATTGAGGGGCGATGTGGTCTTGCGTCCCGGGTCCGATGAAGGGCATGTGAAGGGTGTAGTGGGAACGAGCGGTTGTAATGGGTGCAAGTGATTCACTGGATTTGAGCGGCAAGCTTCTGATTGCCATGCCAGGCATGGAGGATCCGCGTTTCGCGCGCAGCGTGGTGTTTGTCTGTGCCGATTCCAGCGAAGAAACCCTGGGCCTGATCGTGAACAAGCCAGCACCCGGCATCGCCTTTTCCGACCTGCTCGAGCAGCTTTCGATTTCGCATGTCGAAGGCGTCACCGGGCCGGGCGTGTTTATTGGCGGCCCGGTCGAGACGGGGCGCGGGTTCGTGTTGCACTCGTCTGAGTACAGCTCCGGGCCGGCGACATTGCGCGTGAACGATGCGTTCAGCATGACGGCGACGCTCGATATACTGGAAGACATCGCAAAGGGCCGTGGGCCTTTGCGCTCGATGCTGATGCTCGGGTATGCGGGCTGGGGTGGCGGGCAGCTTGCCAACGAGTTGCTCGCCAATGGCTGGCTGACATGCGAGGCCGGCACGGACCTGGTTTTCGGCAGCAACCATGCCACGAAATGGGAGCGCGCGCTGCACAGCCTGGGTGTCGATGCGGTCAAACTGTCGGGCCGCGCGGGGCACGCCTAATCGCGCGGTGCGGCGGCGCGGCGCAGCCGGTCGTTGATGGCGCGGCCCAGGCCCCTGTCGGGCACCGGTGCAACGGCGATGCGCCCTTCGGGGCCTGCCAATGCATCCGCCTGCCGCAGCATGTGGAAAAGATTGGCGGCGGCCTCGACCAGATCGCCCGCGGGCGAAAGGTTGAACGCCGCGCCCCCTGCCTGCCCGCCGAACCCGATCCAGACTTCGCCGGGTGCGGCGGCGATGGCGTCCAGCCGGATCATCGCGCGCGGCGCGTAGTGCGAGGCGAGCTGTCCGGGCGCGTCGGGCTTTGGCTGGCCGCACTCATCTGCGGCGGTGCTGTCTGGTGCCAGCGGAATGCCAAGGCAGGCCTCGATCGCTTCGGCGGGGATACCGCCGGGGCGCAGCAGGGCCGGCGGCCCGTCGGCGGTGCGCAGGATCGTGCTTTCCAGACCCACCTCGCATTCGCCCCCGTCGATCACCGCATCGATCCGCCCCGACAACCCGTCAAGCACATGGCTGGCCCGCGTCGGGCTGATCCGGCCCGAGGGGTTGGCCGAGGGCGCGGCAAGCGGCCCACCAAAAGCCGTCAGCAACGCCTGCGCCACCGGGTGCCCCGGCACCCGCAGCGCCACGCTGTCCAGCCCGGCCGTGACCAGCGGTGAAAGCCCGCTACCCTTGCGCAGCGGCACCACCAGCGTCAGCGGCCCCGGCCAGAAGGCCTGCGCCAGCCGCGTGGCGTGATCGTCGAACTGGCCATAGGCGCGCGCCGTCTCGATATCGGGCAGGTGTACGATGAGCGGGTTGAACCGGGGCCGGCCCTTGGCCTCGAAGATACGGGCCACGGCGCGATCGTTGCGCGCGTCGGCGCCCAGCCCGTAAACGGTTTCAGTGGGAAAGGCGACAAGCCCGCCCCCGGCCAGAAGCTCCGCCGCCCGGCGCAGTCCGGCGGGATCATTGGCAAGCCGCTCTGTCTGAAGCATGGTCATCGAACTGGCCCGCGGGGTTGGCAACGCTGTGGCATTGCATCGGCAGCCACCATGACTGCCTCTTACGCGCGCCACGGGGCAAAGCCAAGCAGCGGATCGACCGGCGCCTTTACATCCCTCGGGGGATGCCCGAAACACTGGCGCGGCATCAATCGCGGCAGGCAAAGGTAGGGCGCAGGAGTGAGCGATACGCAATTCGAGCCGATCCGGCACCTGTTTGCCGAGGCGCCCGCCCCCGGTGAGGTGCGCGAGGTTGCCGATGGTGTGCTCTGGGCGCGGCTGCCCCTGCCGATGCGGTTGGATCATGTGAATGTCTATGCGCTGGCCGATACGGATGGCTGGAGCATCGTGGACACCGGTTTCGATACTGCCGAGACCCGTGAAGCCTGGGCCAGGCTGCTTTCCGGGCCGTTGCGCGGGCGCCCTGTCGCGCGGGTGGTCGTGACCCATCATCATCCCGATCACATCGGGCTGGCGGGCTGGTTTCAGCGTGAGCATGGCGCCGAACTCTGGACCACCCGCACCGCCTGGATCTATGCGCGGATGCTGATGCTGGACAGTCAGGAGCGCCCCACGGCCGAGCAGATGGCTTTCTGGCGCGGGGCGGGTGAGCCCCCCGCCATGCTGGCCGAGCGGGCGCGCACCCGGCCCTTCAACTTTGCCGACAGGGCCGCATCGCTGCCGCTGGGGTATCGCCGTATCCGGGCGGGCGACCGGCTGCGCCTGGCCGGGCGGGAATGGGAGGTTCACACGGGCGAGGGCCACGCCCCCGAGCACGCCACGTTCTGGAGCCGCGATTGCCCGCTGGTGCTGGGCGGCGATCAACTCCTGCCGCGGATAACGCCGGTTCTGGGGGTTCACCCGACCGAGCCGGAGGCAGACCCGGTGGGCGACTGGCTGGCTTCCTGCGTCCGTCTGGCGGGGCTGGCGCGCGAGGATCACCGTGTCCTGCCCGGCCACAAGCTGCCCTACACCGGGCTGCCGCGCCGGCTGCAACAGTTGATCGAACATCACCACGACGCCCTGGCCCGCCTGGAGACGCACCTGTCAGATGACCGTACCGCGATCGAGTGTTTCGCCCCGCTCTTTCGCCGCGAGATCGGCCCGGAACTGCATGGCTTTGCCCTGGGCGAGACGCTGGCGCATCTGAACCACCTGCGCGCCACTGGCCGGGCATATCGCCACCGCCGCGCCGATGGTGCCTGGCTCTGGCGGGCGACGGCGCGCCGCGCGTGACACATCGACAGCCCGGCCCGTTTCGGGCCATGCTTGGCGCATGACAGGACACGCCCCCCGCTTTGCCTTTCTCGACGCGCCGCTGCCTTTGGCCTTTGCCCATCGCGGCGGCGGGCTGGAAGGGCCCGAGAACAGCCTCGAGGCCTTTTCCCACGCGGTTTCGCTGGGCTATCGCTATCTTGAGACCGATGTTCAGGCCAGCCGCGACGAGGTGGCGGTGCTGCATCACGATGCCACGCTCAAGCGGCTGTTTGGCCGTGATACGGCGGTAGCGCAGCTTGACTGGCCCGAGCTTTCGCAACTGCGCTGCGCCGAGGGCACGCGCCTTGTCCGGCTGGATGCCCTGCTTGAGGCGTTTCCCGAGGCGCGGCTAAACCTCGATCTGAAATCGGATGCGGCGGTGCCTGCGGTTGCATCCGTGGTCCGGCGGCAGAATGCCCTTGAACGCGTCTGCGCGGGGTCATTCGATCCGCGGCGCACACGGTGCCTGCGGCAGCGCCTGGGGCCTGATCTGTGCTGGTCGCCGGGGCATCTGGGCGTGGCGCTGGTCTGTCTGGCCGGGTGGGGGGTGCCCCTGCCGGCGCCACGTTGCGGGGCCTTACAGGTGCCGACCCATTTTCACGGGGTCAGGGTGGTCACGCCACGGCTGATCGCAGCAGCCCATGCCCGTGGTCTGCAGGTGCATGTCTGGACGGTTGACGACACCGCTGAAATGGCGCGGCTGCTCGATATCGGGGTCGATGGGCTGATGACCGACCGGCCAAGCGTGCTCAAAGCCCTACTTCAAGAGCGCGGCCAGTGGACGGGCGTTTGAGAACTGCACGGCGGGTAAGACGCGAAAGACCGCGCCGGTGATCGCCGGCGCGGCCTTTGCTGAACTGATGTTACCTGAACGCTGTCAGGAAATCGCGGCCTTCGCCTTGGCCACGATCTGCCCGAAGGCTTCGGGCTCGTGCACGGCCAGATCGGCGAGAACCTTGCGGTCCACTTCGATGCCCGACTGTGCCAGGCCGAAAATGAAGCGCGAATAGGTCAGGCCGGGGTCGATCTCGCGAACGGCGGCATTGATGCGCTGGATCCACAGGGCGCGGAAACTGCGCTTGCGGTTCTTGCGGTCGCGCGTGGCGTATTGGTTTGCCTTGTCGACGGCCTGTGTGGCAGTGCGGAAGTTGCGCGACCGGGCGCCATAATAGCCTTTGGCGGCCTTGACGATCTTGCGGTGGCGGGCGTGGGTAACTTTACCGGATGTGACGCGGGACATGTTTCAGCCTCCTCAGCGGTCGTAGGGCATGTATTTCTTGACGATCTTGGCGTCCGCGTCGGACAGCGCAGCTGTCCCGCGGGCCGAGCGAATGAACTTGTTCGTCCGCTTGATCATCCCGTGCCGCTTGCCGGCCTGAGCAGCGAGCACCTTGCCCGTTGCCGTCACCTTGAAGCGCTTCTTGGCGCTTGCCTTTGTCTTCATCTTGGGCATTTCCGTCTCCTTCGTCGGGTGCGAGCGGTAGTCTGCGCGACTCGGCATGCCACTCGGGCCGGCCACGCAGGATCGAGCGCGCCGTATAGGACGGCCCGTGTCCGAGTGCAAGCATCAACTGGAAAAGCGGGCGGCTATCGGCGCAGGGTCGCGATGACCCGCAGGAAGGCTTCGGGAATATCGGCCATGGCGTAGCCGCCGGGCCGGCCCGTCACCGCGAGAACGATCAGGATGCCGCCGGCCATGAACAGGATCATCGCCAGACGCGGCGCGCGGCTTTCGCTGAAAGCGCTCAGCAACGAGGGAAACCCGAGCAGAGCCAGCAGGATCCCGGCGACCAGAAAGAAATCCGTCTGCATGGGCGACACCCCGCGCGGGGCGATCTGCCCCCATGCAGCATTATTCAGGATCGGTGCGGAAAATCAATCTTTCGTCACAGGGCGCCACCCGCAGGATATTGGTGGAGCCGGGCACGTTGAACGGAACGCCGGCGGTGATCAGGATCATGTCGGCGGTGGTGGCGAAACCGTAGTCGCGCGCGACGCGGGCGGCATTGACCACCGCATCCTTGAAGCGCAGCACCGGCCCGGTGGCGACATTGTGTGTCCCCCAGGTCAGGCAGAGCCTGCGCGACACATTGGCCTCGGATGTCATGGCGATGATCGGCACATGGGGGCGTTCGCGCGCGACCAGGCTGGCGGTTGTGCCGGATTCGGTGAAGCAGCAGATCACCTTGATGTCCGAGGTCTCGGCGATCTCGCGCGCGGCGGCGACGATGCTGTCGGCAATGGAGTGGTGTTCGATCCGGCGCGAGGCGCTGATCGTGTCGCGATAGGTCGGGTCACTCTCGACCTCGATGGCGACGTTGTTCATGGTGGTGACGGCCTCGACCGGATACTGCCCCGCCGCGGATTCCGCCGAGAGCATCACCGCATCGGCACCCTCATAGATCGCGGTGGCCACATCCGAAACCTCGGCGCGGGTGGGCACCGGGCTTTCGATCATCGATTCCAGCATCTGCGTGGCTACGATCACCGGCTTGGCGGCGGCCCGGGTGCGGCGCACCAGACGCTTCTGGATCGGTGGCAGGTTCTGCACCGGCATCTCTACCCCCAGATCGCCGCGCGCCACCATCACCCCGTCCGACACGGCGAGGATCTCGTCAAAGGCCTTCACGGCGGCGGGCTTTTCGATCTTGGAAAGCACTGCGGCGCGGCCGCGCACCAGGGTTCGGGCCTCTTCCACATCGGCGGCGCGCTGCACGAAGGACAGCGCCAGCCAGTCCACGCCCAGATCGCAGACGAACTCAAGGTCAGCCCGGTCCTTCTCGGACAGGGCGGCCAGCGGCAGCACCACATCGGGCACGTTTACCCCCTTGCGGTTCGAGATGGTGCCGCCAACGGTCACCGTGCAATCGGCGAAATCCGGGCCGCAATCCTGCACCTTGAGCCGGATCTTGCCGTCATTTACCAGCAGGTCCGAGCCCGGCTCGATCACTGCGAAAATCTCGGGATGCGGCAGGTTCACCCGCGTGGCATCGCCTTCGGCCGTGTCCAGATCAAACCGGAAGGCCTGGCCCTCTTCCATCTCCTCCTCGCCACGGGCAAATGTGCCCACGCGCAGCTTGGGGCCCTGAAGGTCGGCCAGGATCGCGATAGGGCGGCCCACATCGACCTCGATCTGCCGGATGATCTTGTGCCGCTCGGCGATCTCCGCGTGGCTGCCGTGGCTCATGTTGAGGCGGAACACATCCGCCCCGGCCTCGAACAGCGCGCGGATGGTCTTGTAGTCATTGGAAGCCGGGCCAAGCGTGGCCACGATCTTTACATTGCGCAGGCGTCTCATCTGGCTGGAACTTCCTTCGTATCGGCACTGATCATGCCGGGTTGCCCTGTGTATGGCTGAATTGCCGGTGGCGAACAACTGTGGCGGCATGAATTCTTGATGAAGATGCAGCCTTGACGCCCGCCCCCGCCCCGCACAGGTTCATCTCAAAGGGAGATCACGATCATGGATGACCAGACCAGAACCGAACTCGAAGCCGCCGCCTTCCGCCGCCTGCGCGATCATCTGCGCGAACGCACCGATGTGCAGAACATCGACATGATGAACCTCGCAGGCTTCTGCCGCAACTGCCTGAGCCGCTGGTATCAGGAGGCAGCCGCCGAGCGGGGCCTGGGCCTCGGCAAGGAGGCCGCGCGCGAGATCGTCTACGGCATGCCCTATGACGAATGGCGCGCGCGCTACCAGACCGAGGCGGGCGCCGACAAGCAGAAGGCCTTTGAAAAGGCCTTTGCCGAGAACGTGGGCAAGACCGAGCCTTGACCGGCCCGTCGCAAGGTCGGCGTGCTCAGACCGCCGCCTTGCGGGATTCGTCGATGTAGATTTCGCGCAGGCGCTTCGCCACCGGGCCAGGGCCGCCCAGCCCGACGGTTGTGCCGTCGATCTTCACCACCGGCGTGACGAAGCTTGAGGCCGAGGTGATGAAGGCCTCGTCGGCGGCTTGCGCCTCCTCGATGGTAAAGGGGCGCTCCACGACCTCCATCTGCGCCTCGCGCGCATAGCGCAGCACGGCGGCACGAGTGATGCCATGCAGGATGTCATGCGACAGGTCGCGGGTGACGATCCTGCCGCCCTTCACGATATATGCGTTGTTCGAGGTGCCCTCGGTCACGAACCCGTCCTCGACCAGCCAGGCGTCATCCGCGCCCGCCCTCACCGCTGCCATCTTGGCCATCGACGGATAAAGCAGCTGCACTGTCTTGATGTCGCGACGCCGCCAGCGCTGATCGGGCACCGAGATGACGGAAATGCCCCGTTTGGCGGCCGGGCTTTCGGTGACATTCTTGGCCTGGGTGAACAGGACAACCGTTTGCTCCAGCCCTTCGGGCCAGGTGAAATCGCGATCCGTCGCGCCGCGCGTCACCTGCAGGTAGATCAGCCCGTTCTCCAGATCGTTGCGATGCATGAGCTCGCGGTGAATGGCCAGCCACTCGTCCCGGCTGTGCGGTGCGTCCATGTCCAACTCACCCAACGACCGCACCAGCCGCGCGGCATGGCCGTCGAAATCGACCAGCTTACCGTCGATCACTGTTGTGACCTCGTAAACGCCGTCGGCCATCAGAAAGCCGCGATCGAAGACCGAAACCTTTGCCTGATCCTCGGGCAGGAACTCTCCGTTCACATAGACGATGCGGCTCATGCTGTGTTTCTCCAAATCCGGGTTTCGGCTTCCTTTAGGCGATTGCAGGGGCGCAGGTCCAGCCCCCTCACCCCCAAAGCGCAGGCGCGGCCGGATGAACCCCTTCGGCATCGAACTTCAGTGGCGGGTCGCGATCCTCCGCCAGCAGCAGCGGCCCGTCCAGATCGACCACCGCCGCGCCCTGCGCCACCAGAACCGCCGGCGCCATCGCCAGCGAAGACCCGACCATGCAGCCCACCATCACCTGATACCTCTCGCGCAGCGCGGCCTCTTTCAGCGCCAGCGCCTCGGTCAGCCCGCCGGTCTTGTCGAGCTTGATGTTGATCATGTCATACTTGCCGCGCAGCCCCGGCAAGCTGGCGCGGTCATGGCAGGATTCATCGGCACAGACAGGCAGCGGTCGCGCGATCCCGGCCAGCAGATCGTCCTCGCCGGCGGGCAGCGGCTGCTCCACCATCGCCACCCCCAGCCGCAGCAGATGCGGGGCCAGATCGCTGTAGATATCGGCGCTCCAGCCCTCGTTGGCATCGACGATGATGCGCGCCTTCGGGGCGCCCTCGCGCACGGCTTCCAGCCTGGGCATGTCATCGGGCGTGCCAAGCTTGATCTTCAACAGCGGTCGCGCTGCATGGCGCCGCGCCGCCGCGCGCATCTTCTCGGGCGTGTCCAGCGACAGGGTGAAGGCCGTGATCTCCGGCCCCGGCGCGCGGGGCAGGCCAGCCAGTTGCCAGACGGGGCGTCCCTGCTGCTTGGACTCGAGATCCCATAGCGCGCAATCCACGGCATTGCGCGCCGCGCCTGCAGGCAGGGCGTCCTGCAACGCCGCGCGCCCGATCCCCTCGGGCAGGCCCTCGATCTGCGCCCTCACCGACTCCAGCGTCTCTCCATAGCGCGCATAGGGCACGCATTCGCCCAGGCCACGCGACCCGCCGCGCGTCACCTCCACCGTCAGCACATCCGCATGGCTGCGCGAGCCGCGCGCGATGGTGAACACCTCGGCCAGCGGAAACCGCTCCTGCGTGACCTTCAGCATCGCCTGTTCCTTCTTCTTGGCCAAAATATCCTGGGGTGAATGGGGCCGCAGGCCCCAGAGGGGCAAAGCCCCTCAATACCCCGGTTTCCGGGGCAAAGCCCTCAGACTTGCGCCAGCGCATCCACCAGACGCGCGGCACCGTGGCGGTATGGGTCCACCGCAGGCAGGCCCATGCGTTTCTCGACCCCGGCCAGATAGGTCTTCGCCTCCTCTTCCGACATCGCGGCCGTATTGACCGAAATGCCCACGACCTTGCAATCGGGGTTGCCGACCCGTGCCAGTTGCAGCGCCAGGTCGCGCAGGTCTTCAAGGCTTGGCAGGCCATAGCCCGGCAGGCCGCGCATGTGCTGGCGGGTAGGCTCGTGGCACAGGATCAGCGCGTCGGGCTGGCCGCCATGGATCAGCGCCATCGTCACGCCCGAGTAGGAGACGTGGAAAAGGCTGCCCTGCCCCTCGATCAGATCCCAGTGGTCGGGGTCGTTATCAGGGCTGAGCCACTCCACCGCGCCGGCCATGAAATCGGCGATCACCGCATCGAGCGGCACGCCCCCGCCGGTAATCAGGATGCCGGTCTGGCCGGTGGCGCGGAAACTTGCCTTCATGCCGCGCGCGTGCATCTCGCGCTCCATGGCAAGCGCGGTGTACATCTTGCCGACCGAGCAGTCGGTGCCCACTGCGAGGCAGCGCTTGCCGCGGCGCTTCTCGCCATTGGCAATCGGATATTTCACCGAGGGCACGCGCACGTCATGCAGCTTGCGTCCGGTGGCACGCGCCACCGCGGCCAGGTCCTCTTCGTCGCGCAGCAGGTTGTGCAGTCCCGAGGCCAGGTCGAAACCTTCCTCCAGCGCTGTCACAAGAACCTTCTTCCATTCCGGCGAGATCACCCCACCGCGATTGGCCACGCCGATCACAAGGGTTTTCGCGCCGGCGGCCTTTGCCTCGGCGAGTGTCATGTCGGGCAGTTTCATGTCGGCGCGGCAGCCTTCCATACGGAATTGCCCGACGGCATAGTCCGGGCGCCAGTCGCGGATTCCCTGCGCGACCTTGGCGGCCAGCGGATCATGCGCATCGCCGAGAAACAGCAGGTAGGGGGTCTCAATGGTCATCGGTGTCTCCTGTGATGCCATACGGCATTTAGTCCAAGCATAGGGGAGTTCGATGTGAATATGGTGGTGAGTTACGCGTAAATCGTGATCATTTGCGCAATGTCCTCCTCCTATTATCGTTTTTATAGCAAGAATATTCAGGTTTACTCTGCATGTTTCGTGACTTCTCCTTTACCGGTTCGGGTGCCGGTATGCGGCGGCGCAGCAACGCCCTTGCAGTGCAGGGAGTAATATTCTAGCCGTCTGGAAGGAAAACGTGAAACAACCTTGCGAGCATGCCCGATGAGCTTCCGCGTCCAGCCCAGCCCGCCAATGCGCCCCAACCGCTGCCAGCTTTTCGGCCCCGGTTCGCGCCCGGCGATCTTCGAAAAGATGGCGGCCAGCGCGGCGGATGTGGTCAATATCGACCTTGAGGATTCGGTGGCGCCCGCTGACAAGGCACAGGCGCGCGCCAATGTGATCGAAGCGATCGGCCGCGTGGACTGGGGCCAAAAGACACTTTCGGTGCGGATCAATGCGCTGGACACACCTTGGTGGTATCGCGATGTGGTCGATCTGCTTGAGCAGGCCGGGCCGCGGCTCGATCTGATCATGATCCCCAAGGTGGGCTGTGCGGCCGATCTGTATGCGGTGGATGCGCTGGTCACGGCGGTGGAGCGGGCCACGGGCCGCGAGAGGCCGCTGGGCTTCGAGGTCATCATCGAATCGGCTGCCGGCATCACCCATGTCGAGGAGATCGCCGCCGCGACCCCGCGATTGCAGGCGATGAGCCTGGGCGCGGCCGATTTCGCCGCCTCGATGGGCATGGCCACCACCGGGATCGGCGGAACACAGGAAGACTACTACATGCTGCGCGAGGGGCAGAAATACTGGTCCGACCCGTGGCACTGGGCGCAGGCGGCGATCGTGGCGGCCTGCCGCACACATGGCGTGCTGCCGGTGGATGGCCCGTTTGGCGATTTTTCGGATGATGAAGGTTTTCGCGCCCAGGCGCGGCGTTCGGCCACGCTGGGCATGGTTGGCAAATGGGCGATACACCCCCGGCAGGTGGCGCTAGCCAACGAGGTCTTCACCCCATCCGAAGCGGCTGTGGCCGAGGCGCGTGAAATCCTGGCCGCGATGGAAGCTGCCAAGGCGCGCGGCGAAGGGGCGACTGTTTACAAGGGGCGCCTGGTGGATATCGCCAGCATCAAGCAGGCCGAAGGGATCGTGCGACAGGCGGAAATGATCGGCATCTAGGGTGTGGATTCAGGCACGATGCGGCGCGTCTGGCCGGCAGGGTACATGCCGGCTGCCGGTCATGTGCCGTGGCCATGAGTGCGCAATTTGCCATTGTTTTGCCGCGAAATAGCGTGACATTGCGGCAAATTTCGTTTTTGTGGATGCGGCTGGTATACTGCGCCAACCGCCCTTGTCGTGTGCATTCAGTTGTGCAGGCTGCATGTCGAGGCAGAAATGGACCTGATAGATCTCAGCGCACATTCGCCCGATGATGCAACGCGGGGAATGTTTCTGGACCAGCTTTGCCAGAAGCTGGAACTTGATTATGCGTCATATGCGGCGATCAGCCCGGTGACGGGCACGGTGCAGGGCTATGCCAATTACCCTGACGACTGGAAGCGGTTTTACACGAAGAGCAAGTTTCACCTGATCGACCCGACACTGGCGCTGTCGGCGCGCAGCATCGCGCCGGTGGACTGGAAGCGCTTCAGCAGTCACGAAGGGTTTGACAAGGTGTTCGGCCCGGCACGCGATTTCGGTCTCTTCTCGCAGGGGCTGACCGTTCCGGTGCGCGGGCCGTTCGGCGATTGCGGCCTTCTCAGCGTTACCCGTGAATGCGTCGAAGGTGACTGGGCCAAGCTCAAGCGCAAGATCGTGGGCGATCTTCAGACCGCGGCGGTGCATTTCCATGATGCGGTGATGCAGGATGACAGCGTGGCCCGCGTGATGCGCCTGCCGCGCGTTTCCATGCGCGAAAAGGAGATCCTGCAATGGGTTGCGGCGGGCAAATCGCAGCAGGACATCGGTGATATCCTGGGCATATCGCACCGCACGGTCGAGGTGCACCTGCGTTCCGTGCGCGAGAAGTTGGGCGCGCTGACCACGCCGCAGGCAGTTGGCCGGGCCATCAGGCTGGGATATATACAGCCCGAATGATCCGTCGGTGCCGGGGCTGTCCTGCGCGCCCGCGCCGACTACGGGTTTTCCCTAATAGACCAGAATTGCACCGTCACTAACAATGTCCTTACGGAAGTGCGCGGAACCACTCCCCGCACAGGTGGTAAGGAGCATGACAGTGATTATCGTCATCGACGCCTTGAACAGGTCCGAATACCCAAGGATCATGGCCGATATGCATCGCCTCCGGGCCCGCGTCTTTGAAGGGCGCCTCGGATGGGATGTGCGGGTCGTAAACGGCGAAGAGCGGGATCGCTTTGATCAGCTTGATCCGGCCCATGTCGTCAGCATCAACGAACACGGCGAAGTCGTCGGCTGTATGCGTCTGCTTCAGACAACAGGCCCGCATATGCTGGTGGATGTATTCGCGTCGCTGCTGGACGGTGAGCCGCCGTTGCGTAGTGCGCAGCTCTGGGAAGCGACGCGCTTCTGCGTCGATACCGAGCGGCTTAGCCACGGGCGCGGACCCAATTCGGTTTCTTCCGTCACCAGCGAGGTGATGATCGGCGCTTTCGAATACGCGATGGAAGCCGGTGTCACCGATGCCGTGGCCGTGATCGACCCGATCATGAACCGCGTGCTGAAGCGCTCGGGCAATGCGCCCTATGACTACCTGGGCAGCGCCAAGCAGATGGGCAAGGTCGTTGCCATGGCCGCGCTGATGGATTGCAGCGAAGAGCGGGTGCAGCGCATTCGCGATTATGCCGGGATTCACCACGATGTGTTCCTGCCGGACGAGGCTGCGCTGGAATTCGAATCGGAGCTGGCAGCATGAACGCGCCCGTGCGCTCCGCACAAACGGTCGTTACCTTTCCGGAGGTTGCGGCTTCGCGCGCGACAGGGCTGCCTGACCGGCAGGACTCGAAGCGCCTTCTGGAACTGATCCGTTCGATCGGCCATCCGGATCTGCGGGATTACTGCATCGACCAGATCAAGAGCGCCCGCAGCGCCGACGAACTGACAGCGGTCATCGAACTGGTCTTCGAGGTGACGCGCAAGCGGGCCTGAGCGGCGGGCTGCGGCAAGAATCGGCGTCCGCCACGGCGGCGCCGGAAGCAGTGCGTGGGTATTGCCTGCTCGCTCGGCTGGCCGGGCAACTCACGAGGTTTCAGCTGCCCTGTCCCGAGCAGCCCGCCAGGCCGTAGATTGCGTCAAGTGAGCGATCCGCGATTCGGATCAGCCGTGACCAGGTGGCCGAGAACGCGATCATGTCGCCGCGCGCGGCGCAACGCTGGACATCCCGCGCGACCAGCGAAAGGCTGGTCATGCCGATCTCATTGCCGATCCGGGCCAGACGCCGGGCATCCCGGCCCAGACTGAACGCTTCGCCGGCCTGATACAGTTGTTCCATCTGCGCCATTCTATGTGACATCTCGCGCATCGCGGCATTGACGACATTTTCGGCGGCGCCTTCTCCCATGACTTCCACCAGCCGCACCAGGGGAACGTCATCTATGATAACCCCTTCCTCATGAGAGAGGCCGACAACATTTGTCATGGATACACCCTTCGCGTTTCTGCTATTCACCCGCTGTGCAACATGACAATGGGCAGCAAAGAAAACCTTGCAGCGTGCGGATAAAATAACTCGAATTTTGAATGTATCCGCGCTATCCCCGCCCGGACACGAACAGGAACAGGTCTGAGAATATGGAATTCGCCCGCCCGCTTCCCGGCTATCTGGTGATGCGCTATCGCGGCTGGAAGGCGACGAGCTATGCCGAGAACAAGACCTGGTTCCAGCATCTGGCAAGCGAAGGGCAGCACCCCCGCGCCATGGTGATTTCCTGCTGCGACAGCAGGGTAAGCGCCACCGCGCTTTTCGAGGCCGACGCGGGCGAGATTTTCCTCTATCGCAACATTGCCAATCTGATGCCCCCGAAGAACCAGCAGGGGCGCTATCACGGTGCGCCCGCGGCGGTGGAGTATGCCGTGACGGTTCTCAAGGTGGCGCATGTCGTGGTGATCGGGCATTCGGGTTGCGGCGGTGTGAAGGGCTGCCATGACATGTGCGAGGGCCGTATACCCGAATTCGAAGCCCCCGACAGCATGATCGGCCGCTGGCTGGATCTTCTCCGCCCGGCGTATGAGCGCACAAGCGATACCGGCGAAGGCCCTGCGCGACTGGTCGCGATGGAACGCGCCGGTGTCCTGCTTTCACTCGAGAACCTTATGGGTTTTCCGTTCGTCGCCGAGGCGGTCAGGGCCGAGAGGCTTTCGCTGCACGGGCTGCGCATCGACATCGCATCGGGCACGCTTGAGCAGTATGACGGCGCAGCCGGAGAGTTTGTCGCGCTCTGAGGGGGCGGTCACGGCGCATTGACCAGATGTGCGGCCAGCTTTTCGCGCACCGGTGCCGGCATCGGTGCCGATGTGCGGCTCGCCGGATCGAAGAACACTTCGACCAGATCGTAAGTGGCGTGCAGATCACCGTTATCCGCATGGTGCATCCGCAGATGGAAGGTCACGCTTTTCGTGCCGATCCGCGTCACGGCGCCATCAATCACGATCAGGTCGCCGGCCACGAGCTCCTTGACGAAGCGGGTGGTGGCCTGCGCGCTGACGCAATGCACCCCGTGTTCGGCCTGCATATGCGAATAGGCAAGGTCCATCCGGGTCCAGAGGTGATAGCTTGCATCGTCGAAGAACGGTGCGTAATGGCGCACGTTCATGTGGCCGAAGTGATCTTGGTGCCAAGGGTGGATGACCCCGCGGCAAAGTTCCAGCCATCCGGCCATCGGCGTTCACCTCTCGATCGAATTGCGACTTCGGGAATCATGACAGCCGTGCGGCCCGGGCACAAGATGCAGGCGGTTCAGCCCGCCAGCAATTGCCAGATCAGGAACCCGACCGCCGCGAAAGGCAGACTGCGCCCGACGATGAAGATGCGCCAGCTCCACCAGCCCGATTTCGCGCCCAACGCATAAACCACCTTCGAAGGCGGCAGCACCCAGCACAGCAGCCCGGCGCCGATCACCGCCGAAGCGATCACCACATTTGTCCCGCCGAACTGGTCCATGAAATCGAGAAATGGCATCCCCGCCACGGTCAGCTGCACTGGCGAGAAGCTCAGCGCTGATGGCAGGCCAAGGCACAGCATCAGCACCCCGGTCGCCCCCACCGCACGCGCGTTCGACAGCGACAGCTCCTCGGCGAAGGCGGCGATGATCACCTTCAACCCCGCTAGGCACGATGAGAACGCAGCGGCGAAGAACATGAAGAAGAACGCCATCGCCAGCCACGCGCCACCTGTGGTCGCCTCGAAGACGCGCGGTAGCGTGGAAAAGGCCAGCTCGCTTCCCGCGCCGGGGTCCAGCCCGTGGGTGAACACGAAGGGAAAGATCATGAACCCCGCCATCAGCGCGATGGTGGTCTCGGCCCCGGCGACGATCAGCGTGGCGCGGGGCACATTGGTCTTGCGCGGGATGTAGCTGCCATAGGTCACAAGATAGCCTTGCCCGACCGCGAGCGTGTAGAACGCCTGGCCGAAAGCGAAGAACCACAACCCCGGATTGGCCAGCGCGGCGGCATCCCAGGTGAACATGAACGCCATCGCATCGCCCCAGCCGCCGGTGGTCATGGCCACGCCCACCAGCCCGGCGATCAGCAGGGCAAGCATCGGCATCAGCACCTTTGAAAAGGTCTCGATCGCGCGCACACCCTTTAGCAGCACCAGCGCCGCAAGCATCGTCACTGCAAGGAAATACCAGACCGAGTTGTATCCGGCGGTGAAATCGTCGAATTCCGCGACACGCATGCGGAAGGCATCAACCGCATAGCCCAGTGTCCAGCCGGTGATGACCAGGTAATACGAGGTGATGACGATCGTCAGAACCACCACGAACCAGCCATATGCCGTGCCCAGCCGCGTGATGCCGCGATAGGTGCCGACCACGCTGCCCTGCGTCAGCCGACCGGCGGCCACCTCGAGCATCATCACCGGCATCGCGACGATCACCAGCGCCAGCAGATAGGCTAGGATGAAGGCGCCGCCGCCGTTCTCGCCCACCATGTAGGGAAAGCGCCAGAGGTTCCCCAGCCCCACGGCCGCCGCCGCCATCGAGAAGACGAAGGCAGGCTCCGAGGACCATTGCGCGCGGGCTTCGCGAGTCAGATGTGCTTCGGTCATGCTGCTCCTGTGTCGGAGTTGCCCCGTAATCGGCTATCGACCCTAACGGGCGCTGCAGTGACATTCAAATCGGCGGGGCGGCACCAGAGTTGCCGCTCGTAAATCGTCAAGCATAAGGGCCGGTGCCTGTTGCCGCCATGGCTCCTTGCCGGAACCATGGCTTTCCGAGCTGGTGATACTCAGGATGGTGCGGTGCGACCATCGATTGCGGCAATCGGTGGGCCTCGGGCGAGGTGATCGCGGTGGCCTGAGCCCGCGTTCACGGGCACTGCCCACGGGCCATGGCATGGTCCGGCAGGGCGCTTGCCGTGCGAGAAATATAATTAGCAAAACGAACTATATTTCTTTTGCTTTCCTTCCCGAGAATGGAATATATGAAACAATCCTATGAAATATGCCTGATTTGCCATTGATGTCCGCTGCGTGTTACTTTGATTATCGAAGTTAATACGAGCCGCCCGAACAAATCGGCGGCTCACGCAAAATGTTGGGAGCGATCATGGAAGCAAAAGACCCGAACAAGGGCTATATCGCGGTGTTGGGTTGGAGCCTGCGCTGCATCGACGCGCTGGAAAAGTTCGACAGGCGCTATTTGATTGTCGCCCCTGACTGGGCGGCCGAATATGCCGAACAGCACGACATCCCGTTCATCAGCTGGGATTTCGAGCGCCTGAACGACAGGTCATACGAACTGGCAACGAAGCTCAAGGAAATGGGTGTCGATGTCGCGATTCCGCTGTTCGAGGAAACCGTGGAATGGGCCGGGGCGGTCAATTCCGTGCTGCTGGACAACCCGCGGCTGCTTGGGCAGTCCATGCTGTTTCGCGACAAGTCGCTGATGAAGCGGCGTGCGCAGCTTGGCGGCATCCGCGTCGGCATCTTCGAGGAGGCGATGGATCATTCGGATGTCATCCGCTTTCTGAAAAGGGTCAACCAGACGCTGCTTAAGCTCGATGGCGACCCTAACGACCCGATCCATTTCAAGGCGTTCGACAAGGCCGGCTGCCTTGGTCACCGCGTGATTCGCACGCCCGACGATGTCGCTGCCATTGCCGACGAGGAGTTTCCCGCCCTGCTGGAATCGCACCTTGATGGCTGGGAGTTCGCGGTCGAGGCCTGGATCAAGGATCGCAAGATCCAGTTCCTGAATATCTCGGAGTATGTCTCGCTGGGGTATTCGGTGTTCGTTCCTGCCACGCCCGAGCTTGAGAAATGGCGGCCGCGAATCGAGCAGCAGATCGAAAAGCTGATCGAGGTCTTCGACATCGATTTCGGCTTCATCCATCCCGAATACTTCGTCACCAATGACGGCACGATGTATTTCGGTGAGGTCGCCTATCGCCCGCCCGGCTTTAACGTTTTCGAACTATTGGAACGTGCCTACGGGTTCAATGCCTATCAGGCCCTTGTCCTGGCCTTTGACCCAAAGGCGACGCAGGAAGAACTGGACGCCTTCTTCCCCGAGCCGGTCAAGGATGCCATGGGCCATGCCGGTTGTTTCGGGGTGTATCCGCGCCGGCGTGTGGTGAGCGACCTGAGCATTCCGCCCGAAACCGAGAACGACCCCTATTTCGAGTTTCACGAGCTTTCGCCGCCGCATGAGCAGAAAGTCACCAAGCGCACGGCCTTCGGCACGCATTGGGGGCTGGTCTATTTCTTCGGGGAAGATCCGCACCGCTTGCGCGACCTGCTGAAGGCACAGGAAGATCTCGACTACTATGTGTGAGGCTCGACCCCCCAAACACACCACAATTTGTGGTGTGTTTGGGGCCGTGCGCCGCATGACCTTGCATTTTGCGGCGATACGGACGACCATTCGGCCAGAGGAAGCGGCCCGGGCAGCGGACGGCAGGAGTGGCCCGAAAGGATAAACCCGGAATGGCCATGACATCACAAGACAACCCCATCGAGCCTTTCTTGCGCAGCTTCGACCATGTGTCGCGGCAACTGGCCGAGGCATCCGCCGCCGGCAAGTTTTCGTATCAGGGCCGCGTTCTGGACTCGGCCAAACGGCTGATGAAACAGCCGGGAGGGTTGGCCGCACTGGAAGCGCGGGCGGCCGAGCTCGATCGCGCCGGCATCTTCAGCGGAACCGACTGGGCCGTGCCCGCCGGGCTTGTGCCCCGGCTTGTGGGCAATACGCTGGCCTCGTCCGATTCGCGCATGGTGGTGCTCGAATGCCTGAATCTTTTGCGGTTTCTTGCCGTGGTCCGTGGCGAGCATTCGCAACCCGGACTGCCGCTTGAACATGCGCGCCACTTCCTGACCCAGGTTCTGGCGCTCAATCTCGACCGCATCCTTGGCGCGGCGCACGAGGCCGCCCGCGTCAACGCGGGCGAGTTGGACCCGGTGGTGGACCAACTGCTGCAACGCCTGCTGGAGGCGGTCGGGCCCGAAGGTATCCTGGGGCGGCTGGTCGATGAGGTCTGGCGCATCCTGCGGCAGCGCCCGCTGCAGGTCGAGCATGTGAAATCCATGATCCTTCAGATCGCCATTGCGCTGGACGAAGGACAAAACGGCCTTTCGGCCAGCGAAACCAGACTGGGCGCCGACCGACTGATCAGCGCGCTGTTCGGCCCGACCGACCTGTGCCGCGAAGACCCCGGGCTGGAAGTTTATCGCCAGCGCCTGGAATCCGCCGACACGGGCAGCTTGCAGGCCGAGGCAACCGGCATGGCCCGCGCGATGCACGACACCGGCCTTGTCTCGGATTACCACGCCGAGTTCCTGCGCTTCATTCTAGACAGTGCACATACGCATCTGCTGCCTGCCGCACTCGGGCTGAGCAGCACGGGCCTCGATTCGCTGCGCTGCTATCAGCCGCTCGTTCAGCAGTTGATCGACGAGGCCGTGCGGCCCGGAACCGCCCAGTCGGTGCTTGGCATCGCGCTGATGCTGGAACGCGGGATCCTCTATTCGCCCCCCATCGCGCCATCGCTCTGGCGGCTGCTGGGGACGGCGCTGACTCCGGCTTGCGAGGAAATCCTGAGCATTGCCTTCGGCGGACAGGTGACAGCGCGGCAGCGGCTTGTCGCGGGGGTCATGATGCTGCTGGGGCAGCCGCTGGGGATCGGGCAGGGCAACAACCCGACCTGCCAGGCGGCCCGCGCACTTTCCATGTGGGCGCTCAATGACCCTGACTATCTGCTCTGGCTGCTCGCGCAGGTGACAAGCAAGGACTGCATTGTCATGCATTTCGAGGGCCAGCCATTGGACTCCAGCCTTTTGCAAGCCGGGCTTGCGCAACAGGCCCCACTTGATGCCGATCCGGTTTCGGTTCTGCTGGTGCCGCACCTGGACCGCGTCTATGCCGAGATGGGGCGGCGCGTTGCCGGGCGCGGAGAAGACCCGCATCGCTGGATCAACCCCGAGCTTCACGGATGGTGGGTGGGGCGTGCGTTTCACATCGCCGTCGATGTCGCCACCGGCCTGCTGAAGGACCACGAAGCGTTCATTCGCGAGTTCCACACGGCCTATCACCCGCTCCATAACGGCAACGAGCCAGTCATTCACCCGCAGCCCGCGGGGATCGCCGTTACCGACAGCAGCGGCGCCTTCGTCGGCTGGCACGCGATTTCGATTATTCGTGTCGCGCTCGATCAATCGGGCGGGATGCGGGTGTATTTCTTCAACCCGAACAACGACAGCGGGCAGGACTGGGGCCATGGCATCGTTGTCTCGACACATGGCAATGGAGAGCGGCTGGGCGAGGCATCCCTGCCGTTCGATCAGTTCGCCTCGCGGCTTTATATTTTTCACGATGACGGGCTGCCTGCGGCCATGACCCTGCCAGTGGAGGATGCCCAGGTCGCGCGCATCTGCGAAATGGCGCAGCAAAGCTGGGCAAGCAACCGCTTCTGAAACACCCGTATTGACCAAGGCTGATGGCTTGGACCGTGTCGCGCATTGCCGCGTGTGCCGGGTTTCAGTCGACCCTGTCGGCCAGGTCGCGCGCGGCCTCTTCCAGAAGCGGGATTGCCGCGGTGCGCACAACTTCGGTAAAGCGCGTGTTCAGACCCGATATCGTCAACGCCCCGCGGAACTGGCCCGTCGAGGAAAACACCGGTGCCGAGATCGAGGCGATATTGGGGTTGCGGGTCGATTCCAGATCGACCGTGCCGTTCTTGTTGAAGGCGGAAAGGTCGGCCAGGGCCTCACCCGTGAAATGGCGCAGCACCAGGCCCGAGGCGCCGGTGCCCAGCCGCAGGCGCATCCCTTCCTCGACACCGTATTCAACCAGGTTCGAGATGTTCTCGCGGTAAAGGCACACCCGGTCGTTTCCGGCGCGCACAAAGTATGACGCCGTCTCGCCTGTGGCTTCGACCAGGCGGCGCAGGACCGGGCGCAGCGTCTCGCCGCTGTCGAATTCCTGCCGGAAGATCAGCCCCAGGTGCCAGACGCTGGCCCCGATCGAGAACCGCCCCTCGGCGTCGCGGTCGATGAACCCGTAGATTGCCATGGACCGCGTGAGCCGCAGGATCGTGCTCTTGTGCAGCCCCGTTTCCCGCGCAAGTTCGGCCAGTGTCATCCTCGGCCGGCGCACACTGAAGGCCGACAGGATCGACAGGGCCCGCTCCACGGACTCGGTTCTTGTCGCCATCGGCGTTCTCCCAGGCGAAATGCGTTTGCTTTTGCATTGTCAAGAACAAGGCGGATTGTCTAGGCACACGGCATACCTGTTGCAGACCACCCGACCCCGCTCTGAAGATAAAGGAAACAAACCGATGAAGGTCGCAATCCTCCCCGGTGACGGGATCGGCCCGGAAATAAGTGCCGCCACGCGCCTCGTTCTCGATGCGGTCGATGACCGATTCGGTTTCGGCTTCGCGTATACCGAGATAGGGATCGGGTTCACGGCCCTTGAAGAACATGGCTCGACCCTGCCGGATAGCAGCTTCGAGGCGGCCCGCGCGGCCGAGGCGCTGATCCTCGGGCCGGTGTCGCACCTGGATTACCCGGCGCGCGAAAAGGGCGGGCTGAACCCATCGGGCGAGTTGCGCAAGCGGCTCGACCTTTTTGCCAATATCCGCCCGGCGGCAACGCGCCCCGACCTGCCCTCGCGCACCGGGGCAAGCTTCGACATGGTCATCTACCGCGAGAACACCGAAGGTTTCTATGCTGACCGTTGCATGTACACCGGCACGGGCGAGGTTCATGTGACAGCCGATGTCACCATCGCCATGCGGCGCATCACCCGCCATGCCTCGACTCGGATCGCCGAAGCGGCCTTTGCAGGCGCCATGCAGCGGCGCAAGAAGGTCACCGTGGTGCACAAGCAGAACGTGCTCAAGCTGACCGATGGGCTGTTTCTGGAATGCTGCCGCGAGGTGGCCGCGCGCCACCCAGATGTCGAATACGAGGAGCTTATCGTCGATGCTGCCTGCGCGCATCTGGTGCGGCGCCCCGAGGATTTCGACGTGATCTGCACCACCAACATGTTCGGCGACATCCTGTCTGATCTTGCCTCGGAACTTTCAGGCAGCCTGGGGCTTGCGGCCTCGGTCAATGCCGGTGACGGCGTGGCGATGGCGCAGGCGCAGCACGGATCGGCCCCGGATATTGCAGGGCAGGGCATCGCCAACCCGGCCTCGCTGATCGGTTCGACCGGAATGCTGCTGGAGTGGATGGGCGCAAACCGCAAGCGGGCCGACCTGGTCGAGGCGGGGCGGGCCATGCTGGCCGCGCTTGACCGCACCCTGGCCGACCCGGCCAGCCGCACCCGTGATCTTGGTGGCACCCTGGGCACCGAGGCCTTCGCGCGGCAGGTGGCGAAGGCCATCACCGACGCCGGATGAAATCCACGGCCCCGGCGAAGGAGCAGACCCGCATGACCAGCACCAAAACGGTTGCCGCCGACGCGCTGCGCAGCTTTGCCCGCGCGGCCTTTGAAAGCGCGGGCCTGCCGCCCGACGACGCCCGCACCGTCGCGTGTGATCTGGTCAAGGCCAACCTGCGCGGCGTCGACTCGCACGGGGTGGCGCGGATCCCGATGTATCTGGAGCGGTTGGAGCGCGGATTGGTCAACCCGCGCCCCGACATCAAGGTCGAGAAGGTCGCCGGCGCTGTCGCGCATCTGGATGCCGACAATGCCATGGGGTTCCTGCCCTCGCATCTGGCGATGGATACCGCGATGGATCTGGCCAGCGAGGCGGGCATCGGCATGGTGGGGGTCAGCCGCTCGACGCATTTCGGGATGGGTGCGCTTTATGCCCTTCAGGCGATCGAGCGCGGCTATGTCTCGATGGTCTTCACCAACTCGTCGCCTGCCATCGCCATGTGGGGAAGCCGCGCGCCCTTTCTCGGGGCCAGCCCGATTGCCGCGGGCATACCGGGGGGGAAATCGGCACCTTTCGTGATGGACATGGCGATGACCGTGGTCGCCCGTGGCAAGATTCGCCTGGCCGCGCAGCGGGGCGACCCGATCGCGCCCGGCCTCGCGCTGGACAGCGACGGCAACCCCACGACGGATGCCGCCAGGGCGTTCGAGGGCGTGTGCTTGCCCTTCGGCGGGGTCAAGGGCTCGGTCCTGGGCACGATGATGGACCTGATGGCCGGGGCGCTGACCGGCGCGAATTATGGCGGCGATGTCAAAAGCCTATACTTCGACCATTCCGAACCGCAGAACGTGGGGCACCTGTTCTTTGCCATCCGGCCCGACCTGTTCCTGTCGATGACCGATTTCGAGGCCCGGATGGAAGAATTCAACTGCCGCATCAAGGCCCTGCCCCGCGCCGCCGGGGTGGACGAGGTGCTCATGCCCGGAGAGCCCGAGGCCCGGGCCGAGGCCGCGCGGCAGAAATCCGGCATTCCGATCACCGATGACGTGCTGGCCGATCTGGCGAAGGTGGCCAGGACGCGCGCCATCGCGCCGCTCCAAGGGGTGGATTGATGGCGTTGCTGTTCTCCGCCCATCTTGGCTATCTGTTCACCGACCTGCGGCTGGAGCAGCGTTTCGCCGCCGCGCGAGCTGCAGGGTTTGACGCGGTGGAGCACCCCGACCCAACCGCCCTGCCGCCGGCGCGGCTGCGCGCGTTGCTTGGCGAAAACGGCCTGCGCCTGGCGCAGATGACCTCGGGCACGGGCAATCCGGGCGAAAAGGGGCTGGCCAGTCTGCCCGGGCGAGAGGCCGAATTCCGCGATGGCTTCGCCCGCGCGCTTGACTATGCCGAGGGCGTGGAGTGCCCCTTCGTGCATCCGATGGCGGGGGTGGGCGGCGATGCGGCCACCTACCGGCGCAACATCGAAGCAGCCGCAGCGCTGTGCGAAGGGCGCCGCCCGCGCCTGCTAGCCGAGGCCATCAGCGAGGCTGCCGTTCCCGGCTATTTCATGGCGTCGGTCGATACTCTGCTGTCGTTGGCGGCCGACATGGACGGGCGGCTGTCGGTGCTGATCGACACCTTCCATGCTTGCGCCAGCGGCTGCGACCCGGTCGCCGCGCTGCGCGCAGCCGCGCCGTGGCTTGGCCACGTCCATATCGCCGATCATCCCGGCCGTGGCGAGCCCGGCACGGGCGCAATCGCGTTCGAGCCTGTCCTCGCGACGCTGTACGAGCTACGCTTTTCCGGAGCGGTCGGCTTTGAATACCATCCCACCGGCCCCGACCACCTGAACTGGCTCCCCGATTGGGCGTCAATGCGCGTGGCAATGCCTCGCCAAGTCAAGGAGACACGCTCATGATGCAGTCCATCAATCCGGCCACCGGCGAGTTGGTCGCCGAATTCGACCTTCACACCGAGGCGCAGGTCGATCAGGCCCTGAGTGCCGCAACCGGCGCACAGAGCGCCTGGCGCCGCGTTTCGGTGATTGACCGAACGCGCCTGCTTTCCGCCATGGCGCGCGAGTTGCGCGCGGGGCAGGACCGCTTCGCCCGCCTGATCACCGAGGAAATCGGCAAGCCGATCACCGAGTCGCTGGCCGAGATCGAGAAATGCGCCCTCACCTGCGATTACTACGCCGAGAACGCCCCGCGCTTTCTGGCCGATGAGGAAATCGGCTCGAACGCCACGCATTCGGCGGTGGTGTTCGACCCGCTGGGCGTGGTGCTGGCGATCATGCCCTGGAATTACCCGTTCTGGCAGTTCTTCCGCTTTGCCGCGCCCGCGTTGGCCGCGGGCAACGGCGCGATCCTCAAGCACGCGGCGAACGTGCCGCGCTGCGCACTTGCGATCGAGGATGTGATGCGCAAGGCGGGCTGCCCCGACGGGCTGATGCGGACGCTGCTGGTGCCGTCCTCCGGCGTTGCCGCCATGATCGAAGATGACCGCATCGCCGCCGTCACGCTGACTGGCTCCACCCAGGTTGGGCAGATCGTCGCCAGCCAGGCCGGGCGCGCGCTGAAAAAGCAGGTGCTGGAACTTGGCGGGTCCGACCCCTTCATCGTGCTGCCCGATGCCGATATCGCCACCGCCGCGCAGGTCGCGGTCAAGGCGCGCTTCATCAATGTGGGGCAGTCTTGCGTGAACGCCAAGCGCTTCATCGTGCATGACGACATCGCCGAGGCCTTTACCGAGGCTTTCGCGGCGGGCATCCGGGCGCTGAAAACCGGCGATCCGATGGACCCGGCCACCCAGATCGGCCCCATGGCTCGCCGGGATCTGCGCGACGAACTGCACGACCAGGTGACACGCTCGATCACCGATGGTGCCACGCTGGCAATCGGCGGCGCGCCGCTTGAGGGGCCGGGCTGCTACTATGCGCCAACGCTTCTTGATCGCGTGACGCCCGCGCATACCTCGTTTCGCGAAGAGTTGTTCGGCCCGGTTGCCTCGGTCATCCGCTGTTCCAGCGCCGAAGAGGCCGTGGCCCTGGCAAATGATACCGAATTCGGCCTCGGCGCCGCGGTCTGGACGGGTGACGCCGCGCTTGCCCGCCGGATGTCGCGCGAAATCGATGCCGGCGCGGTGTTCATCAATGGCATGGTCGCCTCGGACCCGCGCCTGCCCTTCGGCGGGATCAAGAAATCAGGCTACGGGCGCGAACTGGGCAGCTATGGCCTGCGCGAATTCACCAACATGAAAACCGTCTGGACCGGCCCGGCCAGGTGAGGAGAGATCACATGACAGACAAGCAAGCCGCCATCCTGCGCCCCGCCGAATTGCCCGTGAACGACCGTGGAAACGGTGCGCGCACCATCCCGCTGGTGACACGTGGCTGCGGCTCGACCAGCGTGATCAACGGCATCACCGAATTCGACCCGGGCGCGAAGATCGGCGTGCATTTTCACAATTGCGAGGAGAGCGTGATGATCCTCGGAGGTGAGGCCGTGGCCGAGATCGACGGTGTGCGCCATCACCTGAAAGCCGGCGATACCACCTGGCTTCCCGCCGGTGTGCCGCACCGTTTCCTGAATGAAAGCGACGGGCCGATGCGGATATTCTGGACATATGCCGACATCGACGCCACCCGCACCATGGTCGAGACCGGCATCGCGCAGACCATCGACGACGAGCACGAAAAGGCGAAAAGGCTTTGACCGTGGCCACCGCGCCTGCGCCTGAATCGTGATCAAATTGACCCCCGCCGGGCGACGCCCTATTGTCCTGTTGCAAATTAACGGGGAATACGCGGAACATGCAGGAAGAACAACAGCTTGCCGCAGGGGCGGACAGAACCCTGTTGCTGGTCGATGATGACGAGCCGTTTCTCAGGCGGCTGGCCCGCGCCATGGAAAAACGCGGCTTTGAGCCCGTCACCGCTGATACCGTGGCCGAGGGCCGCGACATCGCGCAGGCGCGTCCGCCGGCCTATGCCGTGATCGACCTGCGGCTGGGCGATGGCAACGGGCTTGATGTGGTGGAAACCTTGCGCGAAAGCCGGCCCGATTGCCGCATCGTGGTGCTGACTGGCTATGGCGCGATTGCCACGGCGGTGGCGGCGGTCAAGATGGGCGCGGTCGATTACCTGGCAAAACCCGCCGATGCCAACGACATCACCAGCGCGCTGCTCAGCCAGGGCGAGGCCCTGCCGCCGCCGCCGGAAAACCCGATGTCCGCCGATCGCGTGCGCTGGGAACACATTCAGCGTGTCTATGAGCAATGCGACCGCAACGTGAGCGAAACTGCCCGGCGCCTGAACATGCACCGCCGCACCCTGCAGCGCATTCTGGCCAAGCGCTCTCCACGCTAGACGTGCGACGGCGCGGTTATATCGCGCGCCCTTGCTTCCTATATGTCTGTCATGGCAGCGCTGCGACGGCGCTTGCCCGACCTGCGCAGTTCAGGGAGGAAACACCATGACCAGACATATCATCGACCAGCCGCGCAAAGGTGCCGCAAACCGGATGGCGCCCTACCTGATGCTTGATGCCGGGGCGGGCGAGGGCACGCACCCTACCTCACGCAGCCTGCACATGCGCCGCCCGGCCCCCGACCAGAGCCGCCGCTTGCGCGCCTTCCTCGATATCCTGCGCCGCAGTCAGGGCGACGGCGCGTTCCGCCCAAGATGACCGCTATCTGAACAGCTTGCGTGCCGGTGCCATCTTCTTGGCCCAAATATCCTCGCCGAAGGCACCCGACACCGCCCGCAAGCGCCTGTCTTGCGGGCTTAGGCGCAACCGGGACAGGGCAGCTCAGGCCCGCACGAGTTTTTCGTAATCCTCGGCGATCTGGCGGGTCAGGTTGCCGACCTCGAAATTGTAATCGCCAATCTGCCCCACCGGTGTGACCTCGGCCGCGGTGCCGGTCAGCCAGCATTGCTGGAAGCTTTCCAACTCGCCCGGCTCGATATGGCGCTCATGCACCTTGATCTGCCGGTCATCCAGCAGGCCGATCACCGTCTGCCGGGTGATCCCGTTGAGGAAGCAGTCGGGCTTGGGCGTGTGCACCTCGCCATCCTTCACGAAGAAGATGTTGGCGCCCGTCGCCTCGGCCACATAGCCGCGATAGTCGAACATCATCGCGTCTGAGCAGCCCTTGGCTTCGGCGGCGTGTTTCGACATGGTGCAGATCATGTAGAGCCCGGCCGCCTTGGCCTGGCTGGGCGCGGTTTCGGGCGAGGGGCGCTTCCATTTCGAGATGTCGAGCTTCGCGCCGCGGGTCTTGGCGTCGCCGTAATAGGCGCCCCATTCCCAGGCGGCAATCGCCAGCCGCACCGGGTTGCGGGCCGAGGCCACGCCCATATCCTCGCCCGCGCCGCGCCAGGCCAGCGCGCGTACATAGGCGTCACTCAGCCCGCTGGCCTTCATCACCTCGGCCTTGGCCTCCTCGATCTGATCGACGGTCCAGGGGATCTCGAAATCGATCAGCCGGGCCGAGCGCTGGAGCCGCTCGGAGTGTTCGCGGCTCTTGAATATCTTGCCGCCATAGGCGCGCTCGCCCTCGAAAACCGACGAGGCATAATGCAGTGCATGAGTCAGGATGTGGACATTTGCCTCGCGCCAGGGCAGCAGCTTGCCATCCATCCAGATATGTCCGTCGCGATCGTCGTAAGCTCCGGCCATGGGCCCCTCCCGTTCGCGCCATGCGCGGTTGATTGTGCAATGTTGCGCAAAATAGGTCCGGACCGGGCATAATGTTGCGCATTTTCAGGAAAAGCGCTAGCAATTGATTCTTGGAAAGTCAACATAGCTGACTTAAAATCCCCCCTCAGCGAGACCCGGCAATAACGGAGCGGCGCATGACCGATACCGGCGGCCCCCCGGCAGGTGGCGAGAACCTCCTGTTCCTGACCGACGAGCAGCTTCGCAAGGGGATCGAAGCGATGTTCTTCGCCTATCGCGGCTTCACCGCCGACCCCGACCGCATCCTTTCAGGTATGGATTACGGCCGCGCCCATCACCGGGCGCTGCATTTCATCAACCGGATGCCGGGGACCACGGTGAACAACCTGCTCAATATTCTCGGGGTGACGAAGCAGTCGCTCAACCGGGTGCTGCGGCGCCTGATTGCCGATGGTCTGGTGGTCAGCCGGGTGGGACGGCGCGACAAGCGCGAGCGCCACCTCTACCTTTCCGAGAAGGGCGAAGCGCTGGAGCGTGAGCTTTCCAAGGCCCAGCGGGCTCGGATGCGCAAGGCGTACCGCGCCGCCGGCCCCGAGGCGGTGGCCGGGTTCCGCCAGGTGCTCGAGGCGATGATGGATGACGAGATCCGGCATCAGTATCTATCGCTGCGGGAGGGGCGCTCATGAGCACGGCAGCCGACCACGCCCCGCATATCCTGATCGTCGATGACGACGAACGCATCCGCACCCTGTTGCAGCGGTTTCTCAAGACGCGCGGCTATTGGGTAACGGCGGCGCGCGATGCCGCCCATGCGCGCCGGCTGCTGGCGGGGTTGGACTTCGACCTTGTCGTGCTGGATGTGATGATGCCCGGCGAGGACGGGCTGAGCCTGACCCGCGCCCTGCGGCAGGAGCGTGACACCCCCGTGCTGCTGCTGACGGCGCGGGGCGAAACCGATGACCGGATCGCCGGGCTCGAGGCGGGCGCGGACGATTACCTGCCCAAGCCGTTCGACCCGAAAGAGCTGTTGCTGCGGATCAGTGCGATCCTGCGCCGTGTGCCGCAGGAAACGGTGCTGCCCAAGCTGCTTTACATGGGGGCCGTGCGCTATGACCTTGAACGAGGAGAATTGTGGCGGGGTGATGCGCCCGTGCGGCTGACCGTGACCGAGGCCGCGCTCATGCGGATACTTGCCGCCCGCCCGGGCGAGCCTGTCGCCCGCAGCGAACTGGTCGAGGAACTGGGCCGTGATCGCGGGCAATTGGCCGGGCAGGCGCAGGAACGCGCGATCGATGTGCAGATCACCCGCCTGCGCCGCAAGCTGGAGACCGACCCGAAACAGCCGCGCTATCTGCAGACGGTGCGTGGTGAAGGCTACATGCTGGTCACCGACTGAGGGCCCCTCGCGTCTGGCGGGCGGGCCTTGCCGATCTGCCGGCCGCGCTTTAGCGTGCCGCCATGACGACGCTTCTGATCACCAGCCCCGAAAGCCGCCGCCACCAGACCCCGCCGGGCCACCCCGAGTGCGTGGCGCGGATCGAGGCGGTCGAGGCCGCGCTTGATGCGCCGGAATTCGCGGCACTTGCCCGTGAAACCGCACCGCTGGCGCCCGAGGCGGAAATCCTGCGTTGTCACCCGGCAAGCTATATCGCCGCGTTGCACGAGGCGACCCCGGAGTCAGGCATTGTGGCGCTGGATGCCGACACGCACATGAGCCCCGCCTCGTTCGATGCGGCGCTGGCGGCTGCGGGGGCGGCGGTGCGGGCTGTCGATGCCGTGATCGAAGGCCGCGCGCGAAACGCGTTTTGCGCCACGCGCCCGCCGGGCCACCATGCCGAGGCCGCGCGCCCGATGGGGTTCTGCCTGTTCGGCAATGCGGCCATCGCGGCGAAGCATGCGCTCGATCATCACGGGCTGGTGCGTGTCGCGGTGGTGGATTTCGACGTTCATCACGGCAATGGCACCCAGGCGCTCTTGTGGGACGAGCCGCGCGTGCGCTTCGCCTCGTCGCACCAGATGCCGCTCTGGCCCGGAAGCGGGCATGCGGATGAGCGCGGCGCACATGACAACATTCGCAACCTGCCCTTGCAGCCGGGCACTGGCGGCACCGGCTTCCGCGAGCTGTGGGAGGCTGATGCGCTGCCCTGGCTTGATGCTTTCGCGCCCGAGCTGGTGATCGTATCCGCTGGGTTTGACGCGCATCACGCCGATCCGCTGGCCCAGCTTGAGCTGGACGAGCAGGATTTCGCTTGGATCACCCGTAGGTTGAGCGATCTGGCGGTGCGCCATGCAAAAGGACGGCTGGTCTCGGTGCTTGAGGGGGGGTATGATGTGGACGCGCTGGCACAGTCGGTTGCCGCGCATGTCCGGGTGTTGATGGAGCACGACGCATGACCGAGAAGCCCCTTGCCGAGATGAGTTTCGAAGAGGCCATGACCGAGCTCGAGCAGGTCGTGGCCCGGCTTGAGCAGGGCGAGGTCGCGCTCGAGGAATCGATTGCGCTTTACGAGCGGGGGGCGAAACTGCGCGCCCATTGCGATGCCAAGCTGCGCGATGCGCAGGAAAAGGTCGAGAAGATCCGCCTGGGCGATAACGGCGTGCCGGCCGGAACTGGCCCGCTCGAGGCAGAATGAGCTTTGCCAAGGCCCTCGATACGTGGGGGCATCCGATCGAGGCACGGTTGCTCGAGGCGATCGCCACACAGCCGGCAAGCGATATCCGCGATGCAATGGCCCATGCAGTGGTGGGCGGCAAGCGGCTGCGCGGCATTCTGGTGATCGAAGGTGCGGCGCTGCACGGCATTCCCGCCGGGCAGGCCGTCCATGCCGCCGCCGCGATCGAGGCGATGCACGCCTGTTCGCTGGTGCATGACGATCTGCCCGCGATGGATGATGACGACATGCGCCGCGGCCGCCCGACCGTGCATGTCAAATGGGACGAGGCCACTGCCGTGCTGACGGGTGACGCGCTGCAGACGCTGGCCTTCGAAATCCTCTCCTGTCCCGCATGCGCCCCCGAACCCGAGCGCCGCATGGATCTGGTCGCCGCACTCGCCAAGGCGGCGGGCGCGGCGGGGATGGTGCTGGGGCAGGCGCTCGATCTGGCAGCCGAGCGCGCTGAAACGCCGCTGACGCTGGAACAGATCACGCGGCTGCAGGCCGGCAAGACCGGCGCGCTGATCGGCTGGGCGGGAACCGCGGGCGCGCGGCTGGCCGGGGCCGACCCTGCACCGCTTGCGCATTTTTCTGGTGCGCTGGGCCTTGCCTTTCAGATCGCCGACGACATCCTTGACGTGGAGGGAGACCCCGCCAAGGCGGGCAAGCGCCTGCGCAAGGATGCCACTGCGGGCAAGGCAACCTTTGTCAGCCTGCTGGGGCTGGAAGGCGCACGCCAGCGTGCCGCCGAACTGGTGGCCGAGGCCGAGGCCGCGCTTGCGCCTTATGGCGCGCAGGCGGAAACCTTGCGGGGCATTGCACGCTTCGTTATCTCCCGCGAAAATTGAAACGCCCGCAGCCGGCATGATGGCCGGCTGGGCGGAGGAGCCAGGGCCATGAGTGACAGACCGGACACGCCGCTGCTCGACAAGGTCAGAACCCCGGCCGACATGAAGGATCTGTCCGACCGGCAGTTGCACCAGCTTGCCGACGAGCTGCGCGCCGAGACAATCAGCGCTGTGTCGGAAACCGGCGGGCACCTGGGCGCGGGGCTGGGCGTGATCGAGTTGACCGTGGCGCTGCATGCAGTGTTCGACGCGCCGCGTGACAAGATCATCTGGGATGTCAGCCACCAGAGCTATCCGCACAAGATCCTGACCGGCCGGCGCGACCGCATCCGCACCCTGCGCCAGCAGGGAGGGCTTTCGGGTTTCACCAAGCGCAGCGAGTCGCCCTATGACCCGTTCGGCGCGGCGCATAGCTCGACCTCGATCTCGGCGGCGCTGGGCTTTGCGGTGGCGCGCGATTTGGGCGGCGCACCCGAACACGGGCTGGGCGACGCCATCGCGGTGATCGGCGACGGCGCCCTGAGCGCCGGCATGGCCTATGAGGCGATGAACAACGCAGGCTTCCTGCGCAAGCGGCTGATTGTGATCCTCAACGACAACGAAATGTCCATCGCCCCGCCGGTGGGCGCAATGTCATCCTATCTGTCGCGCCTTTACGCGGGCGCCCCGTTCCAGGATCTGCGCGCTGCGGCCAAGGGCGCGCTGGGCCTCTTGCCGCCGCCGTTTCAGGAAGGTGCCAAGCGTGCGCGCGAGCTGTTCAAGCACATGACGGTAGGCGGCACCCTGTTCGAGGAGCTGGGCTTTCGCTATCTCGGCCCCATCGACGGGCATGACATGGATCAGCTTCTGCCGATCCTGCGCATGGTGAAAGAGCGCGCAACCGGGCCAGTGCTGATTCATGCCATCACCCAAAAGGGCAAGGGCTATCGCCCCGCCGAGGGCGCGCCGGATCGCGGCCATGCCACGGCAAAGTTCGATGTGGTCACCGGCAAGCAGAAAAAGGCACCCTCGAACGCGCCCGCTTACACCGGTGTCTTCGCCCGCAGCCTGCTTGCGCAGGCCGAGCGCGACGAAAAGATCGTCGCGGTCACCGCCGCGATGCCCGATGGCACCGGGCTGAACCTTTTTGCCGAACGGTTCCCGCGCCGCTGTTTCGATGTGGGCATTGCCGAACAGCACGCCGTGACCTTCAGCGCAGGGATGGCCGCCGGGGGCCTGCGGCCCTTCTGCGCGCTTTACTCGACATTCCTGCAGCGCGGCTATGACCAGGTGGTGCATGACGTTGCGATCCAGCGCCTGCCGGTTCGCTTTGCCATTGATCGGGCCGGCCTGGTCGGGGCCGACGGGGCGACCCATGCGGGCAGCTTCGATGTGGCCTTTCTGGCCAATCTGCCCGGTTTTGTGGTCATGGCCGCCGCCGACGAGGCCGAGCTTGTGCACATGGTCGCCACCGCCGCCGCGCATGACACGGGCCCGATTGCCTTTCGCTTTCCGCGGGGCGAGGGCGTGGGCGTCGAGATGCCCGAGCGTGGCGTGCCGCTCGAGATCGGCAAGGGCCGGATGATCCGCGAGGGCAAGCGCGTGGCGATCCTGTCTTTTGGCGCGCGGCTGGCCGAGGTGCAGGCCGCCTGCGAGCGGCTGCAGGCGCGCGGCATCTCGCCCAGCGTGGCGGATGCGCGTTTCGCCAAGCCGCTGGACCGCGACCTGATCCTGCGTCTGGCTTCCGATCACGAGGCTCTGATCACCATCGAAGAGGGCGCGATTGGCGGTTTCGGCAGCCATGTCGCGCAGCTTCTGGCCGACGAGGGTGTGTTTGACGTGGGGCTGAAATTCCGCTCGGTGGTGCTGCCTGACGAATTCATCGACCAGGCCAACCCGCGCGACATGTATGCGGTGGCCGCGATGAACGCCGAAGACATTGAGCGCCGCGTGCTGTCGGTGCTGGGTGTGGCTGACATGGGCGCGCGGCGGGCGTAACGGCGCGCGCCCCAACCGCCGGGGCCGCGCCGCAGGCTGTGGGGTCAGCCGTAATGCGCCACCGGGGTGCCGGCGATGGCCGACATGTTCAGCAGCCCGCGCGGGGTGATCGAGGGGGTGACCACATGGGCGCGGTTGCCCATCCCCATCAGGATCGGCCCGACCTCGAGCCCCCCGGCGCGCATTTTCAGCATGTTGCGGATGCCGCTTGCCGTGTCTGCGCTGGCGAAGACCAGCACATTGGCCGCGCCGCCGAAGCGCGAATGCGGAAAGATCCGCGCGCGCAAATCGGGGTCGAGCGCGGCATCGACCGACATTTCGCCCTCATAGTCGAAATCGGGCGAATTGGCATCGAGGATCGCCATGGCCTCGCGCATCCGGCGCCCCGACTCGGTATCGAGATTGCCGAACTGCGAATGCGAACACAGCGCCACCTTGGGCACGACCCCGAAACGCTTGGCATGACGGGCCGCGCCGATGGCTGTTTCGGCGATCTGCAGCGGTGTCGGCTCGGGGTGGACCTGGGTGTCGGCCAGGAAAAGGTTGCCTTCGGATTGCAGGATCAGGCTGAGCGCGCCCACCGGGCGCAGCTTTTCGGTGGTCAGGAGTTGGGTGACATATTTCAGATGCCACAGGAACTGCCCGAAAGTGCCGCAGATCAGGCTGTCGGCTTCGCCGCGATGCACCATCACGGCGCCGATGGCGGTGGTGTTGGTGCGCATGACCGCGCGGGCGATGTCGGGGGTGACGCCGCGGCGCTCCATCAACTGGTGGTAGGTCTCCCAGTAGTCGCGATAGCGCGGATCGTCCTCGGGGTTGACCAGTTCGAAATCGCGGTTCGGGCGGATCGGCAGCCCCGCGCGCTCGCAGCGTGTGGCGACGACGTCGGGGCGCCCGATCAGGATCGGGACTTCGGTGGTTTCCTCGAGGATCGCATTGGCCGCGCGCAGGACGCGCTCGTCCTCGCCCTCGGCAAAGACGATGCGGCGGCTGGCCTGCCGTGCGGCGTCGAATACCGGGCGCATGATCAGCGCGGTGCGGAACACGGATGCGTCCAGCTTGCTGCGATACTGTTCCAAGTTTTCGATCGGCCGGGCCGCCACGCCCGACTCCATTGCCGCCTGGGCGACGGCAGTGGCCACCACCCCCATCAGCCGCGGGTCAAACGCCTTGGGGATCAGGTAATCGGGGCCGAAGGTCATCGCCTCGCCCTGATAGGCTGCGGCGGCCTCGGCGCTGGTGGCGCTGCGGGCAAGCTGGGCGATCCCGTCGATGCAGGCCAGTTGCATCGCGTCATTGATTTCGGACGCGCCGACATCGAGCGCGCCGCGAAAGATGAACGGAAAGCACAGCACATTATTGACCTGGTTGGGAAAATCCGACCGCCCCGTGGCGATGATCGCATCGGGCGCCACGCTGCGTGCCAGGTCGGGCATGATCTCGGGCGCGGGGTTGGCCAGGGCAAAGATGATCGGCTGCGCGTTCATGCGCTTGACCATCTCGGGGGTCAGCACATTGGGCCCGGACAGGCCGAGGAACAGGTCGGCCCCGTCGATCACCTCGTCGAGGTCGCGCTTGTCGCTGGCTTGCGCATAGGCGGCCTTTTGCGGATTCATGTCGATCTCGCGGCCCTCGTGGACCAGTCCGTGAATGTCGCACAGCCAGACGTTCTCGCGCTGCACGCCCAGCTTGAGCAGCATGTTCAGGCAGGCAATGCCCGCCGCGCCGCCGCCGGTCGAGACGATCTTGATATCCTCGAACCGCTTGCCGGCGACATGCAGCGCGTTGGTCGCCGCCGCTCCCACGACGATGGCGGTGCCGTGCTGGTCGTCGTGAAAGACGGGGATGTTCATGCGCTCGCGGCAGATGCGCTCGACGATGAAGCAGTCGGGCGCCTTGATGTCTTCCAGGTTGATGGCGCCGAAGGTGGGCTCGAGCGCGCAGATGATCTCGGCCAATTTCTCGGGGTCGGATTCCTCCAGTTCGATGTCGAAGCAGTCGATATTGGCAAAGCGCTTGAACAGCACCGCCTTGCCTTCCATCACTGGTTTGGACGCCAGTCCGCCGATATTGCCAAGCCCCAGCACCGCCGAGCCGTTCGACACCACCCCCACAAGGTTGCCGCGCGAGGTAAAGCGCGCCGCGTTGGCGGGGTCGGCCTTGATTTCGAGGCAGGCTTCGGCAACGCCGGGGGAATAGGCCCGCGCCAGGTCGCGACCGGTGGCCAGCGGCTTGGTTGCGCGGACCTCCAGCTTGCCGGGGCGGGGAAATTCGTGATAATCGAGCGCGAGTTGTCGTGCCGTTTCCTGCCTTGCATCGCTCATTTTCGTGTCCCCCTTGATCTGTCGATCCGGTCTTAGCCCATCGCGGCATGGCGTGAAATAGCTTCGCGTGCCGGATTGGCCCCATGAGTGGCGCGCCGGCTTGAAACCGGCGATGTCACAGCGCAAGGTTGCGCTGCAACAACCGAAGGCTCGCCTCATGTCGCTATTGGATGCCGCCCGCGCGGTCAGGGATCTGGCCCATGCGCCTTATTCCGGCTTTCCCGTCGGGGCGGCGCTGCGCAGCGAAAGCGGTGCAGTCTTTGTGGGCTGCAATGTCGAGAATGTCGCCTCGCCCGAGGGCACCTGTGCCGAAACCGGCGCAATCACCGCCATGGTCGCGGCGGGACAGCGCCGGATCCTTGAGATCTGCATCATCGCCGACAGCCCTGTGCCGATCACGCCCTGCGGCGGCTGCCGCCAGCGCATTGCCGAATTTGCCGGGCCGGACACGCCCGTTATCATGGCCACCCTGAGCGGCCAGATCGAACGGGCCACGCTGGGCGAGTTGCTGCCAGGCGCGTTCTCGCCCCGCCATCGCGGGCGCGGCTGAGATGCCGCGCGCCTTCCTGGTGGTGATGGATTCGGTGGGCTGCGGCGGTGCGCCCGATGCCGTCGAATACGGCGATGCCGGGGCCAATACGCTGGGCCATATCGCGCAGGCCTGTGCCGAGGGCCGCGCCGAAGAGGGCCGCAGCGGGCCGCTGCACATGCCCCGGCTCGATGCGCTGGGCCTCGGTGCGGCGACCGCGCTGGCCTCGGGTCTGCGGGCGCCGGGGTTAGGGGCCGTGCCGCAGGGCCTGTGGGGGGCGGCCACCGAAGTGTCGCGCGGCAAGGACACGCCCTCGGGCCATTGGGAACTGGCCGGCGCGCCAGTGCCCTGGGAATGGCACCGTTTTCCCATCACCCGCCCGGCCTTTCCCGACGATCTGGTGGCGCGGGTCTGTGCGCTGGCGGGCACCGATGGCATCCTGGGAAATTGTCATGCGGCCGGCATTCCCATCGTGCAGGAACTGGGCGCCGAGCATCTGCGCACCGGCTGGCCGATCTGCTACACATCCGTCGACAGTGTGTTTCAGATCGCCGCGCATGAACAGGCCTTCGGGCTGCAGCGGCTGTGGGACCTTTGCGCGGCACTGGCACCGCAACTGCACGCGATGCGGGTGGGGCGTGTCATTGCGCGGCCCTTCACCGGCACGGCTGCGACGGGCTTTGCCCGCACCCATAACCGGCGTGATTTCGCCATGCCGCCGCCCGCACTCACGCTGTGCGATCACGTCCAGGCGGCGGGCGGGGCGGTGCATGCAGTGGGCAAGGTGGGTGACATATTCTCGGGCCGCGGGATCGATCACCACCACAAAGGCCGCTCGGATGCCGATCTGGCCGAAACCCTGCTGCAACTGGCCGATACCGCCGAGGATGGTGCGCTGGTCTTCGCCAATTTCGTGGAGTTCGATTCGCTTTACGGCCACACCCGCGATGTGGCCGGTTATGCGCGCGCGCTGGAATGGTTCGATACCCGCGCAGGCGCCTTGATCGATGCACTGCGGCCCGGCGATCTGGCCATTTTCACCGCCGATCACGGCAATGACCCCAGTTTTCGCGGCACTGATCACACCCGCGAGCGCGTCCCGGTGCTTGCGGCGGGCGCCGGGGTGGGGCAGATCGGGCTTTGCGCTTTCACCGATGTGGGCGCCAGCGTGGCGGCGCATCTGGGCGTTGCACTGTCGGGGCCGGGAAGGAGTTTTCTGCAATGATGCGCGATCTGCCCAAGGTCGAGCTTCACCTGCATCTCGAAGGTGCGGCGCCGCCCGATCTGGTCCGGCGCATCGCTGCTGAACACCAGATCACCCTCGCGCGGGTGTTCGACGAGGCCGGACGCTATGCCTTTGACGATTTCGAAGGCTTCCTGCGGATATACGAGGCCGCCACCAGCGTGTTGCGAACCCCCGAGGATTACTATCGCCTGACCGAGGCCATGCTTGAGGCCCGCGCCGAAGATGGCGTGATCTATGCCGAATGTTTCATCGCGCCCGATTTTTGCGGCGGCGGTGATCTGGGTGCCTGGCGCGAGTACCTTGCCGCCATCCGCGAGGCCGCCGAGAACGCCGAGCACCGCCACGGCATCACCCTGCGCGGCATCGCCACCGCCATCCGCCATTTCGGCCCCGACAAGGCCCGGCGCGCGGCCCTTTGCGCCGCTGAAACTGCGGGCGACTGGCTGGTGGGCTTTGGCATGGGCGGCGGCGAGACGCGCGGTGCCTTGCGCGATTTCGCCTGGGGCTTCGACTGCGCGCGCGAGGCCGGGCTGGGCCTGACCGTTCATGCCGGCGAATGGGTCGGGCCGCAAAGCGTGCGCGCGGCGCTTGCTGATCTGCGCGTGGCCCGGATCGGTCATGGCGTGCGCGCCGTCGAAGACCCCGCGTTGGTGGAAACCCTGGCCGAGACGGGCACCGTGCTTGAGGTCTGCCCCGGCTCAAACATCGCGCTGGGCCTTTATCGCGACTGGGCTGCGCATCCTGTCGCGCGACTGGCCGAGGCGGGCGTTGCGATCACCCTTTCCACCGATGATCCGCCGTTCTTTCGCACAAGCCTGAGCCTTGAGTATCAGCGCCTTGCCGATGCCTTCGGCTGGGGGGCTGACCGTTTCCTTGAAATCAACCGGACGGCCGCCCGCGCGGCCTTTTGCGATGCCACCACGCGGGAGCGCATCCTGCAAAGACTGGAGACCCCTGACCATGGATAACCTGACCGTCGTGCGCCACCCGCTGGTGCAACACAAGTTGACCCTGATGCGCGAAAAGGCGACCTCGACCGCCGTTTTCCGTCAGCTTCTGCGCGAGATCAGCAATTTGCTGGCCTATGAGATCACCCGCGAGCAGGAAATGACCACCCGCCGCATCGAAACCCCGATGTGCGAAATGGACGCGCCCGTTCTGGCGGGCCGCAAGATGGCGCTGGTGTCGATCCTGCGCGCGGGCAACGGGCTGCTCGATGGCATTCTCGAACTCATTCCCTCGGCGCGGGTCGGCTTTGTCGGGCTTTACCGCGACGAAGAGACGCTCAAGCCCGTGCAGTATTACTACAAGGTGCCGTCCGATCTGGGCGAGCGGCTGGTGATCGTGGTCGATCCCATGTTGGCCACGGGCAATTCCTCGGCGGCGGCGATCGACCTGCTGAAGCAGTCGGGCGCACGCAACATCCGCTTTCTGTGCCTTCTGGCCGCACCCGAAGGCGTGCGCCGCATGGCCGAAGCGCACCCTGACGTGCCGGTCGTGACCGCCGCACTTGACGAAAAGCTCAACGAGCAGGGCTATATCGTTCCGGGCCTTGGGGATGCTGGCGACCGGATGTACGGCACCCGGTAGGCGCGCTGAGTTGCGGGCATTCGGGGCTGCGGCCTGACCCCTTTACTAAAGCGCGCTCAAACGTCATGCTTTTGCCTGAATTGCCACGGGGGAAAGTGATGTTCGGACGAATTTTCGGCTTCGCCGCGCTGGCGGCTGCGACGACTGCCATGGCCGCCAATGCGCAGAGCGGGCGTGATCCTTATGTTCCGGCCGAGTTGCCGCCAAGCTCCTTCACCGGTGTGCAGTATGTTGACAGCACGGGCTGCGCCTTCATCCGTGCAGGCTTTGGCGGGCAGCTGAACTGGGTGCCGCGCTTCGACAAGGATCGCAACCCGATCTGCGGGCTTGTGCCCACCGTGCAGATGGCTGGCGCGCCCGACGAGAGAGTAGCGCCTGTGCCGGACGAGGCGCCTGCCACCACGGCGGCGGCCGATCCCGTGCCCGCTCCTGCACCGGCCGCGCCTGCCCGGCAGCCCACACCGCGGGCTGCGGCTGCGCCGGCCCCCGCGCTCGAGGCTCCGGCACCTGCGCCGGCAAAGGCCGCGCCGCTTCACGTGGCCGAAGGGGCGGTTGACCATTGCCCGAATTACGACCCGGTCGGACGCGAGCAGTCGCGCACCGGCGCCACACCCGTGCGCTGCGGGCCGCAGGCCGAGCACCCCGTTGACGGGCAGCCGAGTGTTGGCCCGGGCAGCCCCCTGCGCGTTTCGCAGGGAGTTGCGCCAAGGCCGATCCCTGAAGGCTATCGGCCCGCCTGGAACGATGACCGGCTTAACCCGCATCGCGGCCCGCGCACCGCCGCGGGGGACGCGCAGATGCGCCGCGTCTGGACCGATACCGTGCCCGCGCAGCTTGTCGAAAACCCGGCTGCCACCCGGCCCTATACGGCCAGCGTTTCTACACGCAGCCCTTCGGCCACGGTGCCGGTGCCCGAGGCGCCCGTGCGCACCGAAGCCTCGGTCCCGGGCAGTTATGTGCAGGTGGGCAGCTTCGGTGTGCCCGATAACGCGCGCGGCACGGCGGAGCGTTTCAAGGCGATGGGCTTGCCTGTGGCGACCAGACAGATGCGCGCGGGCGGCCAGACCCTTCAGGTGGTTTCCATCGGCCCGCTTGCGGCGCAGGGCGATCTGAACTCGGCACTTCAGGCTGCGCGCCAGGCGGGTTTCGCAGATGCGTTTATCCGCCGTTAGGGCGTTATCGGGGTTTGCGGAAGGGAAACGCCAGAAACATTTTCGCGGAATAAAGGGCCGCAGGCCCGCCGCGCCATCGACAGGCCGCCCCTCCGGCCTGTCGATTTGGCAGGCGCAGGCGCATTTTTTGCATGTCTTGCGGGTTTGCCGGGATAAAGCGCTCCGTTCCGCTGTCCGGATCGACAGCCCGCGGCCTTTCGATGGCGCGGCTTGGCGCACCATTTAACCGGCGGCCAAGGGGTGTGAGGCCATTCCTCCCGCCAAATGCTCAGCCGCCACAGACCCCTTGCAGGCTGACCCAATCTCCGTCGCTTAGCAGCGTGGGGGGGGATGCGTTGCGGTAGGGGTCGGCCTCGATCAGGCGCAGCGTGGATTCGCCTGAGGGGTCGAGCGCATAGGCAAAGGGCGTGGAGGCGACCCCCGCTGCCTCGAACCGGGCAAGCAGGGTGTCATGGTCGGGCGTGACGGTGGGGGCGGCCAGCCGTGTGCTGCCGTGTCCGCGCAGGGCGCCTTCGGGCAGATCGCCGGTGGTCAGAAGCACGACCACGGCGCGCAGACCCGCGGCCTGCAGGGCCGCTCGCAGGGGCGCATCGGTTTCGGCCTGCATCCGTGCGGCAAGGATATGCCCGGCGGCGATTTCGGGCGTGTCGTGGTTGTCGATTGCCGATTGCGCAAGCAGGATGGTGCCACCCGGCAGGGCCAGCCCGCCCGAAAGCGCGCCTTCGCCCAGAACGGCAATGCGTGGCGCGCGCGGGCCAAGCAGCCGCTCCTGCAGCCGGTTGAGCGCGCGCAGCCCGGCGGGCGCGGCGCAGATCTCGTACCCTTCGCGCCGCAGATCGGCGAGGATGACCTGATCGATCTCCGCCCGCTTTGCCTGGGGCAGCACCGACGAGGCATGGCGGATCACCGCGTCAGGCAGCGAAAAGGCGAAGAAGAGCAACAGGAACGCCGGTATTCCCAGTGAAAGCACCACCCGCAACCGCAGCAGCCCCTGCCGCCCCCGGCGCAGGCTGTGCTGCACGGTTTCCAGTGCCTCGATCATTGCCGGCTCGTTCAGTTCCAGCGTCTCGGCCGCGTCGATGTCAGGGCTGAACACGGCGGGTATCGTGCCGGGGTTGCGGCGGCGGACCGCTGGCAGCGACCAATGCGCCAGCGGCGTTTCGCTGCGGCTGTCGGATAGCACGAGCGAGGCCTCGCCAAGCGAAACGATGACATCGCGCCGCTGATCCCCGGGCGAGGCCCGCCAGAGGCCGGGGCATTCCAGCTTTGCGTATTTCTTGAGCGCCGTCATTGGGCGATCCGGCCCTGCCCGTTTGCCGTGAAACCGCGCCTGCCGCGGCTTTTGCCGCAGGATACCCCAGCGCGCCGCGCGTCACAATCGCTGCTTGCGTGCCTGTGCGCCGCGCGCAATGCTGATGACGACGCGCCGCGATGACCAGGGAGGGGCAGGGCGATGATCATTTCGCCGGGCCGCGGGTATGTTTTCGTGCATATCCCGAAAACAGGCGGAACCGCGGTGGCGTTGGCGCTGGAGGCACGGGCGAAAGCCGATGACATCCTGATCGGCGACACGCCCAAGGCGCAGCGGCGCCGCCACCGCCTGAAAGGGGTGCGTACCGCCGGGCGCTTGTGGAAGCATTCGGCCCTGGCTGATATCGAAGGGCTGGTCACGCGCGAGGTCCTTGGCGGCATGTTCATCTTTTCTATCGTGCGCAACCCCTGGGACAGGATGGTCAGCTACTATTGCTGGCTGCGTGACCAAGGCTTCGATCACCCGGCGGTGCGGCTGGCGCAATCGTGCGATTTTCCGGCATTCCTGGCGCATCCGATGACCGGGGCCGCGCAGCGCGCCAACCCCTATGTCAGCTACCTGTGCGACGGCGCCGGGCGGGAACATTGCGACCTCTGGCTGCGGTTCGAGCACCTGCAGGACGATTTGCGCCAGGTCGAGGCCCGGCTGGGCCTGCGCCTGCCGCCGCTTGAGCGGGTCAATCAATCCAACCGCCCGCGCGATTACCGCAGCTACTACAGCGTGGCAGATGCCGAGCGGATCGCCGAGTTGTGCCAGGTGGATATCGCGCGCTTTGGGTATTCCTTCGGTTAGGCGGCGCCTTGCCCCGCCAATGGTGCGTGAAACTGCCGCCCGTCGCGGGCCATGTCATGCAGAAGTTTCGGCGGGGTGAAGCGCGGGCCGTGGGTGGCCTGCAATGTCTCGCTTCGGGCCAGTGCCGTGTCGATCCCCTGCATGTCGAGCCACGAGAACGGCCCCCCCGACCACGGCGCGAACCCCCAGCCCAGCACCGCGCCAAGGTTACCTTCGCGGATGTCTTCAAGCACGCCATCCTCCAGCGCGCGCACGGCTTCCAGTGCCTGCACGAACAGGAGCCGGTCCTTAACCTCTGCCAGGTCGGGGTCCACCCGTGCCCCTCCGGCCAGTTCTGCAAGCCCCGGCCAAAGGCCCTGCCGTTTGCCGCGCGTGTCATAGTCGTAAAAGCCTGCGCCCGCCTTGCGCCCGGCGCGGCCTGCGTCGAGCATGGCGGACAGGATGCGATCCGCGGCTGCGTCCGGGTAGCGTGCCCCCATTGCCGCGCGGGTTGCGCGGGCGATGCCCGCAGCCAGCTCGATGGACACTTCATCGAGCAGTTGCAGCGGCCCCACAGGCATCCCTGTCAGCCGGGCGGCGTTCTCGATCAGGGCAGGCGCCACCCCTTCATCCAGCAGCCGCAACCCTTCGTGGAGATAGGGAATGATGCAGCGGTTGGCATAGAAGAACCGCGCATCGCGCACCAGGATCGGCGTCTTGCCGATCTGCCCTGCGAAGTCGAGCGCCCGCGCCACCGCAGCGTCGCCGCTTTCTCCGGCCCGGATCACCTCGATCAGGAGCATCTTTTCCACGGGCGAGAAGAAATGCAGCCCCAGGAATCGCCCCGGCCGCTGCAAGGCGCGCGCCAGATCGGTGATCGGCAGGGTTGAGGTGTTGCTGGCGATCACGCAGTCAGGCCCGGCGGCCGCCTCGGCCTGTGCCAGCACACGCGCCTTCAGGCCGGGGTCTTCGGGCACGGCCTCGATGATCAGATCGCAATCGGCGAGCGCGGTGTAATCGGTGCCGGGGGTGATCCGGTCCTGCACGGCCTCGGCGGCCCCCGGATTGAGGCTGCCGCGTCTTGCCGCCTGTTCGGTCAGCCGCGCCGAGGCTGCCTTGCCGCGCTCTGCCGCTTCCGCGTCGGCATCCAGAAGCGCCACCTCGACACCGGCGCGCGCCGCGACATGGGCGATGCCTGCGCCCATCATTCCCGCGCCGAGCACACCAAGCCGTTTTACGGGTTTGCCGACGGGGTGCGTGGCGGGGCGGCGCGCGCCTTTCTCGATGGCCTGCTTGTCCAGAAACAGCGTGCGGATCATCGCCTCGGCACTGGGGTGGAGCAGGGTGTTGACGAACCAGCGCGCCTCGATCCTGAGTGCGGTGTCGAAAGGCACCAGCGCGCCTTCGTAGATTGCGCTGAGGGCTGCGCGCGCCGCTGGATACACACCTTGCGTGCGTCCGTTCACCATGGCTGCCGCCCCGGCGAAAAGCTCGAACCCCTCGCGAGAATACGGCCCGCCGCCGGGAATGCGGTGGCGCTTGCGGTCCCAGGGCTTGGTGATTTCGTCGGGCCCGGCGGCAAGCACCCAGTCGCGGGCTGTTTCAAGCACCGCCTCGGGCGGGGTAAGGTCATCGACCACGCCCAGGGATTTCACGGCCCTCGGCGGCAGCATCCCGCCCTCCAGCAGTAACGGCGCGGCGGCAAGCAGCCCCAGCTTTCGCACCAGTCGCGTGGTGCCCCCGGCGCCCGGAAACAGGCCCACCTTTATTTCCGGCAGGCCGATGCGCGCCTCGGCACGGTCGGCGGCGATGATGTGGTGACAGGCAAGCGCAAGCTCGAGCCCGATGCCCGCAGTGGTGCCAGGCAGCGCAGCGGCAACGGGCTTTTCCGCTTGTTCGATTCGGCGAAAGAGCCGGTGAATGCGCATCAGCCCCTCGAACAGCCCCTGCGCGGGAAAGCCGCCGGCCTGCTGCCTGAGCGCGACCAGCGCGCCAAGGTCCATGCCGCCCGCGAAATCCGGCTTGCCGCTGGTGATCACGACGCCTTTGGCCTCTGGTTCGTCCAGCGCAATGCCGATCAGCGCATCGAGGTCTTCAAGCCCGGCCAGCGTCATCACGTTCATCGAGCGCGCGGCCATGTCCCAGGTGATGACGGCCACGCCATCCTTGCCAAGGCGATAGTGGAAATCGCTCATGGCGCGTCTTTCACGACAGGGGGGCGAACAGTGGCAATCCGCATGGCCCTATACCCTTTCGATTACCGTGGCCGCACCCATGCCGGTGGCGACACACAGCACCGCAAGCCCCGTGGCGGCATCGCGGCGTTCAAGTTCATCGAGCAACGTGCCGAGGATCATCGTGCCGGTCGCCCCCAGCGGGTGGCCCATCGCGATGGCACCGCCATTCACGTTGACCCGTTCGGGGTCAGCCCCGAAAGCCTGAAGAAAATGCAGAACCACGGCTGAGAATGCCTCGTTCACCTCGAAAAGGTCGATGTCCCCGATTTCCATGCCTGCTGCCTCCAGCGCGCGGCGGGTGGCGGGAACGGGGCCGGTCAGCATTATGGTGGGGTCGGTGCCGACGCGGGCGGTGGCGCGGATGCGCGCGCGCGGGCGCAGACCGTAGCGTTCGCCAAAGGCCCGCGTGCCGATCAGCATTCCCGCCGCACCATCGGTGATACCGCTGGAATTGCCCGCGTGATGCACATGGTTCACCCGCTCAAGCTGCGGATAGCGCATCAGGGCAACCGCGTCGAAGCCCGGCATCCCCTCGCCCTGCTCGCGGAAGGCGGGTTTGAGCGCGGCCAGCGCCGCCATGTCGGTTTCCGGGCGCATATGTTCATCGCGATCAAGGATCATCAGCCCGTTAATGTCGCGCACCGGAACGACCGATTTGTGAAAGCGCCCGTCTTCCCAGGCCGCTGCCGCGCGCTGCTGCGATTGCACGGCATAGGCATCGACATCCTCGCGGCCGAACCCGTGCAGGGTGGCGATCAGGTCGGCGGCGATGCCTTGCGGGACAAGGCACTTTTCCATCGCAAGCGTTGGATCGACGGCAATGGCCGCCCCGTCCGAGCCGATCGGAACGCGGCTGAGCATCTCGACCCCGCCGGCGACATAGGCCTCGCCCAGACCGGCGCGCAGTTGTGCGGCAGCCAGGTTCACCGCCTCGAGCCCGCTGGCGCAGAAGCGGTTGATCGAAAGCCCTGGCACCGTATCGGCAAAACCCGAGGCCAGCGCGGCGCTGCGCGCAAGGCAGCCGCCCTGTTCGCCCACCTGCGTGGCGTTGCCCCAGATCACGTCTTCGATGGCGTCGGGGGCAATTTCGCACCGGTTGCGCAGCGCATCCAGCACCAGCGCCGAAAGTCGCAGCGCCGTCACCTCGTGCAGGCCGCCGTCGGCCCGCCCCCTGCCGCGCGGGGTGCGCACCGAGTCAAAGATATAGGCGTCGCTCATGCCCGAAACTCCCGTGCCCCCGGTCAGCGTTTGCGCGCGGCTAGTTCGCTGTTGAACAGCCGCAACCGGTGGGTGAGATTTTCGTGATGGGTTATGGAATCGAAGTTCTCGAACAGGAAGGACAGCGCTTCGCCCTCGTCCAGCCCGGCATCATGGGCAAAGCGGCGTAGCCGGCGATAGCCGTCTTCGGTCATCGCGACGGGAAAGCGGCGGGTCAGACGCAGACGTTTCGGCATTGGGCCCTCGCGTCGGAAAATCCTGCGCCCAGCCTAGAGCAATTTGGAGTGATGTGGAATCACCTGACGACTCGGAAATTGCGCCGCGCCCGTTCTTGCGTTTGGCCGTGCCGGCGCGTTCAGCCCACTGCGTGTCTTACGCGGGCGGCCTCCAGGTCGCCCTTTTCCAGAACATCGGTGGCCCAGGCCAATTCCGACTTCAATTCGGTGATGGCCTCGTCCAGCTCGGCGCGCTGCCGTTCCATGTCGGACAGGCGCTCAAGCGCCAGTTCGCGGGTGCGCCGCAATTGCGTCAGCTCACGGTCGTCGCGGCGGTAAAGCTCAAGCAACTCGCGGATTTCCTCGAGCGAGAAGCCAAAGCGCTTGCCCCGCAGGATCAGCTTCATCCTTGCGCGGTCACGTTTCGTGTACAGCCGCTTCTGGCCCTCGCGCAGCGGCGCGATCAACTCCTTCGCTTCGTAAAAGCGCAAGGTGCGGGGTGTCACATCGAAGCGGTCGCACATTTCGCGGATGGTCAGAAGCTTTTGCGAACAGGTCGGCGTCATCTGGCTCAGTCGGGTCATGTCGGATCGTCTGTTTTACTTTGAGTTTTCGGGCCTGCATCTGCTCCTGAGGGTCGCGAGAGGCAAGCAAAGTTTACCTGATGGTCAAAATGACGCAGCGTCATGGGGCAAGGCAAGAAGTTTTTTGATCATTTTTCCCTCCGGCGCTCCATACCCGTTTTTGCGCGGGGCGGTGCCTCTGGCGTTGCCGCCTGTAAAACCGGGCGGAATGCCGGGGTGCCCCTGCCCGTGATCTGCCCGGCCGAAATCGGCCTTGCGCCCATTTGCCGCAACGGCGAAGACTGTGGCGGAAAGGGGATGCACCGATGAGCCCGAAAGGTACCCGCGATGACAGCGCATTACGCATGGCCCGCGAATTTCTCGATACCCTGCCCTACGCGCGTGCGCTGGGGATGCGGCTTGATGCCATCGGGGAGGGGAAGGCCACCATGTCGATGCCCTATGATTTGCGCTTTGTGGGCGATCCTGACAGCGGGGTCATTCATGGCGGGGCGGTTTCGGCGCTGATGGATACCTCGGGCGGCGCCGCGGTGCTGAGCGTGCCGGGCGTGCATGCGGCCGCGACGCTCGATCTGCGCATCGATTACATGCGCCCGGCCACGCCGGGGCAGCGCATTACCGCGCGGGCCGAATGCTATCATGTCACCCGCTCGGTCGTGTTCGTGCGTGCGGTGGCCACTGACGAAGACGCCGCGCGCCCGGTTGCCAGCGCCACGGGGGCCTTCACCGCCGAACGCGATCTGCCCGCCACGGTGCCTGCATCATGAGCGCCCCGGCCGCAGACCCCCAGCGCATGGAATTGCGCCGCGACGCGCTTCTGGGAACGCTGGCCGGGCGCGTGCCCTTTCTGGATTTCCTGGGCGTTCGGCTTGATCGGCATGGCGATGAGCTGACCTTGGTGCTGCCGTTCTCGGGTAAGCTGATCGGCAACCCCATGGTGCCGGCGCTGCATGGCGGGGCGACGGCCGCACTTCTGGAAATCAGCGCGCTGTTGGAACTGTCTCGAACCCTGATCTGGGCAGATCTGGAAACGCTGCCCGCAACCGGAACCGAAGGCGGCGGCGACAGCCTGCCGCCCTTGCCGCGCACCATTGATTTCAGCATCGACTATCTGCGCGCCGGCCAGCCCGCCGATGCCTGTGCGCGGGCTTTCGTGATCCGGGCCGGGCGGCGTTATGCCTCGGTGCGGGCCGAGGCCTGGCAGGAAAGTCGCGCAAAACCCTTCGCGCAGGCGACGGTGCATTTCCTCATGCCAGGGCGCAAGGATGGCTGAGCGCGCGCAATCCCCCATCGGCCCGCTGACGCATCGGCGGGTGCTGAACATCGCCATCCCCATCGTGCTGGCCAATGCCACCGTGCCGATCCTGGGCGCAGTCGATACCGGCGTGGTGGGGCAGCTTGGCAGTGCCGCAGCCATCGGCGCCGTGGGGATCGGGGCGATCGTCATCACCTCGGTCTACTGGATTTTCGCCTTTCTGCGCATGGGCACGACAGGGCTGGTGGCACAGGCGCGCGGGGCGCGCGACCCGGCGGAAACGGGCGCGATCCTGATGCGGGCACTGATGATCGCCTTCGTCGCCGGGTTTACGCTGATCTTGCTGCAGGTGCCGATCATTGGCGGTGCGTTCCTCATGGCCCCGGCCAGTGCCGAGGTCGAGGACCTGGCGCGCAGCTATCTGACGATCCGCATCTGGGGCGCGCCTGCCACCATCGGGCTGTTCGCGGTGACCGGTTGGCTGATCGCCACCGAGCGCACGCGCGCCGTGCTGGGGCTGCAACTGTGGATCAACGGGCTGAACATCACGCTCGATCTGTGGTTCGTGCTGGGGCTGGGCTGGGGCGTGCCCGGCGTCGCCATCGCCACGCTGATCGCCGAGATCTCGGGCCTGATGATCGGGCTGTGGCTGTGCCGCGCGGCCTTTGCGGGCAATGCCTGGCGCGACTGGCCGCGGGTGTTCGACCGCGCGCGGCTCAAGCGGATGATGCGGGTGAACAACGACATCATGATCCGCACCATCCTGCTCAAGATCAGCTTCATCAGCTTTGTATTCATCGCTGCCGGTTTCGGCGATGTGACGCTGGCCTCGAACCAGGTGCTGCTGCAATTCCTGCACATCAGTTCGCACGCGCTCGATGGTTTTGCCTTTGCCGCCGAGGCGCTGGTGGGGCAGGCGGCGGGGGCGCGGTCGGTCCGCTCGCTGCGCCGGGCCGCCTGGCTTTCGAGCTTGTGGGGCCTGGTGATGGCAGGGGGGCTTTCGCTGGCTTACTTGGCGGGTGGGCCGTGGGTCATCGATCTGATGGCGAAAGAACCCGGCGTGCAGGCGGAGGCGCGCATTTTTCTGCCCTGGGTCGTCGCCGCGACGATGGTTAGCCTGCCAGCCTACATGCTGGATGGCATCTTCATCGGCGCGACCGAAACCCGCGCCATGCGCATCACCATGCTGATCGCGGCCATCGCCTATGGCGTGACAGTGATGGTGCTGATCCCCTTTGTCGAAAACTACGGGTTATGGGCGGGGGTTCTGGTGCTGAATGCGGTGCGGGCCGTGGGGTTGGGTCTCTACTATCCCGGGCTCGAGCACCGGATCGCCCATGAAGAGGCACATGCGTCCCGCGCAGGGGCTTGACCTTCCAGTAGCTGGAAGGCCCATATCCCTGCAGATCGGCAGGGGCAAAGAAGCACATGAACACTAGTAACGCATCAAATTCGGGTGAAGCGATCACCTTCCAGATCGACGGCATGACCTGTGGCGGTTGCGTAGGCAGGGTTGAGCGGGCGGTCGCGACTATTCCTGACGCAGGCAGGGTTTCCGCCAATCTTGCGGCCAAGACGCTGCGTGTCGAAGGGGCCGAGCCCGGCGCCGTCATCGCGGCGCTGCGCAAAGCGGGCTATCCGCCCGCCGAAGGCGACCTGACCCTTGAAATCGAGGGAATGCACTGCGGCTCCTGCGTGGGCCGGGTCGAAGCCGCGCTGATGGCCGTGCCGGGCGTGGTGCAGGCCAGTGTAAACCTTGCCGCCGAAACCGCGCAGATACGCCACGTGATCGGCGTGGCCGACCCTTCCGCCCTGATCGAAGCCGTGCGCGAAGCGGGCTATGCCGCGCGCCTTCGTGACAGCGGCGATACCGGCGCAGAAGGCGCAGCCGCAAGCACCGGCGCCCGCCGCGAGGCCGAGATTGCAACCCTGCGTCGCGCCACCTGGCTGGCGGTGGCGCTGACTCTGCCGGTTTTCGTGCTGGAAATGGGGCATCACCTGATCCCCGCCTTCGGTCAGTGGATTCACGAAACCATCGGGATGCAGGCCAACCGGGTGATCCAGTTCGTGCTGACCACCGCGGTGCTGTTCGGACCGGGGCTGCGGTTTTACAGGGCGGGCTTCCCGGCGCTTCTGCGTGGTGCACCCGACATGAACGCCCTGGTGGCCATCGGCACCGGCGCGGCCTGGGGGTATTCGGTGGTGGCCACCTTCCTGCCGGGGCTTCTGCCCGAAGGCACGCGCAACATCTATTACGAGGCGGCGGCGGTGATCGTCACGCTGATCTTGCTGGGGCGCTGGCTTGAGGCGCGCGCCAAGGGCCGCACCGGGGCCGCCATCGAAAAGCTGATGGGGCTGCGCGCCCGCAGCGCGACGGTGGAGCGCGACGGCAAGCTGCACGAAGTGCCGGTCGACCAGATCCAGCCCGGCGATGTCCTGCGTCTGCGCCCCGGCGAGAAGGTCGCCGTCGATGGCGAGGTGATTTCGGGCCGCTCATGGGTCGACGAGAGCATGATCACGGGCGAGCCGGTGCCGGCGGAAAAGGCCGAATGCGCGCGGCTGGTGGGCGGCACGGTGAACGGCACCGGCAGCCTGAGCTATCGCGCCGTGGCCGTGGGGGCCGATACGGTGCTGGCCCAGATCATCCGCATGGTCGAAGAAGCCCAGGGCGCCAAACTGCCAATCCAGGCACTGGTGGATCGCGTCACGCTCTATTTCGTCCCGGCGGTCATGGCCGTGGCCGTTGTCACGGTGGCGGTCTGGCTGGCGATTGGCCCCGATCCCGCGCTGACCATGGCGCTGGTGGCGGGGGTCTCGGTGCTGATCATCGCCTGCCCCTGCGCGATGGGGCTGGCCACGCCCACCTCGATCATGGTGGGCACCGGCCGCGCGGCTGAGATGGGCGTCCTGTTTCGCCGGGGCGATGCGTTGCAGGCGCTGGATCGGGTTTCAGTGGTGGCCTTCGACAAGACTGGCACGCTCACCCGTGGCCGCCCGGAACTGACCGACCTCGACCCTGCCGAAGGGTTCGAGGCCAATGCCGTGCTGCGGCTGGTCGCGGCGGTCGAGGCGCGCTCCGAGCATCCCATCGCCCAGGCGATCCTGCGCGGGGCCGAGGCACGCGGCATCGACTGGCCCGAGGTCGAAGCGTTCGACGCGCGCACCGGCATGGGTGTCGCCGCCACGGTCGAAGGGCGCGCGCTGCGCATCGGTGCGGCCCGTTTCATGGCGCAGGAGGGGGTTGAGGTTGCGCCGCTGGAGGCCCGCGCCCACGCGCTGGCAAAGACCGGGCGCACGCCGCTCTTTGCTGCCATCGACGGGCAGCTTGCCGCTGTGATCGGGGTGTCCGACCCGCTCAAACCTTCTACTGCGCCGGCGATTGCGGCACTCAAGGCCCGCGGGCTGCGGGTGGCGATGATTACCGGCGATGCGCGTGCCACCGCCGAGCACATCGCGGCCGAGCTGGGCATCGACACTGTCGAGGCCGAAGTGATGCCCGACGGCAAGGTCGAGACGCTGCGCAAACTTCGCGGGCAAGGCAAGGTCGCCTTTGTGGGCGACGGCATCAACGATGCGCCCGCGCTGGCCGAGGCCGATGTGGGCATTGCCATCGGCAGCGGCACCGACATCGCGATCGAAAGCGCCGATGTGGTTCTGATGTCGGGCGATCTGGGTGGTGTCGTCAACGCGCTCGAGGTCAGCCGCCGCACCATGCGCAATATCCGGCAGAACCTGGGCTGGGCTTTCGGCTATAATACCGCGCTGATTCCGGTGGCAGCCGGGGTGCTTTACCCGGTGGCGGGCGTGCTGCTGTCGCCGATGCTGGCGGCCGGGGCGATGGCCGCATCGAGTGTCTGCGTGCTGACCAATGCGTTGCGCCTGCGCCGCCTGCGCCCGGTTCTGGCTGCGCAGGCGACCGCTGCGGCAGCATCGGAGCCGCCGCGCGAAATGCCGGCCGCGCGCGGTGCTCCGGCCCCGGCGCAATAATGCACAGGCAAGGGGAACGGCCATGAACATTGGTGAAGTTGCCGCCAGATCCGGGCTGCCGGCGAAGACCATCCGCTATTACGAGGAGATCGGGCTTGTCCGGCCGCCGCGTGATGCCAACGGCTATCGGGCCTTTCGCGAATCGGATCTGCATAAGCTGGCTTTTCTCGCCCGCGCCCGCGCACTGGGTTTCAGCATCGATGATTGCCGCACCCTGCTTGCGCTTTACGAAGACCGCAGCCGCGCCAGCGCGGATGTGAAGCGTGTCGCGAAGGAAAACCTGCACCGGATCGAGGCGAAGATCGCCGCATTGGAAGAAATGCGCGCGACGCTTTCCACGCTGGTTGCCGCCTGCGCGGGCGATACCCGGCCCGACTGCCCGATCCTGCGCGATCTGGCCGATGCCCCCGCAAAAGCCCGCGAATGAGAGTGTGACAGCCTGGCGCATCATGGCGCGCCGAATTCCTGATAATTTCAGTTGACTGTCCCGGCGGCCTCAAATACCCGAGTACTTGCGTAGGAATTGAGCGGCCGTCATGGGGACGGGCGCGAGAGGCAGGCGCTCCGCCTTGAGGGGCATTCTACCGGGATCCTGTTCCTGCAAGGGATTGCGACATTGTCGCAGCAGAAATGGAAAAGGGTTCAACATGAATGGTATTCGCAACACCATACTCGCGCTGGCAGCAGTAGCGGCAACGCCGCTGAGCGCGCAGCAACTGACACTCTATTCGGGCCGGGGCGAAACGCTCGTCGCGCCGATCATCCAGACCTTCACGCAGGAAACCGGTATCGAGGTGAACGTGCGCTATGGCGGCACCGCCGAGCTTGCAATCCTGCTGCAGGAAGAGGGCGACATCTCGCCCGCCGATCTCTACTGGGCGCAGGATGTCACTGCACTTGGCGCGGTGGCCGACATGTTTGCGCCGCTGCCCGAAGCGACGCTCGAGAAGGTCTCGCCGGTTTATCGTGACAGCGATGGCCGCTGGATCGGCATTTCAGGCCGGGCGCGCGTGCTGATCTACTCGCCCGAGCGGATGTCGGCCGAAGAGCTGCCGCGCACATTGGCCGATGTGACCGATCCGCAATACGCCGGGCGCATGGCGCTGCCGCCCACGAATGGCTCGTTCATCGCCCATGTCGCGGCGCTGCGCGTGGCCGAAGGTGACGACTACACGCTGGAATGGCTGCGCGGGATTGCCGCCAATGACCCGGTCATCGTGCGCAACAACACGGCCGCCTATCAGGCAATCGCCGATGGCGAGGCCGATTTCGCCATGACCAACAACTACTATCTGGGCCGCTTTCTGGCGTCTGATCCGGGATTCCCGATCGCGCAGGCACAATTCGAGCCGGGCAATCTGGGCAACCTGATGATGCCGGCGGGTATCGGGATCCTTGCCACCAGCGACAATACCCAAGCGGCTGTCGCCTTTGTCGATTACCTGCTGAGCCAGACTGCCCAGCAGTATTTTACTGGCAATGTCTATGAATACCCCGTAACCGGCAGCGGCATCGTGCCTGTCACAGGGATGGGGCTGAGCCACACCGAAGCCGAGGCCAACGCGCCCGAGTTCGATCTGAACACGCTGACTGATCTCGAAGGCACGCTTGATCTGATTAGGGAAGCCGGGTTGATTTGACAGACCTCGCCATCACTTCGGGCCGTCGCATTCCGGCGGCCCGCATTCTCTTCTCGGTCGTCGGTCTGATGATCGGGGGCATGATGCTTTTGCCCCTTTACTATCTGCTGCTGCGGGCCTTTCAGGCCGATTTCTCCACCGTCATGGGGCTGCTCTGGCGGCCGCGCACCGGGCAGCTTCTGCTGAACACGGCGGCACTGACTGGCGGGGTTCTGGTGTTTGCCACAGTGATCGCGCTGCCGCTGGCCTGGCTGGTCAGCCGCACCAACCTGGCCGGGCGGCGTGTGCTCAACATCCTCGTCGTGCTGCCGCTTGCCGTGCCCGGATACGTCATGGCCTATGCGCTGATCGGGCTGGCGGGCAATTACGGGTTTCTCAACCAGACGCTGGGTTTCACCCTGCCGCGCCCGCAAGGCTGGTGGGGCGCGACACTGGCGCTCAGCCTCTACACCTTCCCCTACCTCTACCTGAACCTGCGCGCGGCTTTTGCCGGGCTGGATGCAAGCCTTGAGGAAAGCGCCCGCGCGCTGGGTTGTTCCGCGCGCGAGGTGTTCATGCGGGTGACGCTGCCGCATCTGATGCCCGCGCTGCTGGCCGGCTGGCTGGTGATAGGGCTTTACGTAATCGGCGATTTCGGCGCCGTCGCGCTGATGCGTTACGAGGCGTTTTCCTACGTGATCTATGTGCAGTATTCGGCGGCGTTCGACCGGGTCTATGCGGCATGGCTCGCGCTGATCCTGATCGCCATCGCGCTGACCGTGGTCTGGTGGGAAAGCCGGTTGCGCGAGGGGGCGCATTATGCGCGCACCGGATCGGGAAGCGGCGCGGCGCTGAAACGCCTGCGGCTGGGACTGGCCGGGCAGGCGGCAGGCTGGGGCTTTGCCGGGGCGGTGGTGCTGGCCTCTATCGGGTTGCCGGTGGCGGTGCTGACCTTCTGGATGACACGCGGGCCGCTCGAGCCGGTGCTTGCGCCGCTTTTTGACAGCTTCGTGCAATCGCTCTCGGTCGCGGTGCCCTCGGCGGCGCTGGCCGCGGTGATGGCCTTGCCCGTAGCGGTGTTGGCGGTGCGCTACCCCTCGCCGCTTTCGACGCTGATCAACCGGCTGGCCTTCGTGGGCTATGCTGTGCCTGCGCTGGCCTTCGCGCTGGCCTTCGTGTTCTTTTCGCTTCAGGGTGCGCGCTGGCTTTACCAGACCCACCTGCTGCTGATCACCGTCTATGCACTCGCCTTTCTAGCTCTGGCATTGGGGCCGATCCGCTCGGCCATGTATCACGCGCGGCCCTCGCTGGAGGAAGCCGCGCGCGCACTGGGGCACGGCCCGGTCTCGACCTTCTGCCGCGTGACCTTTCCCACCATCCGCCCCGGCATCGTTGCCGGTATGGTGCTGGTCTTCGTCATCGCGATGAAAGAGCTGCCAATCGCGTTCCTGCTGGCGCCAACCGGTTTCAGGCCCTTGGCGATCACCATGTTCTCGCGCACCTCCGAGGGGATGCTGATGGATGCCGCGCCCTATGCGGCGGCGATTATCGCCTTCTCGGCTATTTTCGTCGGCTTCGTTTTGCGGCATGACCGCAAGGCAGGAGGATGATGATGCAAGAGCTGCCGCGTTCACTCAGTTTCCGTATGCCGGCCGAGGCGACGCCGCTGGGCTTCCGCCAACGCCCGGCAAAGGTGCTGCTCGAGGTCGATGGCCTGATGCGCCGTTTCCCCGGTGAAGGCGCGGCCGCGGTCGAGCGTGTCTCGTTCAGCATGGGCGAAGGCGAATTGCTCGCACTGCTTGGCCCCTCCGGCTGCGGCAAGACAACCACGCTGCGCATGATCGGCGGGTTCGAACCGCCGGATGCTGGCCGCATCATCCTGCGCGGGCGCGACATCACGCGCCTGCCCCCGGAAAAGCGCGGCATCGGCTTCGTGTTTCAGGATTACGCGCTGTTTCCGCATCTCGACGTGCTCGACAACGTCAAGTTCGGCCTGCGCGGTATGCGCCGTGCCGAGGCCGACGACCGCGCCCGCGCCATGCTGCGGCTCGTCGGGCTGGAATCGCTCGCTGCGCGCAACCCCCATGAACTTTCCGGCGGTCAGCAGCAGCGCGTGGCACTGGCCCGCACCCTGGCTGTGGCGCCCCCGCTGGTGCTACTGGACGAGCCGTTTTCAAACCTCGACGCCGCCATGCGGGTCGAGACCCGGCAGGAAGTGCGCGCGCTTTTGAAAGAGGCGGGATCGGCCGCGATCCTCGTCACCCATGACCAGGAAGAGGCGCTGGCGCTGGCCGATCGCATCGCGGTGATGGAGGCCGGGCGCGTGGTGCAGATCGGCACCCCCGACGAGATCTATCGCAACCCCGTCAGTGCTTTTGTTGCCAGCTTCATTGGCCGCTCGAACATCTTCGAAGGCACCGCCGACGGGATGGATGCCGACACACCGTTCGGCCGGCTGCCGCTGTCACGCGCGGCCAATGGCGAGGTCAGCCTTGCCGTGCGGCCTGAACAGATCCTGCTTGAGCCCGACCCCGAAGGCACCGCCGCCGTGGTGGGCCGCGAATACCGCGGCCACGATCAGCTTTACTGGGTGCAGGAAGGCGAACGCTGTCTGCTTGTCATCTCAGGGCCGGGGGCGCAGATTGATGTGGGCGCGCGCGTGCGGCTGCGGATCTGCGATTGCGTCACCCCGGTGAATTGAGCCACCTCGGATACCGCGAGCCCTCATAGCGAAAAGCGCTGTTGCAAAACGTGCCCGTGCCAGTTTGCGGTTTGGCTCGGGCGCGCCATGCCTTTCCCTTATTGCAATCAAAGCGCTTGCTATTTATACGCTGCGTGCCATTTTAATGGTGTAACTCTCTAGAATGGGGAACGACGTGGTTAGATTCAATCTGGAAGAAATGCCGCTGAATGAGTTGAAGCAGCTCAGGAAGGATGTTGATCGAGCTATTGAAACCTTCCAGGAGCGTAAAAAGCTGGAAGCGGCATCTGAGCTTGAGGCTCTGGCGCGCGAAAAAGGGTTTTCTCTGGCCGAGTTGACCGGGGTTGCGCGGAAAACCCGCAAACCGGCAAAGCCAAAATACCGTCACCCGCATGACCCGAGCATTACCTGGTCAGGCCGTGGCCGCAAACCCAATTGGTTTGTCGATGCGCTGAAACAGGGCAAGTCGGCAGACGATCTTGCCATCTGATCAAAGTGCAGCAAGGCCCTGGCGATGACAAGCCGCACGCCGGACGCATGAAAACCTGGCTCCGCATCGTTGGCCGCATGTGGAATGCAATGGGCGAACGCAACCTTGACCTTATTGCGGCCGGGGTTGCGTTTTTCGCGCTGCTTGCAATTTTTCCGGGTATTGCAGCACTGATATCAATCTGGGGCTTCATGTCAGACCCCGCGATGATCGAGTATCAGTTCGAAATGCTGCGCGAATTCATCCCGGAAGAGGCGCATGCGCTGGTCGCCAGCCAGATTGACCGCCTTGCCGCCGCGCATGACAGTGCACTGGGCTGGACGACGCTCGTTTCCATTCTCTTCACATTGTGGACGGCGCGGTTGGGCGTCGGGGCGCTGATGACGGGGCTGAATGCCGTGCATGGCTTGAATAATCGTGGCGGGGTGCGGCGCACAGCCGTGGCGATCGCGTTGACCGTCACGCTGCTTGCCGTGGCCATCGTGGCGATTGCAACGATCATCGTACTGCCCATCGTTCTTGCTTTTGTGCCGCTGGGGCCGTTCGCCAGTATCGTCGTGAATTCGCTGAAATGGATCGTCGCGCTTTCAGTGGTCATGGGCGGGTTGAGTATTGTCTATCGCTACGGCCCCAATCGTGGGGTTCGGCTGCCCTGGCTCACGCCTGGGCTATTGCTGGCGGTGTCGCTCTGGGCATTGGCGTCGCTGGCCTTTTCCTGGTTTCTTGCGAATTTCGGCAACTACAACGAGACCTACGGATCGCTGGCGGCGGTGGTCGCCTTGCTGATCTGGTTCTATATCTCGGCCTATGCCACGCTGATCGGCGCGCTGCTCAATGCCGAGCTCGAGGGCGGGCGGCTGGATACCGCCGAGGCCGATAACGACGCGGCTGCGGATTGATCCCGATCATCCCGGGCGGGGGAGTGAACCTGCTATAATGGTGCCCTTGCGTATGGAGGCACCGATGATCACCCTGGACGACATTGAAGACATGACCTGCCTGAGCCGCGAAGAAATCGCGGCCATCGCCGAGCATGAGCACCTGCCCGACCTCGATGCCGCGATGCTGGGTGAATATCTGATGCATATCCATCACGGCCCGGTGCAGGTGCAGCAGATGATCTGCGATGACATTCGCGCCGCGCTGCACCGCGATGATCTCGACCATGCGCGCACGCTTTTTACAGTGCTGCGCAGCTTCATGGCCGATCATCCCGAAGCCGCGCGCGGGGCAGAGTAGGCACATGCCCCCTCAGCAATCGATCCGTGCGGTGATCACGCCGCTGTCACCCTCGGCCGAGCCGGGGCGCACCGAACAGCCCGTGGTCTGCCCGATTGCCTGAACCAGCCGTTCTGGCATGTCGCGCCGGGCGGCACGGCCGGCGTAATCCAGCCGGATCGCCTGTGCGTGATCACCGTCGCGGAAAACCGCGATCTGCGTGCCGCCGATGGTTACGCGCTGCTCTTCTGCCCCCAGAAACCGGGGCGAGGGCGAGGCACACCCGCCAAGGCCGAGTGAGATGGCGAGCACGAAGGCAAAGGCTGCGAGACATGGGTGCATGGCGGCAGTCTCCCGAGGTCTGGTTAACAGAAGGTTAGCGCGCGGCGCTCCGTTGCACTGAGGGGCAGATCGCCCTTTCCCCCCGGCGCGGCTGGCGCTACCCCTTTCGCATATGCAATGCGCAAGAAACGAGAAACCCGATGCACCCTGGCCCGCAACAGCCCGCCGACTTTCTCCGTGCCCTGTTCGACCGTGCGGTCGCGGTGGCCGACCCGATGCGGATCGTTGCTCCGGCACTTCCGCCGCGGCCGGCCGGGCGGGTTGTGGTGATCGGGGCGGGCAAGGCCTCGGCCCGGATGGCCGAGGCGGTCGAGGCGGCCTGGGGCCCCTGCGAGGGGCTGGTCATCACGCGCTATGGATATGCGCGCTCCTGCGCAGGTATCGAGATTGTCGAAGCCGCACACCCGGTGCCCGATGCGCGCGGGGCCGAGGCCACGGGACGGATGCTCGAACTGCTCTCAACTCTGGGCGAGGATGACCTGGCCGTGGCGCTGATTTCGGGCGGGGCATCGGCGCTGTTGGTGCGTCCGGCGGGCGCGATCTCGCTGGCTGACAAACAGGCGGTGAACGCGGCGCTTCTGGCTTCGGGTGCGCCCATCGGGCAGATGAACATCGTGCGCAAACATCTCAGCCGCGTGAAGGGCGGGCAGCTTGCCGCTGCGGCGTCGCCCGCGCGCATGGTTGCCCTGATGATCTCGGATGTGCCGGGCGATGACCCGGCCGAGATCGGCTCAGGCCCGACGGTGGGCGATGCCTCCACCCCGGCAGACGCGGCCGCGACCCTTGCGCGCTGGAATGTCGAGGTGCCGCAATCGGTGGGCGCGCACCTGGCCGGCGGCGAAACCGGCGTGGTGCCGCCCGGCGACCCCCGTTTGGCGCGGGTGGAAAACCGGGTGATCGCCGCGCCTGCGCAATCGCTCGATGCGGCGGCGGCGCTGGTCCGCGCGTCAGGCTGCGATCTGCGCATTCTGGGCGATGCCCTGGAGGGTGAAGCGCGCGAAATCGCCGGCGCGCAGGCACGCACAGCCATTGAGGCGCGGCAGGCGATGAAGCCGGGCGATTCGCCGCTGCTGTTGCTGTCGGGGGGGGAACTGACGGTAACGCGCCGGGGCGATGGCCTGGGTGGCCCGAATGCCGAGTTCGCGCTGGCGCTGGCGCTTGCGCTTGATGGTGCGCCGGGTATCCATGCCATCGCCTGCGACACCGACGGGGTGGATGGTGCGGCCGAAGTGGCCGGCGCGATTATCGGGCCGGGCACGCTCGCCCGTGCGCGCGCTGTCGGGCATGACCCCGAGCGCGCGCTCAACGCCAATGACAGCCACGGTTTTTTCGCGGCGCTGGGCGATCAGGTCATCACTGGCCCGACCCTGACCAATGTGAACGATTTTCGCGCGATCCTCGTCCTGCCGCCTGAATGAGCGCGCTTTCGGCTCTGCGGGGGCCGCGGCGCACCGCCGTCGATGGCGGCGCGATGACGCAAGAGCGAAAACATACCCGGAAAAACGATTTTTGCGCTTCTGCCTCTCGCAGCCCGTGCGGGGCTGTGCTTTGTTGCGGATCGTGAGGGCAACAAAACCGTATCGAGGGGGAGTTCATGCTGAGGATTGGGCAGTCGCAGGTCCGTTTTGAAGATGACGTGCTGGTGCGCGGCAAGGCCACCTATACCGATGATGTGCGCCGCCCCGGCGAGCTTGCCCTCGTGCTGCTGAGGTCTCCGGTCGCGGTGGGCCGGATCGCCAGGCTCGATGTCTCCGGCGCGGTCGGAATGCCGGGTGTCGTGGCGGTTTTCACCGGGCAGGAGCTGGCGGCGGGCGGAGTTGTCGGGCTTGCGCCGCGCGTGCCGATGCCGGGCCCGGATGGTGAGGCCTCGCGCCATCCGCCCTTCATGCCCCTCGCGGTGGATGAGGTGCGCCATGTCGGAGAGCCGGTTGCCGCGATCCTGGCCGAGACGCGCGCGCAGGCCGAGGATGCCGCCGAGGCGGTGATGCTCGAGATCGAGGACCGGCCCGCGGTGATCAGCGCGCTTGAGGCCGCGCGCCCCGATGCGCCACGCGTCTGGCCACAATATCCCGACAACCTATGCTATCGCCAGATACAGGGCGACCCGGAGGCGGCCCGCGAGGCAATCTCTGGCGCCGCGCATGTGCTGCGCGAGCGGCTTGAGATCACCCGGATCACCACCGCCGCGATGGAGCCGCGCGCCGTGCTGGTCAGTTTCGACCCTGAAACCGAACGTTTCGAGGTGGAACTGGGCACCCAGGCACCGCACCGGCTGGGCGGCGATCTGGCAGCTGCGCTGGGATTGCCGAACCAGGCGGTGCACGTCATGACCCGCAGCTGCGGCGGCTCTTTCGGGATGCGGAACATGGCCTATCCCGAATATGTCGTCGCGCTCTGGGCGGCGCGGCGGCTGGGGCGGCCGGTGCGCTGGGTCGCAGGGCGGATGGAATCGTTCCAGTCGGACGCGCACGCGCGTGAACAATGGGCCGATGCGACGCTCGCGCTGGATGAAGACGGGCGGTTCCTCGCCATCGATGTCGCGGTAAAGGCCAGCCTTGGCGCCTATCTGGGGCCAGCGACCATGGTTCCGCCGATCGCCAATACCGGCGGCATCGTCGGGGTTTACCGTTTCCCGGCTGCGGCCATGCGGATCGAAAGCTATTTCACCAACACCCAGATCAATGCGCCTTACCGCGGCGCCGGGCGGCCCGAGGCCAGTTACATCCTTGAGCACATGATCGACCGGGCCGCCGTGAAGCTGGGCGTGGACCGGGTTGAGCTGCGCAGGCGCAACATGGTCACCCCCGATCAGATGCCCTATGACACCGGCTTCATCTACACCTATGACAGTGGCGATTTTCCTGCCGTTCTCGAAAAGGCTCTGGCGGCGGCCGATTGGGCGGGCTTTCCCGTGCGCCGGGCCGAGGCCGAAGCCCGGGGCCGTATCCTTGGCATTGGCCTTGCCTGCGTGATCGAGATCGCCAACGGCCCCCCCGGCAAGCCCGCGCCGGAATTCGCCCGGCTGGTGGTTTCGCCCCAGGCGGGGGCACGGATGTTGATGGGCTCCTCCGATTCGGGGCAGGGGCATCTGACAACCTTCCGCCAGGTGCTGAGCGATCGGCTGGGTCTGGAACCCGAAGAGATTTCGCTGCTGACGGGTGACACCGATGTCGTGCCGCAGGGTGTTGGCACCTTCGGGTCGCGCACGATGGCGGCGGCGGGCACCTCGCTGTGGCGCGCGGCCGACCAGGTGATCGAGGCCCTGCGCGAAGAAGCTGCCGAGATGCTCGAGGCTGCATCCGCCGATATCGAGTTCGACCACGGCCGCTACCGCGTGGCCGGCACCGACCTTGGCGTGGCCTTCCGCGATGTTCTGGCCCGCGCCGACCGCGAGGTTTCGGGAGAATCCTTCGAGGCGGCGGATGCAGCCACCTTCCCCAATGGCTGCCATGTCTGCGAGGTCGAGATAGACCCGGACACCGGCGGCACGCGGGTGGTGCGCTACACGCTGGTCGATGACGTTGGCACGGTGATCAACCCGTTGCTGATGAAAGGGCAGATCATCGGCGGGATAGCCCAGGGGTTGGGGCAAGCGCTGCTCGAGCAGGTGCATTTCGAATCCGGCAGCGGCCAGCTTCTGAGCGCAAGCTTCATGGATTACGCCATGCCCCGCGCGGGCGACATGCCCAGCCCGCGGGTCGAGACACACTCGGTGCCGACGGCGAACAACCCGCTTGGCGCCAAGGGTGCGGGCGAGGCGGGCACCGTGGGCGCCCTGCCGGTGGTGATGAGCGCGGTTTGCGATGCGCTGGCTTCGCGCGGGGTCGGCCCGATCGGGATGCCGGCCAGCCCGTTGCGGGTGTGGCAGGCGTTGAACGGGGCGAATGGCTGAAGGCGGCCCCGGCCGCCCCGCCGCGCTTACATGAAGCCGGCCAGCACCAGGATCAGCACGAGCGCCGCCAGCCCGCTCCATCGCCACTGCCCCAGCGCGGCCTCCAGACGGGCGACAAGCTGGCCCGTCTGGTTGCCAAGGCTTCGCGGCAAGGGGCTGGTGACTGTCTTTTGCGCAAGGCTTCTGCGCGCGGTGTCAGCGCGCTCGGCCTGCCTGATCGTGGTCAGCACCGCCCGCTCGAGCATTGGCGCCAGATCTCCGGTGGGCAGACGCGGCATGACCAGCCCACGCCAATTTGCCAGAAGGCCAGCAGCCAGCCCGGTGGCCACGGGCCAGGCAGCGGCCAACAGGGTGGTGCCCCGCCACGGGTAGTCGGGGCCAAGCCCTCCGGACCAGTCCGACCAAAGCCCCCAGGGCAACAGCACCGCGCCAAGGCTCAGCGCCAGCACCGGCGCCCAAAGCCTCCAGTCGGACCGCCCGGCACTGTGCTTTCCCTCGGGCGTTGCTTCCCGCGACAGCCGGATCAGGAACCAGCCCAGCAGCAATGTCGTGGTGATCCCCGAAATCGTCATCAGCATTTCGGCGGTGGCGCCTGCACCACCGGCCAGCACCGGCTTGCCAGCCGCCTTGACCAGCGCGCCGCCACTCAGCGGCGCACCCGCGACCGAAAGCGCGGCCAGCGCCGCAAGGCCCAAGGCAGCAACACGCCGACCGCCAGCCGCGCCTGCGACCACACCCACCGACAGGAACAAGGCCGCCTTGGCCAGCCCATGATGAAAGGCGTAGAAACCTGCCTGCTCCATCCCGCTGCCCGCCGTCAGTGCCGCACCGATCAGCGCCATCACCAGCCCCATCTGGCTGATCGTGGAATAGGCCAGGATCGCCTTGGGATTGGCCTGGCTCAGCCCGTAGAGCGCCGCGGCGAAGGCCCCGAACAGCCCCGCCGTCACCAGCACCCCGGCCAGGCCCGTGCCCGGCGGCAGGAACAGGATCAGCCCGATGACCCCGGCCTTGACGATCGCCCCCGACAGGACCGCCGAAGCCGGCGTCGGTGCGACCGGATGCGCCAGCGGCAGCCAGATATGCAGCGGCACGAGCCCCGCTTTCAGCCCGAAGCCTGCCAGCAGCAGCCATCCCGCCAGCCCGCCCAGCGGCGCCTGGGGCAGGGCCGCGCGCATATCCTCGATGCGCAGGGTATCGGCAGCGGCAGCACCGATGGTGAACCCCGCCAGCAGGCAGGCCTCGCCCAGCACAGCCAGCGTCAAATAGATACGCCCGGCGCGCAGGGCCTCTTTGCTCGCCGCCTCGACCACCAGAACATAGGCCGCGAGCGACACTGCGGCAAAGGCCACATAGAAGGTGATGATGTCCTGCGCCAGAAACACCCCCAGATTGCCTGCCAGCGTCAGGCACCAGAAGCCGGTGAATACAGCGGGGCGGCGCGCGCTGCGCATGTAGGCCACCGCATATACCCCCGCCGCCAGCCACAGAAACGCTGTCATCCCCAACAGCAACATCCCCAGCGGCGGCTGGCCCAGCACCACGCCGAGCAGAACGAACCCCACCACAGTCTCGGCCCCGCTACCGGCCCCTGTCATTGCCACCAGCGCCAGCAGCAGCGCAGGCAGCGGCGCAAGCGGCAGCAGTGTGATTGCGTGGGTGCGGATCGCAGGCAAGGCCGCCGCCAGACCCAGCACAAGCGGCCAGATCAGCGCGATCAGCGGCAGCACAGGGCCATCAAGCACAAGGGGTGTCACGGCAGATACTCCCTTTCGACGATCAGGGTGGCCCAGGCCAGCGGGCTGAACGCGCTGGCGGCAAACAGCCCCACGGCCAGCGCCGCCGCCGCAGTAATGACCGGCGGCCAGAGGATACCCGGCGGCGTCGCCCTCGGGCCGGAGCTGCCCCCTTCGACCGGCACGGGCCGAAACCAGATCCGGTAGAGCAGCGGCAGGAAATAGGCCGAGTTGAGCAGCGACGATGCCACCAGCACCGCCACCACCCAGGCCGCGCCCGATTGCACACCGCCAACGCCCAGGTAGAATTTAGAAACGAACCCGGCCATCGGCGGTATCCCGATCATGCCCAGCGCGCCCAGCGAAAAGCACAGCGACGTCAGCGGCATCCGCGCCCCTATCCCGTCAAGCTGGCGGATCTCGGAAATGTCGGCGCATTCCTGATAGACCCCGGCGCAGAAGAACAGCGTGATCTTCATCAGCCCCTGATGCACCAGGTGCACCAGCCCGCCGATCACCGCGAAGGGCCCCGCCAACGCTGCGCCCAGCACGATATAGGCGACCTGGCTGACGGTCGAAAACGCCAGCCGCTTCTTGACCTCGGTTTGCTGCAACGCCCTGAGCGAGCCCCAGATGATCGTGACCGCCGCCAGCGCGGCCAGGACGATGCCCACGCGCAATTCCTCGACCAGCGCGATGCCGAAGACATCATAGATGACCCGCACGATGCCGAAGGCCCCGGCCTTGACCACCGCCACCGCGTGCAGCAGCGCACTGACCGGCGCGGGCGCGGCCATGGCTGCGGGCAGCCAGCCATGCAGCGGCACCAGCGCGGCCTTGACCCCAAGCCCGGCGATGAACAGCGCGAAGATCATGCGCAGGCTGGCATCGCCATGCGCGCGCAGGTCGGCAGGCAGGGCGAATTCGATCGGGCCGGTCGCGCTTTCCAGCCAGAGTATCGCCACCAGAAGTGCAGCGCTGCCGGGCAGCGAAAACGTCAGGTAGCTGCGTCCTGCCGCCAGCGAGGCGCGATCCTGCTTGTGGATGACCAGCGGCCATGTGGACAGCGTGAGAAGCTCGTAGAAGATGAAAAAGCTGATCAGGTTGCCTGCCATCGCCAGCCCCGTGGTGGCCGCCACGCAAAGGCTGAAGAAGCCGAAAAAGCGCGAAAGCTCGGGCTTGGTGCCGAAATAGGCAATGGCGTAGATCGTGGTCAGCAGCCACAGAAAAGCCGAGAGCGTCACGAACAGCAGCGAAAGCGCATCGATGCGCAACAACAGGTCCAGCCCCGGCGCAAGCGGCAGCCGCATCTCGTAGATCGTGCCTTGCGCGACCTCGCCCAGCATGAAGGCCACCATCCCCAGCTTGAGCAACGCGCAGCCAAGGTTCAGCGCATTGCGGGTGCCATGGGCGGTCTGCGGCAGAAAAAACGTCACTAAAGATGCGATCAATGACGAAAACAGGATCAAAACCGGAAGCGCCGCGGTCATTCCAGCCCCTCCGCCGCGGCCTCTGGTCGGCCGATCTGGAGAAACTCGAACGGCGCGGCCGAGGCCAGGCCCAGCAGGATGGCTGCCGCAGCCAGGACCAGAGGCACCAGTTGCGCCGCCCGCGTGATCGCCGTCAGCCCCTCGGGCATGTCGCGGGCGAAGGTCAGCACCAGCGGGCGATAGAGATAAATGGCGGCCAGCAGCCCGCCCAGCACCAGCACCGCGGCCCAGATGACCTGCCCCGAGGCAAAGGCCGCCGTCAGCATCAGGTACTTGGCCGTGAATGCGCCCGAGGGAGGAAGGCCCATCAGCACGATCGCCGAAAGACCGAAGGCGAAGGCGGCAATCGGCGTGGCCTTGGCCATGCCGCGCAGCCCGTTGAGCCGGTCATGCCCGGCGGCAGTTATCCACAGGCCCGCGCATAGAAACATCGACGCCTTGGCCAGCGCGTGGCTGAGCGCATGGAACATCGCCCCCGTCCATGCCCCCGCGGCCCAGGGCTGCGCGGCCGAGTCGCCCCCGGCCAGCGGAAAAATCAGGAACAGATACCCAAGCTGCGCCACGGTTGAATACGCGATGATCTGCTTCAGGCGCTCCTGCCGCAGCGCCATGATGCCACCATAGAACACCGCCACCGCGCCCAGGCTGGCCAGCACCAGCGGCATGGCCGGGTCTGTCATGTCGGGCAACGCCCCGAACCAGACCTGCACGAGGATGAAGAAAGAGGCCTTGGGCACCAGCCCCGACAAGAGCGCCGAGGCCGGCGCGGGCGCCCCGGCATGGGCAGGCGGCAGCCAGGCATGAAAGGGAAAAAGCGCGGTCTTGACCGCCAGCCCCGCGGTGATCAGCGCCGCCGCCATGTGGTCGGGCAGGCCTGCGGGCGTGCGCGCGGCCAGCAGCACCGTGTCGAGCGTGCCATGCGCGGCATACAGCAGCGCGGCCCCGAGCAGGTAAAGCAGCGAGCCCATCAGCGCGAACACCATGTAGCGCAACGCGGCGGCGATGGTCTCGGGCTTGCGCTCGATCGCGACAAGGGCGATGGCGGCAAGGCTCAGTAGTTCCAGCCCTACATAGAGGTTGAACAGGTCGCGCGACAGGAAGATCGCGTTGAGCGCGCCCCACAGCAGCAGCACCAGCGGCCAGAAGGCAAAGCCCGCGCGGGTCTCGGCGGGCGGGTCGCTGCTGGGGCCGAAACGGTGCAGCCCCTGCAGCATGACGCCGCCCAAGACCAGCCAGCTCATGCACAGGAAAGCGCCCGCAAGCCCGTCGGCGCGCAGCACGATCCCCAGCGGCGGCGCCCAGCCGCCCAGCGCCATGAGCACCGGCGCACCGTCTCGCGCGACGGAGAACACCACCACCGCCAGCGCGGCCCCGGTAGCGCCCAGCGTGGCCAGCGCGACCGCACCACCGCGCCGCCCGGCCACCACCGCCAGCAGTGCCCCGAGCAGCGGCAGCGCCACGACAAGTGCCAGCGCCAGCGACACCAGCGCCGGGGGTGTCATCGCAGCCGTGGCGGTCATGCGGGGCCATCCTTGCCAGCGGGGGTTTCCCGAGGCTCATCCTCGGGAAGCCGGTCGTGGCCGCCGCCGGCCTTGGCATGGGCCACCACCAGCGCCACGGCCAGCGCCGTGGCCGACAGGGCGACCACGATCCCGGTGATGATCATGGCCTGCGGGACCGGGTCGGTGGCGATGCCGTCGCGCGCCCCGCGCGCCGCCGCCGCGCCGAAATACAAGAACACGCCCGAGCCGATCACATTGAACGCAAGCACCCTGCGCAAAAGTCCGCGCCTTGTGACGAACCCATAAAGCCCCAGCCCCACCAGCGCCGCGCCGCACAGCCCGTATATCGTTGCCGGTGCGATCATGGGGCCTGCTCCGCGTTTTCGGGCGGGCCGAGCACCAGCGCGGCCAGGGTGATCGCGATGGACAGCGTCAGCGTGACCTCGATGGTGACGATCAGCGCCTTGGCGTGATCGGGCGGCAAGGTCAGGAAAGCCCCCGCTGCCACACCGGCCAGCCCCACCGCCAGGAACACCACAGGCCCCGCAACCAGCGCCGCCCGCAGCCAGGTCGCGCTGACATGCGGCGCGCGCACCACCCCGGCCATCGCCACCAGCAGCCAGACGGCGGCCAGCACTGTGCCGCCCTGAAAGGCGCCGCCCGGCTGGCTGGCCCCGGCCCAGACCAGATAGACCCCGACCAGAAGGCCCATCGGCGGCAGCACCCGGCCAAAGCTGGCCAGCACCCCGCCGGGCCTTGTGTGGTGGCGCAGCCCCGGCCGGCCACCCCAGGCCGCATCATCGGCCAGCGCCCAGACCCCGATCAGCGCCGCCAGCAGAACGATGCTTTCCAGCAGTGTATCCCAGGCGCGAAAGTTCAGCAGAACTGCGGTAACAGGGTTCTCGCTGCCCGATTGCGCGAGGTTTGCCGCCACGGCCTGTTGCAGCCCGCCCGGCTCGGGCAGCGCCAGAAAGGCCCAGCCCAGCCCCAGCGTCACGCCAACGGCGGCGATTGCGGTCAATGCTTCGGCCAGCCCAAAGCCCGGCTCGGTATGCGCTGCGGCATCAAGCCTTGCCATCGCCCCAAGCAGCAAGACCCCGGTCAGCCCCGCGCCAATGGCGGCCTCTGCCAGCGCGACATCGGTTGCGCCGAGGCGCAGCCAGGCGATCGCGGCGAACACGCCATAGACGATGAAGAAGATCACCGCCCCGAACAGCGGCTGGCGGCTGAGAGCGGCCAGCGCCGCACTCAGCAAAAGTGCGCAAAGGATCAGGTCAAAGGCGATGTCGGCCAGGGCAACAGCGGTCATGGCGCCTGCCGTTCGGATGGTGTGGATTTGCGCCGCAGCGCGCTGCGTGCGACCAGTTGTGCGCTGGTGCCGGCAGCGATCAGAGCAAAGGCCCAGATCAACACCAGCTTGCCCAGCACGTTCCAGTCATCGGCTTGCAGCGCCAGCCCCAGGACGATGAATCCCAATCCCAGATTGTCGGCCTTGGTCAACGCGTGCAAGCGGCTGAAGGTGTCAGGCAGCCGGATCAGCCCCAGCGTGCCCGCCAGGAAGAACACCAGCCCCAGCCCGACCAGCATGGCGGTGAGCGGCTCAGTCATCGGCGCTCTCCTCTTCCGGGTCGCCGCGCCCGCCGCTGCTTTCGGCCTTCACAAACGCTACGGCGGCAAAAGCGGCAAGCAGCGCCAGCACCAGCGCCACATCGACCATCCCCCAATCGTTTGCAGCAGCCAGCAGCAGCACCACCGCCACGCCGCCGGTGCCGACAAGCTGCGCGGCCATCATCCGGTCAGCCGGTGCTGGCCCGTGCCAGACGCGCCAGAGCGCGCCCGCCAGCGCCAGCAGCGCGATCGCCGCCGCAAAGGTCAGCCATGCGGTCAGCCACCCGCTCATGATCGCGGCTCGCCGGGCGCAGCCGCCAGCAACGTGGCGATACGGGCCTCTTCCACATGCACCGCATCGGCCGTGTGTTGGCGCGTATCGAGCACATGCACCAGCAGCATCGGGCCATCGCTGCCGGCGACCAGGGTGCCGGGCATCAGCGACAGTTCGGCGCCCAGCGCGACCTTGCCGCCATCCGACAGGTTGACCGGCTCCTTGATCCAGCCGGGGCGAATGGGCAGTGCGGGATGAAAGACACGCCAGGCGACGTCGACGCCACCCAGCAACGACCGCCACAAAAAGCCCGGTAAAAACAAAAGCATCCGGTAAAGTCGCACCCCCCCGGACGCCGGCAGCAGCCGCAGGCTTATCCATGTGGCAACCGGCACCACCAGCAGACCGACAAGCAACGCATCGCCCCCCGCGCCCGCAAGCACCAGCCAGACCGCAGCCAGGAGTGCGCCGCGCTTGAGCACGAGCATCAGCACGAGAGGCAGTTCGATGCGGGCGGATCGTTCATTTGGCACGGGCGTGCGCGGACCTTTCCGGGTTTCAGCGGCTTTCCCGGTAAAGGTAGACCCCCGGCGCGGGGCGACGCAAGCGGCTGCGCCCCGAAGCGGGGGAATGCATTCCGTCAGGCCGAAACGGGCTGCCGCGCAAACCAAAGGCCGCCCCGGAGATCCGGGGCGGCCTTCAGAGTCTCGTCTTGATCGCGCGGGCGGCTCAGCGCGGCTCGAACTTGCCGATCGGCAGCTTGAGGTAGGAATGACCATCGCCTTCCGGCTCGGGCAGGCGACCGCCGCGGATGTTGACCTGAAGCGCGGCCAGCATCCGTGCGGGCAGCTTCAGCGTGGCGTCGCGCGCGTCGCGCGTCTGGATGAACTCTTCCTTGGTGATGCCATCCTTGACGTGCTTGTTGCGGGCACGATGCTCGGCCACGGTGGCCTCGTATTTCGGCTCTTCGCCTTCTTCGGGATAGTCGTGGCCAACAAAAAGCCGCGTGTTGCCCGGCAGGTCGAGGATCTCGCGGATCGAGTTCCAAAGCACTTCCGAGGAGCCGCCGGGGAAATCGGCGCGCGAGGTGCCCGATTCCGGATACATCAACGTATCGTGCACGAAGGCCGCATCCCCCGCGACATAGGTGATCGAGCCAAGCGTATGCCCGGGCGAGAACAGCACCTTGACCTTGATGTTGCCGACCTCGAATTCGTCACCCTCGTGAAACAGCCGATCCCACTGGCTGCCATCGGTGGGAAAGTCGTCGGGCAGGTTGTACTTGTCTTTCCAGAGTTTCTGGATGTCGCGCACCTTTTCACCGATCCCGCGCGGCACGCCGCCCAGCTTTTCGGCAAGGTAGGGCGCGGCTGAGAAGTGGTCGGCATGGGGGTGGGTGTCGAGCACCCAGACGATCTCGATGCCCTGCTCCTTTACATAGGCAAGGATCTTGTCGGCATCTTCGGTGGTGACGGCACCAGCCTCCGGGTAGAAATTCCACACCGGGTCGACAATCGCGCCTTTCATGGTCTCCGGGTCATGAAAGACATATTGCAGGCTGCCGGTCGGGCGGTCGAAAAAAGTCTTGACGACGGGCGAATTGGCCATGGATTACATTCCTTCTGCTGCATCCGTTGGCACAACACATAACACAATTCGAATATGTTTCAAGACCCGGATATCGGCCAAGTCGCATCGGTGGAAAAGTCAGGTCTTTGTGCCGGTTTCGGCATCGCCCCCCGTGCAAATGGGGCAGCTTTTACGTGGTTTGACGGCAATTATCCGCGAATCGGCATAAAGCATATCAAGGATCATCAGGCGCCCGCGCAGCCCTTCGCCCGCGCCCGTGATATGCTTGATCGCCTCATTGGCCATCATCGTGCCCAGCACACCCGGCAGCGGGGCGATTACACCGGCCTCGGCGCAGCTTGGCACCAGCTCGGGCGCGGGGCGTTCGGGAAAGACGCATTGAAAACAAGGCCCGCCCCGTGCCGGGTCGTAAAGGCTGATCTGACCTTCCCACTGTGTAATGGCGGCCGCGATCAGCGGCTTGCCCGCAGCGACAGCGGCACGGTTGGACAGATAGCGGGTGTCGAAATTGTCCGTTCCGTCAAGAATCAGATCGTATTCCGAAAACAGGGTTTCTGCGATCTCCTCGGTGAGGCGGCGCTCGTAGGGGCGCACGGTGACGAAAGGGTTCAGCGCCTCGATGGCGATTTGTGCCGAGAACACCTTGGGCATCCCGATCCGTGCATCGGTATGGATGATCTGCCGCTGCAGGTTGGAGTTGTCGACCACATCGTCATCGATCACTCCCAAAGTACCCACGCCCGCCGCCGCCAGGTAAAGCAGCACGGGCGAGCCTAGGCCACCCGCGCCGATCACCAGCACCCGCGCGGCCTTGAGGCGCTTCTGCCCGGTGCCGCCGACCTCGCGCAGCATGATGTGGCGGGCGTAGCGCTCAAGCTCGACGGGGCTGAAACTGTCGGGCGAGGTGCCGCCGGCGGTTCTGCCTGGGGTTTCGGCTGCGGCCTGTGCCCGCGCGCGCAGGTGCCCCAGCCCCGCCGCGTAGCCCCCCACCATCAGCCCCACGACCCCGAGCGCAAGCCAGGGCAGCGGCGAGCCTCCGGTTGCCTGCCGCAGCCCGGCGCCCTCGGGCAGGGTGAACTGCACCAGCAGCACCCCGGCATAAAGCACCGCCAGCATGGTCAGCCGCGCCCGCCAAGGTGCCCCCATCAGGTGCCCGATGACCAGCAGCACCGCCGCCATGAACAACACCAGCCCCATCACCCCCTCCCGGTCGAGCCGAAGCCGCCCGAGCCGCGGGCGGTGTCCGAAAGTGTTTCGGTCAGTTCCATGCGGGCCTGCACCACCGGCGCCAGAACCATCTGCGCGATCCGATCGCCATGGCGAATGGTGAAGGGATCGGCCCCGAGGTTGACCGCGATCACACCCAACGGGCCGCGGTAATCGCTGTCGATCGTGCCCGGCGTGTTCAGCAATGTGATTCCGTGCTTTAGTGCCAACCCCGAACGCGGCCTGATCTGCAGCTCGAACCCCGGCGGGATCTCGACGCGCAGGCCCGTGGACACCAGCGCGCGCTGCATAGGGTAAAGCGTGATGCCGCCGTTGCGGTGGGTGTCCGGCAGGTTGGCGCGCAGGTCGGCGCCGGCGGCGCCCTCGGTTTCATAGCCGGGCAGCGGCACGGCGGGGTCGAACCCGTCGATGCGGGAAAGGCGCAGTACCGGCCTCATGCGAGCGCCTGCGCGATCCGTTCGGCCAGGCGGCGGGCCACCTCGGGCTTGACCATGCGGGGCCAGGCCTCGGCGCCCGCGTCGGTGATCAGGGTCACGGCGTTCTCAGCCCCGCCCATGATGCCCGTTCCGGCGGATACATCATTGGCCACGATCCAGTCGCAGCCCTTTCGCGCCCGTTTGGTGGTGGCGTTCTCCGCCACATTCTCGGTTTCGGCGGCAAAGCCCACCACCAGCGCGGGGCGCTGCGGGCCGGGCTGGCTGATCTGTGCCAGAATATCGGGGTTCTCGGCGAACTTCAGAACTGGCGGGCCGCCCCTGTCTTTCTTCATCTTCTGCGCGGCACCGTTGGTCACGTGCCAGTCGGCCACGGCGGCGGCGCAGATCACCGCATCGGCGGGCAGCGCCGTCTCGACGGCGGCCAGCATCTCGCGTGCGGTCTGGACATGGGCCACGGCCACGCCCTCGGGCGGCGGCATCTCGGCCGGGCCGGTGACGAAGGTGACTCGCGCGCCCAGATCACGCAAGCTGGCCGCAATCGCCGCGCCCTGCCGCCCCGACGAGCGGTTGGCGATGTACCGCACCGGGTCGATGGGTTCATGCGTGGGCCCCGAGGTCACGATCACATGCCGCCCGGCCAGCGGCCCCTGTGCCGCCCCGCTGCCTAGCGCGGCCTCGACCGCGGTGATGATCTCGGCCGGTTCGGCCATTCGGCCAGGGCCGTGTTCGCCGCAAGCCATGTCGCCGGCGTTGGGGCCGACAAACAGCACCCCATCGCTGCGCAGGGTGGCGCTGTTGCGCTGGGTCGCGGGATGTTCCCACATGCGCACGTTCATCGCCGGCGCGATCAGCACACGCTTGTCGGTCGCCATCAGCAGTGTCGAGGCCAAGTCATCGGCATGTCCGCCGGCCATCTTCGCCATCAGGTCGGCCGTGGCCGGGGCCACCACAACCAGATCGGCCGCGCGCGAAAGCTGGATATGGCCCATCTCGGCCTCGGCTGTCAGGTCGAAGAGTTGTTGATAGACCTTCTCGCCCGCCAGCGCCGACACGGAAAGGGGTGTGACGAACTCGGCCCCCGCACGGGTAAGCACCGGCACCACGGCTGCGCCACGCTCGCGCAGCCGCCGGATCAGTTCGAGCGCCTTGTAGGCGGCGATCCCGCCGCCGATGATAAGTAGTATCCGCCTGCCGCCCAGCATCCCAACGCCCTTTTTGCCGCCTGCCCGACCGTTCTAGGCGCAGGCCGGGCCGCGCACAACAGTTCTCGCCGGAAGGAAGCGCAGGGGCCGGGTCGGGGTGCAATCACGTTGCCATTGGCGCCGGACCCATTGACGGGGCATCCGGCAACCCGTCCAGAACGTCGGGCGGCCGGAGTATCACGCCAGCAATTGCTGCACCTCGCGCGAGCGGGATTCGAGCGCTTTGCGCATCTTGACGAAGGCTGCGGCCTCAAGCTGGCGCACACGTTCCTTCGAAAGGTTCAACTCCTGCCCCAGGCTTTCCAGCGTTCGCGGATCTTCCCGCAGCTTGCGCTCGCGCAGGATGAAGCGCTCGCGCGGGTTCAGGGTGCATATCGCGTCGATCAGCCAGTCGCGCAACTGCGCGCTGTCGTGATCCCTGGCGACTGTTTGCGCAGCTTGCGGCGCATCGTCTTCCAGCAGATCGATCCAGGCACGGCCATCCTCGTCGGTGCTTTGTGTCGCATCGAGCGAGTAATCGATTCCCGCAAGCCGGCCTTCCATCATCTCTACATCATGCAGCGGCACGCCCACCTCATGGGCGATCATTTCGCGCAACTGATGCCCGTCGAGCGTTTCGCCCCGCGCCAGCGCCTCGCGCTCGATCTTGGCCTGCACGCGGCGCATGTTGAAGAACAGCGATTTCTGGCTGCTGGTCGAGCCGGTGCGCACCATCGACCAGTTGCGCATGACGTAATCCTGAACGCTGGCCTTGATCCACCAGACCGCATAGGTCGAAAACCGCACGCCCCTGTCGGGGTCGAACTTGTCGGCGGCTTTCATGAGGCCGAGGCTGGCCTCCTGGATCAGTTCGTTCATCGGCGCGCCGTAACGGCGGAACTTGGCTGCCATCGAAATGGCAAGGCGCATATAGGCGGTGATAAGCCGGTGCAGCGCGGCCTCGTCGCGCCGGTCGCGCCAGGCATAGGCCAGTTCGCGCTCGGTCTCGGCGTCGAGCAGTTCGGCCTTCATCGCCTTGCGCGAAAATTCCCTGTCGCTGGGTCCGTCAAATGCCATTTTTCGAGCCTCCGGCGTATTCAGAGCGCCGCAACCTCTCGCGGCGGATATACCATGTTTACGCGCCGGGCCCGAGGCCGGATCAAATTTTCAGACAGTTTGCGGGGGTGTCGTTCCCCGGGCCGGGGGCAGCGCACGGCGCAGGAAATCACCTGCGCGCGCCAGTGCGGCATCGGCCTCGGGCAGGCGGCCCTGGAATATTTGCCAGACATGGGGCAGGTCGCCGCAGATTTCGCATTCTACCCTGCCGCCCGCGGTGCGCAGCCGCGCGGCCATGCGCAGGCTGTCGTCGCGCAGAATCTCGCTCTCGGAGGCTTGCAGAAGAACCGGCGGCGGCCGGTGCCACCCGGCAAAAAGCGGCGAGGCACGCGGGTCGCGCGAATCGCCGCCCTCGCCCAGGTAGAAGCGGCGCATGTCGTTGGCACGCGCGGGCGGGAGCATCGCATCGCGGCGGGCGTTCTCGTGAAAGGAGGCGCCCGAAAACGTCATGTCGGTCAGCGGCGAGAACGCCACCAGCGCCGCAGGGGCAGGCCAGCCCTTCCGCAGCACCTCGGCCAGCAGCGCAAGGGCAAGGCCGCCGCCGGCGCTGTCACCGGCAAGGGCGATGCGTTCGGGCGGATAGCCGCGTGCAAGCAGCGCGGCATAGGCTGTGCGCGCATCCTCGAAGGCTGCGGGAAAGGGGTGCTCGGGCGCAAGCCGGTAGCGGGGCAGCAGCGCGTCCATCCCGGCGAGGCCGGCCAGCGTTGCGGCAAGTGCGCGATGGGTGCGCGGGCTTCCCATGATATAGGCGCCGCCATGCAAGTAGAGAAGCACGCCTTGCCTGCCCGCGCCCCGCGCCCAGAGCGCGGGCACCGCCTGACCATCTGCGCACAGACGGGCGGGCAGATAGGCCGTGAACGGCGGATCGCGAAAGAGGAGCCGCGCGCCCAGCCGGAACAGTCGACGCGCGCGGGGTGGGCTGCTCTCGCGGGCAAGCTGCGGGCGTATCAGCCAGCGCAGCACAAGCCTCAGCAGCCGTGCGCGCAGGCTCTGGCCTGTCAACCGGCGCGCCTGGCTTCGATCGCTTCCCATATGCGGCCCGCCACGTTGATCTGGTCGAAACGCTCGAGTTCCTGGATGCCCGTGGGCGAGGTGAGGTTGATTTCGGTGAGATAGCCGCCGATCACGTCGATCCCGACGAATATCTGCCCCTTCTCGCGCAAGAGCGGGCCGATGCGCGCGCATATCTCGCGGTCGCGGTCGGTCAGGCCGATCTTCTCGGGGCGCCCGCCCACATGCATGTTCGACCGCGTCTCGCCCGCGGCCGGGACGCGGTTGATCGCGCCCACCGGTTCGCCATCCACCAGGATCACCCGCTTGTCGCCTTGCGCGACATCCGGCAGGAATTTCTGCGCGATCAGCGGCTCACGCGTGAAGCCGGTGAACAACTCGTGCAACGCGGCGAGGTTGCGGTCGTTAGGGTCCAGCCGGAAGACACCCGCCCCACCATTGCCGTAAAGCGGCTTGAGGATGATGTCGCCATGCACGTCCTTGAAGGCGCGGATCGCGTCGAGGTCGCGGGCGATCAGCGTCGGTGGCGTGAGATCGGGAAAGCGCAGTACCAGCAGTTTTTCGGGATAGTTGCGCACCCAGAACGGGTTGTTCACCACGAGGGTTCCGGGGTGGATCAGGTCCAGCAGATGGGTGCCGGTGATGTAATGCATGTCGAACGGCGGGTCCTGCCGCAGCCAGACGACATCGCATTCGGCAAGGTCGATTTCCGTTTCGGGGCCGAGGCTGACATGGTCGCCGTGTCGGCGGCGCAGCTCCTCGATCGGTCGCCCCCGGGCGATTACTCGGCCTTCACGATAGCGCAGCGCGTCGGGCGAATAGTAGAACAGCTGGTGCCCGCGTGCCTGAGCCTCCTCCGCGATCCGGAAAGTGCTGTCTGCGTCGATAGCGACCGACTCGATCGGGTCCATCTGGAAAGCGACCTTGAGGCTCATCTGCGCATCCCCTTTTCTGCTGCAATCTTCATTGCCGCAGTGCGGGGCCGGTTGCAATGGCGCCGTGGCAGGCTGGCGTTGCCATCAGGCGCAGAGCGCGTTTTCCAGAACCTCTATTTCACCCGTGCCGTTCACCAGCGCCACGTCAAAGCGCACCTCGGTCGCTTGCCCGGCGGGCTCTCCGGCCAGATACTCCGAGGCGGCCGCGAAAATCCGCCCGATCTGGCGCGCTGTGACACGTTCGGCCGCATGGGCGAAACTGCGGCTTTTCTTGACCTCGATGAAGACCAGCCCTTCGCCGTCACGGGCGATCAGGTCGATCTCGCCGCCCCGGCCGCGCCAGCGTTCGGCCACCACCGAAAGGCCCGCGCGCAGATAATGCGCCGCGACCGCCGCCTCGGCGGCCAGCCCGGCATGATACCCCATTTCGCCCCGCGCTGCCCGGCCCGCCGCGCTCATGTGCCTTGCTCCAGCCTGAGCGCCGCCTGATAGACCTGTCGCCGCGGCAGGCCGGTTTCGGCGGTGATCTCGGCCACCGCCTGTTTGAGCGAGCGTGTCTGCAATCGTTCCCTCAAGGCATCCTCCATATCCGTCGACGCGGCCGCGCGTGTAGCTTCCGTTTCCCGCGCGCGGTCGATGACAAGCACGATCTCGCCCCGTGGCGGGTGTTCGGTGCAACCCTGGGCCAGCGCACCCAGCGTGCCGCGGCGCACTTCCTCATGCCGCTTGGTCAGTTCCCGGCATAGCGCCGCTTCCCGTTCCTGTCCCCATGCTTCGCACAGTTCGGTTAACAGGCGGCAAATGCGTTTCGGGGATTCGAAAAGGATCACGGTTGCGGGGATTGTGCCCATCTCATGCAGGAACTTCTTGCGTGCCGCGCCCTGTGCGGGGGCGAAACCGGCGAAGAGAAACCTGTCGCTGGGCAGCCCCGACACGGTAAGCGCGGCCAGCGCCGCCGAGGGCCCCGGCGCGGCGATCACCCGGTGCCCGGCGCCGATGGCCTCGCGGGCAAGCTGATAGCCCGGGTCGGCCACCAGCGGCGTTCCCGCATCCGAGGCGTAGGCCACGCTTTTTCCAGCCTCCAGCGCCTCCAGCAGGCGCGGGCGCATTCGCGGGCCGTTATGGTCGTGATAGGCGACGATCTCGCGCCCGGCCGTCTCGAGGCCGTGGAGCGCCATGAGGTGCCGCAGGTTACGGGTGTCTTCCGCTGCCAGCACATCGGCGCGCGCCAGAACGTCCAGCGCGCGCAGGGTAATGTCGCGCGCCGCCCCGATCGGGGTTGCCACAAGATGCAGGCCCGGCTCCACCGGTGGGATTTCGCCCGCCATGTCCTGATTGCCTTCTGCCAAGTTTACTTCATCCCCCGCAACGCTTAGTGTCGCGCTGCGATCAGGAACACGCCGAGGATGCCCTTCATGTTTGCCCTTTTGCCCGCCATCCGCAACCCGCTTTCCCTTCGTCTGCCCGCCCGATTGCTGTTGCTACTGGCTGTGCTGGGCCTTGCGGCCTGCGATCCGCAAGGATTCGGGGGTGGCCCGCGTATCGACACCTCTCGTGCGGTGCAGGTGGCTTTGCTGGTCCCGGGCGGCTCGGGCGAACAGGGCGATCAGGCAATTGCGACCAGCCTCGAGAACGCCGCCCGCCTCGCCATTTCCGACCTAGCCGGCGCACAGATCGACCTGCGAGTCTACAATACCGAGGGCCGCGCCGACCAGGCCGCGCGGGTTGCCGCGCAGGCGGTTGAGGAGGGCGCGCAGATCATCCTTGGCCCGGTATTCTCGTCCTCGGCGCGCGCGGTGGGGCAGGCGGTCGCCGCGCGTAATGTCAATGTGCTGAGCTTTTCCAACAACACGGCCGTTGCGGGCGGCAACGTCTTCGTGCTTGGCCCCACTTTCGAGAACACCGCTGCGCGGCTCGCCGGGCACGCTGTTCGCGAAGGCAAGGGGCGGGTGCTGATCGTGCATGAGCGCAACGAGGCCGGCGCCGTCGGCCGCCGCGCGATCGAACAGGCGGTTCAGCGCGCCGGTGGGCAGATCGCCGGGGCGCAGAGCTTCGACTTCTCGCAGCAGGGGGTTGTCGATGCGACGCCCGGCATTGCCGAGGCCGCGCGTGCGACCTCGGCCGATGCGCTGTTCTTCACTTCCGATTCGGCGGGGGCGCTGCCATTGCTTGCGCAACTCCTGCCCGAAAACCGCACCGGCCCCGACCGTTACCAGTATATCGGCCTGACGCGCTGGGACATTCCGCGCTCGACCTTGTCTCTGGGCGGGTTGCAGGGGGGCTGGTTCGCGCTGCCCGACCCCGGTCTGACCGAACAGTTCCAGCGCCGCTACGAGGCTGCCCATGGTAGGGCGCCGCATCCCATCGCGGGGCTCGCCTATGACGGTGTCGCGGCGATCGGCGCCCTGATCAGCGCGGGGCAATCCGATGCGCTGTCGCGTTCGGGGCTGACCCAGGCTTCCGGTTTTGCCGGTGTGGGCGGCGTCTTCCGCTTGCGTCCCGACGGCACCAACGAGCGCGCGCTCGCGGTGGCCGAGATTCGGGACAATGACCTCGTTGTGATCGATCCCGCGCCGCGCAGCTTCGCCGGTGCCGGTTTCTGATCGGTCATGTCCGTGGACTCTGCCGCCGAACCCGCTGCCGAATCCGCCGCCGTGGCCGAGCCTTCCGCGCCGGGTGCGCGCCATACCTGGGCCGAGGGGCTGATCTGCCCCGAGCGTGAGATCTTCGATGCGGAAGCAGTGCGCAGACGGATCGAGGCCGCCATTGCCGAGGCCCCCGACAGCCGCGCGGTTCGTGCCGCCACGGTACGCGAACTGACCGCTGCACGCCGGGCCGGCGGCGACCGGCTTGAAGCGGCGTTCAAGGCCGCGCCGCTGGATGCGCGCGCGCTGGTGCAGGCACAGAGCTTTCTGATGGATAGGCTGGTCACGACTGCGCTGGACGTGGTGGTGCAACACCTGCATCCCGCGCCCAACCCGACCGAGGGAGAGCGCCTCGCCGTGCTGGCTGTCGGCGGCTATGGCCGAGCCGAGATGGCGCCGCATTCCGATGTCGATCTGCTGTTCCTGATGCCGTGGAAAGTGACCGGCTGGGCCGAGAGCGTGATCGAATCGACGCTTTATATCCTGTGGGATCTCAAGCTGAAGGTCGGCCATGCCTCGCGCAATGTGGAAGAGTGCCTACGCCTTGGCCGCGCCGACATGACGATCCGCACCGCCTTGCTGGAGTATCGTTATCTCTGGGGGCACAGGCCGTTGTCGGATGACCTGGACCAGCGGCTCTGGGCAGAGCTGTTCAAGGGAACCGCGCGCGATTTCATCGAGGCCAAGCTGACCGAACGCGCCGAGCGCCACAAGCGGCAGGGCGGACAGCGCTATGTGCTGGAGCCCAACGTGAAAGAGGGCAAGGGCGGGTTGCGTGACCTGCAGACGCTCTACTGGATCGCCAAGTATATCCACCATGTCGATGCCGCGGCCGAACTGGTCGAACTGGGCATGTTCACCCCCGAGGAATACGAAAGCTTCCGCGCGGCGGAAACCTTCCTCTGGGCTGTGCGCTGCCATCTGCACATGATCACCGGGCGGGAAATGGATCAGCTGACCTTCGACCTTCAGGTCGAGGTGGCCGAACGCATGGGGTTTGTCGATGGCGGCGGCCGCCGCGCGGTCGAGCATTTCATGCAGGCCTATTTCCGCCATGCCACCGTAGTGGGGGAGCTGACGCGGATCTTCCTGACAGCGCTCGAGGCGTCGCATGTCAAACGCGAGCCGATGCTGGTGGGGCTGTTCAAGCGCCGCCGCAAGACGCGGCAGGGCTACGAGATCCTGCATGGCCGGCTGCAGGTTTCCGACCCGGAGTCTTTTCTGGACGATCCGCTCAATCTGCTGCGCATCTTTGAAGAGGCGCTGCGCACGGGGCTGCTGATCCACCCCGATGCCATGCGGCTGATCGCGGCGAACCTGCACCGTTTCGACAGTGATTTGCGCAACAGCGCCGAGGCCAACCGCATCTTTCTCGACCTGATGCTGAAGCATGGCAACCCCGAGCGCGCGCTCAGGCGAATGAATGAGTTGGGCGTGCTTGGCGCCTTCATCCCCGAGTTCGAGCGCATCGTCGCGATGATGCAGTTCAACGTTTATCATCATTACACGGTGGATGAGCACACCATCCAGTGCATCAGCACGCTCGCACAGATCGAACGGGGCGAACTGGTCGAGGAACTGCCCATCGCCAGCCGCATCCTGCAAGAGGGCGTGAACCGCAAGGTGCTGTATGTCGCGCTGCTGCTGCACGACATCGGCAAGGGCCTGCCCGAGGATCATTCGGTGCTGGGTGCGCAAATCGCCCGCCGCATTGCGCCGCGCTTCGGGCTAAGCGGCGAAGAGGCCGAAACCGTCGAATGGCTGGTGCGCTATCACCTGCTGATGTCCGACATGGCGCAAAAGCGCGACATTTCCGATCCGCGCACGGTGCGTGGTTTTGCCAAGGCGGTGAAGACGCGCAAGCGGCTCGATCTGCTGACGGTGCTGACGGTCTGCGACATTCGCGGCGTCGGCCCCGGAACATGGAACAACTGGAAGGCGATGCTGCTGCGGCAGCTTTACCGTGACACCGCAGATGCGCTGGAGACCGGGCTTGAAGACCTCAACCGCGAAAAGCGGGAGGCCGAAGCCAAGCGCGCCCTGCGCAAGGCGCTGGCCGACTGGACCCGCGCCGAGTTGCGCACCGAGACCGCGCGCCACTACGGCCCCTACTGGCAGGGGCTACCGACCGAGACGCATGTGGTCTTCGCCAACCTGCTGCGCGGGATCGGCCCGGATGAAATCCGCATCGACCTGCACCCCGACGAAGACCGCGACGCCACGCGCGCCTGTTTCGTGCTGGCCGATCACCCGGGCATCTTCTCGCGGGTGGCGGGGGCGCTGGCGCTGGTGGGCGCCAATGTGGTGGATGCGCGCACCTATACGTCCAAGGATGGCTATGCCACCGCGGTTTTCTGGGTGCAGGACAACGAGGGCCACCCCTTCGAGGCCGCGCGCCTGCCGCGCTTGCGCAGCATGATCGAACGCACCTTTGCCGGCAAGGTTGTCGCCGGTGAGGCGCTGCAAGATCGCGACAAGGTGCCCAGGCGCGAACGCCCCTTCCGCGTGCCCACCAACATCAGTTTCGACAATGAAGGGTCCGAGATATACACGATCATCGAGGTGGACACCCGCGACCGGCCAGGGTTGCTCTACGACCTGACGCGCACGCTTGCGGCCAACAACATCTATATCGCCAGTGCCGTGATCGCGACCTACGGGGTGCAGGTTGTCGATACCTTCTATGTCAAGGACATGTTCGGGCTGAAGCTGCACAGCCGCGCCAAGCAGGAAGCACTGGAGCGCAAGCTGCGCGAGGCAATCAAGGCCGGCGCCGAAAGGGCCGCGCGCTGATGGCCCGCCGCCCGCGCCACCCGATGCCGCAGGATGTGGAGGCGCTGTTGCACGAACGCGGCTTGCGCGCGGCCTATGATGCTCGCCCGCCCTATCAGCGCAATGATTGGCTGATCTGGATAGATGGCGCCAAGCGCCCGGACACGCGCGCACGCCGTATCGAAAGCATGTTGGTCGAACTTGCCGCAGGCGAGGGGTATATGGGCATGGCGTGGAAGCCGCGCGGCACCCGGCGCGGCAGCGGGCAGGACGGGCAATGAAGCCGATCCGCCTTGTGGCCGGTTTCCTCACGGTGGGGCTGTGGACGTTGCTCAGCCGCGTCTTCGGCTTCGTGCGCGATGTGATGATGGCGGCTTATCTGGGCGCGGGGCCGGTGACGGACGCCTTTTTCGTCGCGTTTTCGCTGCCCAACATGTTCCGCCGGTTCTTTGCCGAGGGCGCATTCAACTTCGCCTTTGTCCCGATCTTCGCCAAGAAGCACGAAGCGGGCGAAGATGCCGAAAGCTTCGCGCGGGATGCCTTCTGGGGAATGGTGGCGCTGCTGCTGGTCTTCTGCACGCTGGCGATCATCGCCATGCCGCTCCTGGTCTGGGGAATGGCGGCAGGCTTTGCTTACGACGACCGTTTCGACATGGCGGTGCTCTTCGGACGCGTGGCGTTCCCCTATATCTTCTTCATCTCCCTGGTGGCGCTCTTGTCGGGGATGCTCAACGCCGTCGGGCGCTTCACCGCCGCCGCCGCCGCGCCGGTGCTGCTGAACGTGGTCTTTGTCGCGGCGATGCTGCTGGCCGAGCGCGCGGGTTGGCCCATGGGGCTTGCCCTGTCCTACGCGGTGCCGGTGGCCGGGGTGGCGCAACTGGTGCTGTTGTGGGTCGCGGTGCGGCGCGCGGGCTTCCAGATGCGGTTTCGTCGGCCCCGGCTGACGCCGGAACTCAAACGCCTTGCCATCATTGCGGCCCCTGCGGTGCTGGCCGGCGGTGTGGTGCAGATCAACCTGATCGTCGGGCGGCAGGTCGCCAGCTTTACTGAAAACGCCGTTTCCTGGCTGTCCTATGCCGACAGGCTCTACCAGTTGCCGCTGGGGGTGGTGGGCATTGCCGTGGGGGTGGTGCTGCTGCCCGAACTGTCACGCCGCCTGCGCGCGGGCGACGAGGGCGCGGGGCAACACAGCTTCAACCGGGGGCTGGAGTTCTCGCTGTTTCTGACATTGCCCTCGGCAGTGGCGCTGATCGTGATCGCCGCGCCAATCATCTCGGTGCTGTTCGGGCGCGGCGCCTGGACCGAAACTGACACCCAGGCCACGGCCCTTGCGCTGGCCGTCTACGGGTTGGGGCTGCCGGCCTTCGTGCTGCACAAGGTGCTGCAACCGCTCTATTACGCACGCCACGATACCCGCCGCCCGTTTCGCTATGCGGTGGTGTCGATGCTGGTCAATGCGGCGGTGGCCATCGGGCTGATGCCCTTCATCGGCTTCATCGCGGCGGCTCTGGCCACCACCTTGGCGGCCTGGGTCATGGTCTGGCAACTGTGGCGCGGGGCGGCCGGCATGGGCCGCGCGGCGCAGCTGGACGCGCAGATGAAATCGCGTTTCTGGCGGATTGTGACGGCCGCGCTGGTCATGGGCCTGGCGCTTTACGGGTTGCATATGCTGTTCCAGCCCTGGCTGGAACAGTCGGGCAAGCGGTATCTCGCACTGCTGGCGATGATCCTGGGTGGAAGTGCGGTCTATTTCGGCCTTGGCCAGGCCATCGGCGCCTTCAGCATTAGCGAGATCCGCGCCGCCATCAGCCGCTCGCGCGGCTCAGCGCCGCCGGAGCAGGCCGAGTAACCGCGCCCAGCCCCCCGGGGCCAGCACGAATGACAGCCCGAAGCCTGTGGCAAACCCCGCCAGATCGGCCAGCCAGACACTGCCCATCCCCTGGTAAAGCCCCACCAGAAACCGCAGCAGCAGCAACAGCCCGATCAGCAGGAACGCCCGCGCCCGGTTCGCCCCGCTGCGCCCAAGCGCGATCCACAGCAAATAGGTGAATGCCCCCACCAGGCCGAACACCCCGGGATAGCCGCCAAACAGCCAGCTCGGGCTGCCAAAGGCCCAGCCCCAGGCCGCCGCCCCCGTCGCCGAGGCCGCCAGAAACACCACGATCATGGCAAGGCCGCTCATGCCTTCGCTGACGAAGCGGCCCAGCGCCAGCACGAAGACCACCACAAACAGCGTGTGCACCGGGTCGCCATGAATGAACGGATAGCTGATCAGCCGCAGCAGATGCTCGGGCGGGAAACGCCGGTTCTCCAGCATCCACTCGAACAGGCTACCGGAAAAGCCGTAGTGCTGAACCAGCTCAAGCCGCCAGCCGATCGCTTCCCGCGCTGCGACAAGGCCCAGCTCCGTGGCCAGCAGCGCAGCCTCGACCCCGACAATGGCCAACACGAGCGCCCATAGCCAGAACGGCAGCGGATTGAACAGCGAAAACGTATTTTCCTGTGACATGCCAATTCCCTGTGCCTGTCCGGCACGACCCGGCCATAGTTGACGCCCCGCCCGCCCAGCGATAAGCGACGCGCAGGCAGATTTCCAGATGGAGAATTCGCATGACCGAGGCGCCGCAGACCTCCGGCACAACTCCGGCCTTCGCGCCGCGTGTCTTCTCGGGTATCCAGCCTTCGGGCGGGCTGACGCTGGGCAATTACCTCGGCGCGCTCAAGCGCTTTGTCGAAAAGCAGGACGAAGGCGTTGAAACCATCTACTGCCTGGTCGATCTGCACGCCATCACCGTCTGGCAAGAGCCGGCGAAGCTACGCCACGCCACCCGCGAGGCCGCCGCCGGGTTCCTGGCCGCGGGCATCGATCCGGCACGCTCGATCCTGTTCAACCAAAGCCAGGTGCCCGCGCATGCGGAACTCGCCTGGATCTTCAATTGCGTGGCGCGCATGGGCTGGCTCAGCCGCATGACCCAGTTCAAGGACAAGGCCGGAAAGAACCGCGAAAACGCCTCCGTCGGCCTGTTCGCCTACCCCAACCTGATGGCCGCGGACATCCTTGCCTATCATGCAACCCATGTGCCGGTGGGCGAGGATCAGAAACAGCACCTCGAACTGACCCGCGACATCGCGATCAAGTTCAACCACGACTACGGGATTGAATTTTTCCCCATCGTCGAGCCGGTGATCGAAGGCGCCGCCACCCGCGTGATGAGCTTGCGCGACGGCACAAAGAAAATGTCGAAATCCGACCCTTCCGACATGAGCCGGATCAACCTGACCGACGATGCCGACGCCATCGCCCAGAAGATCCGCAAGGCCCGCACCGACCCGGACCCCCTGCCCGAGGCACTCGACGGCCTGTCAGAGCGGCCCGAGGCGCGTAACCTCGTGAACATCTATGCCGCCCTGGCCGACATCAGCCCGGCTGCGGTGCTGCAAGACTTCGCCGGGCAGGGCTTCGGCGCCTTCAAGCCCGCGCTGGCCGATCTTGCCGTGGAAAAGCTGCGCCCGATCAACAGCGAAATGGCGCGCCTGATGGATGACCCGGCCGAGATCGACCGCACCCTCGGCGGGGGTGCCGAGCGCGCCGAAGCCATCGCCCGCCCCATCGTCGAGCGCTGCTTCGAGATCACGGGCATGATCCGGTCGCGCGGCTGACCGATACCCGGCGCCTGCCATCTTGGGCGGGCGCCCTGCAGCCCTGCGGAAATGTCCTGCAGGGGCTCGGCAAGGCGCCAAACCCCTTCTTCACTGTGAAAAAAATATCCTCGCCGAAGGCGGCCCCGCGGGCAGATGCCGGCGCCCGGCCTGGCCTGTCGCGCTCAGATCACGACAACCTGCGTCCCGATGACCGCCAGCTCGTACAGAACCTCGACATCCTCGTTATACAAGCCGAAGCAGCCGTTCGAGGCCTTGCGACCGATCTTCGCGGGGTTGTCGATGCCGTGAATACGGTAGTAGGTCCAGCCAAGGTTCATCGCGCGGGTCCCCAGCGGGTTGTCGGGGCCGGGGTGGACGATGGCGGGCAGCGACGGGTCGCGCTCGCGCATGTTGGGGGTGGGGATCCAGGTGGGATTGGGCCGTTTCTCCACGATGCTGGTGCGGCCGCGGCGGATGAACTCTTCGCTCATCGGCACCGAACAGGGGTGAAGCAGATAGATGCTTTCATCCGCCGACCAGTAATGCAGTGCGCGCGATGCCGTGTCGCACAGGATCGCACCGTTGCGCAGATGGTCGAAATGGTCCTGCCAGCGGACATTGCGGAACCCCTGGATATTCCGACGCGCGCGTTCGCTGGCGGTGGCTTCAACGCCTGTTTCCCCTTCGATCGCGCCGGTGAAATTCTGGGCACGCAGCGGCAGCGCAACTGACGAAAGCGCGGCAGCGCCTCCCATGGCAAGCACCCGGCGGCGTCCGATTCCATTGGCAGACATCTGTATACCCTTTTGAGTGGCCAAACGCGGCGAGACCCAACATCTTCTGGATTTCGCTTGGCCTTTCAAGTCACGATCATGTGGGTCGGCACGGGGCGTAACCACTTTGCCACAGGCGCTGCGCACGGCTCAGCCCAGGGCATGGGAGTGCAGCCCGGAGGCACCATCGTGCTCGAACACCGCAAATCCCTGCGCTCGCGGCCCCAACTGCGCAAACAGCTCGGCCCCGGTGCCGGTCATCCAGGCCTGCGCGCCCAGCGCGGTGATCTCGTCGTAAAGCGCGGTGCGGCGCGCGGCGTCCAGATGCGCGGCCACTTCATCCAGCAACAGGATCGGGGCGTTGCCTATCAGCGCGCTCAGCGCGCGGGCATTGGCCAGAACCAGCGAAATCAGAAGCGCCTTCTGCTCGCCGGTCGAGCATTGCGCTGCCGGCACGCCCTTGGCTGCGTAAGTCGCGCTCAGGTCGGACCGATGGGGCCCTGCCAGGGTTCGCCCCGCCGCCATGTCGCGCCGGCGGCCCCGCGCGTAAGCCTCGGCCAGGGGGGCGGGTTCTTCGGGGGACGCGCTGGCATCCTCGGGGGCGGTCAAGTACAGCGTGGCAGCGGGAAAGCTTGTCTTGGCGCCTTCGGTGGCCGCCGCGATGCGGTCAAGCGCGGCGCGGCGGTTGACCATGATCTGCGCCCCCGCCTGCGCCATCTGCGCCTCGAGCGCACCATACCATGCCTCATCCGTCACCTGATCGCGCAACAGCCGGTTGCGTTCGCGCATGGCCTTTTCATAGGTGAGCACAGTGTCTGCGTGGCCGGGCTCGAAGCTCATCGTGATCCGGTCGAGAAACCGGCGCCTCCCTTCGGCAGCCTCGGTCCAGAGACGATCCATTGCCGGCACCAGCCACAGGATGCGGGCGATCCGGCCCAATGCCGTTTGCGGTGCCGCCTTGCCGTCGATGCGCAGGCTGCGCGGGCGCCCCGGTTCGGCCCAGGTTTCGACCTCGTGCTGTCGCCCGTCGCAGCGCAGCGTGGCGGTGACCTTCCAGCCCAGCGCCTCCGGCTGCCGGGAAAGGGACTCAGGCGCGGCCCGCCGCAAGCCGCGGCCCGGAGACAGCAGCGACAGCGCCTCGAGGATGTTGGTCTTGCCCGCGCCATTGGGGCCGAACAGCGCCACGGCCCGCCCGTCAAGCGTCATCCGCGTCGCCACATGCGAGCGGAAATGCGAAAGCGTCAGCGATTCGACGGCCATTCCGGGCATGGCTGCCCTTCTTTCGAATGACAGGCCCGCGCCCGCCTCAGACCCGCATCGGCATCACGACATAGACAGCCGAGGTGTCGTTGCCCTCGCGCATCAGGGTCGGGTCGCCCGATGAGTTGAACATGAACACCGCATTCTCGCGATCTACCTGGCTGGCGATCTCCAAAAGGTACTTGGCGTTGAACCCGATCTCCAGCCGTTCATCGGCATAAGCCACGGCGACCTCTTCCTCGGCCGCACCCGCATCGGGGGCGTTTACCGACAGCACCAGCCGGTCTTCCTCGATCGTCAGCTTGACCGCGCGCGACCGCTCGGAGGAAACCGTCGCCACACGGTCCACGGCGCGGGCGAATTCGCTGGCATCGACTTCCATGCGGCGGGTGTTGCCCGTCGGGATGACCCGCGTGTAATCGGGGAAAGTGCCGTCGATGACCTTGGATGTCAGGGTGATCTCGGGCGTGGCAAAGCGCAGCTTGGTTTCTGAAACGGAAACGGCGATCTGTGCCTCGTCGTCTTCCAGCAGCTTGCGCAGCTCGCCCACCGTCTTGCGCGGCACGATCACGCCAGGCATGTTGTCGGCCCCCTCGGGCAGCGGCGCATCCACGCGGGCCAGCCGGTGGCCATCGGTCGCGACGGCGCGCAGGGCAGGGCCATCCTCGCCCTGGGCCACATGCAGATAGACCCCGTTGAGGTAATACCGTGTCTCTTCGGTCGAGATGGCGAATTTGGTCTTGTCGAAGAGCCGGCGCAAATCTTTCGCGGGTGCGGCGAAGTTGCTGGTGTATTCCGAGCTGGCCATCACCGGGAAATCCTCGCGCGGGAGCGTCGCCAGCGAAAAGCTCGACCGCCCCGCCTCGACCGAGAGGCGCCCGCTTTGCGGATCGTCCACCAGCCGCACCAGCGCGCCATCGGGCAGCTTGCGCACGATTTCATGCAGCAGCACGGCGGAAATGGTGGTGGCGCCGGCCTGCTCGACCTGAGCGGGCACCTTGTCGACCACCTCGATGTCCAGATCGGTGGCCCGGAAGCTGACCGCGTCGCCTTCCGCCTCGATCAGCACATTGGCCAGGATCGGAATGGTGTTGCGGCGCTCAACGACCGATTGCGCCTGCGCAACCGCCTTGAGCAACGGGCCGCGTTCGATACTGATCTTCATGCCCTCGGTTCCCTTCTTGCGCGCCCGACCCGCACAACCGGCGGTGTCGGGGGGCAGAGCCTAGCCATTTTCGCCCGGCCCTCAAGTATTTCCTGTCAGATTTCCGCCGTTATCGCATTTCAGTGGCCACGAGGCGCACTGAAGCGGCATCGGCAAAGGTGGTGACGGGCGCTCATCCCGAAAGCAGGCGCCGCAGAAGATCGACATCTTCGGCGATCTGCGGATCGGATTCGCGCAGGGTCTCGACCTTGCGCACCCCGTGAATGATCGTCGTGTGATCGCGCCCGCCAAAGCGGCGGCCGATCTCGGGCAGGCTGCGCGAGGTCAGTTCCTTGGCCAGATACATCGCGATCTGCCGGGGCCGGGCGATGGTGCGCACGCGTTTCGGGCCGATCATGTCGGCAAGCCGGATGTTGTAATGCTCGGAGACCTTGCGCTGAATTTCTTCGACGGTGACGCGCCGGTCCGAGGCGCGCAGAATGTCGGCCAGACAGTCCTGCGCCAGGTCGAGCGTGATCTCGCGCCCGACCAGAGAGGCAAAGGCGAAAAGCCGGGTCAGCGCCCCTTCGAGCACGCGCACATTGGTGGTGATCCGGTGGGCAAGAAACTCCAGAACCCCGGATGCCACCTCGATCCCGCCATACTGGTGGCGGTAATTCTCGGTCTTCTGCTGAAGAATGCCGAGGCGCAATTCGTAGTCGGTGGGATGCAGATCGACGACAAGCCCGCATTGCAGGCGCGACTTGATGCGTTCCTCTAGATCCTTGATCTCGCCCGGTGCGCGATCGGCCGAGATGATAATCTGCTTTCCCTGATCGACCAGCGCGTTGAAGGTGTGAAAGAATTCGTCCTGGGTGCTGTCTTTTCCGGCGATGAATTGCACATCATCGACCATCAGCACATCGACCGAGCGAAACAGTTCCTTGAAATCCATGATCTGTCGATCGCGCAGCGCCTGGATGAAGCGGTACATGAACTGCTCGGCCGACAGGTAGAGCACCCGCATTTCAGGCTGGCGCGCGTTCAATTCCCAGGCGATGGCATGCATCAGGTGGGTCTTGCCAAGGCCCACGCCGCCATAAAGGAACAGCGGATTGAAGGTGACTGCGCCGCCTTCGCCCACGCGGCGCGCGGCGGCATGGGCCAGTTCGTTGGGCTTGCCCACGACAAAGCGGTCGAAAGTGAAGCGCCTGTCCAGCGCCGCGCCCGGCAGATCGCCTTCTTCATTTGCGGTTTCCGATGATTGCGGGGCGGGTCCGGCGGCGGATGCGTTGCGGTTCTGTGCAGCGCGGCTCTCCACGCCGTTACAGTTGGCCGTATTGGCCGATTTTTTCTCTGCCTTGGGCTGGGATGGCCGGGATACCTGAAAATCGATCCGCGACACCGGCACCCCGATCCGTGCATATTCACGCAGGATCTGCTGGTTGTAATTGCGTGAGACCCATTCCCCGATAAACCGGGTCGGCACCGCGACCCGCAAGATCCCATTGCTAAGCCCGCGAAGCTGCAGCGGTTCGATCCAGGTTACGAAGTTGTTTCTTCCGATGCTGGACTGAAGGGCCGAACGCACCTCGTCCCAGCTATCCTGCAAAGTCTCATCCTGGCTGGTTTTCCCCATGCTTCCGCTTTCTCGTTGGCGTCGCCCGCCAGACAGCGCGGTCTGCGGGCGAACGTTGCAATGAACGCTCACGCCAACTGCAGCAGAAACCCGTTCGCAGTACCGAACGGAATACCTGCCTCTGCGGAGGGCTACGCCCGAATGCCGCCTGATCGCCCGAGGCGATGCTGGCCGCAATTTCGGCGGCGATAGAACCCTTCCGGACATGCGCCCGACAGCCGGCATAAATATGCCGGCCACCTGCCGCATGGTCGTGCCACCTGCTGGCTCGCGTGCATTGGCGCCCTGTTCAGACGCAACGCGCTACAGGTGGCCGGACCAAACGGCGCTTTTCCGCCCCAAATAATATCATGGCCCGTTCTGACAGTCGGGCCGGCTATCGCGGGCGGGGCGCTTCCTTGTCCCCCAGACGACGTGAATCGCTCCTGAAAGGTAGCAACACGCTCTCGCCCCGCGCAACTGAACAACGCGCTTGACTCACACCTGATCGCGCGAATCCCGAAGCTGCCTTCGGAACGGGCAAGGCGCCCGCCGCAGCGCGTCATTGTAAAGCCGGCAAAGAAAACAGGCGTCTTGCCGGAAAGCGTCGTGGCCTTCGCCATTTGTTCCGCGGGCGCTGTCCTGTTCGGCTGTTGCAGCTTGGGCACGACTCGCGACGGCAATGCCCGCATGGGGACAAGCCCTCCGATTCGAACTGGACAGAAGCCTCCGATCGCGCAAGCGGCCCGAGTCGCGCCTGTCCGGCCACGAAGGGCCGGGTGGGGTGACATCGCGTGCAGCGCGCGGGTAATCTGGGCTTCGGCCGTGACGGGCAAGGTTTGAACCAGGGACTTGAATCAGGAACATGACATGCAGATAAGCCGCCACCCGACCCGCCCGATCGAAGGGCAGGTTCCCGGCACTTCGGGGCTGCGCAAGAAGACCCGTGTCTTCATGCAGTCGCATTATCTGGAGAATTTTATCCAGAGCATCTGGAACGCCATTGGCGGACTCGAGGGCAAGATGTTGGTCCTGGGTGGCGACGGGCGTTATTTCAACGATCGGGCCGCGCAGGTGATTCTGCGTATGGCCGCCGCTTCGGGTGCGCGGCGTGTGATCGTGGGGAGGGACGGGCTGCTTTCGACGCCCGCAGCCTCGCATCTGATCCGGCTGCACGGCGCTGATGGCGGGATCATCCTTTCGGCCAGCCACAACCCCGGCGGGCCGGAGGCCGATTTCGGCGTGAAATTCAACACTGCCAACGGCGGCCCTGCGCCCGAATCGCTCACCAGGGCCATACACGACGAGAGTCTGCGCCTGAGCGAATACGCCATCTTCGAGGCCGCCGACCTGCCGCTTGGCCAGATCGGGGAACACAGCTTTGGCGGCATGACCGTCGAGGTGGTGGACCCGGTGGCCGATTACCGCGCGCTGATGGCGCGACTTTTCGATTTCGAAGCCATCGCCGGGCTGATCGCGGGCGGCTTCAGGCTGCGCTTCGATGCGATGCACGCCGTGACCGGACCCTATGCGCGCGACATTCTGGAAACCGCACTGGGCGCCCCGGCCGGGTCGGTGGTCAACGCTGTGCCGCTGCCGGATTTCGGGGGTGGCCACCCGGACCCGAACCCCGTCTGGGCAAGGGATCTGGTGGCGCATGTCATGGGGCCCGGCGCGCCCGATTTCGCCGCCGCCTCGGATGGGGATGGCGACCGCAACATGATCCTGGGGCGCGGCATCTATGTCACGCCCTCCGACAGCCTCGCCGTGCTGGCGGCGAATGCGCATCTGACGCCGGGCCATGCGCAGGGGCTGCGCGGCATAGCCCGTTCCATGCCCACCAGCCGCGCGGCGGATCGTGTTGCCGCCGCGCGGGGCTTGCCGTGTTTCGCCACGCCAACGGGGTGGAAGTTCTTCGGTAACCTGCTCGATGCCGGGCATGTGACGCTGTGCGGCGAGGAAAGCGCCGGCACCGGATCGGACCATGTGCGCGAAAAGGATGGGCTCTGGGCCGTTCTGATGTGGCTCAACATCCTGGCCGTGCGCCGCATGTCAGTGGCCGATCTGATGGCCGCGCATTGGGCCGAGTTCGGGCGCAACTACTACACCCGCCACGATTACGAGGGGATCGACAGCGCCGCCGCGGCCGGGCTGATGGAGGATCTGCGCGTGCGCCTGCCCAGCCTGCCGGGACAGGACTTCGCCGGGCTGCGCGTGGCCGCGGCCGAGGATTTCGCCTATACCGATCCGGTCGATGGGTCGGTGGCCACGGGCCAGGGCATCCAGATCGGATTCGACGGCGGCGCGCGGGCGGTGCTGCGCCTTTCAGGCACAGGTACCGAGGGTGCGACCTTGCGGCTTTATCTTGAACAACTGCGCGAGGCACCGGAGGATCTGCACGCCGATCCTGCCGAGGTGCTGGCCCCGGTGGCGCGCGCCGCTGATGTGCTGGCCGGGATCAAGGCGCGCACCGGGCGCACGGCGCCCGATGTGGTGACATAAGACGGATGGAAATGCGGAGTTGCCGTGAAGGTCGGCCAGCGCGCGAAGGGCCGCGCCCCTTCAGCCCTTCAGCCGCCGGTTGCGTGCCGCCAGCAGTTTGAGACGCAGCGCGTTGAGCTGGATGAAGCCCGCGGCGTCCTTCTGGTCATAGGCGCCTGCGTCGTCCTCGAAGGTCACATGCGCCTCGGAGTAGAGGCTGTGCTCCGACCAGCGGCCCACGGTGCGCGCCGAGCCCTTGTATAGCTTGAGCCGCACTGTGCCGGTGACGTGCTCCTGGCTGCGATCGATGGCCGCTTGCAGCATTTCGCGCTCTGGGCTGAACCAGAAACCGTTGTAGATCAGCTCGGCGTAGCGCGGCATCAGGCTGTCTTTCAGGTGGCCCGCGCCGGAATCGAGGGTGATCTGCTCGATCCCGCGATGGGCTTCCAGCAGGATGGTGCCGCCGGGGGTCTCGTAGATGCCGCGCGACTTCATCCCGACAAAGCGGTTTTCCACGAAATCGAGCCGCCCGATGCCGTGCTTGCGCCCCAGCTCGTTAAGCGTGGTCAGGACCGTGGCGGGCGACATTGCCTCGCCATTGATCGAGACAGCATCGCCCTTCTCGAACCCGATCTCGATGAATTCGGGCGTGTCGGGGGCGTCTTCGGGGTTCACGGTGCGCTGATAGACGTAATCGGGCGCATCCTCGGCCGGGTCTTCCAGCACCTTGCCCTCGGACGAGGTGTGCAGCATGTTCGCATCGACCGAAAACGGCGCCTCGCCGCGCTTGTCCTTGGCAATGGGGATCTGGTGTGCCTCGGCGAACTCCAGCAGCTTGGTGCGGCTGGTCAGATCCCATTCGCGCCAGGGGGCGATCACCTTGATATCGGGGTTGAGCGCATAGGCGGCCAGTTCGAAGCGCACCTGGTCGTTGCCCTTGCCGGTGGCGCCATGAGCCACGGCGTCGGCGCCGGTGGCTTCGGCAATCTCGACCAGCCGCTTGGAGATCAGCGGCCGTGCGATCGAGGTGCCCAGCAGGTAAAGCCCCTCATAGACGGCATTAGCGCGAAACATCGGAAAGACGAAATCGCGCACGAATTCCTCGCGCAGGTCTTCAATATAGATGTTCTCGGGGGCAATCCCCAGCAGCTCGGCCTTCTTGCGCGCGGGGTCCAGCTCTTCGCCCTGGCCCAGATCGGCGGTGAAGGTCACGACCTCGCAGCCATATTCGGCTTGCAGCCATTTCAGGATGATCGAGGTATCGAGCCCCCCCGAATAGGCAAGCACGACTTTTTTCGGCGCGGACGCTGTAGCAGACATTGCAGGCTCCGGGGTCAGGGGTTGTGACGCGCGCGGTGTAGTGACTTTCACGGGGCGAGGCAAGCGCATGGGGCAGGCCGGGCATACAAAATTCAGGCTGCACCCGCCACGCCGCCGTGACAGCCCGAAATGAATCGGCTATAGCGGGGCACAACGACAGCTACCAAACCGAGGATATGCCGAGATGGCCAATCACAAGCATGGCGAAATGGATATTTCCGAGCAGGAGAAGACCTTTGCGGGATTCATCAAGTTCTCGATCTGGGTCACGGTGATCGTGCTCGCCATTCTGGTGTTTCTTGCGCTGGTCAATGCCTGATTTTCGCGCGCTTACGAGGCGGCTGATCGCGCTGCTTCTTCTGCCGGTCCTCGTGGCCGCCTGCGCGCCTGCGGGCGAATGGGCCGCTGACGATGTGGTGGCCCGTGCGCGCCATGTGTCGGATGCACCGGCCGAGATTACCCTTATCACGGTGATCAACACGCGTTCGGGCGCGGGGGATCATTCGGCGCTGATCATCAATGGTGAACACCGCATTCTGTATGACCCGGCAGGCAGCTGGTTCAACCGGCACGCACCACGGCGCAACGATGTGCATTACGGCATGTCGCCGCAGCTTGAACGCATATATCTCGATTACCATGCACGCGACACGCATCACGTGATTGCGCAGACCTTGCGCCTGACGCCCGGGCAGGCCGCTGCTGCAATTCAGGCGGCCAAGGCGCAATCGGCTGCACCATCCGGGCAATGCGCGGTGCGCACCAGCGCGGTGCTGCGGCAGATACCAGGGCTTGAGGGTGTGGGCAGCACCTTTTTCCCACGCACCCTGAAGAACCGCTTCGAAGATGTGCCCGGCGTTGTTACCCGCAGGATAGATGCCCCTGTCCTGCCGCCGCGCGAAAGTGCGCAGACCGCGCTGGCTGGCTGAGCAAGGCGGTCATTCCAGCCGGCTGCCCGGCGGCAGGCGCAGACCGCGCAGAAGCTCCGAAATCTCCATCGGGCGTTTGCCTTGACGCTGTGCCATGGTCACGGCAATGACCCCGCCATCGCCAGCCGCGATATGCAGGCTGTGCGCATCGTCTGTGGCCAGCACCTCGCCGGCTTGGGTGCCGGGTGCGGCGCGTGTCTCGGCCAGCCGGCTGCGCAACAGCTTGAGCCGCTCGCTTCCGGCCAGGCACCAGGCGCCGGGAAAGGGCGACAGCGCGCGGAGTTGGCGGTCGATCGCGGCGGCGGGTAGGGTCCAGTCGATGCGGGCCTCGGCCTTGTCGATCTTGGCGGCATAGGTGACGCTGACATCGGGTTGCGGCGCGGGCTCAAGCGTGTCGAGGCGCTCAAGCGCCGTGCAGATCAGTTCGGCCCCCATCGCGGCCAACCGGTCATGCAAGTCGCCGGTCGTGTCCTCGGGGCCGATGGGCGTGGATTGCCGCAGCAGCACCGGCCCAGTATCAAGCCCCACTTCCATCTGCATGATGCAGACCCCGGTTTCCGCATCCCCTGCCAGCACCGCGCGGTGAATGGGCGCCGCCCCGCGCCAGCGCGGCAACAGCGAGGCATGGATGTTCAGGCACCCCCGCGCGGGGGCCTCGAGCACAGCGCGGGGCAGGATCAGCCCGTAGGCCACCACCACGGCCACATCGGCCCCCAGATCGGCAAAGCGGGCCTGTTCCTGTGGGCCGCGCAGGCTTTCGGGGTGGCGCACAGGCAGGCCCAGAGCCTCGGCCTCGGCCTGCACGGGGCAGGGCCGGGGTTTTTGCCCGCGCCCAGCGGGGCGGGGTGGCTGGCAATAGACGGCGACGACCTCATGCGCGGCGTGCAGCGCCCGCAGCGCCGGCACCGAGAAATCGGGCGTGCCCATGAACACAACCTTCATCGCCCGCCCCCACGTTTGCGCAGCTTTTCCGCGCGCGACAGCAACATCCGCCGCTTGAGCGGGCTGAGCCGGTCGAAATACATACGCCCGTTCAGATGGTCGATCTGGTGCTGTACGCTGGTGGCCCATAGGCTGACGAAATCGCGTTCCTCCCATTCGCCATCGGCATTGAGAAACCGCACAGTCACCGCGCGCGGCCGCTCGATCCTGGCCGAGATGCCAGGCAGGTTCGGGCTGGCCTCCTCATGGGCGCGCAGCTTGATGCTTTCATGCAGGATCTCGGGGTTGGCCATGCGCACGGCCTCCCCGCGCCCGTCGGAGGCATCGACGACCGCGAGGCGCAGCAACACCCCGATCTGCGGTGCGGCAAGGCCGACGCCGGGCATGGCCTCCATGGTGTCGATCATGTCCTGCCAAAGGGCGCGGATCGCGTCGGTGATCGCATCGGCCGGGGCGGCGGGTGTGGCAAGCCGCGGGTCGGGCCAGGGCAGACAGGGGAGCACCGCCATACTGCGCCTCAGGCCCGCGCGCGTTCGCGCTTGAGCTTGGCCATGCGCCGCGTGATCATCTGCCGCTTGAGCGGGCCGAGATAGTCGATGAACAGCTTGCCATCCAGATGGTCGATCTCGTGTTGCACGCAGGTGGCCCAGAGGCCGGTGAAATGTTCGTCCTGTGGTTGGCCGTCGATGTTGAGCCAGCGCACCTTGACCTCGGAGGGGCGTTCGACATCGGCGTATTGCTCGGGGATCGACAGGCAGCCTTCCTCGTAGGTGCTGCGCTCCTCCGAGGCCCATGTGATCTCGGGGTTGAACAGGATCAGCGGGCGCGGGTCTTCCTCGGGGTCTTTCACGCAATCCATCACGATCAACCGAGCCGAGACACCCACCTGCGGCGCGGCAAGCCCGATGCCCGGCGCGTCATACATGGTTTCCAGCATGTCACGCGCGAGCGTTTGCAGCTCGGGCGTGATCGCTTCGACCGGGGCGGCTGCCTTCTTGAGGCGCGGGTCGGGATGTATCAGGATCGGGCGAATGGTCATGCAGCGTGATTTAGGCGAAGCTGGTGCAATGCGCAATCGGTGCCGGGGTGCCGATTTTGCAATGCGCTGCCCGTGATGCTAGGTCTTCGAGACCCCCGAGGCAGAGAATGGAGCATTGCGAATGCCGCAGGAAGAGGGCTTTCTGAGCAACATCTATTCGGTCGAAGGTAGCGAGAACCTTCGCGATTATTACGATCAATGGGCAGACAGCTACGACAGCGAACTTGCCCAAAGCGACTACCGCACGCCGCAACGCTGCGCACAGGCGCTGGCCCGCTACCTTTCCGACCCCGATGCGCCAGTGCTCGATTTTGCCTGCGGCACCGGGCTTTCGGGCGTTGCGCTGTATGCGGCAGGGTTTCGGGTTATCGACGGAATGGACATCTCTGCGGGGATGCTGGCGCAGGCGCGGGCCAAGGGCGTCTACCGCAAGCTTGTTCAGCCTGCGCCCGATGCGGTGCTCGATGCGCGCGGGCAGGGGTATGCGGCGATCGTTGCCTCGGGCGCGATCAGCCCCGGTGCCGCCCCGCCCGAGAATATCGACGGCGCGCTTGACAGTCTTGCGCAGGGCGGGCTGCTGGTGATCTCGCTCAACGACCACGCGCTCGACGAAGGCGGGTACAAGGAGCGGCTTGATGCTGCAGTGGCCGCAGGTGGGGCCGAGAGGCTCGAGGCCGCGCGCGGGCCGCACCTTCCGGCGCTGGGGCTGCAATCGACGGTGTTTGTCTTGCGGAAGGTTTAGGGGGAACCTGACGCTACTCGATAGGGTCGCCGTTCACGTCCATAGCGCCTTCAATGATGAGATGGATTTCCACCGCTTCGGCGTCGGCCCGGCTTTGCAAGCTGGCCAATGCGCACCGCTCGTTCCAACGGCACTATAGCGTGCTCGCGCTTGATCGGTTTCACCCTGCGCGGGCCGCTTGCGGCCCGGGCATGCGCCCGCCCGCCCCCCAGGCGGGCGCATCCGCGCCCACC